>JBKDAM010000030.1:0-14793 GCA_046316495.1 Chitinophagales bacterium
ATATACCCATCTTGTGGTGCGGTGATCACATAAAAACTGGAGCGGCGCGTGTAATTTTCGGTCTCTGTCTTCAGCTTGTTTACCGAGACAGTGGCCTCAATTTGTTCGGACAAGGTGCTAAATCGGTCGCTATTGGCCTTAGCGATTTTATTTGCAAATTCGTTTTGAGTGAGTGTGAGCTCAATTTGAGCGTTATTGAGCTCGTTTTTGCTGATTTCGAGGTTATTGACGGCTTTTACCAGTTTGGTTTCTGTTTCTACCATCTTGAGGCGTTTATCTTCAAAATCGCTCAGTGATTTCACGCCCTTTTCATACAAAACGCGGTTGCCCTCCAGCTGCCTTTTGGCGATAGCTAGGTCATTTTGAGCTTGTTGAATGGCGATTGAATCTGAAATCACTTTCAGTTTTTGCTGTTCGATTTTATTTTGAATTTGACCTATTTTGTTCAATAACTCGCGGTTGAGAGCACTTATCTGGGAGGACAAAGCACCTGCCTTATTCGAGTATGCATTGATAGCGTCCTCTTTTGCAGAGATTTGATTGCCCATTCGGGCGATTAGCTGAGGGTCCATATAGTCTGACTTTACCTCAGACAGGAAAACAATTGTGTCTCCTTTTTTTACTTCTTGGCCTTCCATGACGTACCATTTTTCAATTCGGCCAGATATGGTGGCATGGATGGTTTGAGGGCGTTGCTCTGGCCGGAGCGTAGTCAGCTTTCCAGGAGCCTGGATATTTTGGGTCCATGGAAGGAATAAACCGATCAAAAGCATGGCCAGGAAAACCAGCAGGAGCCGTTTAACACCAAGGTGACTTGGAGGGAGGGCTGTCTTTTGGACCGATTTTAATTTTTCGAACACTTCGTGGTTCTCTATGGTATTGTTAGTAATGTCCAACATGGGTATTATACGGTTTCTAGACGGTAACGGAATACATAATTTGGGTGTTCAGTGTTTTGGATTTCGGCACAGGTGCCATCAAAAACAAACTGACCATCTTTGAGCACCAGGACGCGGTCGCACATGGATGCCAAAATCGGATCTTCTGTCGCGCAAATAAGCGTCCAATCCTTTTTTCGGTCGGTTAACAAAGTCGCTAACCGGATTCGATCTTGTAAGTTGAGGTGCCCCAATGGTTTTTCAAGAGCTAATAAGTGGGGCGTTCCAACGATGGCTCTAGAGACTAATATTTTAGTGATAACGCTGCTGGGGGTATTTTTTCCGCCAGGGAGCAATTCTGTATCCAGACCCATTGGAAGTTGCTGCACATATTCCAGCAAACCAGTTTGGGAGCACACGCTGATCACCATTGGGAGATCGATGTTTTCTCTACCCAACGAAATGTTTTCTAGAATAGATCCTTTGAAAATATCTTCTTGAGAAGAGAGGTCGCCGGTAAACTGCCGCATACTTCGCAAGTTGAGTTGTTGTGTCGGTAAATCGTTGATTAACAAGTTGCCAGTGAATCCCCGGTTCAGAATAGAAAAAATCTGCATCAGGGTGCTTAATCCAGCTCCACTGTACCCTGTAATGGCAATCCGTTGTCCGGGTTCCACTTGCAGGTTGAGGTTTTGGAGAACGGGTTCGGTTCCGTCTTCAAATTGGTAGCTAACATTGTTCAGACTCACTTTAAAGGCTTTGTTTTTACTAAACTCTTCTACTTTAAGCCCTTTTTCTTCCTCGATGGGGAGGTCAGTTACCTGTCCTAGCTTTTCAATGGATGTCAGGATATCGTACCCTGTTTCATGAAGTAACACGAGTTTTTCTACCGCATCTACGATGAACAACACCAGCAGTTCGGCGGCGACAAACTGACCCATGTTCAGCTCCGCATTCATGACGAGGAGGCTTCCCAAGATCAGGTAACCGCCCATCACGATTACCCTAAAGGCCACCCCGCTTACAAATTGAATAGCGAGTATGCGCCAATGGACCGCACGTGCTTTCAGGTATTTTTCAATGAGTTCATCTGCCTTCTGAAGAGGGAAACGGTTTTCTCCGGCTAGTTTAAACGTTACAGCTACTCGACCCAGCTCTTCCAACCAATACGCCAATTTATACTTGTATTTGGATTCAATCAAACTACTGGCTAATCCACTGGGGGCTGTAAAATAAAACATGATAGCCAGTGTGAAAAGCATCAGCAGGGAGAAATTGACAAAAGTGGTATGGTAGAACGAAAGAACGATTAAGCTAAAAAGAATAGTAATCACCGAGGTGGAACCTTCAATGAGTAGTTTGGGCATCCCTTTTTGGATAGAAGTGGTATCAAAAAAACGATTGACCAGCTCCGGGATGTGCTCTTGCCGGAGCGCTTCCATATTTAGTCTCGGGATCCTTAAAGCAAAATCGAGGGCGGCATCGGTGAAAAAGCGCCTCTGAAGGTGCTCCATGATAAACAATTGCATCAGCCTAAGAAAACCAGCAAAAAGGGCTCCACCGATTACCACAAATACCAGCAGTCCCCAGGATGCCGAGATACTACCTCCCGCCAACAAACCGATAATGGATTGGACCCCTAATGGAAGCGATAGACTGATTAAACCAGAAACAAAAGCATACAGCAACACGTAGCGAATTTCCTTCCTGTACTGCCGAAGTAGTCGGATCAGGCGTTGAAAAGGACTTAGGGTGTAATTATCCATAGATAAAAGGTACGGGTGATTTTGACTTTCCAGTGGTAAAGAACGGAAAGAAAAACATAATAGAGTACTATTTTGTTTGATAGTATTGCTATTATTTTTAGGATTATTTGAATTAAAGCGAAAATATTCCCAATATTCTCCTCACTATTGGTTCCAGTGCCTATATTTGCGCGCTTTTTTAGGCCCTAAAGCACACACAGTGCGATTGAAAGGAGCCTCGGTTTATTCAAATTTTTGTTACAACTTTATGCAGAGCAAAGGTATTGTATCTTTTTTTGTCGTGTTATTGACCTTAGCGTGTTTGTACACCTTTGGATCAATGTGGAGAACCAGTGTAATCGAAGGAGACGCTGGAGCGTACGCAACGGAGCAGGTGAACAGCGGGGCTTCCGCTTCCTGGCAACAGTCTTACAGCCGTTATCTGGACTCTATGTCTCAGGTAAAAGTATGGGGGATCCCTTTCTTAAAAGAGTTTTCTTACGCTGAACTCAAAAAAGGTCAGCTTGGTATGGGTCTTGACCTTAAAGGGGGTATGAGCGTGGTATTGCAAGTCGATCTTCGCGATTTCTTGAAAACCCTGTCTGGTAACAGTACCGATCCTGCATTTTTGGAATCTTTGAATCGCGCGTCTGAATTGCAAAAAACGCAGCAGACCGATTATATTACTCTTTTCTCTCAGGCATGGAAAGAGAGATCAGGTGGCCGTTCGTTGGCATCTATTTTTTCTCGCCAGGATTTGTTAAAGAGTCAGAATATTACAGCGGCCTCCCCCGATGGAGCAGTAGAAGCCGCTCTTCGGACATTGGCCAATGGCACGGTGGACGAGACTTACAAGCGTTTGAAGCAGCGTATTGATAAATTGGGAGTTGTTCAGCCAAACGTAAGCTTGGATGCCCAGCGTGACCTGATTTTGGTAGAGCTACCAGGTATTGATAATCCGGAGCGTGCCCGTAAAATGTTGCAACAAAGTGCTAAACTTGAATTTTGGGAAACTTACCGTATCTCAGACCAGGGAATTGCCCAAGGTTTAGTAGATGCTGATACTCGTTTGAAAGGTCTTTTGTCTGGTGATACCTCTCAAGTGGTAAAGAAAGACTCTATTGAAGTTTATCCTAACGGCGCAAATGGCTTACCAGATAGCACACAGCCTAAAATTAAAGTTCCAGCCCCTGAAACCAACCAGGAGGCAGGTCCACTGCTCAAGGCCTTAATTTTGAATGCTACCGCAGAGGGAATTGCTCCTAGCCCGGTATTGGGTTATGCAGACAAAAACCAGCGTGAAACGGTATTGAATTACCTGAATCGCCCTGAAGTTCGCTCTATTTTCCCGAATGACCTGGATTTCCGTTGGAGCCAAAAGGCAATCGAAGATAAAACAGGCGAAAGCTCTGTGAATGGTAAATACATGTTGTATGCCATTAAGAAAACTCGTGGTTCTGACCAGGCTCCATTGGACGGTTCAGTGGTAACGGGTGCTAGTGCTGAGCCGGATCCATCTGGTGAGATTGGTGTAAGCCTTCGCATGAACAACGATGGCGCAAAGGCATGGGCTGGTTTGACCAAACGTGCGTTTGAAGGTGGTCAGCGCGAAATCGCGATCTTGTTGGACGACGATGTAGTAAGTGCACCGAGCGTACGCAGTGTTATTGATGGTGGTACTTCCTCCATCACTGGTGGATTTACCTTGGACGAAGCACGTGACCTTTCTCAAATTCTGGAGGTTGGTAAACTTCCTGCTGGAACCCGCATTGTACAAGAAAGCCAAGTAGGTCCTTCTCTCGGACAAGAGAACATCAACAAATCATTGTTGGCGATGTTGCTCTCTGTAGTATTGTTGTGTGGATTCATGATTATGTACTACAACCGGGGCGGTATTGTTAGTGTCGTGGCCTTGATTGCCAATATTTTCTTCTTGATTGGAACCATGGCTTCCCTTGGTACGGTGATGACTCTTCCTGGTATTGCCGGTATCGTGTTAACCCTCGCTGCGGCTGTTGATGCGAACGTTATTATATACGAACGTATTCGAGAAGAACTTCGTGCAGGAATGGGGGTTTTGAATGCGATTAAAGTAGGTTTTGGACGCGCCCTTTCCGCCATCATTGATGCGAACGTGACCACCTTGTTGACTGCTGTGGTTTTGATGTACTTTGGTTTGGGCCCAATTAAGGGCTTCGGTACCGTTTTGATGATTGGTATCCTTACCTCTATGTTCACAGCCGTTATGTTGGGACGTATGTTTACCGATTGGTGGACAGATCGCGGTGGAGAGATGAGCTACTCTCACAAATTTTCTGAGAATGTACTAGCTAATGTTACGTATGATTGGATGTCCAAGCGTCGCTATGCTTACATCTTCTCTTTGATCCTGACAGTAATTGCCATCGGCTCCTTCTTTACCCGTGGTTTTGAGATGGGGGTTGATTTCAAAGGCGGTTATTCCTTTAATATCCAGTTCGACAAAGCGATTGATGCAGAGCAAGTTCGTTCTGCTTTGACTCCTGTTTTTGATGGAAAGACTCCGATTGTAAAGGCGGTATCTACCAACAACACCTATAATATAACTACTTCTTACCTGGTAGAAGAGGCAGGTGCCATGGAAAAAGTAATGTCTAAGTTGCACGAGGGGCTTTCCGGGGCTGGAATCGTCAGCGACGATTATGCTTCCTTCTCGAACACGGCTTCTGTTGGAACGCACATTATTTCCTCCAGCCAGGTAGGTGCTACCGTAGCGGATGATATCCGCGCCTCTTCTTACAAAGCAGGTCTTTGGGCCCTAGGTTTGATTTTCTTGTATCTGTTGGTTCGTTTCCACCGCTGGCAGTTTTCTGCGGGAGCCATCATTTCTCTGGCGCATGACTTGATGATTACCCTTGGTCTGTTCTCTCTCTTGCACGGATTGGTTCCTTTCTCTCTTGAGATTGACCAGGCGATCATTGCTTGTATGCTGACAGTAATTGGTTACTCCGTAAACGATACAGTAATTGTATATGACCGTATTCGTGAGTTTATTGCCACTTTTGCAGGCAGACCTAAAGAGGAGGTTTTAAATCGTGCAATTAACTCTACCCTTACCCGTACCTTAATTACCTCTGGTACTGTATTTGGGGTAGTTGTGATCTTGTTCGTTTTTGGTGGCGCAGCCACAAAAGGATTCGCATTTGGTATGATGGTAGGTATGTTATTTGGTACTTACTCTTCTATCTTCATTGCGTCAGCCTTGGTGGTGGATTTGACATCCGAGAAAATTTTAAGCGGTAAAGAAGTTACACAGACAGCTGCTTAAGTAACATAAAATAGAAAGCCATTTGCCATTAAATTGGCTCTTTTGCGGCTGTCTTATAGGAAGATGAGTGTGTGGGTTGGAGGGTTACTCGGTTTTGCATAAACCTTAGTCCTTTTACCAAAACATTCAAGCACTTATGAGGCAGCCGTGTTTTTCTTTATCCCTAATTAGTTTTGCCAAGATTAGAGCAGTATGCAAGATCAACGGATTATTCCGATAAATATTGAGGAGGAATTAAAGACCGCTTACATTGACTATTCAATGTCGGTCATTGTTTCCCGCGCGTTACCAGATGTACGAGATGGATTAAAACCTGTTCATAGGAGGGTGCTTTTTGGAATGCAGGAGCTTGGTTTGAGCTATAACAAGCAATACAAAAAGTCTGCACGTATCGTCGGAGAAGTACTTGGTAAATACCACCCACACGGGGATGCCTCCGTGTACGATACCATGGTGCGGATGGCGCAGGAGTGGAGCTTACGCTATCCTTTAGTAGATGGTCAAGGTAACTTTGGTTCGATGGATGGGGATAGCCCGGCCGCGATGCGTTACACTGAGGCTCGTTTACAGCGGATTTCAGATGAAATATTGGCTGATATCGAAAAGGATACCGTTGATTTTCAGCTAAATTTTGATGATTCGCTGGAAGAGCCTACCGTTATGCCTACCCGGCTTCCCAACTTATTGGTCAACGGTGCCTCCGGTATCGCTGTTGGGATGGCAACAAATATGATGCCCCATAACTTGACCGAGATTTGTAATGCAATTGAAGCTACGGTAAATAACCCGGAGATTACGGTGGAGGATTTAATGGAGTATGTGGTTGCTCCGGATTTCCCAACCGGAGGCATTATTTATGGGCTCTCTGGAGTTCGCGAGGGCTTCCGTACAGGTCGGGGCAGGGTAGTGGTGCGATCCAAAACCGAGATCGAAACCGATGCTCAAGGCCGCGAAGCCATTGTCGTAACCGAAATCCCTTACCAGGTCAACAAGGCAATGTTAATTGCCAAGATCGCTGAATTGGTGAACGAGAAAAAAGTAGTAGGGATTTCAGATGTTCGGGATGAATCTAACCGTGAAGGAGTCCGAGTAGTGATTGAGGTGCGAAGGGATGCCGCAGCCAACGTGATCCTCAGCCAACTCTTTAAATTGACTCCATTGCAAACCAGCTATGGTATCAATAACATTGCGTTGGTGAATGGTCGCCCAAGGGTATTGAATCTGAAAGACTTGATTGAGGAGTTTATCAAATTCCGAATCCATGTCGTAGTTCGGCGAACGGAATACGAGCTCCGTAAAGCAGAGGAACGGGCGCATATTTTGGAAGGCCTGCTTATTGCTCTTGATCACTTGGATGAGGTGATTGCTCTGATTCGTGCTTCCAAAGATGCTGAAGAGGCTAGAACTGGCCTGATGGACACCTTCGGCTTGTCCGAAATTCAAGCAAAAGCTATCCTGGCTATGCGCCTGCAACAATTGACAGGTCTAGAACGGGATAAAGTACGCGCAGAATACGAAGAAATTATGCGCAAAATAGCTGAATACAAGGCAATTCTTGCGGATGAGGGACTTCAGCGTGAAATTGTCAAAAATGAAACAGCTGAAATCAAAGCCCGGTATGGGGATGCTCGCCGAACGGCGATCGAGGTCGATGAAGGCGATATCAGTATAGAGGACCTGATTGAAAACGAGGAGGTAGTCATTACGATCAGCCATGCTGGATACATCAAGCGGACTCCCATTACTGAATACCGCGCTCAAGGTCGCGGTGGTCGAGGTGCGCAAGGTGTTCGTACCCGAGATGAAGACTTCGTAGAGCACATGTTTACAGCGACCAATCACCAAACATTGTTGTTGTTTACTAGCGCAGGTAGGTGTTTTTGGTTGAAAGTATATGAAATACCGGAAGGTGCAAAAGCAACTGCTGGTCGAGCCATTCAAAATCTCCTGAATATTCCTAAGGAAGACCGTATCCGCGCCTTTATCATTGTGCGTAAATTGGACGACGAGGAATTTATCAATAACCACTTCATCACTTTCTGCACTCAAAAAGGTCAAATCAAGAAAACTCCTCTGTTAGATTATTCACGACCAAGACAGGGAGGAATCAATGCGATCACGATTAATGAAGGCGACGCCTTAATCGAGGCAAAATTGACGAATGGTCAAAATGAAATCATTCTCGCCGTACGCAGTGGCAGAGCTATCCGATTCAATGAATCAGATGTACGCCCAATGGGTCGAAATGCTGCTGGCGTAAGAGGGATTACAGTTCCTGAAAACAACGAGGTAGTCGGTATGGTTTGTATTGATCCACAGGACAAAGAAGCCAGCGTATTGGTGGTTTCCGAAAAAGGGATGGGCAAACGTTCTGCTATCGATGATTACCGGGTGCAAACCCGCGGAGGACTTGGGGTAAAAACGATTCAATTAACGGATAAGACGGGTAGTCTGGTCGCCATTAAATCGGTGACTGATAACGATGACTTGATGATTACCACCACCGCTGGCGTAACCATTCGAACGGCCGCTGCTGAGCTGCGTGTAATGGGTCGTGCTACCCAAGGTGTCCGAATTATCCGTCTGGATGGAAGCGATCAAATTGCAGACGTAACCGTTGTTGCCTCTGAACCAGAGGGAGAAGTCCTCCCTGAACCAGAAGTATAACGCATGGCTATCATTCGTCTTTATAACGCTCAAATAGTTCAACAGGATGGCAGCCCCGTTCTGAACGGGATTAATTTGGAGTTGGCTGAAGGCGAATTTGCTTACTTAATCGGAAAAACCGGAAGCGGTAAATCCAGCCTGTTGAAAGCCATTTATGGGGCCTTAACCCTAGGGGCTGGCTCCGGTGAGGTTGCCGGATTTGACTTGAAAAAACTTTCCCGGAAGACAATTCCCTTGCTCAGACGAAGGCTGGGAATTGTCTTCCAGGATTTTAACTTGCTCACGGATCGAACTGTTGGGGAAAACCTTCTGTTTGTCCTCCGGGCTACGGGTTGGAAAAACAACTCTGAAATGGAATACCGAGCTCGCCTAGTGCTATCGGAGGTAGATCTATTATCCAAATGGGATGCAATGCCCTTCCAATTGTCGGGTGGTGAACAACAGCGGGTCGTGATTGCAAGGGCGCTCTTGAACCAACCGGCTCTAATTATTGCGGATGAACCAACTGGAAACCTTGACCCTGAGACCAGTGATGATATCCTGCTGCTGCTCCGAAAATTAGCCAAGGAGCACAATTCTGCCGTGTTGTGCGCTACCCATGACTACCGTATATTACAACATTTCCCTGCGCGAATTATTCGAATCGTCAATGGTAAATTGGTCGATGATGAAGGCGCTGGTCTAAGGTAAGCTCTTTTTTCCCTTCTCTTCCTTTTGATCTGTTTTTGGGCATGGGAATCGCAGCCCAAGGGCCACTCTTTTTGTCGGTGTAAAATAATATACCTTATGATAGATTTTTACAATGGAATTCAGCGAAAAATACCGCTACTTTCAAAATAAAAAATGTACTTTGCGCCAAATCTTTTTTGGTTGGTATTTAGATCACAAAATTTCCGCTACCCTATGCGAATTCTTCTCCAAGTAAAGGTCTCTCGTGCCGTTGTAATAGCTGTGCTTGCCTTCCTTCCGTCCCTCCTCCTAAGCCAGGATTGTAATTCTTTGCTCAGCGAAAATAAGAAAATAAACAATGTGCAGATTGTTCGAACCAAACCAATGGCCATCGTGGTTCGCAGTAGCTACACGTATTCTATTGAGTTCTTTAGCGACGAAAAAGGTATTTTTGCCCGCATGATCTCCGCAGGTGGTATTGAGTTTAATCAAGACGATCAAGTCGTTTTTGTAGGGCCCGGTGGAGTAGAAAAAGCCTACAAGTTCGCTTCTCTTGGTGAGGTGGGTACGGGCTCTGTTCCAACACACAGGAACAACCTTCGCCTCGATATGGATGCCGTTAAGTGGCTGTCCGAACAATTGGTTACTGGAATTAACCTGATTAATTTTGTAGACCGTCAAAAACACAAATTTACCCTTAACCCAAATGGTCAAACCGAACTCCGTCAACTGGCTGGCTGTTTCCACACCGCCCTGGACCCTAGCCTGGTGGGGAGTAGTGGTGGTGCCGAAATTGTAAAACCCGGGTCTTCTACCTCAGCCCCCGCACCTTCTACTACTTCATCTACCGGTGCCGGTGCAAAACCCTCCCAACAAGGATTCAAACCAGCCGCCCCCGCAGTAAGTAAAGACAGTGAACTAGCTCAGCTCCAGAGTGAATTGGAGAAAACGAAAGAAACCCTTCGTTTGGAAATTAAGGCGGAAAAAGATAAGGCAGAAGGGATAAAAGCGCAGCTTCAACAAGAGGTAGCCGGTGCTCGTGAAGCTGCCAATCAGAAAAAGCTGGAATACGCCAATGAAGTCTTGGAAGCTCGGAAGTCCAGCCTTGCTGAAATCGAAAAAAATAGAGCCGAAATTCAAGCGGTCATTAATAACACTCGTTCTAAAGCTGACTCTACCGTTGCCAAAATTAATCTAAGTGTGGAAGTCGCCCGTAAACAAGCAGCAGAGGAAGTCCAAAGAGCCCGGGTCGCCTCCTCCGAGGAGGTCGCGAAAGCGCGTGAAAATGCAGCCAAGGAAATTTCGGGTATTAAAGAAAAATTGGAACAAGCTCGACTACAATATGCCGATGAGGTGGCCTCCGCCCGTGCAAATTCGGAGGATGAAATACGTCGAATACGAGAAGAAAGTGCAAAGATGGTAAAAGATGCCAGAGAAATGGCAGCAAAAGAGCGCAATAAGACCGCAGAAGATGTATTAGTCGCCCAAAAAACAGCCTCCGAGCAAATCCTGAAAATTCAAGAGGAAACCGCCGAAAAAATGGCCCAACTCCGCGAGAATGGAGTGCTTGAGAAACAAAAACTAGCGCTCGAGCTGGCAGAAGCCCGCCGGAAAGCTGCCGAGGAAAAAACCCTGATTCAACAAAATTCCGCTGCCGAAATCGCCGAAATCAAAGAAACCGCCGCCAAACAAAAGGAACTAAGCGTAATTGATGTGGCAGATGCCAAAAAACGCGCAGCCGATGAAATCGAAAAAACAAGGGTTGAGGTCCAAGGCCAACAATCGAAAGCAGATCAGGAAAAAAAGCAAATCGCTCAAGATGTAGCCGAGAGCCGCCAAAAAGCCGCCCAAACCTTGCAGCAGGTGCAAGAAGAATCTGCTAAGGCGGTCGCAGATGCTCAAGCCAGCGCAAAAGCTCAAAAAGATGCCATCGCGGCAGAAGTGCAACAATCCAAAAAGAAGGCAGAAGAAGAATTGACAAAAATCCAAGAGGAGCTAACCAAATCCATCGCCGCCGCGAAGGATCAGGAAGCAAAAATTAAACAACAATCAGCCGATGAAGTAGCGAAAGCAAGGGAACGCAGCCAAGCTGAAGTGGCAAAAGCTCAAGAAGAAGCCCGCCAACGGGTGCTAGAGGCCAATTCTAAAGCAGCAGAAGCACAAAAGTTGTATGCCACAGAGGTGTCCGGTGCAAAAAATACCGCCGAGGATAAAATGGCGCAAATCCAAAAGGAAGCCGCTGATGCCATCGCAGAGGCTCGCAAAAAACAACAGGAAATGGTGAATGCTACCGTGACCGAAGTGAATATGAGCCGTGAAAAAGCCGCCGCCGAAATCGCCGCCGCTCGAGAAAAGGCTGCAAATGAGGTGGCCGCCGCCCGGGAGGCACAGGTGCGCGCCCAACAAGAATCCTCCAATGCCATCGCCGAATACCGACGTCAATCCGCCCAAACCATCCAATCACTCAAATCTGCCGAAGCAGATAGTATCCGCCTACTTCGTGAAAATAGCTCCCGCGAACGCCAACGCCTCTCCGGTGAAGTTGCAGAAGCTCGGCAAAAAGCTGCCGCCGAAATCGCCTCTACTGCTCAACAATCCGCCCAAGAAATAAAAACAGCCAAAGAAAACGCCGCCAAAGCAAAACAAGAGGCCGCCGAGTCGGTCGCTAAAACGAAAGAGGAGGCCGCCCAAAATATCGCCTCTACCCGTGAAAACGCAGCCAGGGAGGTGGCCGCCGCCAAACAAAAGGCAATAGAATTGGTCACCGCCGCCCAAAAAGAAGCAGATGCCAAAAAAACAGCCCTCGCCAAAGAGGTGATCGCCGCCCAAGATAAAGCTAAAACAGAAATGGAACAGGCGCGCCAACAAGCCGCTACTGAAATTACGAGCGTCCGAAAAGATGCAGAACAAAAACGCGCCGCCTATGCCAAAGAGGTAGAAGATGCCCGCCTGAAATCCGCTGCAGAAATCAATGCTGCACAAAAAGAAGCAACCGAAGCCATCTACCAAGCTAAAAGCCAGTCAGCAGAGGCAATTAATAAAGCACGAGCCGACGAGTCCCGCGTAATTGAGGAGCTAAAAGCTCAAACAGCCTTTACCCAATCGGAAGAACAGCGCAAGCGGGAAGAGATCAAACAACAAACCGCCCAACTCCAATCCGAAGAACAACGGAAACAAGAGGAATTAAAACAACAAACCGCTCGAATTCAAGCCGAAACCCAAAAGGCTTTGGAAGAGCTCAAACGAATTCAAGCAGAATTAGAGAAAAAGAAAAAGCAAGAATAAAAGTGGGCTTGCTGGAAAAGGGGGCTCCAAAAGCCCCCTTTCTTGTTTATAATGTCGGAAAATACAAGATCCGCTGTCTGAACACCGAGCCGTTCGTTTGCCTGATCTCGATTAAGTACATCCCATGTGGTAACTTGGGTACTATTGCCCTCGTTGGATTTCCTTGAATTACCTGAATGCCAGAAAGCGGTGTTCCATCCATCTGGTATAGCTTCACTTCCTCAAACTCTTCTCTCATTTGAAGCACTCCAGTGGTCGGATTGGGCCAAACCATTGCCTCTCTTATTTTTTCTTCCTCTTCCTCCTCTTCTATCTGCAAACAGCTATTTTGAGGGGAGTACCGATTTCCTGCCGAGTCTTCAAAACAGCGAAATCGAAAATCGTATCCATCGACCACCCCTGTACAGAATGGAAAATTGGGAAGTAAAAAGGAACAGGTATTCGGGCTGAGCGGTAGATCACTCCTGCCAGTCATACCAATCCCTTGTAGTAGTTGAAAGGGTTCCGGCTCATCATTAAAGTGAACGATTTGCTGCTTCCGCCATTTTCCTGCAATCAACACGGTAGAGGTATCCACGACTCGATAATAGGCCTGATTATTAGAATATCGAATAGTATCCCCAGGGCCCGCATCAAAATTGTACACCCGGTGGACTCCCATTCCATACAGCTGGCGAGCAAGCACTTGATTGCCCGATGCTTTGGCGAGGAAATACTCATCGGGTTGAGTGATTTGCCGATATCGGATTTTTTTCCAGGTTTCACCTTCCACTAGGCTGTCTCCCAGTACTTTAAGTCCGTGTAAGCCGTAGTTGGATGCATCCCAGCCTGTTGTAACATCATAGGTCCAACTATCTCCAGTTTGAAACCAATCTTGAGAGTAGAGGTACGGCTGGTTGGTCAAACAGCATAGAAAAAGGAGTAGTTTTGGGTTCATCTTCGGTGACGCAATAAGTGTTTTTGCAAATGTAGGATTTGCAAAGAATTATTTGGTGGACTTTTTAGCTAAAAATGCTACATGTTACTTGATTTTCCTGTAATTGTTTTTTCTTTGCCCTTTCTCCAAAAAGAATCTAAAAAAATGACCAATTCTAAAATTCGGGTGGCTATTCTTGGCTTCGGTCTTTCCGGTCGATACTTGCAAGCCCCCTTTTTTGTGACCAACCCCTCCTTCGAACTGGCCGCTGTTCTAAGCACTCGTCAGAAAGAAGCTGTCCACTTCCCCAATGTTCAGTTTACAACAGACCTAAATGCAATTTTAGAAGATCCTACTATTCAACTGGTTAGTATTTGCACCCCAAATCCAACGCATTTTGACTTGGCACAGAAGTGTCTTCAAGCAGGTAAACATGTCTTGATTGAAAAACCAATCACCTCAACGCCTGAGGAGATTGATCAATTGGTTGAATGGGCACAACAAAAGGACTTGCATATTTTTGCCTTCCAAAATAGGCGTTTTGATAGTGATTTTAGAACGGTGGAAGCGCTCCTTCAACAAGGAATGCTTGGGGAAGTTTTTAAGGTCGAGATTTGTTACGACCGCTTTAGGCCAGAACCCAATACAAAACCCTGGAAGGAGCAGCAGAGCCCTTCGACCGGTTTGTTGTATGATTTGGGACCACATGGAGTTGATCAGGCCTTGGCATTGTTCGGCCCTCCAGAAGCTTACACGGGCCATAAGCATCGTCAGCGACCAGGCTCAGAGGTCGATGATGCGTTTGACGTATTACTTGACTATACAGAGGTGTTAGTACATCTTTCTGCCGGGTTAATGGCGCGGGAGCCACGCCCCCGTTTTGCCGTTCATGGAACTCGGGGAACCTATTACAAATACGGCCAAGATGTTCAAGAGGAGCAGTTGAAATCGGGGATGCTCCCGGGTGCGCCCGGATTTGGCATAGAACCCAAAGAGCAGAGTGGGTACATCGTGACCGAGGAGAATGGGCAAACCACCAGAACGCGGTTGGAGTCGGTTCCGGGCGATTGGAATATTCTATTTGATAATATTGCTGAGGTGCTTCATGGAGCCGCGGAACCCATTATTTCATTGGAGGATGTTTGGACGCAGATAAAAATACTGGAACGCATCTAGTTTTTTCCCATAAAAGCCCTAGCTGTACCGGAGTGACAAAAGTTACGTTCTGCTATTCCAACCAACCGTTACCTTTGCAGTATATCAATAAAACACCACCTTCGTCATGAAACGTATTCTCTTTTTAGTAGCCGCAGGGCTCTTTTCTTT
>JBKDAM010000031.1:0-11931 GCA_046316495.1 Chitinophagales bacterium
ACGACGCCTTGGGCCGGATTCTGTACACAGCGAAAGGCCAGTTTGCGAAAGGATACAACGTATTCACGGTAGACCGGAAGTTGGTAGACGGCGTAGGCAACTTGTACTACAAAGTCGAGACGACGACTGATCAAGCAGTGAAAGCAATGATCAATGGTTAATTGTTAATTGTTAAGGATTGTTTGTAGATAAAAAATGGGTGGTGAGCGTTTTGCTTGCTGCCCATTTTTAATGGTTGATTATCAATAAATTTATACAGCAAAGTGTTAATATTTTAGACATAAATGACTTAATCTATTTGACCAAAATTCTAAACATTTTCGCTACTTATTTGAGCAGGGATGAGCTGGTATTCGAGCGCTAAATCTGAGAGCGTTTTCCGCTACCTTAGTGTTTTCAATGTAACCTCTGTGTTAAGAGCATCACTGTGTGTACGTTTCCTTTTTCTCACAGCAAATGGAGGTATAATTTTTTCCAAGTTGCTTTCCAAATTTACCCTACCACCTAAGTTTTTGTAAAGATACTAAAGAGAATAAGCCCGGACGCCTTATAGAAGAGTACGACTAAAGAGTGTTAGAGATTGTAGAAGTTGGTTTTTTCCAAAATAGCTCGTCCTACCAAAACTTTAAATTTCATTCTTTAAACTTAAAAAATTGAGCCTATTAAGCTCTTTGCTTGGCCTTCTGGTACCGCTCGAAGGGTTGGGAAGGCAGATTTGCTTCCTTGGCTCTTTTTGGGATAGCTGAAAAAGGATCGGTAATCTGCCTATTGAAGCCTGTATTTCACCTTGTATAATGCTTGTTTATTCAAGAGGAATGGCGGTTTATTCAAGAAAGATGCAGTTGGCAGCAACACAACTTTGTCCTGCGCATTTTTTCGGCTTTCAGGCTAATTTAAATGCACCTGCCTGCAATTAACAATCTTGTAAAATGCTGGCCGATAACTATTTATGATCCAAGGTATATACTTGGATGGAGTATTTTCTATAGTATGAAAGACATTCAAGAGCTTGTTTACATTATACAACAACATCATTTAGTTTTGATGAATACAAATGGACAGCCTCTTGATCGGGAAACACTCTTGTACCGGTTTTTCGAAGGCATTGAGAAAAGAGCCATCACTTCAGATGAAGAGGCGAAGAAGTTCTTGTACCCGGAGGGGGGAGGCAGTGGAAAATACCGGCGTTTGAAGTCTGATTTGAGAGACCTATTATTAAGTTCTATAGCGGCCTTTGAGGCCAATGGAAATGATTTTTCTGATTACCAAAAAGCCTATTATTCCTGCCACCGCGACTGGCTGATTGTGAAAATTTTGATTGGTCAGAATGCTAACACTGCTGCCATAGGCCAGGCAACCAAGCTGTTAAAACAGGTCCAAGTGTATGAATTCACTCTTTTGACAATGGATATTGCAGCTTACCTGGCCTATCAGTATGGTCTACGGGAGAGTAATGACAAGAAATTTAGAGAGGTGAATGAGCTGTATTCAAGGTGCCGGGTACTCAATAATGCGGAGTGCCTGGCGGAGCAATTGTACACAGAATTAATGGTGAAAGTAGTCAATCAGATAGCCCCCAATGAGGCTGTTTCCCACCTAGCAACTGAGAGCTTCGAGCAAATAAAAGCCAAGATGAGACAGTTTAGCTCGTACAAGCTGCATTTGTATGGAAACATGATTCAGGTACTCCAGTTTTCTTCAATTAACCGGTATGAGCAGGTATTACCAATTTGTAATGAAGCAATCGAGTTTTTTGAACAAAAACCATTTGAAGCTAGGGTCCCCTTGCAAATGTTCTATTACCAAAAGCTACTTTGTCACATTCACCTAAGGCAGTTTGAACAAGGTAAGGCTGTCGCAGATCAATGTATACGTTTTACAAATGAGGGGAATTTTAATTGGTTCAAATACCTGGAGCTTTACCTCAAGCTAGCTTTTTATACTCAGCAATACAAGGAGGGGGCAAGAGTTGTTCAATTGGTGCTTGCTCACCCGCGGTTTGAGTTTTTACCAGATAACGTTAGGGAGCTTTGGAGTATTTACGAGTCCTATTTGTACCTGCTGGTAAAAGTGGGAAAAATTCCATCTTTGTCCACCTCCAGGTTTAAGTTGAACAAATTTGTGAATGAGACTCGAATTTATTCTAGGGATAAGAGTGGAATGAATGTGGCGATTATGGTCATAAAAACACTTTATCTATTGGCAGAACGGCGGTATCAGCAGATGATTGATGAGGTGGTTAGCGTTGATCGGTATTGTAGTCGCTATTTGGGTGGGTCGAATACACTTCGCAGCTTTAACTTTATGAAAATGCTGATGCAAATTCCGTTGGGATGGTTCGAATTACGGAAAGTTGAAAAACGGGCTGCTAGATATCTGAAAGCGCTTTCCCAAAATCCAATTGTATTGGGTAGCCATACCCATGAGGTCGAGTTAATTCCCTATGAGGATTTATGGGAAATGGCCTTGGAGATCCTACGTCGACCTGCTGCATGAGTTAATTTACGCTTGTATTCATCTTTCTACTTCTCCCATTTTGATTGGTTCTCTTGATCGGGTGCGGAATTGCACTCGATATTAAGCTATGATTACTTTAATCGGTCAATCTGTTTCAGGATTAAGGTTTCCGCAGTCAAGCCTTCCTTGGCCCTCATGGTGTGTCCCTTTTTCTGATTAAAAAGGAGGTATTGCTGCATTTAAGACTCGTTTTCTTTTGAGGTCTACTGTATTTCCTAAAAAAAAACAAGGTGTAAAACTCACGAAAGTAGTAATAATGCTGAATATAATTAATTGACTTTAAATATATTATTATTTTTTTAAAATTTTCAAGTTGGCAAAAGTTAGCTCACAAAACCTTGTTTTTTGCTGCGAAGAAGCTGTGTGCTTGTTTGGACATTTGCATTGTCATTTGGTAAGAATGATCAACACTGTTGAGGTGTTCCTCCGTGTTTTTCTACGCCATTGATGAAGAATCTACTATTTGTCCATAAAAAGAGCCTAGTTTAATTACTACTTTTTAACTACTCCATCTATAGGGGCCGCCTGATGCCTTGTTCGTGCAGAAAGCGGTGATTTTAGGATTGGCTTTAAGCCCGTCTGACAGCTGTGGTCACGCAGTTGAAGGCCGTTTCTATGGCTTTTTTGGCGAATAAAATTTATATATAAATATTTTACAACATATAAAAATGTAAAATCAACGAAATGGAAAATAGATTCAGTTCTACCATCTGTATTCGGGGTAGGCCATGTCACCTTGTTGCAGGAACCTAATTTTTAAGAAAATTTTTACAACACTTTTAATAAACTAGTAACCTGATTATGGAAAAATCATTTCAATGGTTGCTGCAAGTGCTTACCAGCCTTGTGGCAATGATCATCGGGCTGGTGCCAGTAGCTGTTTCGGTCAGCGAGGTAGCAGTGGCGATGCTGGTGGCTGGGGCCTTGATCCCGGTAGTATTTTTCAACGAACGCCTTCGTGAGGAAATCCGCCAAATGCTTATGGCCTTAAAACGGCAAAATGTGCTCGGTTTGAGCCTATTTCTAGTACTTATGAGCGGTACGATGGCTTATGGTCAGTCGGGCCGTGCTTTCCGGGATTTTGACAGCAACGGCCTTCAGGCTGCTGGAGAACCGGGTGTAGAAGGGATTCAGGTACGGCTTTATGCCAATGCTGGGTTTCCTCAAAAAGACCAATTGATCGGTACTACGGTAACGGGTGCCAATGGAATATACAACTTTGCGACATCCTTAACGAGTGGTCGGGCTGCAATGCCTGGCGAACAGCTGCGTATTGAATTTGATATTCCCACTTCGTACAGCTGTGATGTTTCGGAGTCAGTCGACTTTCCGAGTGCGAGTGGGGTAACCTACGGCAGTAGCGTACAGTTTATCGTTGGTCAGCAAGCCAATGTAAATTTTGCGATGAATTATTCTGGGCAGACGGTGACCAACCCGAATCCAGATGTATTTATTCCTTGTTATGGATTTGGTAACTATGGTGTAGGTGGAAATGTAGACAACGAACCCGCCTTGGTTTTGACCAAATTTTTGTGGAATGGTATTCCGGCGGGAAACAATAACGGACAGGCGGGAGTTCCTTCTCCTGTTAAATTGGCGAATATTGCGCAGATTGGCTCCACATATGGGGTGGCCTTTTCCAAGCAGTCTCAAAAAGTTTTTGTGTCTGCTTGTTTGCGCAGGCACGCAGCGATGGGGCCACTTGGTCCAGGTGGTATTTACTTGGTAGATCCATATACTGCCAATCCAAACAAAGTATCGAATTTTCTAAGTCTGGATGCGATTGGGATTAATACCCAAAACAACAATGGCGTATATCCTCCAAACCCGGGTAACAACACCAGCCCGGTGAGTGATTATATTGGAACAAACGCGCAGCGCGGTTTACCAGCCAACAATGAACTTCCCAGCACAGATTATGCGGCTGGGGATCAGATTGGTAAACTCTCGTTGGGAGATATTGATATTTCGGACGACGGGCGTTATTTGTATATCGTTAATTTATATGATCGGAAGGTTTACGAGATTGATTTAGTAGATCCGGTTAATCCACAAGCCCCCACCCTTGCGAACAAAGCAACCAGGGTTCGCAGTTGGGTAATACCAGATGCGGCGACAAGTGCCAGTCAGGGTGAACACCGTCCTTGGGGCTTGAAGTTTTATCGTGGAAAGGTATATATAGGCGTTGTATTGAGTGGACAAGATATCAATGGTAATGTGGTGAGCCCAGTAAATGGCACTGGCAACAACCAAATTGGCATTGATCTTCTTGGATTGGTATATGAATTGACACCATCCACCTCTACGTTCTCAACGCGACTTCAATTTAGCTTTAATTACGGACGGGAACGTCCATGGATTCCTTGGGGGTACCGCCAAGGACAACCAAGCCGGTATTTTGGAGGAACGGACCGAGAGGTGGCGGAGCCAATTATCGGTGATATTGAATTTGATGATAGTGGAAATATGTTAATTGGTGTATTGGACCGTAAGGGGCACAAGTACGCCATCTACAACAATGATTATGCAGGTAACACGCTTGAGTACGAGTATTCCACGGCTGGAGAGCTTCTGCGGGCACAATATTCAGAGACTCCAACAGGATGCACGTATACTATTATTTCCAACCCTGGAACGACGGATTATTACAACGATAATATCCAGCATCCGGAGTCTGTGCAAGGTCCTCTGGCAGTATTGCCTGGTTCCAATCAGGTCCTAGCTGTAGTACTTGACCCGATCCTGATTCGATCAGGGGGGGTGATTCGATTAAACAATGTAACAGGCGCACAAGTCCCTAACTCAGCGTATGAGGTGACGGATGATCGTGGCGCCAACCCTAATTCCAGTTCTGTACCCAGTAAGGCCAACGGCTTGGGAGATATCGAGTTGTCTGGATCAGCGTTGCCCATTGAGATTGGCAACCGAGTATGGGCAGACTTGGACAGGGATGGTATTCAAGATCCAGGAGAGCCTGGAATTAATGGGGTGACCGTCCAGCTACTGGCTCCAAACGGTACGGTTCTAGCCAGTACGGTGACGTCTGGCGGTGGCCATTACTACTTCAACGAATTTAATGTGGCGGATGGTAATCCTGGGCTTGCGGGCAATCAGGCAGGACCTCAGCCCTTCCAGAATTACCAGATCGCGATTCCTGGTACAATGTTCAACGCTGGCCAGCCTTTAGCGGGTGCGATTGTGACTTCTCTCAATCAGGTGGGTACTGGACTAGCTGACTACGCTGACAATGATGCCTCTTTTGCGGGGTCGAACCTGGTAATTCCAGTTACGACTGGAGCGAACGGTCAGAATGACCACACG
The DNA here is from genome assembly GCA_046316495.1 of Chitinophagales bacterium. Taxonomy (GTDB): domain Bacteria; phylum Bacteroidota; class Bacteroidia; order Chitinophagales; family Saprospiraceae; genus M3007. Next base: position 5,839 of record JBKDAM010000031.1, read on the forward strand.
TTTGATTTTGGTGTGGTTCCTGCTGATTATGGCGATTTGCCAGATAGCTACTGCACCACAGCTGCAAGCAACGGCCCATACCACAACATTGATGCGAATCTGATGCTGGGGACAAGCGTCGACGCGGAGATCAATGGGCAGCCAGAGGCAATGGCAGGTTTAATGACGGGCGGCGATGATCACAACACGGGCTACGTCTCTGCCGGAACACCAGGCAATAACGGAGATGAAACCGGTTTGGTATTCGGGCCTATTGTGCCGGGTGGGCAGTCGTATGTAACTGCCACCGTAACGAACACAACAGGGGTGCCTGCGGTACTACAAATCTGGATCGACTTCAATAATAACGGCATGTTTGATACAGGTGAAGAGCTAAAGACGGGTGGTTTTGCTCCTGCAGGTGCTATTGTACCTGTAAGTGGCTTTAATGCCGTTCGTTTATACTACGATGTACCTACCAGTGCGAACACACAGAACGGACAAGTATTCGCGCGTGCACGATTGTCTACCGCCGGGGGCTTAATGCCCAAAGGTGCAGCCTTAAATGGTGAAGTAGAGGATTATAAAATTGCGACTACAAAAATCGGTAACCTGGTATGGAGGGACTACAACAACGATGGTATTCAGAATGAGCCTTTGAGCGCTGGTATCAATGGAGTGGATCTCCAACTTACTTACTTTGGTGCGGATGGCGTTGCTGGCGGCGGCGATGACGTGGTCTACACAACGACAACGGCTAATATGAACGGTGCAGACGGTATTTATATGTTCCTTGGGGTAATTCCAGGTATGTATAAACTTAAAGTATTGACTTCCAACTTGGGTCTACCAACGCAGATGAACGTTGGCAGCAATGTGACCGATTCAGACGATGCTAGCGGGGAAATGGTCGTGATTCCGAATCCACTTATTCTGCCGACCGGCGAAAATGGTATGGGTGATAATCCAGGTGGTACCAATGGAATACCGGATAACCAAGATGACTTGCGGTATGACTTTGGTTACGTAGGTTTGGATTACGGTGATTTGCCGGATTCCTATGGTACAAGCCAAGATAATGAGGGGCCTGCAGCTATTGTGACTCCAGACCTATATTTGGGAACCTGCGTGGATGTGGAGCCGGATGGTCAGCCAGACCCTTGGGCTGGTATGATGGGTGGCGGTGACGATGGTCAGACAGGATACGTTACGTATGGTACATGCGGTACTACCGGAGATGATGAGAATGGTATTCGATTTGTCACGCCAATGATTCCAGGTTCAGAGGCCTGCATCGCGGTAACAGCGCGCAACGCGACGGGCAGAACGGCGATTTTGCAAGGCTGGATCGACTGGAATGGCAATGGTACCTTTGAAAGTAATGAAGCTTTAACGAGCGGTAACTTTGCTGGAAATGGGGTAATTATTCCAAATGGCGGTGTAAACAACGGCATTTACTGCTTCCCAGTTCCATCGACAGCTACTTTTCAAGGGGGCAATGCGATGACGCGCTTTCGCTTATCTCCGGAGGGTAATTTACTTCCCGGAAATCCGGCCGGAACCGTTCCGGTGATGGGAGAAGTAGAAGACTACAAGTTGCCGCTTGCTTTGATTGGTAACTATGTTTGGATGGATAGCCCAGACTTGGCCGGAGATCAGGATGCTTCAGAGATGGCTCTCCCTGGCGTAAAAGTGCATTTGGTATGGAATGGCCCAGACGGAGTTTTCCAGACTCCCACCAACAGCGCTGTGGCGCAGGGAGATGACCGCGTGTATACAACCACAACGGATGCAAATGGCCGATATGAGTTTAGAGGCTTGGCTCCAAGTACAAATTATCGGTTGGTTCCAGAGAAATACACGACCAACACAGCCGCCGCAGGGGCCGCAGTCGCTCCAGCAAACAAGATTTTGACTCCTTCCAACCTAGGAGGGAACGACGCGCTGGACAGTGACGCAACTCCTTATATTCCGATTTCAATCCCGGATATGTCGAATACGTTTTTACCAACCAACGAGAGCGGTATTCAGGATAACAACGGAGCGAGCGGATTCCCGGATAATCAGGAGAACCTAACATTTGATTTAGGATTTATTGAAGTACCTAATGTAAGCGCAGCCATGGCAATTGTTGGGGTAGATCCCACTGTTTGCGGAGAATTTGCAGCCTATATGGACCTTTGCATCAAAAATACAGGAACAAGCCCCTTGGCTAACTTGCAGTCCGTGCTGGATTTTTCCGGCCCTGCAGCCTACGGAGCAGCCTTCAAAGGACTAATCGGCACTCCAGTCATTTCATCGAGCACGGCGCAGCAAAATCCAGTACTAAACCCCTTATTCAGTGGCTCAGGGGCCAATACTTCCATTTTCAATGGTACAAGTGGTCTCTTGTGGCCAGGAGAAGAGTTGTGCATTCGAATGAAATACGGTGTCGATCCAGATATTGCAGGCGCGCCTGCACAACCGAAAGCACAGGCATCTGTGGTTGGTAAAGCTCAAAATTTCCAAGGGGTTCCGATTCTGGACCACTGGAATGGCGGCCAGCAGTTTACAGCAAGCGATTTGTCAGATGTTGGTTTGGCTCCAGCCAGTACAAATCCTGGCTACACAGGTGATACCGGCGGTTTCGACGACCCAACCCCATTGGGCAATTGCTGGCAGACTACCCAGACATTGGTGTGCAACGACCATGTGAACATGTCTATGGATGAGAACACCTGTGAGATGTATGTCACAGCAGACATGCTTTTGGAGGGTGAAGACGAAGCTTGTACTGAATCTAAGCTGCCTCTTGGTAGTTATTGGGAGGTCATCATTACTACGATGAGCGGCCAACCGGTTCCTAACCCGATTCCGGCGAGCTACTTGGGTCAGACATTGATGTACAGCGTTAAACACATCATGTCCTGTAATTTGTGTTGGGGTACCCTGATGGTAGAAGATAAACTACCACCTCAAATGAATTGTGCACCCGTAACAGTCAACTGCGCTGTGAAGGATTATAGCCCTAACTACCTATATACAACCTTAGGTATTTCGGCTGCAATACCTACTATCAAAGACTGCTCTGGTTACACGACGACCTACGATGATACCTGGACTGATTTGGACTGTGGAGCGGTATTCAATGGACAATTGGACTTGAGTGGTTACATCACCCGCGTATGGCGTGCTACAGACGGCTTCGGTCGTGTATCGACTTGCACGCAGTATGTTTATGTAAAACGCCTGCACGTGACAGATGTACAAATGCCTGTAGACGTGACAGTAAGCTGTGAAGGTGGTCAGACCAGCCCTAGTCACGCCGGGACTCCTTACCTGAATGGTTTCGGCCTTACCTGGCCGTTATGGCCTGATGTATCGCACTGCGAATTAAGTGTGAGCTATACAGACCAGATCATTCCAGTGTGTGATGGTACATACCGGATTCAAAGAGACTGGAGGGTGTACGATTGGTGTTTGCCAACGAATCCACCGGTGAATCCTAGGAATTTTACGCAAATGATTACGGTGCAAGATAAGACTGGACCAGTAATGAGCTGCCCGTCTACCCTCACCGTATCGACGAATGATGATGAATGCTGTGCGAATGTCAATCTGCCAGACCTGGTGATTACAGATGCCTGCTCAAGGATCAACAGTGCACATGCGAAGGTGGATCAGCTCCACCCGGTATTGGGTGTGGTGTTGCAGACATATACAGTAGCTGGCAGCCTGGTTACCTTCCCGGGTAACAATCCACAGTTGAGGGATACCATGGCTCAGATGGGTACCACGACCTGCCTCCCAGAAGGCACGCACCGTGCGACCTATTTCGTTACAGACGACTGCGGTAATGTAAGCACCTGTTCGTTCCAAGTTGTGGTGGTGGATGGAGTTCCTCCAGTTGCTGCCTGCGATGAATGGACGCAAGTGGCCCTCGGTAGCGGAGGCAAGGCGACTGTTTCTGCACTTACGTTCAATGAAGGATCCAATGATAACTGTGGGGATGTGTACTTCAAGGTTCGTCGTATCGATACTAATGGATGCGAGACAGATACTTTACTGAATGATCAGGTTCGCTTTTGCTGCAACGATATCAACGATACCATTACGATTATCCTCCGGGTTTACGATGTAGACCCCGGTAGCGGCACGGTAAGTTTTGGTGCGCTGGAAGGCCACTACAATGAATGCACCGTAAACGTATTGGTTGAGGATAAAATGAAGCCAAGCTGTACGTCGCCTGATAACGTGACCGTGAGCTGCGAGGCCTTCGATCCAAGCTTAACGGCCTATGGACAGGCTACAGCAGTGGATAACTGTAGCAGCTCCATGACCCTTAATAGTACTGTTTTGTATAATCAGTTCGATAGCTTGTGTAACAAAGGCACGATTACCCGCCGTTGGACCGCGGTGGATGCGGGTGGAAACTCAGCTTCCTGCTCTCAACGGATTGTGGTAACGTACAACCAACAGTATTTCGTCAAGTTCCCAGCAGATCAGCTGTTGACCACCTGTGATGGCACAGGAAGCTACGGCCAGCCTGAGTTCTATGGAGCCCAGGACTGCGAATTAATGTCCGTTTCCTACACAGATGAATTCTTTACCGTGATTCCAGATGCTTGCTACCGGATTGAGCGTACCTGGACGGTGTTGAATTGGTGCCAGTACAATCCAAACAACGTTTGCGTACTTGTACCGAATCCAGAACCGAATTCGATTGGTAGTCATAGCCAGAACTTATTGGGTGTAACTATTTCGGCACCAGGCACGGTAGTTCCTGGTTGGGAACCAACGATACGGCCCTTAACGCCTGGTGCTGCAGCAACGAATTTCAGCAGCTTTTGGAACAAGGATGCGAACTGTTATAAATACAAACAGATTATCAAAGTTATTGATACCCAGGATCCAACAGTCGTGTCAACCCCATCAAGTTCCTTCTGTGATTTGAGTGCGAACGATGCGGATCTTTGGAATGCACCTTACTGGTATGATCCAACAATCAACAGCCAGGACCTGTGCGAAGGCGATGCCAACTTGGAAATTACGGCTACGGATGCCTGCTCCGGCTCAAATATCCGATTTAAGTACTTGCTTTTCTTAGATCTGGATGGAAATGGCACCCAGGAAACGGTGGTAAATAGCAACCAACTATTGTACAATACCGTACAATTTAACAATGCAACTACTCCAAACTATCTGGGAGGTGAATCTCGTGCTTTCGACTTCCGTCCAGTACCATCGAACCAGAAATGGGGTTTTGGCCTTCAAACAGATGCTCCAGCTGGCAATAACCGCACAGCGCGGGTCCGCTGGGTGAACCTGGCAGGTCAAAACACGGTTCCTCAGCTGCCCTACGGTACACACCTTATCAAGTGGATTATCGAGGACGGATGCGGTAATGAAACAGTAGTGGACCAAACGGTTACCGTGAAGGACTGTAAGAAGCCAACGGTGGTATGCCTAAATGGCCTTAGCGTTAACTTAATGAATGTCAGCGGGGGCATGGTGTCACTATTTGCAAGTGACTTTATCCAGTACACCGAAGACAACTGTACACCTACGAGCCAGTTGACTATCGGAATCCGCCGCAGCGGTACAGGAACAGGGTTCCCAACCAATGCAAATGGTACCCCTCAGACTTCTGTGCAGTTTACCTGTGCCGATCTGGGTACTCAATTGGTAGAACTGTGGTCGATGGACAAAGCAGGAAACGCCGATTTCTGTGAGACCTATGTCTTGATTCAGGACAATATGGGAATTTGCGGACCTTTAGCTGGTATGGCTACTGTAGCTGGTGCATTAGAGACCGAAATGGCACAAGGTGTGGAAGACGCGATCATTGAACTCCAGGGCAGCTCGAATGGCACCCCAGTTACGGGCGCTGTTTTCACCAACTTGTCTGGTTCATACCTGTTCTCGAATGCACTTCCAATTGCAGCGAATGCGACGGTGACACCGATCCACGATGTAGACCCATTGAACGGGGTGAACACATGGGACTTGGTGTTGATTAGCCGCCACATTTTGGGATTGGATCCATTGAGCAGCCCCTACAAGTTGATTGCTGCGGATGCGAACAAGTCTGGAACCGTAACAACCTTCGATATTGTAGAATTGAGAAAGTTGATT
>JBKDAM010000032.1:0-5558 GCA_046316495.1 Chitinophagales bacterium
ATTCGATTGGCTAGGTGTTGGATAGAGTATTCCGCTGAGAAAGCATAGGTGGGCTTGCCATCGAGTGATTTACCTTGTTTGGTGGTAATGATAATCACTCCATTTGCTCCCCTGGAACCATAAATAGCTGTGGCGGAGGCATCCTTCAGCACTTCCATCGATTCAATATCCGCGGAGTTGAGGAAGGAGATGTTGTCTAGGATCACACCATCCACCACAAAAATCGGGGAGGAATTATTAAAAGTGCCGACTCCGCGGACCCGGATTACGGGTACGGCTCCTGGCGCTCCAGAAGGGCTACTTACCTGCACCCCTGCCACCTTACCTTGAAGGGCTTGTTCGGGAGAGAGCGAAGGGATTTTGGTCAAATCTCCTCCGCGCAAGGTGGAAACTGCGCCAGTAAGATCGCTTTTTCGTTGGCGGCCATATCCTACTACCACCACTTCGTCTAGGTTTTCAAAATCTTCTGTCAGGGCAATATCAATATTGGTTCTGCCGCCAATATCCACGGTTTGGCCAATATAGCCAAGGTAAACGAACTTAAGCTGTTTGTCAGATTTGGAAACGGAGAGAGCATACCGCCCTTCTGCATCCGAAACGGTTCCTTTTGCGGTGCCGGGTACTGCAATAGTTGCACCGGCAAGGGGTTCCTGGGTTCCGGCATCCGTAATGGTTCCGGTGATTTTGAGATCCTGCGCCCATAGTGGAACACTGAGCATCAGGCCTCCCAAAACGAATAGTGTGGTAAATAATTGCTTCATAAATAGGTAGTTGAACGTAAACGCTGGAATACTTTGCTGTTGATTTTCAAAAGATACATTTTACAATACTATTTAATGTATTTTTTAAAAATAAAATTGGTTTAAACGGCCAAAGGTAGCAATGGTAAAATCTTGTGTAAAATGACTTATATCATTGCTACCCTTGACCGGGAGCACTGGTTAATCTTGTAATTCGAAGCGAATGCTTTGAACGTTGGAGGAGTTGGGGCCAACCATGACATCAAATTCTCCTGTTTCTGCTCCATACTGGAGGTCGTAGTTGAAAAAGCTGAGCATCGATTCGTCTACGAAGAAGGTGATAGTCTTCGATTCTCCTGGTTGGAGGTTTATTTTTTGATAGGCTTTCAGCTGTTTTACTGGGCGCGCACTGCTTCCTACCAGGTCGCGAATATAGAGCTGAACGGTTTCTTCTCCAGCGCGTTTACCAGCATTGGTGATGGTAAGGGTTAAGTTGAGCTTTTCCCCTCTTTTCATTTTCTTTTTATTGAGAAATGGTTTGGAGTAGGTAAAATCAGTATAGCTCAAGCCATATCCGAATGGGTACAAGGGCTCATTTGGGCTATCCAGGTATTTGGAGGTATATTTATTGTTGGCGTCGAATGGACGTCCTGTATTTTTCATGTCGTAATGCACTGGGATTTGGCCTTCTGAGCGGGGGAAGGTGGTAGTGAGTCGGCCACTTGGGTTGTAATCTCCGTAGAGGACATCCGTAATTGCTGGGCCTGCCATGGTTCCCAGGTACCAAGTTTCGAGGATGGCATCAGCTTTTTGGTCGAGTTCAGGAATGCAAAGCGGGCGTCCGTTCATGAGTACCACTACCACTGGTTTGCCGAGTGCTTGAATTTGCTCGAACAGCTGTTGTTGTACGCCGGGCAGGCCCAGGGAGGATCTGGAGGCCGCTTCACCGGTCATGTCCCAGTTTTCGCCGAGCGCCAGCACGACGACATCTGCTGAACGGGCGGTTTGCAAAGCAGATTCAATATACTGCAAGGAGTCATCGTTGATGTTGCAGCCTTTTGCGTACAGGATGTTATTGGGTGCTTTTTCTTGCATCGCGGCCAGAACAGGTATGGATTTGGTCCAGTCGCCTGCGGCAGACCAGGAGCCGATCAGGCTTCTTTTTTCATTCCCAAAGGGCCCAATCAATGCCACCTTTTGATTGGTGCGGAGTGGGAGGGTGTTGTTTTTATTTTTCAATAAAACGATGGATTTACGCGCCATTCGGCGGGCGGCTTCCAGGTTAGCTTGTGAGAGAACAATCATTTTCTCTCTTTTTTCATCAGAATAGCGATAGGGGTCTTCAAACAGGCCCAGGTCGTATTTGAGTGCAAGGATATTCCGAACTGCCTGATCGATGGCTGCTTGGGGTACATTTCCTTTGTCTACCAGCGATTTTAGGTGGTTCATATAAACGGCTCCTTGCATATCCATGTCGACCCCTGCATTTGCTGCTTGCATCCCTGCTTGGCGCTCATCTTTGGAGAATCCATGCGCTACCATTTCATTGATGGAGGTGTAATCGGTCACCACCATTCCTTTGTAATTCCAGTCTTTTCGAAGGATATCTTTTAGCAGGAAGGAGTTGGCAGTTGCGGGGATGCCGTTCAGTTCATTAAAAGAGGTCATAAAGGAAGCAACACCCGCATCTACACAGGCCTTAAAAGGAGGAAGGTAGGTATTGTACAGGGTTTGGATAGATATATCCACGGTGTGATAATCTCTTCCTGCCTGTGCTGCGCCATAGGCTGCAAAGTGTTTTGCGCAGGCGGCGATGGTTTTAGGAGATTTCAGGCTTTCTCCCTGGAATCCTTTTACTCGGGCGGCCCCAATGAGGGAGCCGAGGTAGGTGTCTTCCCCTGCACCTTCCGAGATCCGTCCCCAACGTGGGTCGCGGGCAATGTCTACCATTGGAGCAAAGGTCCAGTGTAAGCCTTGTGCGGCTGCTTCTTCACCGGCGACTCGGGCTGCGTTTTCGATTTCAGCCAAATCCCAGCTGCAAGATTCGGCTAATGAAATGGGGAAAATAGTTTGATGGCCGTGAATGACATCATATCCGAACAGGAGGGGGATTTTGAGTCGGGTATTTTCTACAGCTATTTGCTGGAGTTCTCGGGTGTATTTGGCGGTATATGCGTTGAACACGGCCCCCACTTTTCCCGCCTTAATATCTTCCTTGTATTGTGGGCGCAAGCTTGGTCCTGTCACATCCCAATCAGAGGTGAATAACGACATTTGGCCCACCTTTTCCTCCAGGGTCATTTTAGCGAGCAAGTCATTTATGAATTGATCTTTAGAGGGTAATTGGGCCATCACATTGCCCCAGCTCCACATAAGGAGCAGGGTGCATCCAAGGGTGTATTGAATCCTATTCATTGTTTTACAAAAAAAGTAAGTGAATAAAAGTGAACTAAGCGTTATTTCTTGAACTAAATGAGCTGCAAGGTAGAATACCCTCCCTCCACTAATAAGTAAATCCTAATGTGGCGGCAGCTGTAGCAACCTCCGGGCAGGACATAAATAAATCCCATAAATGGCCGGTCCGGTGGTTCTCTATCATGACCACAATAGGGCCTTGATCAATAGCGAGCGTAGACGAGGCATACCAACCCACTGTTGGGTTAAAGGCATCGTAAAAACCGTAATCGCCCCATAGTTTGTCGCCAAGCTGGTAGTAAAAAAACTTGAGTACCTGCATCGATTCTTCCGGACTGTAGGGGAAAGAGCTCAATGCAGCTGTTGGGGTAATTACCCCGAGATCGTTGGTAGGGGAGTGCGCGTTGTACCCTTGGTGGTTATCGCTGGCGGTCAATCCCCAACAATCAGCACTATACCCCACGTAATTGCGAGGGTTATCTATGCAGTAGGCGCGGTTAATCAACGTATGGTGTTTGTTTTGAATCCAATAATCCGCATATGTGTCTTTTAGGTTGCGAGGATCCAATCCCAGGAAGGAATAATGGCTAAAAAATAAGGGGCCTCCGAGCGAATAGCCCAGGGGGAGTTGGTAGCCGTAGTAACTGTTATTGTTTTTAATTCCCCCATTAGATGCCCATCCTTTGTGGTACACGCTGGCGGATATGGGATGGGTGGGGGAGGCCGCTGCCAAAAAGTAGGTAATCAGGCATTCATTGTACCCTCGAATGGCATGGTTCATCTGCCATTCGTAATTCGGGGACCAGTGCCAGTACAATACATCTTGTCCCCCCCGGGTAAACCAGTCCCACTCTACTTCTTCCCAAAGTGTTTGAATGTTGGTTTTGATTTGTTGTTCTGTTGGGTCATTTGAGTTAAGGTATTGCCGAACGGTGAGCAGTCCCTGCATCAAAAAGGAGGTTTCTACCAAGTCGGCACCATTGTCTTTGGTGCTAAATGGAATGGTGGCGCCATTGACGCCATTGAGCCAGTGGGGAAATGCTCCGTGGTACCGCTGTACATCGTTTTGGAGGAAGTTTACGATCTTTTGCCACCGCGCCACACCTTCGCTCCGGGTAATAAATCCCCGCTCAATTCCTACAATTATGGACATAATCCCAAAACCAGAACCACCAGAGGTGACCAAGTCGCCAGAGGTGTTACGCTCCCGGGCAAGTCCGCTGACGGGATGACCAAAATCCCAGAAATAGCGGAAGGTCTTTTCTTGAACCAGGTCGAGGAGAGCTTCGTCTGATACAACGGGAAATTTTGGGCTGGGATCCAGTCGAGTGTAAAAGCTTCTACTGAAATTGCTTAGTTGATAGCCAGCGGGGCCCTGAATGGCGGAGCTAAGGCTGAGGGTATATCGCTCAAAATGCCGGAGTGGTTGGTCGGTAGTCAGGATCAGGGTGCTATCATTGTTCTCAAAGCTCCAGGATACATTGGCAAACACACCGGGGCGGAACAGCTTTACATGGACGCTGTTCACCGTGTTTTTATTTAAGGGCTGGTTGAAGGAAATGCGGGCATTGAACGAAAGGTCCAAGTCGCGGGGAGTCCCGCTGGAGAGTATGTCCACTCCATTGACGGTGGCGCTGATCACTTTGAAGTCGCCTGTTTTGGTGCTGAATTGTAGGCTGTGGGGTTTTGCTGGCACGCCTAGACTGCTTTTTAGTGCGTCAAGAATGACTACTTCATAGTTGCGTTGTGGTAGCAGTGGGCTATTAGGTGATAAGACCAGGTTAGTGCCGCCGTTTTCCAAACTGGTGGAAAAGGGGACTGGGTTGCCGTCGGTTTGTAGAGAAACGCCTCCTGCTACCGTGGCTGGGTCAAGGGGTTGGTTGAAGCTAAGTTGAATGGGTAGAGCGTATGGCAACTCTTCATTGAGAAGCGGGGTATTTAAGCTAAGTAGCTCGGTACCGATCTTGGCAGCGGTGAGATTGAACTCTCCTGGTGATGGTTGGGGGTCTTTTTTACAAGCGGAAGAAAATAAGCCCATGCCAAGGGCTAAAAAAAGCATTGCTGCAGAGTTGAACTTCAAAAACATTGAACAGGCTTAAGTGAGGCACGAAGTTCGCCAATTAAAAATTGAATTCCAAAAAAAAAGCTGTTTATGCTCTCTTTACGCCAACAATTCAAGGATAAGGCTCTGCCTAACGCTGGATTATTCCTCTCTCAAAAAAGCGGGTACTCGAACGGCCCTTGCAGCGGGTGCCAAGGCCGCCAGAAAACCAATCGATAATACTGTGGCCGTTACCGGGATGAAATCAGACCAGCGCAAGGCAATAGGGTAGGATCTTACCAGAAATCCCTGTGGAATCGTAATAATACCATAAGTGACCTGAATCCAGTAAAGCAGTAGGG
>JBKDAM010000033.1:0-2742 GCA_046316495.1 Chitinophagales bacterium
GGTTCTGTTTTTGGATTGCGGTGACGGTTTTAGAGGCATCATCGCTGGGTTGAAGGGCCAAATAGGCAACGGCTGCGATCAGGAGGAGGGGTACGATTCGTTTTTTCATTGCTTGTCTAGTTGAATCAGCTGACTGTATTCAATTTTGGCGTTGGGGTTTTTCCAGGCGACCCGTTGTTGAAGGGGTCGGGGTGAGAAGATCCAAAGCCAAGGTTTTTCTCGTTTTCCACGAAAGACCACCTGTGTCAAGGTATCTCGATTGCTGATGTGTACCCGCTGGGTATCTCCCTCGAGCATCCCTTCCACGGTGTAGTACCCATCCTGGTAGTGAAAAACGCGGACCTGAATGGTATCGTGAATAATAGAGTCACGAACCAGGGTGGTGATATGCTTTTCATTTTCGGTGTAATGGTTAGTGACTTGAACAGTACGTTCAGGTCGCACATCGAGGTTGCGGATTTCAGAGACGAGTCTGGGATACAAGGCAGTGAGCTCTCGAAGCCGAAGGTTCATGACAGCGGTTTGAGCGGCCAGTTTGCCATCTTCGGTTGGAACCTGCAAGGAAACGGGCTCCTGAAGGTTAGCTACCTGTTGAGAGAGTTGTCGCAGGTTGTTTTGGAGTCGGAGGTTTTCATTCCGCAGGGAGCTGGTCCTTGTCCAGATCAAAATCGTTAGTGCGATTGCGAGCAGGGAGATGAGGATCCAGATTTTCTTGATGTTTGCTCTCATTGTGAGGACGTTTGGTTTGGGACCATAAATAGGTCGAAAGGATGGTCATGATACCGGCAATGGAGGTTGCCGCAGTGGTTTCCATTTCACGGGAAATGGCGAACACGGTGATAGCTGCCAGAAACAGACCAAAAATCAGGGTGAAGCGTAAACGGGTGGAGGTGGACATGGAGGTTATTGGTTGAAAGGTGGTTGAGGTGTTGCTGAATTAGGTAGCAGAAACTGGTAGGTTATGCACCAAAAACAAGTCGGCGAAGTAGGTATCGTGCGATTCAATGTCGATATTGGCAACTGGTGTAGGTTGGTTGATGCGCTCCAGGGTATGCAGTTCTACCCAACCTTGGAGGTAGTGAAAGAGGAAATCTCCAGGCTGGAGCTCCTCGGCTGGTAGGAATCGGAACTGTTGATCACGCTGAACCAAAATGGGGTGTTCAAAGGTGATCCGAAGCAGGTTATTGATCCGGTAATGGTAACTGGAGGTGGTTCGTAAAACGCCTGTTACAGTCGCAGTATCTGAAGATGGAACAAAGGAAGCGGCACTAAATGTCTGCCATTCGCTCGTTTCTAATCCTGCCAGAGAAACATTCAAAACCTGATCACCAATTTCCACTTCTTCAATCAACTTTAAGGAGCCATCGGCCATTAAAATGCGGGTTCCGTAGGTAAAACAGCTGGTAGAAGAACAACCTGGAGGACAATAATTGATCCAGACACCGTCTTGCATCACTTGAAACTTGAGTGCGTTTCCGGGATGCACCCCTAATCTAAAATCACCGCTATCCGGAAACCGGGTTGGGGAGGCTACCCAATACAGGTAACCTCCACTCATGATAGGAAAATGCGAACTTGCACCATTGGAAGCGCCGACGCCGCCACTGAACTGCTTTCTACCAAGGACCTCCTGGACCGTTGTCAGGTCGAGGACTCCATCAATTTGTTTTGCGGCTATCTTTTCCACAGGATCCCGGTTTTTAGTGATTTAGGGGTTATTCTTCGATCTTGTTTAGTAACAGTACACGACGTTGATGTGATCGGAGCTTTCGGTCACGTAAGGCACGTTGTAGGCAATCGTTGGGTTACCCGCCGCGTAAATCACGTTCCGAACACGAATACCGTTGATATACACCTCCACGATGAATCCCGCTTTGGGGGCATTGGAGAGCGTGAGAGGTACGTTGACGTTTGCAAGACCATTGATGTTGGTGAATTGCTGCGTGGCTTGGGTGAACGCTTCCTCTTTGCCTTCAGCCATGGTTTGGGCTGCTGCTGCTGCCGTAACCGCACTGTTGGCAGTAGTTTGAGCCGCTGTTGCCGCGGAAGCCGCCGCATTCGCCGCTGTTTGGGCTTCTGTAGCAGTGGTAAAGCTGTCGCTAGCCAGATCGCTCAACTCATCCAAGTTGACATTGGCCGTAACGGTGATTTTGTCCACCTTGCCTTTTGCCACTCCGTTGTACACGTAGGTGTCGGCATTGCTCTCGTAGGCTGCTTTGACGGCTGCTGCGGTTAAGGCATTGGTGAAAAGGTCCTCATCCGCAATCTTTTTGAAGGTGGAAGTAGATCCAGCACCATTGGTGACCGCAGTGACCAAGTACAAGGCCCATTTGCTGTCGCCATCGTTGTTGACAAAAACACGGTCCGTAACCTTAAGACCTGTTAAGGCATTTCGGGCGGTGGTGTCAGCCACGTTGTAGGCATCACGGGCACCGACGATCAAGGCATCAACCTCGGCTCTGGAATAGACCGAGAGGTTGGTCCGAGCGGGTCCTGCCTCTAGTTCCGAGAGGTTATTGGCCTTTTTCAGAACGAGCGAATCGAGGGCGCGTTGTTCGAGGGAGGTACTCAGGCCTTCGACCTGTTTAATTTTTAAAATATCACTCATGATAAGTTGGGTTTGCTGCTTAAGGGCAGCGGGTTAAATGTTGGGGTTGGGAAAAAGTACCTTTACACCGTCTGGTTTTTCAAGGTTAGGTACTTCAGGTACATGTTGTCCGACACTTCCAGGTTAAATCCACC
>JBKDAM010000034.1:0-4353 GCA_046316495.1 Chitinophagales bacterium
CGACAACGTTACAGATGAGGCAGACGAGGTGATTTACTATACATTGAAAGGGCGCTTTACAGAGTGTGTGGGATATACAGTTGGCGTCACTAATTCGAACACACCAGGTATTACTGTACCAAAATCAGCCACCTTATCAAACAAGGCTTGCTATCCACAGCCTGCCTTTACGAACCTGAACGATCCATTCTGCGTGAACACCCCTATTTTCACGATTGGGGTGGCAGATGCGAACGGTGCACAGGGCACGTTGAGCAATGTAATGGTAAATGGGGTTCCAAGTACAGAGTTCAATGCTTCGGCCTTGGGCTTGGGCTTCCACACGGTGATGGCGACCTTTGATGCGGGAGCAGCGAGCAATTCGTTCATGGTGAACGGCGTGCTTCAGCCTGGCAGCATTTCAGCTCCACAGTTGGATCCTGGATGTCAGATGACGATCACGAAAGTGGTACAGGTAGTGGGTACGCCCACAGCGATTGCCTGCCAAGATGCGATTCAGGTGGCGTTGGATGCAAATTGCACCGCGACGGTTGGAGCGGATGCGGTATTGGGTGGTGCGTATGGATGCCTGGATGACTACAGCGTTCTGTTGGACAAAGTAGCACCGATGGGGAACGGTCCATGGGTTCCTGCGCAGCTGAATGCGAGCGATATTGGTAAAACCTACACGTACCAGCTGATACATGCACTAAGCGGCAACATCTGCCAAGGCACGGTAACGGTGGTGGATAATTTGGCCCCTGTGCTGACTTGTCCGATGGATGTAACCATTGCCTGCAGTGAGCCAACAGATGTTTCTAACACTGGAAACATTCTGGTATCGGATTGCAGTAGCTACACGGTTCAGATAGACAACACGGTGGTGAACAACGGAGAATGTGGTAACCCGCGTCAGGTAATCACTCGGATGTTTGTGGTGACAGATGCCTGGGGTAACCAGTCTAGCTGTGTACAAACGATCACGGTGGCGCCTTTCCAGTTGTCGGCAGTAATTGTGCCAGCAGATGTGACCGTTGATTGTGAAGCGGTTCACCTGGATGTATCAGCGACTAATCCTGCAGCGACAGGACGTCCTTCCATCAATGGTGCAGCGGTTGCCGGAGGCCTTTGTTCTGCCTCGGTATCGTACACAGATGAGCACTTTGATGTATGTTCAGGCAGCTACACTATCCATAGAACTTGGAAAGTCAGCAATGAGTGCTTGCCATTAGGACCTGGTAATCCAGTAATCTATACCCAGCGTATTAAAGTGCGCGATCTTGGAGGCCCTCAGTTTGTTTGTCCTGCTAACCTTACAGTGAGCACCGATGCAAATGCTTGTTGCGCAACAGCAGCACTTCCGGATGTAATCATCTCTGAAGGCTGTTCGGAAATAGCGACACTAGAGGCGAAAGTCTCTGGAGTAGATCCTACTACAGGTAATTTTGTCACCTTCACAGTAGAGGGCAGTTTGTCGGATTTTGCTGGAAATAATTATTGGTTGCCAGATACACTGGCGGTGTTCCCATACACCCAATGTTTGGCTTCCGGTACATACACAGTAGTTTATTCTGCGACCGATGGATGTGAAAATATATCCAGCTGTTCGTTTGAGCTGACCGTTTCCGATCTGACCCCACCCGCTGCGGTATGTGACGAATGGACACAAGTAGCTTTGGGAATGGACGGTACGGCCCTGATCCAGGCAACGACCTTGAATGCGGGCTCTGTGGATAACTGCAGCGCAGTGTTCTTTAAAGCCAGACGAATGAACAACAACGACTGCCAGCAAGACAGCTTGTTCCAAGACGAGGTGAAGTTCTGCTGCAGCGATGTGAACGATACCATTGCGGTCGTTCTACGGGTATACGATGCTGCGCAGGTTGCGGGGGCAATCTCTGCGGACGGTCACGTAGGCAACTACAATGATTGCATGGTGAATGTGTTGGTGGAAGACAAGATCAAACCTATCTGTACGGCCCCGGCCAATGTTACAGTCTCCTGCGAATCGTTTGATCCAAGTCTTGGAGCGTATGAAACGGCGACCGCCGTTGACAACTGCTCCACACCAACACTCACCGGTGCAGTAGCGTACAACCAGTTTGACAGCTTGTGCAACAAAGGCACGATCACGCGCCGCTGGACGGCAGTAGATGCAGGTGGCAACACTTCATCTTGCTCCCAGCGGATTGTGGTGACTCAAAACCAGCACTACTTTGTGAAATTCCCGGACGACAAGCTGTTGACTGAATGCGATGGAACGGGCAACTTTGGCGCACCTGAGTTCTATGGTGCGATGGACTGCGAATTGATGGCGGTATCGTACACGGATGAATTCTTTACGGTAATTCCGGATGCCTGCTACAAAATTGAGCGGACATGGACGGTATTAAACTGGTGCCAATACAACCCGAACGGGGGCTGCATCAACATCCCAAATCCGGAGCCGAACGCAAACACGAACCATGCACAGAACCGCCTAGGTGTAACGGTATCTGCTCCTGGAACCAGCGTTCCTGGATGGGAACCAACGGTACGGGCTTTGACACCAGGTGCTCAAACGACGAACTTCAGCAGCTTCTGGAACAAAGAGGCGAACTGCTACACGTACAAGCAGATCATCAAGGTGATCGACGGACAGGACCCTGTGGTGCTGACCGCCCCACCGAGCCAGTACTGCGATGAGACGACGAACGACGGTACGTTGTGGAGCGCTGCTTACTGGCAGGATCCAGCGATCAACAGCCAGGACCTGAGCGAAGGCGCAGCGAACCTGGAGGTGACGGCCACGGATGCCTGCTCTGGAGGCAATATCCGCTTCAAGTACCTGTTGTTTATGGACTTGGACGCCGATGGTGTGAAAGAGACGGTGGTGAACAGCAATTTATTGCAGTACAACAATGTACAGTTCAACAACGCGAACACGCCGAACTACTTAGGTGGTGAAGCGAGAGCCTTCGACTTCCGCCCGGTACCAGCCAACCAGAAATGGGGCTTTGGAATCCAGATGGATCCAGTGAACGGTGGTACACGGACCGCACGGGTAGTATGGGTGAACCAATTGGGTCAAACCACGACTCCACAGCTTCCTTACGGTTCCTACGAGATTCGCTGGATCATCGAAGATGGTTGTGGTAACGAAACGACTGCGAGCTACGATGCGAGCATGCAAGACTGTAAGAAGCCAACGGTGGTGTGTGTCAACGGACTGAGCGCAAACCTGATGAATGTGAACGGTGGAATGGTATCGCTGTGGGCAAGTGACTTCTTGCTGTACACAGAGGATAACTACACACCATCGAACCAGTTGACGATTGCAATCCGCCGCAGCGGTACGGGAACAGGTTTCCCAACCAATGCGAACGGAACTCCACAAACAGAAGTGCAGTTTACCTGCGCAGACTTGGGTACGCAGTTGGTAGAACTTTGGTCGATGGATGCAGCCGGCAACGCGGACTACTGCGAGACCTATGTATTGGTACAGGATAACGCAGGAATCTGCGGACCAGTGGCAGGCATGGCAACCGTAGCAGGTGCACTGGAGACAGAAACCGCACAGGGAGTAGAAGATGCGAACATCGAGTTGAACGGTTCATCGAACGGAACACCGGTGTTGAGTGAAGTCTTCTCGAACGTGTCTGGTTCATACCTGTTCTCGAATGCCCTTCCGATTGCAGCGAATGCGACGGTGACACCGATCCACGATGTAGACCCATTGAACGGGGTAAACACATGGGACTTGGTGTTAATTAGCCGCCACATTTTGGGATTGGATCCATTGAGCAGCCCCTACAAGTTGATTGCTGCGGATGCGAACAAGTCTGGAACCGTAACAACCTTCGATATTGTAGAATTGAGAAAGTTGATTCTGGGTACGTACACGGCGCTTCCGAACAACAACAGCTGGCGCTTTGTGGATGCTAGCCAGCAGTTTACGAACAACGACAACCCATTTGCGGATGTGATCCGCGAGAACCTGCAGATTGCGAACATCCAGAACAACATTCTGAACGGTGACTTTGTGGGTGTGAAAGTGGGCGACGTAGACGGAACAGCAACCCCGAACACCTTGACGAGCAGCGACGATCGTACAGCAGGCACCCTGTTGTTTGACGTAGCCGACCGGAAGGTAGTAGTAGGTGAAGAGTTCACCGTACACTTCAAAGCAGCAGAACAAGTATCAGCGTACCAGTTTACCCTGAACTTCCGCAATTTGGAAGTACTGGAGGTAATTCCTGGAGCGAAGCAGACGATGGAGAACTTCGGTATCTTCAACAATGCGATCACGACTTCTGCGGATGCGACACCGGGAGAATTTGCGGTGAAATTCCGTGCGACAGCGAACGGCACGTTGAGCCAGCAGTTGAGCGTATC
>JBKDAM010000035.1:0-7162 GCA_046316495.1 Chitinophagales bacterium
CTTTTGGAGGAGGCAAGTAGTTCCTCCCATACCATATACTGCCTGGCCCATGCTAATTGATTGGGGAATTTTAGGGTTCCTGATTTCCCATATCGTTCGTTGAGTACCTCGTCTGTCAACTGATAGTATTCACTGATCCACTGGCTTATTTCTTTTGGAGTTGCGGATCCATCAAGTGCTTTAAGTGCCTGTAATATGGGGCCAATCCATTTCACAAATTCTGTTTTGTTTTTTTTCTTGCTCATTCTATTTCCTTGATATTCTACTATTTGGACGGATAGGTGGCGTTTACCTGCTTTCCAATTCTCTTCTTTTTTTCTTGGATAATGCCTTTTTAAAACGTTGATCCTGGTTTAGTTTGGAATAACTACCCGTGCTTGAAGGACAAATTTCTTGTTTATTTGCCGTAAAATAGAATAATAATCGACTTGTTTGTTTCCCTCGGTTTGCAGCAGGAATCTAGTGTAGTGTTTTTTAAGTTACCTGCTCAATTATGTATGTAATTTGAGGTAGTCTTCAATTTTATTGATCTCTTTACTATTGCGCTTTAACTAATTGTTCCATTCGCATCAAGATTAAAATGGCCAAGCGCTTTTTTCTTCCGCTCCATCTAGTCAATGGGTAGTTTTATTTGCTGCACTTCCTTTTTTGCCGTTTTTCTATTCTTAAAAATTAAAGGAATAAAGGTTTTATTTAAAACCGTATTTTTGATACTTTTGCTATAAATTTACAAAAAATCTATTGCTGATTCCTTGTTCTGATGAAAAATGATGCTGTAAAGCGTGTAGTTCACCTGTTTCGTATTGGTTTCTTTCTTTTTGCTGGTTTTTCAACAAAAATCCTCAGTGGCCATCCGATTGATACTGTTATTCAGGTTTCCTGGGCTACTTGTCAAAGTACTTGTTCGGGCACCTTGGGTTCCAATATCTTCCCCAATGGTGATTTTGGGAGCGGTATTCCGAATATTTTCCCCACCAATCCCGGAATTGCTCCAGGATACAATTACCAATTAAATCCGCCGCCGAATGATGGTTGGTATTGTATCACCAATAATACCAGTAGTTGGGGGTCTTTTGCGGCATCCCGTTGGATTAAAATTGAGGACAATGGCCCCGAGCCCAATGGTTATATGATGGTGGTTAATGCTTCCTATCAGCCGGGGCTTTTTTATCAAAAAACAGTGGAGGTTTGCGAATTAACCACGTATGAATTTTCCATTGACGTTATAAATCTTTTTAAAAGTGCCTTTCCAAACGCCATCAAACCCAATCTCTCTTTTTTATTGGATGGTGTTGAGGTGTGTGAAACCGGAAATATACCTTCCGATGAGCAGTGGCATACCTCTCGGTTTTCTTTTACTACGGCTCCCGGGCAGACCTCTATTCTATTAGCACTTCGAAATAATGCTCCAGGTGGAAATGGGAATGACTTGGCGATCGACAATATTTCATTTCGGGCTTGTGGCCCTGAGATAATGGTTTCGGATACCGTATTTTTTTGTCCGGGCTCCATGGTTACCCTTGAACCCTCCCTATCCAGTTTCCCATTTAGCGCACCGACATATCAGTGGCAGGTTTGGTCGGATAGTGTTTGGGTATCCCTGCCGGCTGAAGATAGTACAACGCTAGTACTCCCTTCAGCCGTTGCAGGTCAGCAATACCGACTTTTAGTGGCCAGTGCGCTGGGCAACCTAGAGCTGGCCAATTGCCGGGTCGCCTCTGCACCCATCACCCTGGCTTATTCATATACCCTGCCAGTAGGAATTGGATTGGATTCCATTCCTTGCCCTGGTGATACCGGGGGCGCTTCTGCATCGGTCATTAGTGGGACTTCCCCTTTTGTGTATAATTGGTCCAATGGGGCAAATACCTCTGCGGTATCGGGTCTGGAGGCTGGCTGGTATGCCGTGACGGTGACGGATGGCAACGGCTGCACTGGGTCTGCCTCGGCATTGCTTCCCAGTGCCCAGGTAGCGTCCCTTAGCCTGCTGCCAACCCCGGTTTCGTGTCCGGGAGGAATGGATGGTGGCTTGGTAGCCTTGGTCAACGGTTGGGGAGGCTCTCTGATTTATAGCTGGAGTAACGGTCAATCCAATGCAAGTCTAGGCCAATTATCGGCTGGTGAATATGGACTTACCGTAACGAATGAACAAGGTTGCACATTAGAGGGGCTTGCGCTCGTTGAAACCTTGCCCAGTTTTAATCTTTCCTTGTTTTCCAGTCCTGCCACCTGTGCCCAAAGTCAGGATGGTCAGGCATGGGTGGAGGTGAATGGTTCGGGTGAGCCGTTTCTCTATTTATGGGAAAATGGTCAGTCAACTCCTCCAATTTCAGGACTCAGTTCGGGCTGGTATTCGCTTACCGTGACGAATAGTTGGGGCTGCACCCAGGTGGATTCTGTTTGGGTGGCAGCAGCAGCGCCTCTACAATGGGTGATCGAAACCATGGATGTTCGTTGTTCAGGAGGGAGTGATGGCATGGCAACGGCTGTGGTAAGTGGTGGACTTCCTCCCTATCAATATACCTATAGCATGGGTGGAATAGGTGCCACTGCAGGGCAACTTCCAGCAGGTACTTACAACCTGTTGATATCGGATAGTTTGGGTTGTATGGTTTCAACTTCCTTCCAAATTGAGGAACCTCCCTTATTGGAGCTTGGCCTACTGGTTACCGGAGTATCTTGTTACGCGGGTTTGGATGGGGAAGTGTATGTGGAGGCTGCTGGAGGAGTGGCTCCATATCAGTATCAGTGGGGCACCGGTGCCACAGGGGCTTCCTTGCAAGAAGTAGCGGCTGGGAATTATGAGGTGACCGTTACAGATAGCAATGGATGCCTTCAACTATCGAGTGCGGTAGTTTCCGCTCCCGATTCTTTGTTCCATTCTTTCCTGGAGGTGGCTCCACGCTGCTATTCCAGTTCGGATGGCAGTTTATCGGTGGTCATCGGTGGAGGAACCGCTCCTTACGTAGTTAACTGGGGGGATGGGAGCGCTGCTCCCGTTCGAAGCAACCTCCCCGCTGGGCACTATGTGGTTACCATAGTAGATGCGAAGGGCTGCCAATCGGTCGGTAGTGCTGTTTTAATGCCACCGGAGGAGCTGCGTTTACTCCTGGAGGCGGAGGCGGAGACCTGTCTGGGCTTCGCGAATGGGCGAATAGAGGCTTGGGTACAGGGTGGGGTAGGGCCTTATATATGGTCATGGTCGAACGCTGGCACAGGCCCCGAGCAGTTGGGTTTGGCTGCAGGAACCTATCGGGTTACGGTTACGGATGTCCAAGGTTGTACTGTATCGGGAGAGGAAACAATTTTTACGGCGGTGACCCCCTTTGTTGACTTGGGGCTAGACCTCCAGTGGAAACTGGGAGAGTCTTTGGTCTTGTCTGCACAGCATCTTTATCCGGATTCGAGTACGTTGACCTATCAGTGGGAGGGTATTGGTGGCGATACCAGCTGCATTGGTTGTTCCTGGATTTCGTTTGTGCCGGTTCAGTCTGGCTGTCAACGGTTAATTCTTTCCAACGAGGAAGGTTGTATTGCCCGGGATTCGGTTTGTATTACCATCGATTCGCGTCGGGAGCTATACATTCCGAATGTTTTTCACCCGGATAAAGATGGTTGGAATGATTTTTTTACGGTTTATTCCGATCCATCGGTGAAAACGCTTCGCAGGCTGAGTGTTTACAGCCGTTGGGGGGAAGAAGTATTTAGAGCGAACAATATACCCACCAACGAAGAGCTATTGGGTTGGGACGGCAGGCATCGGGGATTGGACATGTTGCCGGGGGTATATGTATATCAAGTGGAAGTTGAATTTTGGGATGGGGAGCTGAAGTGGTACAGTGGGGATGTAACGTTAGTGCGATGAAGGGGGCGCACTCTCTGTTTTGGATTGGTTTTTGGGGTTTTGCTATTCTTATTGGAGCCAATAGGTTTCGGCTGCAGCATCGTTATTGGCTACCAGTATTGTTCTTCTGTTTTTCCCTCGAAGAAGTAGTAGGTCCCTGACTTCTTTGTTGGCCCAGAACCCACTTTTGATTCCTTCGAGCGGCATAAATTGGTTAGATGGCGTTCCAATTAACACCAGCCCTGTCCCTGCATCACAGCGATTGGTTTCCACCTCCATACCATATTTATTGCCCGCGATCAGGATATCTTTTCGGCCGTCACCGTTTACATCTTCGACGAGAATGCCCATAGTTGGGGCAATTTGGGCTTGTCGGGGCAGTTCATGTTGGATAAAGGTGCCATTTTTATTTTCCCACCAGGAGGTAGCGAGTGTAAAGCAGTTGAGTTGGAGGGCTTTGTCCAGGATTTCCCGACTATACACATCGGTAATGGTGGCTTTCCCGTAGTCTTTGGCGTAGAGAAACTTCTTTTTCAAACTGGGAATGTGTTTGGTTAGCACCTCTTTTTGCACCATTGGGTGCCATTCCCCATATTCAGGGATGGCCATTATTGGATCCAACGTTCCGTTACCGTCAAAATCGCCTGCATAGCACTGCAAAGGAGCTGCTGCGGAGGCGGTATATTTAGTATTGAATCCTAGGTTGCCGGTGACTAGATCCATGTCGCCATCTCCGTCCAGGTCATCGCAGATCAGTCGATTCCAGAGTCCATTGCTTTTTTGTAGGCCTGGGTAGTCATTTTGCTTAACAAGTTGGCCATTTTGAAACTTAAAAACGGTGATTGGCATCCATTCTCCGCAAACGATTAGCTCGGGGCTGGGGTCTGCATCAATGTTGGCCCAAACCAGGTCGGTGATCATTCCACAGAATTTGAAGTCAGGGGCTACCTGGGCAGTCACATCGGTAAAGCGATCTCGGTCATTACGGAGTACTGCGCTGGCGGGTGGGAGGGGCCAGTTGGCTGGTTTAACGCGTCCGCCGATAAATAAATCCAGGTCACCATCGCTGTCGTAATCATGGGCGACCACTCTTCCGCCGATATCCGGTAGAGGAGGGAGTACATTTGGAGGTGTTTTCCTAAAATCTCCTTTCCCATCGGCATTGATGTAAAGTCGATGTTGCCAAGCCTGGGGAGAGGTAGCTTCGGCGCCCCCGCTGAGCACTACTAAGTCTAGGTCGCCATCGGCGTCGGCATCGAAGAAGCAAGCACCATGGTCTTCAAACAGTTTATCTGCTGTGAAACTAGGGGATTGAAGCGGTTTGAATTGGCCGTTTTCTTGTTGGATAGCGAGGGTAGCAGGTTGGTCAAATGCATTCCCTATAAACAAGTCTTCTAATCCGTCGCCATTGACATCTCCTTTTGCTGTGAAGGGCCCCAAGTCGGAGCAGCTCCAGGCGTTGAGCGGCCAGGTTTCAAAATCGTTGAACTCATTTTCTGTATGTTGGAAATTTAGGGCTTTATTTTTGGCAAATAGGGGCTTTGTGGAAGCGGGGTCAGGGCAAATACTAGCAACAGGGCCTCCTTGTGCGTCGGTTTGACGAAGGACAAGTCGTTGATTAACTTGTACATTTTCCATGGTCAATGTTTTACCATTTGGGAAACGAACGGTTAGGCGGTCAATGGTACTCGTTTTCCCAAGCCCAAAATGGAGCAGGTGTTCGACGGAGGAGAAAATGCCTCGAGTAGGAAATTGTTCGGCATATTGAATTTTGCTTCCCTCGTATTCTATTAAGCAAGAAGCGCCAACGGCAAATGGATTTTTTTCGCCACCGACCAATTTCAGTTGTAGGTAATTATTTCCCGTTTTTCCTACGCTTTTATTTTCATAGATATAGGCCGGCTGTTCGAGGTTGTTAACGACCAGTTCCAGGTCGCCATCTTTATCGAGGTCGGCCCAGACCGAGCCGCAGGACCAGGAGGCGGGTATGGTCATCCATTTTCCACTGGAGTCGTCGAATTGAAGGTTTCCTTTGTTTTGGAAGCAGAAATTACGCACCTTGAAGGTGGGCACTAATTTCAGGAAATCATCAAAGTTGGGGTAAATATCGCGGAGGCGTCTGCCCGTTCCGTGTGTTTTTTGAATTTCTGGTAGAATAAAATCGGCGAAGTCCCGGCTGGTCACTTCTCTTCGGTATCCATTGGTGACATGTAGGTCCCGGAGCCCATCATTGTCGATATCGAAAAGGAGTCCGCTCCAGCTCCAGTCGGTTTTGTACACCCCATTAATACAGGCTACATCACTGAAGGTGTTGTTTCCATTATTGCGTTGAAGTACATTTTGGACGACGGGTTCGAAGTACCCATTTTTAATGAGGGCGGTGTATTTACTGAGGGTATTCGTTGCCAGGAAGGCTTTTTGGCGCTGATTATGGGCAGAAAGCATATCCACGGCGTATAAATCCACCAAACCATCGTTGTCGAAGTCGGTGATATCGGTACCCATGGTATGTTGGGAGGAATGCTGGAAATATTGGCTAAGCTGGTCGGTGAATCCTCCTTTTTTATTATTGATGTAGAGTAGGTCGGGCTGAATAAAGTCATTGCCGACATATACATCGGGCCAACCATCCCGGTTGAAGTCAGAGATCGAGACACTAAGGCCGTAAGCCAGGTTTTGGATACCTGTTTTTTTGGAGGCATCGACAAATTTGCCATTGACATTTTCGTAAAAACGATCGGAGTCAAATTCAAGTCGGGGCATCAAGAGGGGTTTGTATTTTTTATCTGGGCCTAATACGGCTTCGATTTTATTGGTCCAGATGGCCTCGGTAGGGTAGTTAAGGACGTACAAGTCCAGGTCGCCGTCTAGGTCATAGTCGAAGAAGTTGGCACCGGTGGAGGCGCTCATGTCATCGATTCCGAATTCGGCTGCTTTTTCGCTGAAGGTATTGTTTTGGTTATTAATGAAGAGCCGGTTTCGGCGGGAATCGTCTTTAAGGGTTCCGCCTCGGCAGATGTAGAAATCAAGGAAACCGTCTGCATTTACGTCTGCTGCGGTGACGGCGGTTTCGAATCCCTCTTCAGAAGCCAGTCCACTTTCGTCGGTAATATCTTTGAATTGCAGATTGCCTTGATTAAGGTACATTTTATTTTTTCCGTTACTACTGACGAAGTAGATATCGGGCAGTTGGTCGTTATTGATATCGGCGATACAGAGGCCACCTCCATTATACATATTAATATTGGTGGTGATGTTGTTCTCATAGGTTTCGACGATGGTATTCGCGAAGTCAATTCCGGTACGGGAGGGGTCGAG
>JBKDAM010000036.1:0-58300 GCA_046316495.1 Chitinophagales bacterium
GGAGATTATTCAAGGAACGATTGGTTTTGGTACTCGTTTAAAATGGCCGGATGACAACTTTGTCTTTAGGGCAGATCTGGATATTCAGACGTTGAAGTTGACAAATTTCTTTGGAGGGTTTGTCGATACTAGAAATGGTAGAACGATATCAAATGGTAGTTTTAACAATTATAACCTTGGAATTACTATTGCAAGAAACAGTGTAAATGATCCCATTTTCCCCAAAGGGGGTTCTACTATTTCATTGTTAACCCAAATAACACCTCCCTATTCTTTCTTTAATGGTAGAAGTGAGACCTATTACGATACAGCCAATGCAAATGATGTATTTCGATATGTTGAATACCTTAAGTGGCGTTTCAATGCAGAATGGTATACTCCAATTGTAGGGAAACTGGTGCTGAAAACTTCTACTAAGATAGGTCTTCTTGGGCGATGGAATAGCAAAACAAGTTTGAGTCCATTTGAACGCTTTTTGGTTGGGGGGGATGGACTAAATAACCAAAATTTTGGTTTAAATGGTCAGGAAATTATCAGCGCGAGAGGGTACGAAGCAAACTCCGAATCAGGGAAAGATAATGGAATTATGACAGGGATTACTGGGGGAGCAGGTGTTTTCAGCAAGTATACAGTTGAATTGCGCTATCCAATATCATTAAGTCCACAAAGTACCATTTTTGTGACGGCATGGGCACAAGGAACCAACGCTTGGAAAAGTCTTCGGGAGTATAATCCGTTTGATGTACGACGAGCAGCGGGTCTAGGGTTGAGGGTGTTCCTTCCAATGTTTGGCACACTAGGGTTTGATTATGGTTTTGGTTTTGACCAGCCAGCTTTAATTGGAAGGTCTGCCAAATGGACCGATTATGGTAACTTTAATATTGTACTTGGATTTGAACCTGACTAAATGTGATGGATTTGAAATTACCAGCAGCTATTGAACCGTTTAGAACGGAATTATTGGATACGAAGGAAGAATTTATTCGAGTTAGAGCGAATGCTTCGGGAGAAACAGCCCCATGGAGGAGTAAGGTTGGGGGATTACCCTACCTACCAAATGGTCATGAATGGCCTAAAAACGAGGATGGGACTCCGTTGTTTTTTTTGGCTCAGATAAATTTTCAAGAAATACCACCTTTGAAACCATTTCCTACAAAAGGAATAGTACAATTTTATATTGGGGATGATGACTTATATGGGATGGATTTTGATGATGGAGAACATCAAGGGGGTTTTCGAGTACTTTTTCATCCGGATCCTGTAAGTGATTTAAAATTACTGAAGTCGACATTGCCAACCGAAAAAGTAGAATATGATTTGTTACCACATCACCCAGATGAATCGTTTCCACTAGCCTTTTCAAAGGAGGAGGAGGTCTTACCTGTAACAGACTATCAATTTTCAGATCGCTTTGGTGCAGGTTTTTTTCAACAATTTGGCGAGAAAGAATGGGAGGTTTATGAGGATTTCGGAAGGAAGGTTCGCTCAGATGGCCATAAAATAGGTGGTTATGCTTATTTTACTCAAGACGATCCGAGAAGGAAGGAGGATCCAATGCTATTGTTACTGCAGCTAGATTCGGATGAATTAATGGATTTAATGTGGGGGGATATGGGGGTTGGCCACTTCTTTATTCGAGCGAGTGACTTGGAAAGAAGGGATTTTTCAAAAGTCCTTTACGACTGGGATTGCTTGTAAGAAAAGAGCCTAGAGAAACAATTTCTCCAGGCTCTTTTCTTACAAGCTTATTTAAGTATTACTAGTTTTTCAAAATTACTTTCCGATGAAACTTGTTGACCTGAGAGGTCTGTTCCACGGACTTTAACTTTGTAGATGTAAACACCACGAGCAAGTTGGTCACCAAATTCGTCTTTACCGTCCCATGTAATATCTGTGACACGGTATCCATCGGGCAGAAGGGACTGATTTATTGTTTTTACAAGTTTGCCGGAGACTGAAAAAATGGAAACTTGTATATCCATTAATTGGCCGGCTAAATTGTGTTCGAATTGAAAGTTAGTTGTTGTAGTAAACGGATTAGGGTAGTTAAGAACGTGTTTAAGTGCAGCATTGCCATCCTCTGCCACTACAAACTCAGTATAACCTTCTCCTGAGTTATTGGCGATATCCCATCCTTTAACTCGGATGGTGTGTTTTCCGGGGGCCAGATTTCTAAGCGGGTAAAGCGCTTTGCCTTCTCTAGGGTTATCTTGTTTGCTTTCATAGAATTCATTTAAGACAATAGATGCCGTCACATTTTCATCGATTACGGCAACCAGGTCGTGACCCAAACTAACTCCACTAACGTTCATCCCATTATCGTCTGCACATTTCACTAATATTTTTGGATCATCATCCGTTAATCCTCCTGACACAAAAGCGTCTGTATTAAGAAAGACCTGTACGATTGGTGGTTGTTCATCTTTTACTTCCGTGGAGGTTCCTCCAATTATCAGAAGGTTGTTATCACCACCTGCAGCATCAAAAGGGGTTCCGTTTTCAGCATAGTAACTAATTTTTCCATAACCGAAGGCGTAATTGATATCCTTTGGCATCGTGAAATTTACTTTAAAACGACCGTTATTTACGGTTGCACTTCCCCTGAACAAGACATTTCTTTGAACGGAGAAGTTTCTCACAGGACTTCCGTTCAAGCCGAGGGTTCTAAGCATTTGAGCTTTATCGTAAAGGGTAACAAATACACGTCCGTTGAAAGAGGTCAGTATATTTCCAGAGGTGTCCGTTACAGACCCACATAGAGAGGCTCTTTGAAGTGCTTTTAAGGTATCTGGTAAGCCTATTTGGACGGCTTGCCCATTAATTGAATCTGTTTGTACCCTAAATTCTGGTAATGCAAGTTTTTGAGCGGGGTCACCAAAAAGGAGAAATCTGCGGGCGTTATCTTGATTTCCACTTGAAAGTGTGTTTTTTCCATCCCTTAATATTTCACCAATAGTGCGGTAACCATAGTTTTCATGTTTGAATAAAAATTGTTGTACTGCGTTTGTTAGGGCATCATTAGCTCCGATATAAACTGGGCGTACGGTTGTGAAAAGCCCCATACCACCACCATTTGGCTGTAAGAGGCAAAGCTCACCACCTGTGACAAAGGAATGATCATCAAATCCTCCAAAGGAACAAGTTGCCGTGATGAATAGGGTTTGTTTGTCTTTATTTTCCCAACCTTGAATATCTGCAATATCAACCACTCGTTCTTGTGCCCAACCCTTTGGTCCGCCATGTCCGATGTAGTTAACAGCTAGAGCCCCTTTGAACATGGCTGCATTTATAGCTGCTTTTGCATCGGGTATCCTTTTTTCACTAGAGGAGGCAACTCTAGGGTAGGCATCAAAATATACTTTTTCAGCATTGAACCAGTCTTCAGTTTGAAGAGATTTTGCGGATAGCACTTCTGCCTGGTCAATATGGTTTGATTCTTGATCATCAGCGACATAGACTAGGCGGTTATGCCAATCGCCTAAGGTTACAGGATTTTTATCATAGGCAATGATTTTATCCACTACTATTTGGGCTTCAGAAAGGGTATTACAGGGAATTCGACCAACGGCTATTTCGAGGGCGCCTCGTATAACACCTTGAATATTGCCTTCATTTGGGCTAAGCAAACCAAAAAAATCATCGGATGGGTGTGCCTCAATAGGGCTTAAGGAATTATCCGTTTCCCACACTAGGATAAAATCTTTGTGTTCTGCATCCTTACGGTTATTTTTTGGATCGTAAGAACCATCTCCAAACAGCAAGAGATATTTAAATTTTTCAGGATTTTTTTCAAATAACAACCTAGAGAAATCTCTGATAGCAACTGGATCCTTAGCTCCAGAGCTAAACTCGTTATAGACTTGGTCAATAAGAATGGTTTGTACATTTAGTCCACTAAAGTCCCGTCTGTGTTGAGCCAGTTGTTGAGCAGGTCCTTCAAAGGCTGCAGCATACAATATTAATAGCTCTACATCTTCCAGAGCATGTAAGTTTTGATTTGATATTTTACCAATAGTTTCTTCTGGTGAAGGGAAAGAAGCGTTGTCGTAAAAGGCAATAAATGTTTTGATCTGATTGTTCGTAGTTGCACCAAAGCGAACCAATCCGTTGTCTACTTCAAATTGTTGATTAGCGGGAATATAAAACGTAGAAACATCCCAGATTGAAAGACCATTTGCGTTGGTGACCTGAAGATTGAACAGAGTGGTTGCATTGAGTCGGGCGTTTAGGTCGCGGAAGGACATCATTTGATTTGTCATGATGAGTTTTCGACGAACATCAACTTCAATGTAATCCAACCATCCTTGACTAATTTTTGGCGTTGGCAGGTAATCTATAGCAATATTTATTTCATCATTATCCGGAATAAAGGCTCCTCCTAAACTTACATTGGTTGCAATATTTGCATTGTTATTGTCATTATCTGTTCCGAAGATGGTACTACTGAAGCTGGTCCCATCAATATTAAGTTGAACTGTTGAATTGGTATTGTCACAACGTCCGGCGAACTCCATTCTGACGGTAGAAGGTTGAAGGACTATATTTGGGAAATTCATTTTGTATTCCCTTTTCCGTACTTGTTCGAATAAATCGCCATACCAACGTTTTCCGGATCCCTGATGAACAGAAGACCAATTGAGGAGATTGTAACGCTCCTCTTCAATGCGGATTACGTCATCGAATTCAGAGCTGATTGTTGAGGCTGGAACAGAAGCTTGATTTACGATTCGTTTGCCTTTTTCAGAACCAATTTTTAAGAAATAGAAGGCAAACCGATCGTATAAATGGTTTTTTATGGTAAGGGTCGGGTTAAGTTCTCCCCCGGTAATCTGTATTGGAGATGGTCCGGTAGCGTAGAAAAGGATATAATCTGAAGGATCAAATTTTCCATCTGATTCTCCGCTGATGAAAATAGCATTTTCTAGTAGGTCTTCGGGCCTTGGATCACTGTTTTTTTCAGACAACATATAGCCCCCATTTCCAAGTAATTGGATATTTCGTGGATCGATGTTGTCGATGTTAGAAACCCCAAGTTTATTTTTCAGGTAGTCGTAAGAGAGTTTGTAAACGGCTGTTTGATTGACACCGAATTTATAAACATCGCCAGTACTCAATAGGGAATTAAACACCGTTCGATCGCTTACTTGGGTGGGGGAGTTAGGTGTTTGGTTTACCTGTATTTTTAAAGTGAAAGAGCGGAGGCGTTCATATTTACCATTAGTGGTAGTTCGGAAAGGTAGTATGGTTACCCGGCCGAAGAATTGCGTCCGTTCTTGGTCGACATAGGTTTCGATAATTGGATTCGCTTGAATGGCACTCTTGTCTTTACCCTCCAGAGCTACGGGTTCCCATATTGACTCTTCCAGAAGAACGGTTAAGGAGCCATTACTTGGGAGTTGGAAGCGTTCGTTGTAAATTGGTAGAGTAGGTGCAAAATCAGCGTAACTACAGTTTTCAAATTTCCAGACGGACAGAAGTTCTCCTCCAGGGGCGGTCATTTTGGTTGTTTCTGATTGCCATTTAAGCGTTCGATTATAGGATAAGGTAGAGGATTGTGCAAGCAGGCCGGAGCTTACCAAGAGTAAGGCAAACAGTAGTTTACTATTCATAATCATTTTTTCTATAAGAATAAAAATCTATTGGGAAGGTTGCCTGAAATAACGTATAATGTCGGTATTCATCAAATTAGAACTGGTTAACTGCCTTATAAGCATTAATTAACGCTCTTTCTCCTGCTTGATTAGGGAGGGCATTTCCGTGCTCCATGCCAAGAATCCCATTAAAGCCCTTTGTATGGATGTGTTTAAAGATATTAAGATAGTTTAACTCACCAGTAGTGGGTTCTTTCCTGCCAGGGTTATCACCGATTTGGAAGTAGTCTATTTCATCCCAGCAAGCGTCTATATTTGGAATGATATTTCCTTCTTGAATTTGAATGTGGTAAATATCGAATAGAATTTTACAGGCTGGGCTATTTACGGCTTTGCAGATAGAATAGGCTTGAGGGGCACTGTAAAGAAACATATTTGGATGGTCACGAAAATTGAGTGGTTCGAGTACCATGATTAGATTGTTTTGAGCGAGGATTTCGGAGGCTTGTTTGAGGGATTCAACCACATTTGCAAATTGGAAACCGGGGCTAATCTGAGTATGAACACAACCAGGAACTACTGTCATCCACTTAGCGTTGACCCTTTTTGCGACTTCGACGGCATTACTGATATCTTTCAAAAACTCTTTTCTTCTGTCTGGATTTCCGGAAGCTAGGTTTCCTTCATTCCAATATATCTTATGGGCGACGAAAACGCCCATCTTCATTTCGAGCTTTTCTAAGAGCTTTCCAATTTGCTTTTGTTGTTCGACTGGTCTGCTGGCCATACCATTATCTTCAAAGGCAGAAAACCCTTCATCCGCCATGAATTGAATTTGCCGGAGAACATCGGTGCCAGCGTGGTTGGAAAACATGCCGTCATGCGGTGCAAAATTCAACTTAAAGACAGCATTATTCGTTGTGTGTTGAGCTGGATCCGCCCAGGCGTGGCTTGAAGAAAGGGCTGCGCCCAATCCGATACTGTTTTGAAGGAAATTTCGACGTTTCATAGAAGAGTCTAGTTAAAAAAGGATCAATGGTTACTCTTGATAATCCATACATTAAGTTCGGGGTGTTCATCTCGGATGAGTTCCCAGCCTAATGGGCCTAGTACATTTAAAGCAGTAGCCCAAGCATCTGCGATGGTCGCATTAGGAGCTTGGACGGTTACCAAGTAATTTTCGGTGAGTGCCCATCCTGTTCTTGGATCGATGATATGAGAATATTTGATGTTGTTTACTTCAAGATACCGCGTGGTAGCTCCTGATGTGGTGATGCCGCAATTAGATAGCCGGAGACTATCCAGATGATCGGGTTTATCATTGCTATAGGACGGAAAATAGATTAGCCAGCCATTTGAATAGGGAGGAGGATCGCCAATTGCGATATCTCCTCCAGCATCTACCAGCGCTCTTCTAATTCCCTTGGATCGGAGGAGGTTAAGACAAATGTCAGCAGTGTAACCTTGCGCAATTCCACCCAGGTCCAGTCGCGTTCCGGCTTGAAGAATTCTGGCTTGCTGTTTGGATTTTAGTTGGACGCAGGTATGTCCAGCAGATCGAAGGGTATTTGATATTAAGGTAGAGTCTGGCAACTCCTTCATTGCGCGTGCTTTTCTCCATAATCTAGTAATGGCGCCTACTGAAACATCGAATGCACCGGAGGAGGCCTGTGTAAAATAGTTGGATAGATCCAGAATATTCCACAAATCTGATGAGATATTTATCCAATTAAGGTTTCCTGCTTGGTTACAGAGGCGATTTAATTCACTTTCAGGGAGGTAATCAGAGAATAGTAGATTCAGAGAATCAATTTTGGAGAAAATTTCAGTTGCTATTGCTTGAGAACTGATCGAGTCGAGTCGAGAGTAAAAAGTAATTTTAAATGTAGTCCCCATTTGTGGGTGAGCGTACGTATATTTTTTCTCAGCGGGTTGGGAGCCTGCATGTAGAGAACAGAAGAGCCAAACACAGGCAAGTAGAACATGCTTCAAGTGCATACCAATTAAGAGAAAAACAAACAGAAACAAAGATAGTTAATTTAGGTTAGTTAGCTACCTAATAGGAGATATTGGTCATCCAAATGACTAGCGATGAGGCAGGAGGATCGTATTTTATTCTGCGGTGCAGTTTGTAATTTTCCATTACCTTTGCCTCTCTTTTTTACTTGTAATTAAAAATGGACGGTGATTCGTTATTACGCAAAAGACAAACGGCGACTAGCCGAGCTGGCGGAACCGGAGCCTGGCTGCTGGATTAACCTGACTCCTCCATTTGGACCGGAGGAGTTAGAGGATTTTGCGAGAACATTTTCTTTCGACTCTGTTTTTTTAACAGACTCACTTGACTTAGATGAACGAGCTCGATATGAGCGAGATGAAGATGTCCGGTTCATTTTGATTAACACACCGGTATTGAACAAAGAATTGTTGGAGGAGGGTGCCAACGAAGCTATTTATATGACTGTTCCTGTTGGAATAATATTGACAATTGAGCATGTTATTACCATTTCTGCGATTCAAACGCCCGTAATTGAAACTTTTTTAGACAATAAGGTCCGAAATTTTGATCCTACCGATGAGAAGCGATTTGTTTTACAAATTTTAGAGCAGAATGTATACCGTTATTTATCAAGCCTAAAGAAATTGAATTTGAGGCGGAATCGGATGGAAAGAGAACTTATGAATAGTAGCCGAAATAGGGAGCTAAAACAATTGCTGAGTATCGAAAAAAGCCTTGTATATTTTGTTAATTCATTGAGCGCGAATGAGCTGTTAAAAATGAAAATGAAACGGACTGACTTTTTGCATATCAATGGGGATGAGGAGTTGGTTGATTTTTTTGAAGATATTATCATTGATAACTCCCAAGCGCTTTCAATGGCCAATGTATATACCAATATCCTTAACGGGACGATGGATGCGTATTCTAGTATAATATCCAACAACCTGAATGAGGTTATCCATCGACTAACTGTGATAACGGTTGTTTTAATGGTTCCGACATTGATATCATCTTTTTTTGGGATGAACATTGCGAGTGGGCTTCCAGATAAGCCATGGATGTTTTGGACTACCATATTAGGGACTGTATTGTTTACACTTGGAGTCTATTGGTTTATGCAACGTAGGCGGATCATTTAACCATTATTGATTATTTTGAAACACTTCATACCGCATTTTATCCAAGAGGTTTATAGGGCCAACGAAAGGGAGGGGCGATTAAAGGCCTTTACAATGTTTGTGGATCTAAGTGGATTTACCAAACTAACGGACATGTTAATGCGTAAAGGGCCTGTAGGCGCGGAAGAGTTGTCCGTTGCATTAAATGATATTTTTCAACCAACGATTAAACTGGTATATCAAAACGGGGGCCTTATTCCATACTTTGCTGGAGATAGTTTTAATGCTATTTTTCCGGTTCAGGAAAAGGGCTTAACAGTGGACCAGGCAGGTGCGAACGTTTTGTCTACGGCAATTTCAATAATAAATCGATTTGAGCGAGAAAAGAGAGAGGGGGGAGTGCTTTATAAATACCACATCGGGATTAAAATTGGTCTTTCGTATGGTGATGTCGATTGGGGCATTGTAGGAGAGAAGCGAAAGGCCTTCTATTTCAGGGGATTACCAATTGACCAATGTGCGCACGCACAAACGCATGCACAAAGTTTGCAGATCGTGAGTGATACTGCTTTTCATGAGCATATTTCTTCTGAATTGCTGGATGTAGAGCCGCTTGGTCAGGGTTGGTATAAATTATTACCCAAAGCGATACTTCGCAGAAAGCGGCTACCATCTAAGGAGGTGGTTCTGCCATCTCCACAGCCAGAGGTAATGTCTAATTTTCTACCAGAGGCAGTATACCGCTCTAATGAGCAAGGTGAATTTAGGAATGTTGTTAGTGTATTTATAGCGTTTGAAGGGGTTGATACACATAGAAAGCTCGACTATTTAGCATCATCCATTATCGATCACACCCTCAACTTTGGGGCATATTTTAAGGAAATTGATTTTGGAGACAAAGGAGGATTGATGCTTTGTTTATTTGGTGCACCTGTATCATTTGAGAATAATGTAGATAGAGCACTTGAGTTTGTTAGTGCTATTCAAGAAGACCTGAAGTCGTTAAAACCACTTACTGGGGCTCGATATAGGATTGGGATTACGTCCGGGACAGCATTTACAGGCGTTATTGGTAGTGAAGAGCGCTGTCAGTATGCCGCTGTTGGTGCCCGTGTAAACCTAGCAGCGAGGTTGATGGCCCGTGCAGAATGGGGAGAGATATTAGCAGATGAGAATATTCAGCGAAACCGAAACTTCAGATTTGTGTCAAGGGGGGAAGATGTTTTTAAAGGGTTTGAGCATGCTATCCCAACCTTTTTATTAACGGGTAGGAATTTAAGTGGGAGGACCTCATTTGGGGGGGCTTATGTAGGCCGAGCCACAGAATTAGGAAAATTAGTGGAGTTTGCCTTACCCTTATCCGAGCGCACATTTGCGGGGGTTGCGTATGTCTTTGGGGAGGCCGGGATAGGAAAGAGTCGATTAAGTTTTGAACTTAGGCGTTCATTAAGTGAAAAGGCTGCGATTAGTTGGTTTAATTGTCAAAGTGATCAAATTCTTCGAAAGCCATTTAATCCATTTATTTATTTCTTAAAAAACTATTTTGAACAAAGTCCAGAGAACTCATTGTCGGTAAATATTGAAGCCTATGATAGAAATTTTTCTGAACTACAAAATGAGCTAGCGTCCTTGGGCCATCCAGAGGCGGATTTGGTTCGTAGAGAAATTAGTCGAACGGAAACAGTTCTGGCTGCTTTAGTTGGAGTACAGAAGCCTGGTGGTCTTTGGGATCAACTAGATGCAAGGGGGCGTTTTCAAAATTCTTTAGCGGCAGTAGCTAATCTTTTTATTGCAGAAGCTCTTTTACAACCAGTGGTGATTGAACTAGAAGATACTCATTGGTTTGATGATATGTCTAAGGAGTTTTTGTCTCAGTTCATTCGGCGGGCGAAAGGGTATCCATTTTTAATATTAGCGAGCAGTCGTTACGAAGATGATGGAAATAAAGCCTACCCTATACGGCCAGCACTTTTAGTAGAGACCCAAACAGAAAGTATAGAGATTGATTTGAATTTTCTGTCGGCATCCGACTTGAGGGCTTTTTCAGAGGTGAAGATAGGAGGAAAGATTAATGAAGAGCTGTTTGAGTTGCTACAGCGAATGACTCAAGGCAACCCATTTTATGTAGAGCAAATGGTGGAGTATTTTAGAGAAGGAGACATGTTAGAGGTGCAAAGTGGGGTGATACAGTTGAAAAACAGAGACGTTCAGATAAGTGATTCAGTAAAGCAAATAATGATGTCGCGAATAGATCGGCTTAGTGGTTTAGTTAAAGAAACGGTAAAAGCAGCGGCAGTTATTGGGAGAGAATTTGAGTTGCCCGTTTTGTCTGCAGTCATGGCTAAACAAGAAGATTTTGTTCGCCGAAATGGCGATCTAGATAACATACTACGGGAGCAAGTTCAAACGGCGGAGAAGTGGCAAATTTGGTATGCAATGAATGAGTTGCGTTATATGTTCAAACACTCATTGTTGCGAGAGGCTGCATATGACATGCAGTTGCGGACGCGGCTTCGCGAGCTACACCAATCGATTGCAGAGGCGATTGAGCAGTTGTACCCCAATTCTGAGGAGCGTTTTTTTGATCTTGCATTTCACTATGAACAGGCAGAAAACAGAAAAAAGACAGATAGGTATTTAGAAAAAGCCGCGCGGTATGCGCAACGAAATTACCAGAACCGGCAGGCATTACTTTATTATGAAAAGCTATTGGTCCACCTAAGCCATACGAGTAAAAAAAGTAAAAAGCGAATTAAGATTTTATTAAGGAAAGGAGCGATACAGGAGCTTATTGGGCAATGGGAGGAGGCAGAAAAGTCTTATCAGGAGTCGCTTGAAAGGGCAAAAATTCTGAACGATTGGTATTTAATTGGAAGAGCGAACAGAAGAATTGGTCAAGTGCTAATGTTAAAGGGTGATTATACCACCGCAAAAAAAAGTTTAGATCTAGCGATTACCTGTTTTGAGTTGGCTGACGATCCAGTTGGGATCGGTAAAACTTATGGTAACCTTGGCACTCTTTATTTTAGACAAGGTGGGTATGAGGCGGCAAAAGGTTGGTTTTCAAAGTCTATTGAAATAAACCGCAATATTCAGCGAGACACGGAAAATGCTCCAATTGTTGCGATGCTCGGTTTGATTTACATGAATCAGGGGCATTATGATGAGGGTATAAGATGGTTAGAGGAGCAACTTTTAATTAGCGAGCGAGCGCAAGACAAGCAGGGGCTCACAAAGCTTTATACTAACCTGGGAATCATATACTTAGAAAAGAGCAGTTTAGATAGTGCGTTATTGTGTTTGGAAAAAGGACTGGCCCTTTCCGAAGAGCTTGGGGACAAGCTAAATATGACCATATGTATAGGTTGCATAGGATCTGTTTGGGAAAAAAAGGGTGATTACTCCAAGTCTATGCAAAACTTTGAGCGAGATTTGGTATTGGCAAAAGAGATGGGGGATAAACAAGGAATTGCTATTGCATGTGGCCTAATTGGTGATTTATTATCTGTTAAAGGAGATTTTCAGCAATCGAATGTGTACTGCGAAGAAAACTTACGCTTAAGTAAGGAATTGAATTATCGGAAAGGAATTGCAAAGGCATTGAATACTTTGGGGGATAACTGGTTTTGCCTAGGCGATTATGAACAATCAGTTCGTTATTACGATGAGGCCATCAACTGCTCTAGAGAGATAGGGAATCGGCTATTGCTTGGTCATTCTCTTTTAGAAAAGTGCCAAGTTTTATTAGCCATAGGGGAGACAGCTTATGCTCGTCAAGTATTGGAGGAGGGTAGAGATATTGCGTTGGCTCTAGGCAATAGTGATCTTACATTTGAGGCGAACATTTTGAGGGCGAAGGTGAACTACCAAGAAGGAAGCAAATCAGAGGCAAACCGGCAGTTGTTACAGTTATTAAACTTGTCTAGAAAGGAAAGGGAAGAGGCTGCTGTTCATTTTGAACTGAGGTTAGTTGTAGAAAATGCCAGCCTCCACACTCAAAAGGCACTAGAGTTGTACCGGTTGCTTTACCAAAAGACACCGCAGTATACCTATAGATAC
Organism: Chitinophagales bacterium; assembly: GCA_046316495.1. Lineage (GTDB taxonomy): Bacteria > Bacteroidota > Bacteroidia > Chitinophagales > Saprospiraceae > M3007. Next base: position 12,771 of record JBKDAM010000036.1, read on the forward strand.
AGAGTTGAGCTTTTGGAAAAGGAGTTAAATTAGCAAAATAGAGCAGCGCTATTAAAATGCTGGATACAGGAATAGAGTACCTTAAAGGGGTAGGCCCGCAGCGAGCAGACCTATTAAAACGTGAGTTGGGTATATTTACCATTCACGATATGCTTTTTCATTTACCTTTTAGGTATATTGATAAAACTAAGTTTCACAAGGTTAAGGATGTTGCGAATGAGGGAGACTCTTATCAGTTGCGAGGTGTGTTACGAAGAGTAGAGGTAATGGGTGAAGGAAGGATTAAACGATTGGTAGCGACTATAAGAGATGAAACGGGTTCAATGGAGTTAGTTTGGTTCCAAGGTATTAGCTGGCTAGAGCGTACGCTGGTAGTAGGGAAAGAGTATGTTGTTTTTGGCCGAGCAGCTTCTTTTAATGGCAGGTTTAATTTACCACATCCTGAGATGGAGGAAGTAAATGAAGACAATGTCCAGAAGGCCGTCAGCTTCGATCCTGTTTATCCAACAACAGATAAACTTAGTCAGAAGGGATTAGATGTGAGGGGGATCCGTCGGATTCAGAGGACTATAGTTGATCAGTTGCGTCCTAGTAATTTTCCTGAGACCTTGCCAGATTATTTACTGGAAGGATTTAAGCTTGTGGACAGGCTCTCTGCTATCAAAGGAGTTCATTTTCCAGAGAGCCAGAAAGAACTAGATGCCTCTGTTCGGCGATTGAAGTTTGAGGAGTTGTTTTTACTTCAGTTGAGGCTATTACAATCGAAAAACACCAGAAAAGCAGTTTCGAAAGGGTTTATATTTGAAAAAATTGGAACGAACTTTAACCAGTTTTATACCGAAAAACTGCCCTTTGAACTTACGGGAGCTCAAAAAAGAGTTTTAAGGGAAATTAGGGCGGATATGGGGGCTGGTCGCCAAATGAATCGGTTGGTACAAGGCGACGTTGGCTCTGGCAAGACGGTTGTTGCTCTAATGGCAATGTTAATTACCTTAGATAACCGAATTTCCGCAGAGGGTCCAGCATTTCAAGCGTGTATGATGGCACCAACAGAGATTCTTGCCAGACAGCATTTTGAGGGAATAACTCGGTTATTAGAGGGTATGGAAATTGAGGTTGGTTTTTTGTCTGGCTCAGTGAAAGGGAAAAAAAGGACAGAAGTGTTAGAAAAGCTTGCAGCAGGAAACATGCAAATTGTGGTTGGGACGCATGCATTGATAGAGGATTGGGTTCAATTTCAAAATTTGGGGTTGGTTGTAATTGATGAGCAACACCGATTTGGTGTTGAGCAGCGTGCTGCATTATGGCATAAAAACCGGCATCTTCCGCCACATATTTTAGTAATGACGGCAACGCCCATTCCGCGAACATTAGCCATGACGTTGTATGGAGATTTAGATTTGAGTGCAATCGATGAATTACCACCTGGTAGAAAGCCAATTAGTACTGTCCATAAAACGGAGCATCATCGGTTGCGTGTGCAAGGATTTATGAAAGAGGAAATTGCGAAGGGCCGGCAAGTGTATGTAGTTTATCCGATGATTGAGGAGACAGAAAAGGTTGATATGGCGAACTTAATGGCAGGATATGAGGCATTAAGTAGGGATTTTCCTGCTCCTGAGTACCAGATTTCGATTTTACATGGAAAAATGAAAGCAGCAGAGAAGGAGTATGAGATGCAGCGGTTCCTCAAGGGAGAGACACAAATCATGGTGGCAACAACCGTAATCGAGGTGGGTGTCAATGTGCCAAATGCTTCTGTGATGGTGATAGAGAATGCTGAACGATTTGGTCTTTCTCAGCTTCATCAATTAAGGGGTAGGGTAGGGCGAGGAGCAGAGCAGAGTTATTGTGTGCTTATGACAGGGTTTAAACTGAGCTCAGATGGTCGGGAACGCATTCAGACGATGTGTCAGACGAATGATGGTTTTGTGCTTGCTGAGGTAGATTTAAGACTAAGGGGGCCAGGAAACATAGAAGGAAAGCAACAAAGTGGTATGCTGCATTTTTACATAGCAGATCTTGCTCGAGATGGTCAAATTCTTACTACCGCTCGGGATACCGCTATTAAGATTCTTGAAAATGATCCCGGGTTAGTTGCTCCAGAGCATATCACGTTAAACAAGGCGATTAGTCAGCAAAAAAAAGAAGCTCAGATTTGGGGTAGAATATCCTAATCCGTAGGAAATATCGTATTGGAAATAATAAATTATTGATTAACACAGTTTCGTTTGAGTATTTTGAAGCTGCAATAGTTTCACAAAATTAAGATCCACCACTGCAGAATTAAAAAAATATAATTTTGTTAACACCCTAAAAAACAGCCCGTTTTTATCCAAAAATTTTGCGTTTTTGTTAATTTAATGTAAAAAATTCTAAAGACCACTTGCGGATATGCTCAGACTCCCCTTACCTTTGTGTCGGAATTAAATTTTGTTACTAGCTAAAATGGCTCCTGCTTATTGAATAAAAATTTTACTTTAATAAAAAGAAAAATTTTCTTTTCTATTCAAATCTATTTTTATGAATAAGCAGCGTCTTTTCGGTTTTGTAGCGTTAATTACAATGAGTGCTACTGTTGCCTCAGCCCAAACCTATTACCAAGTAGGTGTTACCACTGGGGTAAATTATTCAAGTCTTAGGTCCGATTTATTCACCACATCTTCGGGTCGTTCTGGGCTTGTAGCAGGTTTTAGTGTTGCTCTAGGATTAGGCGACCATTTTGAATTAAATCCTGAGATCGTATTTACACAGAAAGGGGCATCTGCAAAAGCGGTTTCTTTTCGTCCAGAAGAAGCGATTGAAGTATTTTCTCGGGACTATCATTATAATACATTTGAGGCAGGAATCATTGGAGGATACCAGCCAGTATTAGAGGTTCCGATTCGATTACAAGCTGGTGGGTTTTTCGGAACGCACTTTAATTATGGTGATAACAGGGACGAGAACTTGTGGGTAGGAAATTATGAAAATCTGAATTACGCTATACCAGCTGATAAGTTGAATCCTGCTTTTGCAGGCTTGGATTTCGGTCCTGTTTTGGGGATTAGTGCTGGAAGTGGGCAATTGCGATTGAATGTAAGATATTATTTAGGCGTAAAGAACCTGTACAATAATCTGGATTACGTTGTGGAGGGGCACCGGATTAGCACTAGTGCATTTCGCGTGAGCCTTACAGGATATTTGAAGTAAACACCAGTGAAATAAATGCCCTTGGTAAGGAATAATTTACTTGGGGCTTGCATTGAACACCCGTAGTAGTTTGAGCAATACGTATAGTAAAACCGGCCCTCAAAAGAGAGGGCCGGTTTTTTTATTCATTAATTAACGTGGCGAAAAAAGTAGCTGTTTACAGGGGGGGCAGCTGGTTAATTTCCGGAGGAGTTGGACTTACGTAAGTAGTTTTCCAATGCGACAGCTATTGAAGGGGCTTCTGGTGTGCCAGCCTGAATATTGACGGTCAGGCCTCTTTCTGAAACCGCTTTTAATGCGGCTGTTCCAAACACGCAAATTCTCCGGTCTTCTTGTTTAAACTCGGGGAATTGTTCAAATATAGATTTTATTTCCAATGCAGTAAAGAATGCAATAATATCATACTTTACATCGGCAAGTTCACTTAAATCATTATTAACCGTTCGGTACATAATGGCCTCTTGTAGAGGGACGCTGAGTTCTTTAAAGAAGCTAGTTATTTCTGGGTTTCCTTGATCGCTGCAAGGCAGATAGAATTTTTCACCTTTGTTTTTGAGGATATAAGCTCTTAATTCTGTTACAGAGCGTGTTCCATTGAATACTTTTCTTTTTCGGAAGTTGATATATTTCTGTAAGTAGTTTGCTATAGCTTCCGTTGCGCAGAAGTACTTCGTTTCATCGGACATTTTGATGCGCATTTCTCCACATAGGCGGAAAAAGTGATCTACGGCATGACGACTTGTAAATATAATGGCCGTGTAATCATTTGGATAAACTCGGTTTTTACGATACTCTTTTTCAGTCAATCCTTCCAGGGTTACAAACGGGACAAAATCTATGCGTACGTCGTATTTTCTTTCCAAATCATCGTACTGAGCGCGCTGTGGCGGTTCAGCCTGTGAGATTAGGATATTTTTGACTCGCGGTTCCTGAATTGATTCCTGAATTTGTGCAGCGCTGGCAGACATTCGGGACAAGGTATGTTTTTGTGAAATTTATTAAATGTTGATAAGGTGTATGGAGCTAGTTAGCCTTTGATTTAGAAGAAAACCAATTTGGCTATTAAGATCGCTGGAACTAACTCTGCGGCACAAAGGTACAGCAAAAAATGAAATGGATGAGCCACCAAATGTTTTAGACCCAAAGAAAGTGCTCGAATTAGGCCATAAAGTATGAAAATGATGGATAGTGCAAGTAACCAAACGGTTACAAAGGATTGCCACTCTTGACTTCCTGCGAAAGCAATAAGAAAGTTAAAAGGAACTAAGAATAGGCCTAATACACAGCTGAAGCTGATAATTAGGAAGCTGTATTTTTTTAAATCAGTTGAAAGGGCGGGGAATAACCAGCCTAGTGCAGCGTTTTCGAGGTGTTTGAGAAAAAAAACGAGTATAGATACGAAGCTAGAAAGTAATAAAACTTTAAGGTTATTGTACTTACCGTTTGGGTTTACCGTTTGAATAACAAGAAATACGAATATCCCTGAATTTAGTAAAAAGTTGGCATACAATAATAAGTAAGGCGTATTTCCTGCCAAACCAAAAGCCTCTCTTTGAGCAGAGTTAAGAGCATTTGAACTTAGAAAGCTCTTCCATGATTTTGCCATAGCCGTGCGGTTAGTAGCTGCAGCAAATGTAAAGTAGAGAAGTAGCAGTATCAAAACACCGAAGAGGGTAGTTGTTGAAAGGCTGTTTCCTTCAGGGAAAGAAAAGAAATTTTGATTGTCTAAATAAGCAACAGAAACATTATCGACAAACGTTTCTGAAACACCAGGGGGTGTATGCGGGACAATATCAAATGGGTTGGAGGGTGCTGCATTGGTTTCTCCTGTTTCTGTTTTGGGAATTCTTGCAAGAATCTCAAAAGGATTACCGCCCTGCCCCCACAACGAGAGATAGAAGAGAGAAAAAAAACCAATTAGTGCGGTTTGTTTGCGCATTTCGGTTGCAAAGGTACATTAAATCGAAAAAAAAAGTTAGAAAACAAATTATTCGCAATCAAAGACTTGTTTACAACCCAGTTCCTTTTAAGTAACAGTATTTAAAAAAGAATGGTTCTTTGTATTGCACAATACCGTGTTTACCTATACCTTTGTCTCATTAAAAAAAAAATGAGTCAAATATGGATTTAGAAAATGCTAAAGCTCAAATGAGGAAGGGGGTGCTTGAATTATGCATACTATCGATTGCCGCGGAGGAGGAGGTTTATCCCGGGGATATTATTTCCAGGTTGAAGAAGAATGATTTGATCGTAGTAGAGGGAACATTGTATCCTCTATTAACGCGTTTAAAAAACGATCAGCTGTTGGAATATAGTTGGCGAGAAAGCACTTCCGGCCCTCCACGGAAATATTTTAAGACCACAGAAGAAGGAAAGAAAGTTCTTCTATCCCTTTCGCAAAGTTGGGACCAACTTGTTAAAGCTGTACAAAGGACATTATCAGATACAGAAGTCAAAGAGCAATAGCCATTACCATGTAGGGTTCTTGACCAAAACAATCGGCTAAATAATTACTTAGCTATTCAACAATAGAAACAGATAAATTGCCAACCATAAAAATAAAGTAAAATGAACAAGATCATTCATATAAACCTTGGAGGATACGCACTAACAATTGATGAAGATGCGTACGAGTATCTTCAAGCGTATTTAGAACGCATTCGTCGTCGCTTTTCTGAAAGCGAGGGAAGAGACGAAATAATTCGAGACGTAGAGACAAGGCTAGGGGAGTTGATCACTCAAAACATTGGGACGAATTCTATTGTAATGTTGTTGCAGGTAGAATCGGCTATTGAAGTAATGGGAAAACCAGAAGATTTTGGTGGGGAAGGGGGAGATTCGTTTGAATCAGCTGCAACTAGTAGGCCAAGTTTTGGGGCTGTTCGAACTGGGAAAAAACTATTCAGAGATGAAGATCAAGCGGTTGTGTCTGGGCTTTGCGCAGGATTGACAACCTATTTTGGCTTAGCTGATCCTGTTTGGATGCGAATTGCTTTTGTTATACTCACATTTATTTCAGCAGGGTTCTGGGTGCCGGTTTATTTGCTTTTGTGGGTGATTGTACCGCCTGTAAAGACAATGGGAGATCGCCTGGAAATGAAAGGAGAACCGGTAAATATAGATAACTTGGCCAAAGAATTTGAAAAGGGCTACGAGCGAATTGCTCAGCAAGTGAAGGGAAGTGGAATCACAAGACGAGGCCCATTGTCCAGTACGCTTTCTGGTTGCTTAAGTATTCTTGGCAAGTTAGTGGTTGGGTTTCTAATTTTGATTTCCATTTTACTGGTATTAACGCTTGGATCTTCTTGGGTAGCTATGGTATTGGCATTTTTTACGGCAAAGCCATTTTTGTTGTATATAAGCCCATTGTCCTCAGCCTGGACCTATTTTGGGGTTATAAGTGTTTTCATCGTTATTGGAATTCCTGTCATTGCTATCTCTCTTTGGATAGCTAGAAAGGTATTCAGGTTTAGCTCTCCGAAGTGGTTGAGTACAGGGTTAAGTGCTTTGTGGATCCTTAGCTTCATCTCTATGATCAGTGTAGCAGTTGGAGTTGTTCAGCAGGTAAATACAAAAGCGGATGTGATGAAGTCGATAAATCTTGGAGAAATGACATCTGACACCTTGCTTATAAAAATTGATCAGGCAATTTCCTCGGAGGAGGGCGGTACTAGTATAAACGGTGTTGGGCCAGATGGATGGTTTAAGTTGAGTGCTGATGGTGAAAGGGTAGTTATTAGAGACTTGGTAAGAGTTAGAATTCATCGAAGCAAGTCGAATCAGTTTGAATGTATTCAGACTTCGAAGGGCTATGGGTCCAATTCTGCAGAGGCGCGAACTAGGGCCGGTTTAGTTTCAGATGTTGCCCGAATCGAAGGGAATAGTTTGTTTGTCTCTAAAGAGATAACTATGGATAGGGCAAGCAAATGGTTTGGAAGCAACGTTGATTTAAATATTTACGTCCCACAAGGAAAATATATTGTTTTTGATGAGTCAACTGCAGGATTTTCGGACGCTGAGGTTGAGTACTACGACGATGACAACCACCATAACTACATTTCTAATTCTGCGGGAAATGTATTCAAAATGACTGGAAAGGGCCTACTTTGCACTGATTGTCCAGCATTTGGTGAGTCAGATTATCAGAGTGACCGAAATTATGAAGAGTTTATATTTGAAGGAAAATTTGAAGTTGAATTAATTAAATCGGAGAATTCGGATTTTAGTTTAGTAATTGAAGGTGATAGAGAAGCGTTGGAAACAATTCGCTCAGGGGATAAGCTAACGTTAAGCGCGAAGGAAGGCATTCGTCCAGGCACAAAAGTTACAATTCACACTCCAGAACTCTCCTATTTGTTGGCGGATGATACGGGTCTAATTACTATAAGAGGTTTTGAAGAATACGAAGCCTTTTTATCCGTGAAAGGACAGTCAAGGATAAAAGCATACATGGATGTCCGGGATGAGTTGGAGGTGTTGGTTTCTGGACAAGGAAAGGTTGAACTTTATGGAGAGGGGGGACGATTGAGTGCCACCTTATCAGACAATGCAGCGTTGGACGCCAATGGTTGGCGAGCGAATGTCATAGAGGTGGCAGCATCAGGAAATTCTACAGGAAGGGTTTATGGAAAGGAGCGTGCAATAATAAAAACAGAAAGTACAAGTACTGTAAAACTGGAGGGCCCGGCTAAACGAGAAGGGCAACAATAGTCGGGAAGAAGGTTTTTATACTAATGTGCGGGCAGGTGAGTAAACTACTCACCTGCCCGTGATGTTATTTATCAAGCTTTTGCTTCTTTGCTTTAGGTCGGCCAATGCTTTCGTAATGAAAGCCTAAAGCTTTCATTTGCTCTACATCATAAAGGTTTCTACCATCAAAGATGGCTTTATTCGCAATAAGTTTTTCGATTTTATCAAAATCGGGGGTTCTGAACTCATTCCATTCGGTCATAATTGCTAGGCAGTCGGCATCTTTTATTGCTTCATACATACCTGTAGCGAGTTGAATTTGATCACCATAGATATTTTTTATATTTTCCATAGCCTCTGGGTCAAATGCTACGACTTTGGCGCCTAGAGATAGTAACTCATTGATAATTGTTAGTGCTGGGGCCTCTCTAATATCATCTGTGTTGGGTTTAAATGCTAGGCCCCAAATTCCAACAGTTTTACCGGCCACTTCATTTTTGAAGTATTTTTTTATTTTCTTGGTTAGGATGTGTTTTTGCAAGGAGTTGACCTTCATTACCGCTTTGAGGATCTTAAAGTCGTAGGAGTGATCCGAAGCTGTTTTGGCCAGTGCTTGGACATCTTTTGGGAAGCAGGAACCTCCATATCCAATTCCTGGGAACAGAAACCGCTTTCCAATGCGCAAATCACTTCCCATACCGATACGTACCATATCTACGTTTGCGCCTGTTTTTTCACAAAGATTAGCAATTTCATTCATGAAGGAGATTCGAGTCGCCAAATAAGAGTTTGCAGCATATTTGGTCATTTCGGCCGAACGCTCATCCATGAAATAGATTGGGTTCCCTTGACGGATGAATGGTTCGTAAAGCTGTTTCATCAACTTTCTTGCCTTTTCACTTTTGGTTCCTATGACCACCCGATCAGGTTTCATAAAATCTTCTACGGCTACGCCCTCTCGTAGAAACTCTGGATTAGAAACTACATCGAATAACTTTTTGGGAAGTTTTTTAGCTAACACAGCAGCTACTTTTTCGGCTGTTCCGACAGGAACGGTACTTTTATCAATGATTACCTTATAATCAGAAATAATATCACCTAGGTCAGATGCCACCCCCATAATATAGGAGAGATCTGCGCTGCCATCTTCTCCGGGAGGGGTTGGCAATGCAAGGAAAATTATTTGACTTTTTTGGACTGCTGAGTTGAGGTCTGTAGTAAAATGCAAGCGACCCTCTTTAGTGTTTCGGTCAAAAAGAAGCTCTAGTCCAGGTTCAAAAATTGGAATTTTCCCGGACTGAAGGCTTTTAACCTTGTTAGCGTTGTTATCCACACAGATGACGTTATTGCCGGTTTCGGCAAAACAAGTACCAGTAACTAGGCCAACATAGCCGGTACCAACTACAGCGATATTCATTAGAAAAGAGCTAAGATAAACATTGATAAAAAACTACCTGAGGACAGGCAGAAAATAATGCCTGCAAAGGTAGCGCAATTAAACCCTTTTCTATAAAAAAACTGTATTGCTTCCGTTTTCTGTATTAGAACGCGATTAAATACCCTCCAGCAAGTTTTGTAATAGGATAGTTTCCTTTTGCAATTATCGGCATGATAGGTTCTTCCAGCTTTTCGAGCAATGTTGTAGGAAGTGGGCAAGCGACGGGAACAGGAAGGCTTTTGTTTTTAAAGATGGCCCGTTCCGTACAAGGAAGAAGGTCTTCAGAAGCGAAGAATAATCCTAAGGATCCGTCTTGAAGGGTGAATGCGCTTGCCTTTGCTAGCCGGCAACGCCGGTTTTCTTTACTACTAGTATTTTGGTCCAAGACCATACGGCATATTCCAACTTGAACACAATTACCATTTTGATCTGGCACACCGAAATACACGGTACTAGCTACGGCATGATGGGGTAAAACAAAGGGCTCAAAGCCTGTTGGGCTGTGCTTTACAGCTGTTTGATTCAGGTTCATACAATCGGTTATTGAAAAATGAGAGTAAAAAAAGATTAAAGTGGGTTACCTATGAGAAATGCCAAAAAACAGGCCGATGCCACGCAGGATTTATACCCAAAATTGGGTGGTTTTAGGAATTACAAAGGCTTCAACGTCATGAAACCGACGCAATATCTAGCTAAAACGTCAAATTCATCTAATTTAGTGTGTTATTTTTGGCTGAGTAGTTGATTTTAAAGTTTCCTCAATTAACAAGCTAAAAAAGTGATCTAAAGACCAGCCGTGTTCTTTTGCCTGTTGGGGCACTATGCTTGCGGGGGAAATTCCGGGGATGGTGTTAACTTCAAGTAGGTAAAAAGTATCATCGACAAGGATATAATCTATTCGAACCACTCCTTTGCAACCTAAGGCTTCATAGATCTGCTTGGTTCTGGTTTGTACTTGAAGTAGTTGGTCATGACTTATGTGTGCTGGCGTTATTTCTTTTGATCTGCCTTCATATTTCGCCTCGTAAGTAAAAAATTCGTCTTCCGGGATTATTTCTGTAACGGGTAGTACGACTACTTCTCCTTCGACCCGAAGTACACCATTTGAAAACTCTCTTCCGGGCATAAATGCTTCAATAAGTACTTCTTCATCGAATTGGAAAGCATTTTCGATGGCTGGTAGTAATTGTTCAATAGATTTTACTTTGGAAACTCCGAAGCTGGATCCGTGCGTGTTTGGTTTTACAAATAAAGGAAGGCCCATTTTTTCCAACTCAAGCAGGTGTATGGGTTGATTTTTTCGAAGTAAAAGCCCATTGGCCATCGGTATTCCCAGTGGTGCGAGCTGCATTTTTGTAAAGTGCTTGCTCATCGTGAGCGCACTAACATATCCGTCGCAGCAGGTATAAGGTATTCCAAGAATATCAAAGTACCCCTGAAGTTTTCCATTTTCGAGGGGGCTACCATGAAGTGCCGCAAAGGCACAATCGAAGAGTATGGTTTCTCCGTTCAGGGTTAGAGAAAAATTGTTTTTATCAATTGGAGTGCCGGACGAAAGATGCTTCCATTGAGAACCATTTATGTCGATTTGGAAACAGCGATAGTGATTAGTTGGGAGGTGATCAAAGACAACTTGTCCACTTTTGAGAGAAATGACGCGTTCTTCAGAGTCTCCTCCTGTTAGGATGGCTATATTTTTCATGTGGAAGTAAACGATTGATTATGGGTACCATTTTTTGAAAAGAGCGTCCAATTCGGGATTGTTTTCCCAAGTTTTTTCAATACCCTCTAGAGAAAGGACTTCAGAGAAAAACTTGTTTTGTTTGTCATCTTCCAGAAGTGCTTCATGATAAGGCGTATTGCTGAAGGTAACGAGGGAGTAGGAGGGTTGAAACTTTGGGTATTTTTCGTGCAGATGAGCGGCTATTTTTTTTCTGAGTAAAAATTTTGGGTCTGCGACCAGGTCCCGCATTTCTATGAAGTTGCGAAGAGCAAGTTCTGCTATTGCATCTCCGGATGGCTTTCTTCTGTTGGAGAATGCAGGAATGATTTCATCCCAGTTTCCATTCATTTCATCATACATTCCGTCCAGAATGGTACAGTCCTCAAACCCAGCATTCATACCTTGTCCATAGAATGGTACAATTGCATGCGCTGAATCACCTAAAAGTAGCATTCGCCCCTGCCATTGCCAAGGTTGGCATTGTAACGTAATCAGGGAAGAAGTTGGATTGTTAAAAAACTCTTCCCTTAAGTGCGGCATTAACGCGAGGCAATCTGGAAAATAGGTATTGAAAAAGGAATCGACGGCATCGGGGGTGGTAAGTTGTTCAAAAGAGACCTGTCCTTCGAATGGTAGAAAGAGCGTGCAGGTAAAGCTTCCGTCTGAGTTGGGTAAAGCAATCAGCATAAAGTTTCCTCTGGGCCAAATATGGAGGGCGTTTGGAGGCATTTGGTGACTTCCATCTGCTTTGGGAGGGATTGAAAGCTCTTTATAGCCGTGTTCGAGGTAGACCTGTTTGTAATCGAAACGGTCTGTTCTTTGCATGGCATAGCGAACAGCTGAAAAAGCGCCGTCCGTTGCGAAGAGTAAAGGTGCTTCAACGGTAATTTGTTCGCCAGTATCGAGTTTTTCAAAGTAAGCCTCCTTCTTATCTAGGCTTACATCTAGGCATTTGTGTTCAAAATTAAAATGCACATTTGGGAATTCAGACGCTATACGTAGCAGTTCAAGATTTAGCCCTCCACGAGAAACAGAGTAAATAGCCTGTCCTTCTTTGCCATAAGGTTGAAAGGTGGTTTCACCCGATACAGCATGCATCATTCTCCCGGGCATTGGGATAGCTACCTTTTCAATTTGAGCGCGAATGCCTGCCTTATCTACTGCCGCCCAGCCCCGTTCACTCATTGCCAAGTTTATGGATCTGCCCCCTAGGTACCCTTTTGATCGCATATCGGGTCTGCGTTCAAACACCTTTACTTGGTAGCCCCTTCGAGCTAGGAAAACGGCCCATAGGGAACCAACCAGTCCAGCACCGATGACAACAGCTTTTTTATTTTTTGCCATATATTTATTTTTTAAACCAACTTGAGTATAAGATATAGTTATTGGCTATTCGTTGAATTTCACCGTTAAAGAGTTCTGGGGTTAGTTCCTTTACTCGTTTGGCTGGTACTCCAGCGTAAACCCCTCCGGTTTTACAGACTGTATTTTCAAGAATAACCGCACCTGCCGCTATGAGGCAATTTTGCTCGACATGGGCGTTGTCCATAACAATTGCACCCATTCCAATTAACACATTATCCTCTATTGTACAACCATGCACCAACGCACGGTGCCCGATACTTACGTTATTTCCAATAGTGGTTCCACATTTTTGGTAAGTGCCGTGGAGGACAGCTCCATCTTGAATATTTACGTTATTTCCGATTCGGATGAAGTTTACATCCCCTCTCACAACGGCCTGGAACCAAATGGAGCAGTTGTCTCCCATGGTTACATCCCCAATGATGGTTGCATTTTCCGCGAGGAAACAGTTTTCTCCAAAAACAGGTATAACATTTTGACAAGGAACAATTAATGCCATGCAACAGTAGGTATTAGAGGAGTTCTAGATAATAATTTTCTTTCATACGCATAGTAGCTTCTTCCGCTGCCGTTTTATCTCGATATCCTGCAAGGTGCAACACACCGTGGACAATTACGCGTAGAAGTTCATACTCAAATGGGGTCTCCATTTGAGATGCATTATCAGCCACTCGGTCTAGACTAATAAAGATGTCTCCGTGTAGCAGACCATCTGATAATTGAAAGGTGATTACATCGGTATAGTAATCATGTTGTAGATATTCCTGATTAATTTGTAACAGGTAATCATCTGTGCAAAAGATAAAACTTAGCTCTTGAAGCGCTACACCTTCCTCCCTTGCTAACCGTTCAATCCAGGTCGTAAGTGTTTTAATGTCTGGCAATTGTGTTGGAAGTTCAACCTCTTCACAGTACAAACTGACGGGTACTACAGGCTCTTCCTCTTCGGGTGAAAATTCTGGAAACTGCACAGGTGACTACTTTTTGGAGGGTTAACGAAAGTGATGGGCGTTCAAAGGCTTTCAGGAGTATTAGAGTCTTATCAAAAGTGCGAACAGAGCAGAAGTTTTGTGTAAAGGTACTTTAAAACCTACGGGGCTTTTTATTTCTCTTCAACTACTTTTTTTAGGTCGTTTAAACCACGATCATAATAGGTTTCCATCGTTGATTTCATATCAAAAAGGAGAGCGGCTCCTCGAAGCAGGAATGGCATGGTGCCTGAATCCATGGTCCAAGTCACGGTGGTTTGTAAACTGTCGCCGGTAAAATACCACTCAGAAAAGAACATACTGGAGGGGTCAGGGGAGACGTTTATACCTGTTTTGATATATTCATTTGGGGAAAGCGCAATGATTTCTTGTGTTCCGTCTCCTTCTTTATTACTTTTCCAAGAGGTTTTATGTCCGATTGTTCCGGGTGTTCCTACATACTCTGAAACCATCATTGTATCGCTTTTTTGCCAGGGACTCCAGGAGGGCCAGGTGGCGAAATCGGAGACGGTAGAATAAATAAGCTCTGGTGATTTATGTATGATGATTGATTTTTCGGCCTTAAAGGAGCGAGGGGCGAAAAAACATATGACTAGATAGATGCCCGCAAAGGTTGCGAGAGTAAGGCCAGCAATTTTGAAATATTTTTTCATAGTAGAAGGTTCTTCTTATTTTCGGACAATGTGGTTCAACAGAGTTAGAAGTCGTCACCAAATGCAAAGTTTGGTTTTCTATCGATCCATCTACCCCGTGTAAAATCAGGGAATGCTTGGGGCGCACTTCCCATAGAGATGGATGCTTCTGATAATGGAGTAATGGCCATCCAGGTGGCGGCATCGTATACATCTATTTGAGGCGCAATATTTTGTTTTGTGCACTCTATAAAATGGTGAAAAACGAAGAAGTCCATTCCGCCATGGCCAGCCGTTTTTGCGTCTGCACCAAATCGTTTCCAAAGGGGGTGATCGTATTTTTCAAGCCAAGACTTAGCCTCTTCCCATTGATGCTCCTTTGTCTTTCCTTCGATTAGAAGGCTTTTATTGACATCCATCCATATACCGTTGGTTCCTTGGACTCTGAAGCCTAGTGAATAAGGCCGAGCAAGGTTAGTGTCGTGCGAGATAATAATGGATTCTTCATTGATTGTTTTAATAACGGTAGTGATGACATCACCTAGTTTAAAGTTTACCTGTGCGTTGGGGTGATTCGGGCCGCCATTTGGGTGTTCGACAACGTACTCATGCAGGCCTCTTGCCTTGGATGCAGTGGAGGTAAGGTATGCGAATCGATTCCCTCGATTAATATTAGCATACATTGCCACGGGGCCAATACCATGGGTAGGGTAGAGGTCGCCATTTCTTGCAACAGAGTGTTTAGTACGCCATTTTGCTTCATGAAAACCTTTTTCTCCGAACTCTACGCCGCCGCCATATGCATTTTTACCATCATTAAATTTTACTGCTCGTAGATCATGTTGGTAGCCGCACTCAAAATGCACCAACTCTCCAAACAACCCTTCACGTACCATTTGAAGAATAGCCATCACATCCCGCCGATAACAAACATTTTCAAGGAACATCAGGTGTGTTCCTGTAGATTCGTGTGTATTAACGAGCTGCCAACACTCGTCAAGTGAAAAAGCCCCTGCGACTTCAAGTGCAACAAACTTGCCAGCTTGCATGGAGGCAATTGCTTGTTGGGTATGCCATTCCCAGGGGGAGGCAATCACTACTGCATCAATTTCTTTGTCTTTTAGTAGTTCAAGGTAGTCAAAATCTCCATTATTATACACTTTTGGGCGTTTGATTTTTTTGTCATCAAACATTTTGAGGCAGGAGTCTACCATTACTTGTTGAGGATCGGCAATGGCAACAACCTCACAGTCTTCTCTTAGGAGTGCGAGTTCGACATGGCTTTGTCCTCGGTAACCAACGCCAATAAAGCCAAGATTGATTTTTGACTTTGGTTTTCGGGGCAGCAGAGCAGGTGCGGCGGCTGAGGTGTTTCCGAGAGTTGGGAGCGCAACAGCAGCGCTTGCCAGGGTTGCTGATTGGAGAAAAGACCGGCGGTTAAGAAGCGGCATGTCTGGACAACTTTAATGATGAAAAGATCAGGAAAGAAATGGTTGCATTTTATGGACGATATCAGAACCTACAGGGTGTAATAGTCCTTTAATCCGGACTTGTTCTGCAGCTTGAATATTGGGCATTAAGTCGTCGATAAAAATAGATTCTTCTGGGTTAATATTAGCATCAGCAAGCATATACTCATATATCTTAAGGTCTGGTTTTCTTAATCGAATGAGGTGAGAATAATAGACAGCATCAAAATATCGTTCCTTAAAATCATGTATGTTATGCTCTTTGACTAAGTACTCATCAATCCAATTTGCGTGTAAGTCATTTATATTACTCAGCAAAAACACCTTATATCGGCGTTTAAGAGAGAGAAGAAGGTCAAATCGCTCTTTGGGCATTTGGAGAAAAATAGAATTCCACACTTGAATGATTGCCTGTTCTGATGGGTGCGGTGGGGCTGCGCATCGGATTGCCTCGACAAATTCTTCGGAGGTTATATCTCCTGTTTCATATCGTTGAAATACGTTGTCAAGTACCAGTTTTTCTTTTGCTTTGGGGTAACTTGTTCCGAAAAGCTGCTGAAATCCCAACTCAATTCTATCCAAATCAAGGTCAAAAAGCACATTTCCGAAGTCAAAAATTATATTTTTAATCATTTTCTAGAATACTCAGTTGAGAAAACGGTCTTTCCATTCTGGTTGAGGGAGTAGGCATTGCTCTTGTTTGCCAAACCATCGATATCTGTTTTTTGCGACCCAGTTGTAAATGGCATCCCGAACCGGGCGAGGAACGAGTCTAAAGACAAGTGCAATCGTCCAAATTCCGCCTAATTTTGACGCAACCTTAATAGCAGCGTCAGATTTTATATAGGCTTGACGGCCTGATATTAAGATAACGGATTCGAGCGGCTGATTTTCCAGTCCGAATGATTTAAGGAGTGATTGTCCAGCCTCTGACTGGATTGCGGCGAATTTGAATTCCCCTTTTTTGTCTCGCAATAACACCCATTTAACGGATGTATTACAGAGGTTACACACACCATCAAATAGCAAGACAGACATACTTAATTTCCATAAATTCATCTAAACCATATTTGGAACCCTCCCTACCGATACCACTTTCTTTTACACCGCCGAAGGGAGCGACGGTAGTTGCTACCAGCCCAGTGTTTACCCCTACCATACCATATTCTAAGGCTTCCGACACTCTAAAAATTCTGCTAACATCACGCCCGTAGAAATAGGCCGCAAGTCCATACGGCGTATTGTTGGCTAATTGAATAACCTCTTCTTCCGTTTCAAATTTAGTGACGGGTGCTACGGGGCCAAATATTTCCTCGTGCATGACTAGCATATCCGGGCTGACATCGGCCAGCACGGTGGCTTTATAAAAGGTGCCTGTCAAGGTTTCTCCTCCGGTGATAATTTTGGCGCCTTTTGAGTGGGCATCATTTACAAGACGTTGGACTTTATCCAATGCTTTTTGGTTAATTAGCGGGCCGATATTGACATTTGGTTCTAATCCAGGCCCTACTTTTTGTTGTTCGACGGCAGTTTTGAACTTCTCTAGGAAGGCATCATAGACTCCTGCTTGAACGAAAAGACGGTTGGCACATACGCATGTTTGGCCGGCATTTCGGTATTTAGAGACAATTGCTCCCGCAACCGCCTTATCTATATCGGCATCATCGAAGACAATAAACGGTGCGTTACCACCTAGTTCTAGGCTAATTTTTTTGACGGTGCTGGCACACTGTTGCATAAGCTGTTTGCCGACCGCGGTACTTCCGGTGAAGGATATTTTTTTAACTAGAGGGTTTGAGGTTAGCTCCTGACCGATTTCTTTTGCATTTATTCCGGTTACAATATTAAGTACGCCTGGAGGGATTCCGGCTCTTTCTGCGAGTTCTGCGAGTGCTAAGGCCGAAAGAGGTGTTTCGTCGGAGGGTTTAAGGACAACCGTACAGCCAGCTGCAAGTGCGGGTGCAACCTTTCGGGTAATCATGGCGTTTGGAAAGTTCCAAGGAGTGATTGCACCGACCACGCCGACAGGTTGTTTCATTACCAGGAGACGCATTCCTTGTTGGTGAGTAGGAATGATGTCTCCGTAGGCTCTTTTTGCCTCTTCTGCGAACCATTCGACGAAGGTGGCGCCATATCGGACCTCTCCACGTGCTTCTGGAAGAGGTTTCCCTTGTTCCATTGTAAGAATCATACCGAGGTCATCAGCGTGTTCTTGAATAAGATCAAACCAACGTCTTAGGATATTTGCACGCTGAGTCGCTGTTTTGGCGGACCAATCGGGCAGTGCGTTATTAGCTGCAATGATTGCTTGACGCGTTTCTTGGGCGCTTAAATCGGGTATTTCTGCAAGCGTTTCGCCAGTGGCTGGGTTTGTTACAGTAAACCGTTGTTGGCTGGTTGCGTTGCACCATTTTCCGTCAATATAAGCTTGGTTGCGAAAGAGTCCGCCATCTTTTAGTTGCATGGTAGAATTGTTAGCGTGTTTTAGCACTTCTTGCAGACAGCCTCTCAAGGCCTGAATTTGCTGCTGCACAAATTTAGTGACAATGCGGCAACTAAGGGTTATGAATAAATATTTTTTAAAAGACGGGTCTAATTTGGTGGAATATTGCCTAAAAATAATTTGCTTTGCCTCATAAAAAATGTATAATTTATGAAACGCAAATTACGTATGGGAATGGTTGGCGGCGGCCAAGGTGCTTTTATTGGTGCTGTGCATCGGATGGCTGCTGCGCTTGATGGTGAGATAGAGTTGGTGTGTGGGGCTTTTAGTAGTGATCCAGAGCGGTCCAAGGCTTCTGCTGCTGAGCTAGGTATTTCATCAGATAGGGCTTATGGAACATTTGAGGAGATGATAAAGCGAGAGCGGCGTCTTCATCCTGATAAGCGTATGCAGTTTGTGAGTATTGTTACTCCAAATCACGTACATTTTGCGCCAGCGAAAATGGCATTAGAAAACGGGTTTCATGTTATTTGTGATAAGCCATTAGCGTTTAGTTTAAAGGAGGCATTGGCCTTAGAGAAAATAGTTGAAAAAACGGGACTTATTTTTGCTTTGACGCATAATTACACGGGCTATCCCATGGTAAAACAAGCCCGGCAGATGGTTCTGAACCGAGAATTTGGGGAGATTAGAAAAGTTGTTGTTGAGTATCCACAGGGGTGGTTGAGTAAGTTCATTGAAAAAGATGGACAAAAGCAGGCTGCTTGGAGGACAGATCCTGCCCGATCCGGAATTGCGGGTGCGATGGGTGATATTGGTTCTCATGCAGAGAATTTGGCTGAGTATATTACTGGGCTAAAGATTACGGAGCTATGTGCAGACATCTCAATAATGGTTCCTGGTCGTATGTTAGATGACGATGGAAATGTATTATTGCGTTTTGAGAATGGAGCTCGTGGGGTCTTGCATGCGAGCCAGATTGCCGCTGGAGAGGAAAATGATTTAAATATACGCGTGTATGGTGAGCTGGGCGGATTGCATTGGCGACAAATGGAGCCTAATACATTGATAGTAAAATGGTTAGACAAACCGATGCAGCATTATAGAACAGGAGGGAACAACCTGTATCCGGCCTCTGTTGCGCACGCCCGTATACCAGCGGGGCATCCGGAGGGATATTTAGAGGCTTTCGCGAACATTTACAGAAATTTTGCGCATTGTGTGCGAGCTCGCATTGAGGGCTGGGAGCCTAATCCGCTGTACACTGATTTTCCGACGGTAAAGGATGGGGTTCGAGGGATGCGATTCATCGAGCGTGTTATTTACAGCGGAAAGAGTAAGCAAAAGTGGGTGTCCTTTTAACCTATTTTAGGGCAAGGTACACCCCATTTGTCCAACCAAATCCATCTTGATTTGGATATTCGCCACCACCGGCAGGGAGTGATAAGTCTTCTACATTATATTTCTCCATCATTTTGCCGGTGGCGGCAAAGACATTTTCATTTAGGGTCATCCATCGTCGGCGGGCCTCTGCAGCTAGGTTGTCGAAGTCGTAATTTAGCAAACCGTTGTAGACAATCCATTGAAGGGGAGCCCATCCATTTGGAGCGTCCCATTGTTGACCACTGTTTTCTAGAGTGGTGACAAATCCTCCGGGCTTTAAAAATTGTTTTTCAAGAATGTGAGCGGTTTTTTCCGCTTGGCTTTTGGTAGCCATGTTAAAGAAGAGTGGGTAGGCTGCAGCGAGGCTTTTTGAAGGGGTGTGCTCTTGTTTTTGAAGATGATAGTCGAAAAAGAATCCATGTTTTTCGGACCAAAAGTATTTTTGAATCGCACTACTTCTTTTTTCAGATTTCTTCTGGTAAAAATCAGCGAACACCCTGTTTTGGAGATGTTGATACAGATGAAAAAGGGTCTGTTCGAGGTAATAGAGTAAGCAGTTGAGGTCTATTGGAACAATAGATGTGGTTTGTATGCTTGAAAACAAGGTAGGGGTTTCGAACCATCGACTACTGAAATCCCAGCCAGACTCTGCGGCAGCTCTTAGTTGCAGCCACAGTTCATTAGGCATACGATCGCTTTGGTTGGCCAAGTGTGTGTCTTCAAGCCAGGCTTCGGGGCGTGGTAGTGGGTTGTTGTCTCCATATTGGTTTAGATGTTCCCCGTCTGGCATTTGTACAGCACGATGCCTCATCCAGAAATTATATTCGGATTCTAAAGCGGGCAGATATGCCGTCATTATAGCTGGATCCTGGTTGCAGACAAGGTCAACCATCAAGGCAAAAAAAGGCGGTTGTGAGCGGCTTAGGTAGTAGGTTCTGTTTCCGTTAGGTATAAATCCAACGGTTTGAATCAGCCATTCAAAGTTTTTGAGCATTGAAAGCGCCAACTGTTTTTTCCCAGAAGCTAACAAGCCGAGCATAGAGAAGTAGCTATCCCAGTAATAGATTTCTCTAAATCTTCCACCTGGAACTATGTATGGATAGGGGAGATCAAGGAGGGTAGATTCTTGTTGGCTATTATTGGGAGCTGGAAAACGAGTAAGGTGATCCCAAAGGGTTATAATATGTTGGTCGATAGCGGTTGATTGGAGTGTGTATTCGTCCTTGGATTCAGCGGGGTAGGCAAAGTTTTTTTGTATGAAATTCGGCAAATTGAAATCGGGGGAGTTTTTTTGGCTATTGTAGTCGGCTAGAATATCCGATGAGTTGCGTTTAGGGGTACAATCTGGGAAGAATTTGGAATCAGTAAAAATTCCACTTGCTTGGACATCCTGATAAAGAGGATGAAGTTTTTCTACGAAATAATACATGACGCAAAGGTAGGGCAATGGGTGTTATGAAGGAAGCAGGTAAAAAAAAGAGCCATCCACGTGTTTGTGTGGATGGCTCTTAAATGGTCACCTAAATATTAAATAGGTATTAGTTGTCGTCTTTGCTAAGCTGCTCTTTCAACTGAGCGAGGGCAGCCAAATCACCGAGTGTTTCTTTCTCGACCTTTTTCTGTACCTCTACAATTGCGGCCTGTGTTTCGCCTTGTTCTTTAGAGCGTTCCGCCTTTACAGAAGCTTCAGCTTTTGATTTCAAGTCCTCCAAGTAGCGAGAGTGAGAAACCAAGATACGGCGCTCATCTTTATTGAACTCAATCACTTTAACAGTAACGGTTTCTCCTGATTCTACATAGGAGTTATCGTCTTTGCGGAGGTGTTTGAGTGGGGCAAACGCTTCTAGACCCATTGGTAGTTGGAAGGTTGCACCTTTATCATCGCGTTTAACGACAGTAGCTTCATGGTATGAACCAATTGGGAACACGCTTTCGAAGGTATCCCATGGGTTATCTTGAATTTGCTTGTGTCCTAAGCTAATCTGACGTTTTTCCTTATCGATTTCAAGGACTACTACTTCCAGTTCATTTCCTGGTTTAGTGAATTCGCTTGGGTGGGCGTAGCGTTTAGTCCAGCTAAGGTCACTAATGTGTACCATTCCACCGATTCCGTCTTGGAGTTCAACGAAGATACCGTAGTTCGTGATATTTTTGACAGCCCCTTTAAAGCGGCTACCAGCTGGGAATCTCGCTTCGATATCGTTCCAAGGATCGTCTGTCAGTTGTTTGATTGACAGAGACATCTTGCGATCGTTGCGGTCTAGGCTTACTACGCGAGCTTCCACTTCTTGGCCGAGTTTGAAGAACTCTTTTGCATTAACGTTTTGGCTTCCCCAGCTAATTTCGCTAATGTGGATAAGTCCTTCTACTCCAGGTTGGATTTCAACGAATGCGCCATACTCTTCGATATTAACCACTTTTCCACGTACAATAGCGCCTTCTGTTACTTCTGCAGCGAGAACATCCCAAGGGTGAGGAGTCAGTTGTTTCAGGCCGAGGCTGATTCGCTTTTTGTTTTCGTCGAAATCAAGCACTACGACGTTAACACGCTGGTTGAGTGTAAGCGCTTCACTTGGGTGTTGGATACGGCCCCAGCTAATGTCGGTGATATAAAGTAAGCCGTCTACGCCACCAAGATCAAGGAATGCACCAAAGTCTGTGATGTTTTTAACAATTCCTTCCAGTACTTGACCTTTTTCGAGGCTGGCGAGGATGTGTTCGCGCTGTTCAGCCAGATCGCTTTCAATGAGTGCTTTATGGGAAACAACGGCGTTTTTGATGGTTTCGTTCACCTTAACGACCTTAAACTCCATTGTTTTGTTGAGGTACTGATCGTAGTCAACAACGGGTTTGATGTCGATCTGTGATCCTGGGAGGAACGTTTCCAAGCCATTACAATCTACGATCAAGCCACCCTTTGTTTTGCTGATAACTTGGCCTCGGATGATTGTACCGTTTTTATATGAATCAACAATACTTTCCCAAGCGCGAAGGATTTTCGCTTTTTTGCGAGACAGGCCGAGATTGCCAGTTTTACCTTCTGGGCTTTCGACATAAATTTCCACTTCGTCCCCAGCTTTAAGGTCTGGCATGTCGCGGAATTCATTCATTGGGATCAAGCCATCACTTTTGTAGTTGATGTCCAGGACCACATCTCCTCCGCTAATTGCAGATACTTTACCGCGGATAACAGAATTTTCTTCAATGTTAGACAGGGTAACATCGTAGGATGCCAGCAACTTCGAGTGGTCGTCAGCGGAATAAATAAGCGCACCGCGCTTGTCCATATTCCAGTTAAAATCATCGTGAGGCCCTCCAACAGGAAGGGTTTCAACAGGGATGATTTCGTCCTCCTCTTCTTCTTCAACTGCGGCGGGAGCCTTTGCAGCTTTAGGAGCAGGAGTGGGTGTCTCTTCTACAGGAGTTGGCTCCTGTTCTGGGGTAATTTCTTTTTCGTCGTTTAACAACATAATAAAATAGTATGTTTCAGTGGTGCCTTTGGGGAAAGGTTTTTGGTGAAACCAAAAGGAAGACCACTTGCTTGGGACGGCCTTCTTATCCCTGCTGCTTTTAAAAAGTCCGCAAAGGTACTACAATTTTTAATAAACAGCCTTGCTTTGTTGTTAAAATATCCAGTAATCCCCATTAAAAAGGATGAAGGATGCTTTTTTACAGGCAATTAACCAGGATTGGCTGGGATTTGGTCTTTTAGGTGTTATTTTAGAGGGTTTAGGTAGTGAGAATTACCCTTTTACTAGGGTTCCCACCGATTCTCCAGTGACGATTTTTCGAAGGTTTTCTGGATCATTAATATCGAATACGATGATGGGCATATCATCTTCTTGGCAAAGAGTGAATGCGGTCATATCCATGACTTGTAGTCCGAGGCTAATTACCTTTGTGAAGGTAAGATGTACGAATTTGACTGCGCTTGGATCTTTTTCCGGGTCTGCTGTGTAGATTCCATCTACACGTGTTCCCTTTAAAATAACATCTGCACCTATCTCTCTGGCTCGTAGCGCGGCAGCGGAGTCGGTTGTGAAGTAAGGGTTGCCAGTACCTGCGGCGCAAATAACTACCCGTTTTTTCTCGAGGTGTCGAATGGCTCTGCGGCGAATGTAAGGTTCAGCTACATTTTCCATTTTCAGGGCTGTCATTAGGCGAGTATAAACGCCTGCTCCTTCCAGGGCGCCTTGAAGTGCTAATCCGTTAATTACAGTAGCGAGCATACCCATGTAGTCTCCGGTTACGCCTTCAATTCCAGTTCCTTCAGCTTGAATTCCCCTAAAGATATTTCCTCCACCAATTACGACACACACCTCAACCCCCATGTTGACTAGTTCTTTAATTTGTTGTGCATAGTGGTTAAGCATAGTGGAGGTTATGCCAAATTTTTGATCGCCCATTAGGCTTTCTCCCGATAATTTCAGGAGAATTCGTTGGTATTTTAAATCGCTCATGCGCTTGTCAGGAAAGTTGAATGAAAATGCGCTGCAAAGTTGATAAAAACTAGTGTCTTTTTGCAACATCGAGGATAACTTTGCCGCGAAATAAAGCTGGTATGGTATTATGTATTCGTTGTTGAAACCAATTCTCTTTTTATTGTCTCCGGAGCGAGCGCACCAACTTTCTGTTTGGCTGCTAGATTTAGCGGTCAGAGTAATGCCAAACACCTTGCGAACGTGGTACTGCCTTGAGGACGTAAAGTTGCAGCGTACAGTGATGGGGATTCGGTTTCCGAATCCAGTTGGCTTGGCCGCGGGATTTGATAAGGATGGGAAGCATTTAGATGGTTTGTCTAGACTAGGTTTTGGGTTTATTGAGGTTGGTACAGTGACACCGGTAGGTCAGGAAGGCAATCCCAGACCGCGGTTGTTTCGTTTGCCTAAGGACGGGGGATTGATCAATCGAATGGGTTTTAATAACGAAGGATTAGAGGCATTGGTAGTTCGGTTGAAAGCATTTCGGGAGCGGGGTATCCCAAGAGGTGTAATTATTGGTGGAAACATTGGGAAAAACAAAATAACGCCTAATGAGCGGGCGCATGAGGACTACATTCGTTGTTTTGATGCCTTATTTCCTTGGGTGGATTACTTTGTGGTAAATGTAAGTTCTCCAAACACACCTAACTTGCGAGCGCTTCAGGATAAAGAGCCACTTACGCATCTTCTTGACTTATTACAGCGTCGCAATCGAGTTCACGAGGCCCCCAAGCCGATATTGTTGAAAATTGCACCGGACTTGACTTCTGAGCAATTAGACGACATTGCTGACATCGTCAGGAGTACGGGTTTGGCTGGAATTGTTGCGACGAACACTACTATCAGCCGAGCCAATCTAAAGACGGAACCCTCAATAGTTGATAAGATTGGAGCAGGTGGGGTAAGTGGAGTTCCGGTCAGGGCGCGAAGTACAGAGGTGGTTCGGTATATGCGACAAAAACTTGGTTCAAGCTTTGTTATAATTGGAGTTGGGGGAATTGATTCTCCAGAGTCGGCCAGGGAAAAAGTAGATGCGGGGGCAGATTTGGTTCAGGTATATTCTGGCCTGGTTTATAAGGGCCCAGGGTTGGTGAAGCTAATTTGTAAATGGGCGGCCTTTTAGACTCGTTGAGCGAGCCATACAAATAGGGCAATAAACAGGACCAGTGCAATAGCAAAAACAGCTATGGAAAACGGCTCCCTACCTTTTCGTTTAAACATACCCATGCTTTATTTTTACACCATGGCTTTTCGCAGACGCTGTAAAAACGGAGAGGCAAAGATGAACTTTTGCAAGTTGTCGTTATCGCTACCAAGCACTTGTTCTTTGTGACCGCTCCATTCCAGTTTGCCATCGTGTAAGAAGCAGATGTTTTCTCCTATTTCCATCACCGAGCTCATATCATGCGTATTGATAATGGTGGTGATATTGTCTTCGTGTGTAATCGTGCTAATTAACTCATCAATTACGATAGACGTTTTGGGATCTAGGCCAGAATTCGGTTCGTCACAGAACAGGTAGTGGGGGCGAAGAACAATAGCACGAGCAATTCCTACCCGTTTTTGCATGCCTCCGGACAGTTCTGAGGGATATTTACTATTGACACCACCAAGATTTACCCGTTCCAGGCAATAGTTTACCCGTTCCAGTTTTTCCTTGGGCGTCATGTCTGTGAACATATCTAGGGGAAAACGAATGTTTTCCTCTACGCTTAAGGAGTCAAACAGGGCAGAGCCTTGAAACAGCATTCCAATTTTCATTCGGATAGCCCTCATGCCTTTTTTATCTAGGCCAGTGAAATCGACATCGTCGTAAAAGATTTTGCCCGCCGTTGGAATTTGGAGGCCGACAAGAATTTTCAAGAGAACGGTCTTTCCTGCGCCGGATCGGCCGATTATCAAGTTTGTTTTTCCGGCCTCGAAAGTAAAACTAATGTCTTTCAAGACCTCTTGTTGGCCAAAAGATTTGAATATGTGATTTGCCCTAATCATAGTGTTGCAAATGTAGGATAAAATTCAGTTAAAAGACACAATAGTTTGTCTGGGTCCGGCTTTCAAGCAAGGTCATAGGCTTTAGTTTGGCGCGAGCACATGAAGGTCTGGCAGGTTTCTGCCTAGTCCGTTGTAATCTAAGCCATATCCAACCACGAAGTCGTTTGCTATTTCAAATCCAACATAGTCGAGGTGAACAGGAAACTGGATGGCTTCGGGTTTAAATAACAGGGAAACAGTGCAAATGGAGTGTGGTTTTTGTTGTTGGAGGGAGTCAATAAAAAAGTGTAAAGTTTTACCAGAGTCTACAATATCTTCCAGGATGATTACGTCTCGGCCTTCAATGGATTGTTCCAGCCCTAGGACCGTTTGAAGGTTGCCGGAAGAAGATGTTCCGTTATAAGATTGGATTTTCACGAACGTTATTTCGCAGGGGCCAGAATACGATTTAATTAAATCTGCGGCAAAAATGAAGGCTCCATTTAGGACGCTTATGAAAAGTGGGCATTTGTTTTTGTACTGATCGGAGAGTTGGGCTGCTAATTGCTGAACCCTTGAGTGTATTTGGGTTGCATTTAACAGTGGTTGGAAGGTCAAGTCATGTATCTGCATTTGACGGAAATTTGTCGTTAAACGTACTGTGCGAAGGTACTCACCTTCTTGTTGGTGCGGGGGTGTTTTTTTAAATAACCGTACTATTTTTAAATAAAAGGTCTGAAAAACACAGAAAGTCCGTATCTTTGTCGCGCTTTTTTCAAAAAGCAAATCAGTTCATTTATAAATTATTGATAATGAGACACTACGAAGTCACCTTCATCGCGGATCCAGTTCTGTCGGGCGATGAAGTAAAAGCGACAGCGCAGCACATCCAAGACGAATTAAAGCGCTTTGGCGCCAACATCGTTGCGGTTGATGAAATGGGCCTGCGTCAATTGGCCTATCCGATTAACAAGCGTTCATCGGGAGTTTACTATTGCATTGAGTTTGCTTGCGAGGCAGCGGACTTTATTGGCAAGTTTGAGTTGAATATGAAGCGCAATGAAAAGTTGCTTCGTTTTTTGACGGTGAAGCTCGACAAGTACGGTGTAAAATACAATGACGACAAGCGGAATGGTCGTATTGGCAAGCGGGCAGCCGCTGCTAAGAAGGCTGCTGAAGAAGCTGCAGCATTGGAGGATTCACTTACGCCCGACGTAATTGATTTGGATGCATAATTTGCACGATCAATTGAATCTTTATTTTCACCTTTCATTTTTCACCTTTTAAGCACACCTTATAATATGGCTGCTTCAAGAGAAGACGTAAAATTTTTAAGCAATCCGCGCATTGGTTTGCGTCGTAAAAAATATTGCCGTTTCCGCAAATTTGGCATTAAGTATATTGATTACAAAGATCCAGATTTCTTACTTCAATTTATTAACGAGCAAGGCAAGCTCCTTCCGCGTCGGATTACGGGTAATAGCCTGAAGTATCAGCGTCGGGTTGCGACTGCTGTTAAGCGTGCTCGTCACTTGGCTATTCTGCCATTCTTGGCGGATTTGATGAAGTAAATTGGGTTTTTTTCAAATTTTTTAACTTTTAACGATTATTACACAGCATGAATATCATTCTGCTTGAACATATCGAGAAGGTAGGTGCAAAGCACGAAGTAGTCACTGTCAAAGATGGCTATGGACGCAACTATCTTATTCCACGAGGTTTGGCTATTGTTGCCAACAAAGTGAATCTTGCCAAGTTAGAGGGCATGAAGAAACAAGCTGCCAAGAAAGAGGCTGCCATGATTTCTGTTTACCAAGGTTATGTGGCACAATTGGCCGGCAAAACGATTCAAATTTCTGCGAAGGCAGGGGAGAGTGGTCGTTTGTTTGGATCTATCGGTGCGCAAGATTTAGCTGCTGCACTTAAGGCACATGGTGTTACAGTAGAGAAGCGCATCATTACTATGCCGGAGGAAGTGAAGGAGCTTGGTTCATACACTGCCACTGTTAAGTTTCACCCAGAGGTGATCGCGACTGTTCCTTTTGAGGTAGTTGCAGAGGCATAATTAAGCCTGATAAATTTAAATAGTATTATATCCAAGCTTAAACGCGCCATCCTGAATTTATTCTTGGATGGCGCGTATTTTTTTAGGTATTACAGTTAGTTTATTTTTTTAAACCCAGTATACTTCCAAAGTGCTTTTGGAATTAGGATTCCGTCTGGAGTTTGGTTGTTTTCAAGTAGAGCTGCTACAATTCTAGCCAAAGCGAGGGCTGATCCGTTTAACGTATGTGCTAGTTCGATTTTTCCATTAGCGTCCTTGTAGCGTAGTTTTAAACGGTTACTTTGGAACGTTTCGAAATTAGACACAGAGCTCACTTCCAGCCACCTTTGTTGTGCTGCTGACCAAACTTCAAAATCAAATGTTTTTGCGGAGGCAAATCCCATGTCACCACCACACAACAATAAGATTCTGTAAGGCAGATCTAGCTTTTTCATTAATTTTGAAACATGGGAAACCATTTGCATTAAAGCTTTGTAGGAGTTGTCAGGATGTTCAACTCGAACGATTTCCACCTTATCAAATTGGTGGACGCGGTTAAGCCCCCGTACATGTGCTCCCCATGCTCCAGCCTCTCTTCGAAAGCAAGGGGTGTAGGCAGTCATTTTTAAGGGTAAGTCTTTTTCGGAGATAATTTCATTTCGGACAATATTGGTTACAGGGACTTCTGCTGTTGGAATAAGGTAAAGGTTGTCCACGGTACAGTGGTACATCTGTCCTTCTTTATCGGGAAGTTGTCCTGTTCCGCGTGCGCTGTCTTCATTAACTAAGTGTGGAGGTAGAATTTCTTCATATCCAGCCTTGACCGCTTCATCTAGGAAAAATTGAATGAGTGCTCTTTGGAGTCGAGCGCCTTGGCCTCTGTAGACAGGAAAACCAGCCCCTGTTAATTTGACGCCTAATTCAAAATCAAACAGATTATATTTTTTTGCTAAGTCCCAATGGGGCAAGGCATCGGATGGAAGCGTTGGAAACGGTTTATCCCAAGCTTTGAACACCTGGTTGTCTTCAGGGGTTGATCCTTTTGGAACAGATTTGTGTGGACTGTTAGGGACGGTATAGAGGAGTTGTTCTAGCTCCTGTTTTATGGAGGACAGCTTTTCGTCAAGCTGTTTTTCACTTTCTTTTAAGCTGGCTACTATTTTTTTTTGTGTTTCTGCCTCTTCTTTTTTTCCTTGTGACATCAGTTGACCTATGGCTTTGGCAAGCTGATTCATTTCTGCACGCGCATCATCGACTTCTTTTTGGCTAGATTTTCGTTGGTCGTCGAGTGCGATAATTTGATTGATTACCTTGAGTTGAGCAGCTGACCAGTTTCGTTTGCGGAGCCCGTTCACGATTCTTGATTTTTCAGAGCGGATAACTTCTAGTTGGAGCATGTTATAAAAATATTTTCAAAAAACGTTGCAAGGTATGGCAAATATAAAATAAGGTTTACCTTTGTGCGTTCAAATATCTTAAATCTCAGACAAATACTGAATTTTGATATCTTTTGCGCACCTGTAGGCTTTGTAAGCGGGTATCAATGGCTCATATTTGATACAAGATTATAGGAGATCGGTTCGCTAGTTGTTCCTCGACGTTATTTCCTTGAAATTTCCTTTAACAGAAGAACTTCGTCCCAGACTGGAATATTCTTCATAGGATGGTATTATTTCAAGTTAAGATATCTGGTTTCAGTTTATTTCGTTATCTATTTCACCCTTACATTATTCTTCCGGAAATGCCTTTCGCCCCGGGTATGCCATAGCTTTTGGCTATTATTTTGGGCGTGTGAATTATGGGTTATTCAGTTCTTGGCATTGTGGCCATAGGATTTGAGCAGTTAGACCACCGTTTCGTTTCCGAATAAGAAATCATCCAACATTTAGTTACTTTCCAGTATTCAGACGATGTACGACATTTTGCAGCTGAACGAAAAATTATTAGCAGAATTACGCGATATTGCTAACCGGCTTAATATTAAAGGGGCAAATCGCTTATCTAAACAAGATCTTATTTACCGCATTTTAGATGAGCAGGCGCTTGCGTCCAAGAGTGCTGGGGGCGAGCTCGTCCCCGAGGTGGATGAGCCCGCTCCGGGCAGGAAGATAGTAGTCCGCCAGACGGCAGCTTCAAAAGAGGCTGCTTCAGAATTACCAGACGATAAGGAGGCGGAGAGTAGCTCCGTGGATCAAGCAGTTAAAAAAGTTAAAAAAGTAAAACCTAAGGAGGCTGTAATAGAAGAAGTCGAGCAGAAGGAGGAGCAATCTGCCGAAGCACCAGCAGTTTCTGTGGAGCCTAGTGTCCCATTAAAAAATGCTCCCGCGCCACGTCCTGTGCAGGAGGGTCAAGGTCCTACAGGAGGGTATCGAGATCGCTATGGCCGTCCTCAAACTTCTACTCAACAAGGTCAGCAGCGGCTACCAAATCAGCCCCAACAGCAGCGGCCTGTCAACAATCCGCAGCAACAAAGGCCGAATGGTCCACAACAGCGACCTGCTACCAACCCGCAACAACAAAGGAATAACCCTCCTCACAATCAACAGCGACAACAGCCATTGCCCCCGGGTGTTTACCGGGATCGTTATGGTCGACTTCAAGGCCCTGGGCATGGCCCACAACGTCAAGGCCACCAGGGAGGGCCCCAACAGCGCTCGCCAATGCCACCACAAGGTCGAGGATATGATCAACGACCTGGCAATCCTAATCTGTACGATCAAGAGGCGGGAAAGTTTGATCGATATGAAGAGGAGTACATTCCTTCTATGCCGATGGAGGATGATGAGTACGAAATGCCTATGGTTCCACCTCCACCGGGCCCCGATGTCCTGCATCCCGAGCGTCCCATAGAGCCTCAGGAGGTGATGCCTGTGATTATAAAGGAGAAATTTGACGTTGAATTAGATGGTATTATTGAGGGTAATGGCACGTTAGAAATGATGTCGGACGGGTATGGTTTTTTACGTTCTCCCGACTATAATTATATTTCCAGTCCGGATGATGTATATGTATCACCCTCACAGGTAAAGCTTTTTGGATTAAAGACTGGAGACACGGTTTCAGGCCCAATGCGTCCGCCCAAAGAAGGAGAGAAGTACTTTGCTTTACTGAAGGTAACCAAAATAAATGGGTTAGATCCTAAAGATGTCAGGGACCGTATTCCATTTGATTATTTGACACCTTTGTTTCCGACCAAGAAGTTTAATCTATTAACCAGTCCAACAGGTCGGGATTTTAGCAATCGGATTATTGAGTTATTTACGCCCATTGGTAAGGGCCAGCGAGCATTGATTGTTGCTCAGCCAAAGACGGGTAAAACGTTCTTGCTTAAAGATCTTGCCAATGCGATTACGAAAAACCATCCTGAGTGCTATGTAATTATTTTGTTGATTGATGAGCGCCCGGAGGAGGTTACAGATATGAAGCGAAGTGTGCGTGCGGAGGTTGTATCATCCACGTTTGATGAGACGGCTGAGAACCACGTTCGTTTGGCTAATATTGTTTTGGAAAAATCAAAACGAATGGTTGAGAGTGGTCATGATGTGGTTATTTTGTTGGATTCGATAACACGCATGGCCCGTGCTTATAACACGGTGGCTCCGGCATCAGGCAAAGTGTTGTCTGGGGGGGTTGAAGCGACGGCCCTTCAAAAGCCTAAAAAGTTTTTCGGTGCGGCTCGTGCAATTGAGAATGGAGGGTCTTTGACGATTATTGCCACGGCTTTGACGGATACAGGCTCAAAAATGGATCAGGTCATTTTTGAAGAGTTCAAAGGAACAGGCAATATGGAGCTTCAACTAGATCGTAATTTAGCTAATAAGCGTATTTACCCGAGCATTGATCTTACAAAGTCGAGCACTCGGAGAGAAGATTTGCTATTGGACAGAGATACATTGCAGCGTATGTTTATATTGAGGAATCATTTGGCAGACATGAAGCCAGAGGAGGCAATGGAGTTCATGCGTAAGCATCTGATGCATACTTCTAATAATGAAGAGTTTTTGGAAAGCATGAATCGATAAACTCTATACATACGTTGTGGAAAAGGCGGATGACGGGGAATGATCTCTGTTATCCGCCTTTGTGTTTTAATAGTTGTTGTATTATATCAATTATCGATTTTTGCATTATGAATAAAAGTATATTTACTGTTTTGTTATTGTTTTTGGGGATATTGCCTAATTGTCAAAAA
This sequence comes from Chitinophagales bacterium, assembly GCA_046316495.1. Taxonomy (GTDB): domain Bacteria; phylum Bacteroidota; class Bacteroidia; order Chitinophagales; family Saprospiraceae; genus M3007. The sequence continues at coordinate 44,782 of JBKDAM010000036.1, forward strand.
AACCCCTATCAAGAAGGTGGTCGTTTGTATACAGTTCATTGTGCCAATTGTCATGGTGAAGATGGCAAAGGATTGGGGGCACTAATTCCACCTTTGGCGGGAGCTGATTACTTATCAGCCCAGCGTTCGCAACTACCCTGTATAGTAGTAAATGGATTATCAGACACTATTACCGTGAATGGAGTGGTATACGGAGGACAGCCTATGCCTGCCAACTCATTGTTGACGGATATTCAGGTCACGAATGTACTCAACTATATCAACAACTCTTGGGGGAATAACCTTCCCGATTTTACATTACAAGAGGTGCGTGGCAAGCTTCCATGTAGCGGGTCAAATGAGTAGCCTGATAATTATTGCCTAAGCTTTGAGCTGGCAAGTATGAATTTGGCAAAAAACAATCTGTAGATGCCGTTAATTTGCGTAACTACACGATATTTGTCCCTACCTCATGGCTATTGTGCTCGATAATATGAAAAAACTATTTATACTCGCTACTTTTTTAACAGGCCCGTTGTTCAGTGTTTCTGCACAGGCACCTGTAAACGATGATTGTTCAACTGCAATTGACCTAGGAATTGCGCCTGCCTGCGATACCAGTATTCTTTATTCCAATGAGAATGCTACGTTATCTATAATTGGTGATGAAAACAATCCGACGTGCTTTAATGGTGGAATTCCGAATAGGGACGTTTGGTTTTCATTTGTATGCCCGGATACTCTTTTTGATTTTAGGGTGACGCTGACAGGTGTTGGCTCAAACAGCATTGTAAATCCACAGTTTGCGGTTTACAGGGGTGATTGTACTTTTAATGATTTAGCAGAGCTTGATTGTGGGATTGCAGAAGTAGGTGCAACTGGCTTATTTTTAGATTTACAGGGGCTGACGCCTGGAATTACCTATTATATAAGGGTGTCTGATTATTCGTTGACCGCAGCGCCCAATGCAGGTGATTTCCATTTGTGTGTGGGTCCAATTCCGCCTGTAGTTACGATAGATCAAGGTGGGTCAACGTTGTGTTCTGGTGTTATTACGGACAGTGGGGGCGCTAATGGTGATTACGGGCCGGATGAAGATTATGTATTTACTATTTGTCCTAACCAGCCTACATCCTGTATCAATTTCACGTTGGACTATTTCAATATTGAGGCAGGGACATTTGGGAACTTTACGGATGTTTTGACAATATACAATGGGAATACAACTTTTTCGCCGGTAATAGCTCAAATTAACTCCTTTTCAATAGCTGGTGGAGGTGGTGTTTGTTTTCAAGTTCAGGGAACAGCTCCCTGTATGACATTGCAATTTATATCCGACAGCAACACAGAATTAGATGGCTTTTTGGGGCATTGGGAGTGCAGTGATCAGCCTTGCGCACCGGTACCAGCGCTTTCGGTAATGAATCCAATCAGTAATCAAGAGATTCTTAATGCGGTGGAGAGTCCTGCCACACAAGTTTCCATCACGAATATTGTGTGCGATGAGTCTGCTTACGGGTCTTTTAGTTATCCTACAGTTGAGAACGATTTACAGATGGAGAAAGGGATTATTCTTTCTTCGGGACGAGCTGCAGATGCTCCCGGATTAGGGAACCAATTTTCTAGTACTAATTTATTTACCCCAGGAGATAACGATTTGGATATTTTGTCAGCGCAACAGGGTGGGCAAGAATCCTATGACGCTTGTGTAGTAGAGATGGACGTATTTGTTGCGACGGACCAACTAAGTTTTGAGTATGTGTTTGGTTCAGAAGAGTACCCGGAATTTGTATTTAGTCCAGGCGGTTTCAATGATATTTTTGCCTTTTTGGTTTCGGGCCCTGGAGTCATTGGGGATCCTGGGCTGGGGGCACAAAAGAATATCGCAGTACTTCCTGGCACCTCTACTCCTGTAGAGATTAATTCGGTTAATAATCAGTTGAATTGGGAGTATTATCGGAACAATCAAATTGGAAATCAGATTAAGTATGATGGCTTGACCTCTGATTTTTTGGGTGTGAAGAAGAGCTTGACGGCCAAGACAAATGTGATTCCTTGTAATACCTATCATTTAAAGCTTGCAGTGGCAGATAGGGGAGACGGATCGTTTGATTCAGGTGTTTTTGTGTCAGAGATTAAGGGAGGTACACCTGGTTTAGCGGTCCAGTTTGCTAGTGGTATTGAGTATTTTATTGAGGATTGTTCTGGTGTAGATGACCAGTTAGTTATCACTTTACCGGAGCCATTGACACAGGCGACTACTTTTCTGACGGGTATTTCTGGTACGGCAACACTAGGAGTTGATTATATTTTGAATTTACCACCCACAATAACATTCCAACCTGGTCAGACAGCCCTTTCTTTTCCAATTTATCCAATTGCAGATGCCATTTTGGAAGGGACAGAAACGATTATCATCTCTCTTTCCAGTAATTTTGGCTGTGGTACCGTTCTGTTGAAGACAATTACAGTGAACCTAGAAGATAATGTTTTAATTAGTGTTAATTCGGGTTTAGATACTCTGCTGGTTTGTGCTGGCACCACCTATGAACTAGATGCGACTGGCGCTGTGGATTATTTTTGGACCCCAGTATCACAGGTTAGTAATCCACTTATTGGAAACCCCACAATTAGTCCGACGCAAGATTTTTGGTTAAGTGTAGTTGGGACAGTTGGAACATGTTCTGATGAGGACTCTGTATTTGTGAAGGTTATTAGTCCTGAGGTATTCGTGCAAGCATTATCGGATACGTTGATTTGTCAAGGTGGAAGTGCTCCACTTTTGGCCAATACAAATACAGGAGGGCAGGGGCTGCTATGGTCTCCAACAGTTGGTCTTGATAATCCTCTTTTAGCACAAGTCATTGCTACCCCAGCGGTTTCAACGACCTATACTGCATCTGTTACTATATCAGGTTGTACGGTTACGGATGCGGTAACCATTTTGGTTGATACGCTTTTTTTGCCGGTATTTACCACATTAGATACCACTATTTGTCAGAATTATTCCCTTGTGCTTGGAACAAGTGTATCCGAGTCAACTACCTACTTATGGACGCCTTCTTTGGGCTTAAGTTCTGACACCATTTCTAATCCAATTGCTACCCCCTCACAGAGCACCACTTACACGTTGGTTTCTACCAGTGCAAATGGTTACTGTTCGGAGACGAGCTCTGTGGAGGTGAATGTAATCAGTGCGGATGTTGAAATAGCGGGTCCAGACTATTATGAGATTTGTTTGGGCAGTACTATTCCATTACAGGCAACGGCTGTTCCCTCTGCTGGTATTCCGGTAGTTTGGTCACCATCGTTTTATGTGACAAATCCGACAGGTCCAACGACTACCGTTCAGGCTGACGAAAGTCTGACGATTACCGCTACGTATAACATAAATGGCTGTGTTGTATATGACTCTATTCGGGTGCGAGTTGATTCTTTACCAGATCAAACGCTTTCTCTACGGCCGGCGAAGGAAGTTTATTGTGTCGGAGACACGGTGACTTTGCTTAGTCCTACTTACGAACCTGCGAACTTTCCTGATATTTCAATTCGGTGGTTGGAGGACGGCCTTGGTCAAGTAACTCCGGATTCTTTTTGGAACTTGGTAATTCGGGCTCAATTAACGGACACATTTTATAGGGTTGTCTCCAATCGTGCTTGTTTGGACACCTCCTTTATTTCCGTCCCGATTGATTCTTTCCCAGTTGTTACAGCAACAGCATCAAAAGAGTTGGTTTGTCCGGGTGAGTTGGTTCAACTAACCTCTACGGTTTCACCAGCTCAAATGGTTGAGTGGACACCCACATCGGGGCTTTCTTGTGTCGATTGTTTAACTCCAGTTGCTACGATTAGTGGGCCAGTTACATTTGTTGTGAATACACCTGAAGCAAATTGTCCTGCGACGGCTCAAGTAACGATAAACGTATCTTCTCCACCTGCTGTTGAATTGCCTAGTAATATGACAGTATGTCCTGGGGATACTGTTTTGTTGAATAATTTGCCAGAGGAGCCCTCAACCACGTATTTATGGGTTTCAGATCCGCCGGGATTTAATAATTCAAGTGCTCAGCCAGAAGTTTCACCCGTTCAGACTACTACGTATTCATTAACTGCGGCGAATAGTGTATGTTCTTTGACTGCTACGACCACTATTTCTGTTGCTCAGGCAACGGTAACAGCAAGTGCTGATCAATCTATATGTAATGGTTCAACCGCGGCTTTGTCTGCGGATGCTGGGGGTATTTTGGGAGCGTATGAATGGTTAGCCAACGATGTACAGGTTGTTGGGGTTACACAGAGCGTAAATGTTTCGCCAAGTTCTTCTACTCTTTATAAGGTTGTATTTACTTATAGTCCGGCCAATTGCCAGATTTCAGATGAGGTTTTGGTAGAGGTCAATCCATCTCCAGTGATTGAAGGATTAAGCGTTCTTCCGGAGGATGGAGATGTATGCGAGGGTGCACCCGTTCTACTTAGCACGATGGTGAATGGAGGTCTTCCTCCATATAACTATACATGGCAACAGGATGGTATTGTGATTAATACGGGCATGGTAGATTCTATTCAACTATCATTAAATGGTAGTGACGAGGGAATTACCTATCAGTTTAGTGTTTTGGTAGAGGATGTCAATGGATGTTTAGCCGGCCCCGCTGTTGGTCAGATGAAAGTCCTTCAGTGTTTTGACATTCCCAATGCCTTTACTCCTGATGGCGATGGAACCAATGATAGTTTTGGTGTGGTACAGTATGAGGAGGCGAATATTACAGTGGTTGATTTTGTGATATACAATCGATGGGGTCAAAAGGTGTTCACGGCAACGGGTTCCAAGCCTCGCTGGGATGGTACGGTTGATGGGCTACAGGCCCCGGTTGATGTTTACCTGTATCAAATAATGATCCGTCGGGCGGATGGTACAGAAGAAAGCTATTCTGGTGAAGTTACTTTATTAAGATAAACATTTTAGATTTAATTGGAAAAGGGGCTTTTGGCATATTTGTCATTAGCCCCTTTTTTAATGTTTACGAAGGGTTTGCATTACTAATACCAAGCTGATTACTGTCAGAATTGCAGCCATTAGGAAGGGGGCTCCTGGAAATTGAATTGCGGTAAAGGGCCCTGTAAACCAGGCAAAAAGATTGGTCATCAAGAGTGGGCCAATTATGGAGGTTATACTTACGAGGCTGGTCAAAGCACCCTGCATTTCTCCTTGCTCATTTGCTGGCACTTGATTAGAGATCATTCCTTGAAGAGCAGGCATAGCTAATCCGCCTAAAGAGACAGGAACCATAAAGGCAAACATCATCCAGCCCTTTGTTGCAAAAGCGAACAGAACAAAACCTATAGCGTACGCACTTATACCCAAATAGACGGCTTTGTTGGTGCCCAATTTGGGGATCAAGATCCTTGTTAGTCCACCTTGTACAATTCCCGTTAGGAGACCAACAAATGCGAGGGAGAATCCGATCATTCGTTCGTCCCATTGAAATTTTTTCATGGTAATATAGGACCAAGTGCTATGATTTGCGTGAGAGGCAATATAGATTGCGATAAGAGAACCAACAAGCCCGCTCACGACCGGATATTTTCTCAAATGAAGAAGCGATCCTATGGGGTTGGCTCTTTTCCAGTTAAAAGGACGCCTATTTTCCGGGGCAAGTGATTCAGGAAGAACAAAGTATCCGTACATCCAATTAGTCAGCGCAAGGCCTGCAGCCACGAAGAAGGGTGCCCGAACTCCCCAATAGAAAGAGATAATTCCACCGAGCATTGGTCCAATTATAAACCCTAATCCAAAGGCTGCTCCGATCAGTCCGAAGTTTTGAGCTTTTTTTTCTGGAGTGGAAATATCAGCAATGTATGCCGTAGCGGAGCTGAAGGTCGCTCCTGTTATCCCGGCAATAATTCGACCCAAGAAAAACCAGCCAATGGATGGTGCAAAACCTTGGATGATAAAATCGATGCCAAACGCAAAGAGAGCGGCTAAGATGATGGGTCTTCTTCCATAGGCATCACTCAAAGCACCGATTATGGGAGAAAAAAGGAATTGCATTCCTGCATACGTGAACATTAACAGCCCACCTAGTTGGGAGACACTGCTCAGGTCTTTTCCGGTGAGTTGTTTAAGCAGGCTTGGTAGGACGGGTGCTATGAGGCCGAATCCGATGACATCAATTAAAAGTGTAATAAAAATGAACAGCAGCGCCGGAGTTTTAGATAGTGCCATTTTAACTAGTTGGACGAGCGTTAGGAGGAGACAAAGGTAATTGAATGAAAGGCATGCATTTTAGTCAATGATTGATTTAACGGTTCTTTTGTATATTTGCCTGATGTCCACTTTGTTTTTAATTCCTGTTCCAATTGCCTTAGATGCACTTCAGTCACTTCCAGCGGAGACAGTCGAGGTGGCTCGGGGGTTAGACTTATTTGTTGTTGAGCGTTCAAAAACTGCTCGACAATTTTTAAAGTCTATTGCGGTTAATAAGGCAATGTCGGATATTACGGTTCTTGAGATTGATGAAAAAGATATAAGTGTTGTGGAGGTGGCGTTAAAGTCAGCTTATAGAGAAGGGCGGAGTGTCGGTGTTCTCTCGGAGGCTGGTTGTCCCGGTGTTGCTGACCCTGGTGCCAGTGTGGTAACAATTGCGCATCAAATTGGAATGCGGGTTCGACCGTTAGTTGGTCCATCCTCATTATTGCTCGCGTTGATGGCATCTGGAATGAATGGTCAGCGATTCACCTTTCACGGATATTTATCTCCAAAAAGGCCGGAGTTGATGCGGGATTTACAGCGATTGGAGCAACAAGCTGAGAGAAGAAAAGAGACGCAACTTTTTATTGAGACCCCCTACAGGAGTCAAATGGTACTTGAGGTTGCGTTGGATGCCTTGCGGCCAGACACTCGTTTTTGTGTGGCACAAGACTTAACTGGAGCTGGGGAAAAAGTAATTTCGAAGAAAGTAAAGGATTGGAAAACAGCTGGTGCTCCTGTTTTAGAAAAAGCTCCAGCTGTTTTCATTGTGTACAGGGACTAGGGGCCAATGCTTAGGTCATGTACTGTTTTTGCGAGTTGCTGCAACGTAGTAACTAAGGGCTCTCTTTTGTCGCCTTTGGTCATAATGGTTAGCAAGTAGGGTTCATTTTTAATAGTAACGATACCGGACTCATGCAATTCAAAGTACTCTTCACTCAGTTTCCACTCGCCGAATTTATGCCACATTTTTGTATCTTCAGGAAATGCTTTTGCGAAGCCATCCTTAAATGCACAGTTGCTCAGTAGTTCTGCGGCGTATTGAGAGAAGGCTGGACTCAGGTAGGAGGAGTTGTAGAGGGCTTTGAAAAAGGAAGAATATTCTCTTGTTGTAATGGTGTAGTTTACATTTTCTTGATCTGGTGGGGTAAGGCCGAAGTTGGCGAAGAGTTGTTTTATTTGATCAAAATTTTGTCTACTTGCGAGTAACCAGGTGGCTCTGTTATCAGAAAAAGCTACCATATAATATAAGAGCTCATGTATGGAATAAGGTTTTCCTGGCTCGATTTGATTGTATATATAATGTTGGGGCCCAACTTTGGGAAGGTCACTTGGCTGCAAGGTTAGTTGGTGTTTTAGCATTTCTGGCTGCATTTCTGCCATTCTAAGGTAGGCCATTAGGAGTGGGACCTTAAGAAGGGAGGCTGGGTGGTATTTTGTTTGGTCATTTACGGACATCCATTCACCGTTTTTGAAGCTCCATAAATAGATGGAAGCATCTTGAATGTTACCCTGTTCCTTTAGCTGTTCTATTTGTTTTGTTAATGCTTTTTTGATATAAAAGTAGTTTTTGGATTCGCAGGCGGGTTCAACGGATAGCATTGGTTTGACTAGGGTGTGTTCTTCAATTCGTTGAATATTGTAATCGCACACCTTTTCTTCTGTACCTCCCAATCGAAAGAGCAAGGAAGGAATTGTATGGGGGAGGAACAGCGGAGAAATCAGGCTTCCCAATAAGAATGAAATCAGCAAGTATATCCCTAATGATTTTAGGGACAAGGATATAAACCGTTGGAGGGTCATTAGTAGTTGGTTAGATTTGTATAGATAATAGGTTAGAAGGATCAGGTGTTTAGCGTACCGAAACACAAAGTTAATTTCCAGTTGAGCGCTTCGATTTGTTTGTGAGTGGTTTGTTAGGACAGGATACGACAAAGAGGTGTTAAATTATAAGCTCAAAGCGTTTATTCCGGCACTATTTAGATCGATTGTTTTGGTGAAAGAAAAGTCTGAATTTCTTTTGAACCTGTATGTACCTTTGGCTTTAATACTATGGCAAAATCACGTACGATATTTTTTTGTTCTAATTGTGGGGCGTCCTCTCCCAAATGGATAGGGAAGTGCCCGCATTGCAACGAGTGGAATACTTACCAAGAAGAGTTGATTCAGAAGGAAACTGCAGCAGAGGAGAAGCGTCGATCTTGGTCCACAAGTCAAAAAGGAGAGGCTTCAAAGGCTGTTCCCATTCAGAAAATACATTCTGGGAAAACCCATCGATTAGTTACACCTGATGGAGAGTTAAATCGGGTACTGGGTGGCGGAGTTGTTCCTGGTTCGTTGGTATTAATTGGGGGGCAGCCGGGTATTGGTAAAAGTACTCTGATGCTACAGGTTGCACTACAATTGAATGTCAGGGTTTTGTATGTAAGTGGGGAGGAAAGTGAGGAGCAAATAAAGATGCGAGCGGATCGATTGAGTGCTGCTGGATCGGACTGTTTTGTGTTAACGGAGACGAATACGTCCAAGATTCTGCAACAAGCACAGGAAATACAGCCACAGCTGATGGTGGTTGATTCTATTCAAACAATGAGTACACCTTTTTTGGATAGCGCTCCAGGAGGGATTGCCCAAGTAAGGGAGTGTGCGGCGGAGTTGTTGCGCTTTGCCAAGGAGACCAATATTCCGATTTTCTTAATTGGGCATATTAATAAAGATGGAGATATTGCTGGTCCTAAGCTATTGGAGCATATAGTGGATTGTGTTCTCCAGTTTGAGGGGGATCGGCATCATTCCTATCGAATTTTGCGCACGTTAAAAAATCGATTTGGAAGTACGGATGAGTTAGGAATCTATGAGATGCAAAGTACGGGCCTTCGCGAGGTGAGTAATCCTTCCGAGCTTTTATTAAGCCAAAAAGACGAGGAGTTAAGCGGTTGTGCTATTGCTGCGACGATGGAGGGAATGCGGCCTATGCTTATAGAGACCCAAGCGTTGGTTTCAAAGGCTGTTTTTGGTACCCCTCAAAGGACGGCAACTGGGTTTGATATGCGTCGCCTATCCATGCTACTAGCGGTGTTAGAAAAGAGGTGTGGTTATTATTTTAGCATTAACGACGTTTTTTTAAACCTAGCAGGCGGGATAAGGGTAGAAGATCCTGCAATTGATCTTGCAATTGTGGCCTCCTTAATTTCTTCCCTAACGGATGTAAGTATTCCAAACAATATTTGTTTTGCGGGGGAGGTAGGTCTTTCAGGAGAGATTCGTTCTGTTGGACGAATTGAGCAACGCATTGCAGAAGCAGATCGCCTGGGGTTTAAAGCCATCTATATCTCCAAGTATAATGTAAAAGGGCTTCCAGTAGATAAATATCAAATTAGGGTACAAACGATTGGAAGGGTAGAGGAGTTGAGACATGCCCTATTTTTATAGGTGGTCTTTCGTGTATTTAACAAAAAAAGAGGCCAAGTAGATTTTCTCTGCTTGGCCTCTTTACTTTTTATTATTGTCAAGAAGGTTGTTTTTTAAGTTGAAAAACCCTAGATAAGTTAAATCCGAACTGGACTTGTCCTTTAAAAAAGTTGCTATTATTATCAACCAGGAAGGCTCGTTCATTCATGCCCACAGCATTTGAAAAGTGAAGTTGGAAGACGTGTCCACCTGTTTCAATATCAAATCCGATAGAAAGGGGGTTGAAACGGATATCGCCTGGGAACCGATTAAAGACATGAGAATAGTCCCAGATAACAGCTATCCTTTTATTGAGCTTCATTCGACCGCCAAATCCTACTGCATATAAGGTGTTGGGATTGAGTTGATTAATGACAATATTTTGGTGTATTAGTGTAGGAGAAAGCTGTAAGCTTAGTCGCTCGTTGAATTTTCTTCCTACGATAACGGAGTAGAAATAGGCGAGGCGTCTGGAGAAGGTTGTCTCAATTGCAGGGTTTCCGACAGCATCTTTTAAGCCATTAACGGTGACCCCGCCTAGTGCAAGTACCGAGACTGGGATATTTCGTTTTCCTTTGGACTGCCACAGAAGACGGTATTTGATTAGACCATCTACTTCTTTTTTGGTGGTACTTCTTCCAATACCGACCATGAGGTTTTTGGAGAGTCCAAAATCGAATCCCATTCTCATACTGGCTTGGTCGAGTCCAAAAAGTTGATAGTATCCTTGGTCAACGCGGCCGAACCGGTGTAATATTCTAAAGTCCATTGTGCCAGGGTGGAGCATTTCCATGCTTTGGGCATTCACTACTCTAGTCCCTTTAAAGGAGTTGGTAGCGTAATTGATGGTTTCTTCTTCTCCCAAAAGATCCAGGAGATCGTCTTGAGCCCAAAGGCTTGTGCTGCCGAGTAGCACAGTGGAAAATAGAAGTAAGAGCTTATTCATATCGGAGAGAGTCAAGTTGTCAAAGCAAAAGTAGTGATTTAAATAATTAATTATTGGGGGCTCCTGCTTGAATCCAGATTCGAATTTGGTCCAATTCGCATTGCGGTAGCTTAGCGCCTCCAGCTGGGTAGGGCATTGGTTTGTATCCAGCCTGATGATTTATAGAGCCCCAGAGTTTTTGATTGTCTACTAGGTTTTTTACGTCGTTGTAGTTAGAGAGGACAATTCCGGCACTAGCGCTACTTCCTGTATGACAGCCTACACATTTTGTATTGAGTAGCGGTTGGATAACCGTGCTGTAACGGATGTTGGTTGTATCACAAGCTGCATCGCATTGTAAGTTTTGCGCACCTTGTTGAATCCACTTGAGGATAAGTGCTTTTTGTTCGACAGAAAGAGGGGGCTGGGGAGCTGGCGGCATTCGATCATCCAAGTCTGTTTCTGTTATTGCTTCATAAAGTTTGCTATCAGACGGGTCGTTAATTTTTATACCACCGGTGTTTCTTACGTTGTTATAGGAATCTAAAATAACTCCGTCTTCTGCACTGGCAGCGTCATGGCAACCACTCATTGCACAATTGGATCGAAGCAAAGGTAGAATCTGTTGATCGAAGTAAACGGAATCTGGTGAGCACGGATGCGTATTAGGTGGATTGGCCGTCGAATCTGTTGGGTCAGGCAATTCTCCAAAGTATACTGGCTCCCGTTTACAAGCGGTATTGGGTAAGAAGAATAATGTCAGAAGGAATAAAGTTGATATAGATAAAAGCTTAGAGATCATGTTGTGAGCATTAATAGTTTAATTATCAAGAGCGCCTGCATCTATCCACTTTTTAATCAAGGTGACATTACAGTTATTCAACTTGTTTCCTCCTTTAGGCATTGGGGAGAAGGCTGCGGTTTGTTCTATTGATCCGAGTAGGGCTCCATTGGAAACCTGTGTTTTGACATCAGTATAGGTGGTCAAGTTAATATTTCCTTGCGGGGCGGATCCTGCGTGGCATCCATTGCAGTAGGCATTTAAAATTGGTTTGACAGATCCGCTATAGGTGACGTTGGTGGTGTCACAGTTTATTGCTCCGCAGCCAGTTGTGTTTTGTGCTCCTTGTTCTATCCAGAGCGCTATAACAGAAATTTGTTCAACTGTGAGGGGGTTGTAAGGTTTTTGTGGCATTGGATTAGCAAGGTCAATTAAGCTGGTGTACACTTTACTGTTTTTAAAGTTACCAGGGTCAACGCCTCTCATGATGCCTGCGTAATTGGTAAGGTTATATCCTTCTGCTCGATCAGTTGCGTTGTGACAACCACTTTGAGTGCAGTTGGACTGGAAAATAGGTAAAACCTCACTTTCAAAGCAGACACCTGCTACGTTTTCAACATATTCGTTCGTGCACCCGGAAATTAGGCTTGCGGAAACCGTTATTATTGCTAGCAGTGGGGCAATAGCTATTAAGAATTTGCTATTCATGGCCGTATAATTTTGCTAAATTTAGAATTATTGTTAAAGGTAAATTGGTGTTACTTTAAGTAAGAAAAGGAACCCACCGAATTGGAATTTTTAGGTCCTGATTCGGTGGATTTATTGTCTGTTATAGAAACAGTCTATTCTTCAGCGGATAACCCAGCCCCTTGTGCGGAGATATAGTAGGCCCCCTTAAGCACTATTTTAGCGTTTTCGGCTACAGGTTCTTCTGGTATTATTTCGATGTAGTTGCTGTCTGTAGCACCTGTTTTTACTTTTATTTTTCGAAAATATTGAGTTGTCTCCATTTCCTTTTCTAGGAGGAAGATGTAGTTGGATTGATCTTCTCTTACCACAGCTTCCTTGGGCAGTGCCATTGCTTCTTTTTTATTTTCGATCCGAATTTTTGCTTCTAGATAGGAGCCAACTGCTAATTGTTCGGGGATGTTGGAGTTAAAGCGTGCATGCACTTTAATTGATTTTCGTTCTGGGTCGACCAATCGTTCGATGTTGTAAATGGTAGCCTGCAATGTGTTTTGTGGGTTGCCGGGCATTGATAACTCCACCTGTTGGCCTTTTTTTATATTAAAGAGGTCTTTTTCGAAAACATAAAGTACTGGATGTAATTGTTTATAATCGGCAAGTTCGTAAACCGGGGTTCCTGGAGTAAGAGCAGTACCTACATTTACGAGTACCTTTGATATCGTCCCTGAAATAGGTGCCTTTAGTGCAATTTCGGTTATAATTTTATCGTCGGTCAATCGTGATGGATCTATTTGGAATTGACGAAGTTTCGCAGCTAATGATTTTTGGGTGGTTTCTGCTGATCTCCAATCTGTTTCGGCTTTCAAGAAGTTTTTTGTAGCGGTAGCATCTGCCTCTTTTAAACTTCGATATCGTTCGAACTCTGCCTTGAGGTATTCTAGCTTATTTTGGTTTTCCAGGTACTGTTGTTGAAGGTCCACCAGGTCTGGCTTTTGGATGGTTGCTAATGTGGTACCTTTTGAGACGGTTTGATTAAGATGTGCGAATAACTGTGTAATTATTCCATCTGAAAAGGCGCTCACGGTGGCGGTATTGGTTTTGTCGATGGACATCTCGGCGGCTGTTTCCAGCACATCCGATAGGGCGCGTTGACTTGGTCGTCCTATTTCAATGTTAGCTTGAGCACTTTGGGCCTTGGTCAGCTGTATTTGAGTAGGTGGAGTGGTTGGGCCATCAGATTGGTGAACATCTTGAGTCTGCTTGTCACTGGTGCTGCAGCCGACAAGAAAAAGGAGTGCAAATAATTTATAGTTTGACATAGGACAAGTATTAGTTTGCGGTGAGCGTTTGGAGTTCGATGACGGTTAAATTGAGTTGATAGAGGTTTTCTAGCCGTTCAAACTCGATTTGAAGGGCTAGCTCTAGGTGTTGTGCTAGCTCTGCATACTCC
>JBKDAM010000037.1:0-8541 GCA_046316495.1 Chitinophagales bacterium
AAGCCAGATCACGAAAGCGGTTGCGTTTGAGGCGAACAACAAGTTGGACGTAGCGATTCGCTTCAACGGAGCGAACACAACGATCAGCACAGTTGGCTTTGAGTTGTACCAGAACAGCCCGAACCCATGGGTGAGCAAGACCCAGATTGGATTCCACTTGCCAGAAGCAACGGAAGCACGTCTGACGATCTACGACGCAATGGGCCGGGTGCTGTACACGGCGAAAGGCCAGTTTGCGAAAGGGTATAATGCCTTTACCCTGGACCGTGAGGCTGTGAACGAAACCGGAAACCTATATTATAAGTTAGAGACCGATACCGATCAGGCGATCAAGCCAATGGTTCGATTTAACGAAAAATAAGGGAAGTAATTCGAGAAAAATCTTAGTTTTAATTGTCTTGGACGTTGAATGACCAGTCCTTGAAACATAAGATCCAAACAATAAGAAGAGGGTGGTGAGCCGAGTGCTCACCACCTTTTTTCTTTAAAGTCTGTAAAAAATTGTAAAAAATAATGAATAAGAGGCCTTTACTCCGGCATTTCAAAAACAGCCTTTTTCGGTGGAAGCGGAACCCTCTAAATTTACCCAAGAAATCGAGTTAATAATTTATTTTCGAACTAACATGATCTATAAAACAGGTTGGGCATATCTAATTCTGCTACTATCTCTGGGTTTTACATGTGCTAAAAAGGGGACCTCCTCATCAGAGAATAGTCGGTCCGTTTCTCTAACCACCATTCCCATGGATACGTTATTATATACTTCCGGAATTCGGGCAATATTTCAGGATAGTAAAGGGAACTACTGGTTTGGAAGTAATTATGAAGGGGTGTGTTGCTTTGATGGAGCCCATTTTCGATACTTCACTACCGAGGATGGATTATCAGGTAACCAGGTTTTTTCTATTCAGGAGGATCAATATGGAACCATTTGGTTGGATACGCGGGCTGGGGTAAGTAGTTTTGATGGACAAGTGATGACCAATCATCAAGTCTTTTGTAAAGAACCATCACACGAGCTCCACAAAGAGTTAATCTCGGGCAAGGATCAGAGTGTTTGGGAAAAAACAGAAAATGATTTATGGTTTAACGCTGGAAACAGAGAAGGTGTGTTTCGATACGATGGACAAAATGGGTACTATTTGCCATTCCCTAATCCACTCGGCCCATTATCTGGGAACATCCATTCTGTTACCGGGTTTTCGAAAGGCCAAGGAATGATTTGGATGAGTACCTATGCCGGTGTTTTTGGTTATAACGGTTCCGAATTAACTGCCATTACGGATGAAACAATTGAATTTCTGGAGCCTATTGACCAATTGCACGTGAGAAGTATTTTGGAAGACTCCAAAGGCAGACTTTGGATCGGAAATAATGGGATTGGGGTAATTCTAAAAGAGGGGGATTCCTACAGGCATTTCTCTAAAGAGATGGGTGCATTGTGTTTATCGAATCAGTTTATCGAGATTGACCAACGCAAACACCTGGTTAAATACACTGGACTAGCATCCGTTTTTGCAATTGAAGAGGACAGTAAGGGTGCTATTTGGTTTGGAGACCGGGATACGGGAGCCTGGAGGTACGATGGTACCCATTTATCCAATTACATCATTGACAAAAAACATTCATCCCATATGATTTGGTGTATTTATGAAGATCCACAGCAGAATTTGTTATTCGGGATGGCGGAAGGAGGGGTTTATAGGTTTAACGGAACTAGTTTTGAGCGATGGCTTTAATCAAATGCATAAAGAAAGGTTGGTGAAATGGCTGATTAGTTACTCCTAAACATTTATTGTTTTTAGATTTAGCCTCTATTTTAAGTCTAATCTGGATCCAATCTATCCCTATTTTTCGCTTAGTCTTACAGGAAAAGCCGATGAAGGAGAATTCCCGCATCGGCTTTTTATAAAACCAATTAGACCAATTTTTCTGAGGATGGGTTAAGCCTCAAAAGTTGATCCAACAATCGAATAAATCCTTATATTTTCTGCCATTTTTTGACGATTACCCCATTACTGGTTTGGATATGAATAAAATAAGTACCTGCTGCTAAGCTGGCTGGTATAGGCAATTGAACTGGCTGCCCGTCGTTGAAAAGGGAAAGAGTTTGAATCATTTTACCCAACTCATCTGTAACAGTAATTTCATAATCGCCCTTGAAGGATGTAGTAAAGGATAACCAACAAGCATTCGAACTTGGGTTTGGATAGACTTCTACTGCATCTGAGAGTAGGGTGGGGCTCAGTGTGTTGGACGGATCTCGTACAATAACGTAATAATCTTCCATTTGACCATTGTTAGGCGTGCCACAAGCGCCTGGCCATGAATAGGAGGAAGACTCTGAAAGGACGCGCATCCGCAAAGGGATGTTTTTGATGGCCCAAGCAGGCGCGGAAAATAAGGCGGAATGTAACACCAGGTTGTTATCATTTAAAATCAGTTCCGCTTGCTCAAATTGTCCATTATTATTAAAGTCAATCCATACACTTACGAACTCAAATTGTTGGTTTCCAGTACTTACCCGTACCTCATAAGGCACTTGACGGATTATTTCAACCCCTAAAGCGCAAGATCTATCTTGGTACCCTTCCTCTGAACCCGGACTGCTGTGTAAAAAAGAACCCACCTGAACACTGTAAATACCAGTGGCACAGCATAGGGCTGTACTTTGACTGGGTGTACATACAGCCGGAATGGGTCCAACGTTGGTGGAAATCACTACTTGCTGGGTAAATGTATCACAACCAAGGGTGCTGCAGGCAACTAAGGAGGCCGTGTAAGTACCTGGCTGGGTGTATTCGTGGCTGGGATTTTGTGCGAAAGAATCAAATCCATCCCCAAATTGCCAATACCAGGTGAAAATATTGTTTAGAGAGGCATCCTGGAATTGAACGACATTGCTGCAATTGGTGTACTGAACTGAAAATCCTGCACAAGGGGTATTTGCAATTTGAACCTGGACAGGGATTTGTACCTTTGATTGCAAAGGAGCATTGGAGGTGAACCGGACAAAACCCGGGTAAGTGCCAGCTGGTACATTGAGACCATCGAAATTTAGTTCTAACGCATGAGTTTGTCCCACACTTAGGGCGCCCGTCTTAGTAACTGGCTGCGAGCCCGGGGGATAAGGGTTCTGAAGCCAGGTGGTGATATTAGAAACCATCTTCAAAACCCGATTTGAGTAATAATCATACCCATTTGCGGAAAACAAGACAATTCCATTTCCGACTCGCTTGTATCCCAATGCAAGGCTACCGTCCGTAAAAGACCAGATTTTAGTCATATTTTCAGAGGCAGCGAAAGTTGGTTTTACCAAGTTATCGTCCATCAAAAAAGCCGGGTCCATATCGGCTACCAATGGATGGTTTTTTATAGGCGATTGAAAAGTTCCAAAGCCCGTTAATTGGTAGCTGCTTCCTGAAAAGAAACCTAATTCCTGTAAAATTGGAGCATTGTATACCCCCATAATTGCAATGTTTTTACCAGACTCCAGGAAAGCCTGTAAATGGGGCGCAAAACCATTGTAAACTTGAACTTGATTAGAATAGAGGGACTCCAAAGATGGAATTAACAACATATCCAAGTGCTTCAGGGAATCTGCAAACTGTGAAATTGACTCCGATTCAATTCGGGTAATTTTGGCAGATGCGTCAACATTGATAAGGAAATTTTGGAGGTTGATGGCACGGCTATAATTGGCTCCATAAAACAATATACCGATCTTTTTCGGAAGATTCGTTTGTGAAAATTGATACGTCAGACCACTTAAACCATCATTGATCAAATCTATGGTATCTGAAAACGCTTCTTCACATTCCAACGTAACGCCCAACTCAGCAGGACCAAACGTAGCAAAAGGGGCACCAATCGCAATTCCAGTGAGGTTAAATTGGGCCACTCCTCCGTTGGTCTCTACAAGCACCGTCCCCGTCTTCGTTCCTGGAGTACTTGGTTTAAAATCTACAGCCATTTTGCTTGTTCCATAAGGCTTAACATAGGAAGGTGTTTGGGAAATCATAAAATCCGCTCCATCTACACTCGCGTTGAGTATAAACAATGTATCGCAGCCTTCATTATTTATTTCCAGTTCCACTGTTTTGGTAGTAAATTGTTGGGTTAAGCCAAAGTTATACTGAGTCTGTGGGGTAGCCAATTGAGGTATGCCGGTAACTATGACCGAAATTGGTATGGATAAGATAGGCACCGATGGATCATTGGTCAGCCAATTCGCTGTCACTTGGTAATTTCCCGCTAATAAGTCTTCCGCCTTCACCAGTACCTCAAGCGTATCCACCGTTCCCGATGATATACTTTGTTCTACCTCAGAAAAAGAGATAAAGTTGCCATTTGCCGCCCATTCTGCCGCATTTTTTAATATAGTGTTACCTGGTTCACTGTCGTAATAATATTCAAAACCAAGGTAAATTAATTGTCCAAGCGCCATTTTTTTGTAGCCAGCCACCGTATAATCCGTATAATTTGCTTGGTAAACAATTTTCTGCCATTCGCTATCGGTAAACTTCCAACCAAAAATTGGGTCCGGGCCGGCAACTGTATTGCTTACGTTTTCTACCAATGGATCGTTGGGAGCCGTATAACCTAACGGTTCGGAAAAGGTAACTAAATAGTTTTGGACAGTGCTTAATCCAAGTTGAGTAAATTCATACGGAAAAGAACTGCCTGTAAAAACTACTGTTCCTCCTAATTCTAAGTAGTTTCTCAGAATGGCTCCTAGTTCGCTAGGCGGCATCCACCAAATATTGTAGTAGTTTGGTATCACCACTAAATCCATATTCTGTAGGGTGGCCGCTAAGTCGCTGGGAAGTAGATTCGAGTGATAGCGCGTAACTTGATATTTTGTACCCTCATACCTATTTTCCAACCAATTTTGCATATTGGATCCAATTCCAGAATTGTAGGAGACCGCATCGAGAATCAAAGCTCGAAGGGTACTGCCTCCATTCTGACTGCCTCCATCGGCTATCAAATCCAGGTTCCCGATTCCTGTATTGCTTACTGGGATGGAAAGTAAGAGGCTGTCCCCGCAACTTAAGGTCACCTCAAGGGTATCCGAATCCCACTGCAAGTTGGGTGCTCCCTCCGCATATCCATACAAGGGCAATTCTAGTGGCCCCACATTGGTCGAAAGCACCACATTTCCGGAATAGGTACCCGTATCGATTGGATTAAAGGTGATGGTTAAAATTGAGTCTGTATAAGGAGCCAAAGTGGAAAGAATATTGTCCACCAAAAAACCATTTGGAACACTGTCGATGGCGGTGATTACCAATGGACTGCAGCCGGTATTTTGAATCAATACTGATTTTTGTTGACTGGTACCTTGTTGAATACTGTCAAATTGAAGAATGGATGGAGCAAAAACAGGGACTGGTTGTCCTGTAACCGTTAAGGAAAAAGGAATTTGTAAGTTAGGACTGAACGCAGGATCATTGGATACTAACAATAGGCTCCCATCGTAGTTTCCCGGGAAAAATCCGGTTGTAGGGAGGTTAACTTGGATAACCACCGTATCGTTGGGTTGTAATACTCCTCCTGCTGGGACGATACTGTAATCGATTTTTTGCCCACACCAGTTAAGCGCCTGAGTTAGTAGCTGCGCCAAATTAAAGTTGAAGGTCTGAAAACCGAAGCCTAGGTGGACAATATTTCCTTTGGGCAGGACCCTGTATCCTATGATTGATTTCCCATTTTTGGTACTTAAACTGACGTAATTGGCTGTGTTGATCCCTAAACTGTTGCTGACGATCGGTGCCGTAAGCGTGGCAGGTAGTCCGTTGGTGATGGGGTGCGTAGTGGTGAGTTGGATTGTTTGTCCTGATATTTCTTGTGTGTAATAATCAGAACCAGGAAATAGTCCAAAGGCACTACCAGGGCTGTGGTAATAGGGTTGCCCGCAGACAATTATGGACCCTCCAACACTAATAAAGGAATCAATAGCCGCACTGTAGTTCATTAACGGCCAAGGGTCACCGATATCTAAGGTAGGAAAAATCAAAATGTCGGTTTCTTCCAATAATGCCAAGGCATTGGTGTAGTTAGACAGACTGGCCACTACCACATCATATTGGTTACTGTAAAATCCAAGTAAATTGCTTAGGCCTAACAAGGAGGTGGAATTGGCATAGTCACTGGCGATCAACACCCTGGGTTTACCCGACAGGCGCAATTCAGTACTAAAAAACAGTTCACCTGCTCCTGTATTTGAGAATGAAATAGAGTATTGAGCAGTGTCTCCGCATCCAACGGTACTTGTTAGCGATCCCGAAAGGGGTGTTAGAACAGGCGGTTCTTGCACCACTATTTGCGTGACGGCTGTGTCTTTTAAACCATGGCAGTTGGTGGTGATCAGCTGAACTGTTTTTTCTCCCGATTGATTGTATCGGTGACTTGGGTTTTGTTGAGTGGATCCATTTCCATCTCCAAAATCCCAAGCCCAGGCAGTAGGATAATTGGTAGCTTCGGCTGTAAAAAAAACAGCTTCCGCTAGAGCCGGATTGGAATCGGAGACTTGGAATGTGACCACTGGAACAATGGGGGGAATTAAACTGCTGGTCCATGTAAACCGAAAACCAGCTCCTTCCACCGAACCATCTGAAATCCAACGTAGAAATACTTTTCCTGAGTTTGCTTGTAGCGTGACAGGAGCACCCGTACCAGATATATTAGCTAAGACAGGTGCATTATCACTCGTCCCATCGAAAAGCACCAAGGCATCACAGCAGGTTTCAACCTGGTAAAAACTCACTGTGATCGTAATTTTATCGGCACATCCAGGGTCGATCAATAACGTCGATTGCTCGCCCGATTGATAAAATCCATTGGGGCCTCCTGAGTCATAACCAACCCCATTGGGGGCTGCGGTTTGAGCCTGTTGGAGGTTGTAAAAGAGGATAGAATCTTGTAATTGGGCAAAAAGAAAAGAAGGTCCAAGGCAGCAAAGCAGGACAAACAGGGTTTTAGCAAAAAAGTGTCGCATAGGATGAAGTAAATAAAGATCAGCAAAGGTAGAGTGGGAAAACGGGAAGGAGAGGGTGTACTTTGCTAAAATTCGTCACTTTTATTTTATTTTGGTTTTTTAACAAAAGAAAGATGACTATTGTGCAAAACTTTCCATTGTTTTTTGGAGAATTAGTCGGTATGGCTTAGATTTGTTCTTGATTCGCTACTGTTCCTACCGACCTCGATTTTACTTCTTCCTGACTATCTTTTTTTCTACCATATTATTACTCCTTACCGTATGCGATTTATCTTTTTCATGTTCGCTTTATTTTGCGTTTTTCCGCTGTATTCCCAGTTGGAGGATAATTTCTCTGATGGAAATTTTTCCGAAAATCCTACCTGGATTGGGGACACTGCTCAATTTATTATCAATTCGTCTGGAAGCCTGCAAATAAATGCACCCGAGGCGGGAAGTGCCCGGCTCTTGAGTCCAGTGATCTTTCCGGATAGTATTCTTTGGGAACTTCATTTTAAACTGGATTTTGCTCCTTCTGCATCTAATCAATTTCGTTTTTGGCTTCAAGCGGAGGAGTTTCCCTTCGTTCAGAATGGTTACTTTTTGGCAATAGGGGAAAACGGAACGCAGGATGCTCTCCATTTGTATGAACGAAAAAATGGGCAAGACGTATTACTTACCACTGGGATGGTAGGCGTATTTGGAGCAGAGCCGGTGGAAGGAATTTTAAAGGTAAGGGTAAATCAACAAGGGCTATGGAACTTTGAGTTTTTTCCAAAAAATGGAAGTATCACCATGTTTCAGGCTGAATTACCACAACTCTCACTCTTTTCCAGTGGATATTTGGGTTTCGAATGTCTTTTTACAACGACCAGGAAAGATAAGTTTTACTTTAATCGGGTGAGTATGTCCCCGAATGTGCCGGACACCCGTGCTCCGACACTGCTCAGTTGTACGGCGATTCAAAGTCGTCTGTTGGAGCTGAAATTTGATGAGCCTTTAGATGAGTCACTCACCCAAACCCACGTAGTCTGGAGTGTGAATGATGCAGCCCTCGCTGGGACCATTGCTGTTGAAGGCAGTTCACTTCGGATCAACTTGGAAGAAGACTTGGAAGACGATCAGTGGTATTCGATTTCGGTTCGTGGGGCTACGGACCTATCTGGAAATAGTTCTTTGGAGGAAACGGAGGAAATATATGTCCTATTAGGTAAAATCGCCTCTCCGGGTAAACTGATTTTTACGGAATTAATGGCCGATCCTAGTCCAACTGCTGGACTTCCGGAGGACACAGAGTGGTTAGAACTTCACAATCGGTCTTCCGATTTTCTGCAACTCGCTGGCTTGCAAATCAAGGATGGTGGAGGGGCGATTAGTACACTTCCTTCAGGAATTCTTCCTCCCGGAGGCTACCTGGCAATCTGTGAAAGTAGTTTAGAGGCAAAACTGAAAACAGCTGAAAACAGGGTGATTGGTGTCAGCAATTTTCCCTCTTTAACCAATTCTGGAGAGCAAATTCAGTTATTGAATGCCCAAGAGGAGCTATTGGATCAGGTGGAATA
>JBKDAM010000038.1:0-149703 GCA_046316495.1 Chitinophagales bacterium
GGCCATTTCTATTCAAGATATCAAATTATGTACATCGACAGGATCAACAAAATACTACGCCAAACTACCAACTTGGCTAAAGGTTGAGGCGAAGTGGTCGACCACTTAATGGTTAAATTCGGCCGATTTTCTCCATGCGGGCTGGGTAAACTCTCAGGCACGCTTTGGTCTGTGTATAAGCTGTATGTGTGTTTTGTCCTGTCATTAGGCTGCTTTTCTGTTTGTAAAGATGATCCTGAAATTCTATAAACAGCCTGCTGATGTTGCCACATCTCCCAAGATTTCTTTGCGTCTTCCAAAAAATTAATACTTGTTAGTCAGCAAAATTGGGAGCTTTTCTTGGTCTAGTTCGTCCACTCCTGTTTCATTATTTTTACTCAAAACGAAGGTGATAAAGTCCTTTTGTTGGTCGTTGAGCAGGGCGAAAATGGTCACTTCATCTGCTCTGGTGCTATCTTCTCTTATCATTGAAATATAGTCACCATTGAAAGCGCATTCCAACACATCATACAAGTCGCTTTTCTCCATATCCACCAACTTTTGTAAAGCCAGTTAATCAGTCCATTCAAATAAATATTTTTCGTTGAATTCAATTTCAAATTTATGAAGAAAATCAAGGTATTCTTCTTTGAATGTTTTCTTCTTATGATGTTCTTCCTGATTGGCAATGTATTGATAAACATTTTCAATTTGCGAATGGGCATAAGAGAATGCAGCATATCCTTCTTGCCATGAGAATTTTCCTTTTAGATACTTCTGTTCGTTGATGAAGCTAGAAGAATTGTTTTTGATATCTCTTACCAAATCAGAAACGCTCATTACAGGCTTTAAACCAACAAATACGTGAACGTGGTCTCCTACACCATTTACGATAATAGGTTTTTGATTTTTGCCTTTGATGATGCCTGCTATGTATTTGAACACTTCATCTCGCCAAGGTTTATGCAATAAGTTTTCCCTACCTTTTACTGCAAAAACATATTGGATATAAATTTGTGAAAATGTGCCTGGCATAGTTTATAAATTTAACCCCGAGGGGGGTTAGGATTACAGAAATAATTGGACAAACGGTTTTCCAACCCCAAAGGGGTGCCATTATTATAGAAAATTATATCGTCACAGTTTCCAAACCCCAAAGGGGTGATATTATTATAGCATCGGGTAAGGACCCGGTATCCCAACCCCGAAAGGGTGGCATTTATTTCACCCCTTCGGGGTTCCTTGTTTATCGATATATTCATCATTATTATCATATCATCCCTTCGGGATTTACCTTTTGTTTATCCTTTTTTCTATATTCTTTTCACCCCTTCGGGGTTTTTCCGTTTTTGGTTCGGCAAGCTCACCACTAAGCAGTCTTATTCTAAGTCATCCAAATATTTAACGAACAAAATCCAGGAAGTTTGCTCCACATAGTTTAATTAACTGCTGTAACCTGCGACTCTGTGAAGTATATTGTCAATATTTTTAATAGTCTGCTCGAAAATTATTTAGGTCAGTTATTTTCAATTTGTAAAACGATCATTCTTGTTGGATCCTCCTTAACATGGACCGCTAACGTGATCCTACGCGAACTTTTCACCTCTCATTAACAAAGGTAGAGATTCTTTTAAATTTTTGCTGAAATTAAGATAGTAGCTTCCCAAAATGTTGAAAATCAAAATTTTATGAAATGAAATGCGCTCATACAACAATAGCACAAGTGGCTCCTCCTTAAAGTATCCCTTCTGGCAAATGATGTTAAGGCATACAAACGTTTCACGAAGCGCCTTGAGACAAACCTAATTTTATGAATAAATTCCGCCTTGGATTCAGCGGCTCGGGCATCTCCATAGTTCACGTACCTGAGCGTACAATTTGTCCACTAAGATTTTTACCAGCCAATGTATTCGGTAACGCCTATGCTGTATCAATGACGCGAACGGCAAATTCGATTAAGCGATCTTCAAGAACCTATTTAATGGTAAGTTTTGTAGTCATGCTTTATCTTATTTAAACCTTCAACCCATTTTTCCAATACTCCAACAACCCTATCCAGCCCAGCCTTCTCTATCCAAGCTCCGATAATGAATCGCCTCCGCCAAATCTTCAATCCGGATGGTTGGGCTACCGCTTAGATCGGCAGCTGTCCTGGCTACTTTCAAAATCCGGTCATACGCGCGAGCAGAGAGCTGCAAGCGCTCCATAGCCGTCTTCAGTAAAGTAACGCCCGCTTCTGTCAACTGGCAAACGTCCCTAACCATACGACTTGGCATGTGGGCATTGCAGTACACCTCCTTCATCCCGGCAAACCGCTCAGCCTGTATCTCCCTCGCTTTCAACACCCTTTCTCGAATTTCAGTGCTACCCGTTTTGGTGCGCTCTCGACTGCTCAGTTCCGCATAAGAAACAGGAGTTACTTCCACGTGCAGGTCAATCCTGTCCAACAACGGTCCAGAAATTTTAGAAACATACCGCTTTACAACCCCTGGACCGCACACACAATCCTTGTCCGGGTGGTTGTAGAATCCGCAAGGACAAGGGTTCATGGAGGCAACCAACATAAAACTAGCAGGATAATCAACCGTAATCTTGGCACGGCTGATGGTAACGCGACGCTCCTCCATTGGTTGCCGCATGACCTCCAATGCTGTTCGCTTAAATTCCGGCAATTCGTCCAGGAAAAGTACTCCGTTGTGCGCCAGGCTAATCTCTCCTGGCATAGGGTCCGAGCCCCCTCCTACCAAGGCTACATCGCTAATGGTATGATGCGGAGACCGGAAAGGCCGGGTGGTAATTAAAGCCGAGTCGCGCGGTAATACCCCTGCCACCGAATGGATTTTGGTGGTATTAAGTGCTTCATGTAAGGTAAGCGGTGGTAAAATAGTGGGCAACCGTCTGGCTAACATCGTTTTCCCTGCACCCGGAGGACCAATCAAAATGACATTATGGCCACCCGCAGCGGCCAGCTCTAACGCCCTTTTAATATTTTCTTGCCCCCGAACGTCGTTAAAATCAACATCGTAGTTGTTCAGATTGGACGCAAACTCATCCCTTGTATCTACATTAACGGGCTTAATATCGGTATCTCCCGACAGAACGGCTAAAGCCTCCGAAATAGTCTCCACGCCATACACGGCTAAATCACTCACAATCGCAGCCTCCCGAGCGTTTATTTTGGGCAATATTAAACCTTTGAATTTTTTTCGCCGGGCCTCAATGGCAATGGGTAACGCACCCTTAATTGGCCGTAACGATCCATCTAGCGACAGCTCTCCCATGATAAAATACTGGTCCAAATTGTCGGTAGATATCAAATCAGAAGCAGCCAAGATCCCGATGGCGATGGGCAGGTCGTATGCAGACCCTTCTTTTCGAATATCCGCTGGAGCCAAATTAATAATAGTCTTTAGCCTCGGTAAGTTAAACCGCGCATTTTTAAGCGCAGCTTCGATTCTGGAGTACCCCTCCCGAACCGCGCTATCCGGCAAACCAACGATAAAAAAAGCCGGTTTCTCTTGCTGAGCGCCCACCGGCCCTCCTGTATTCACTTCTACGGTAATCATCCGGGCGTCCACACCATGGACCGCTCCGGCAAATGTTTTTACGAGCATTTAGATTGACTTTAATAAGTTACGGTAAGAATAGAAGACGCAAATATCCCCGCAAAACCTACTCTTTTGCAAATTTATTTTTCTCAAAAAGGAACTCTCTGCCCAACAATAATTGAATTCATAACTTTTCCAGGCACCCGTTTACTTATTCCGTACTTTTGCAGCAATATGTCCAATACAATCTATGGCCACCACCCGGTGGTAGAGGCTATCCGAGCAGGCAAACCAGTTGAAAAGGTATTCTTTCAACAAGGGGTCAGAGGCGAACTTGAAAAAGAAATACGACACCTCACGAAGGAGTTTAACATCCCGCTACAGGTCGTCCCGAAAGAAAAGCTAAACAAACTGGTCAAAGGTGCACACCAAGGCATCGTTGCCTGGCTTTCTATTGTCAACTTCCTCCCGGTAGAGGATGTGGTGCCGTGGATTTATGAACAAGGTGAAACGCCCCTTTTGCTGGTACTTGATGGCATATCAGATGTACGAAACTTCGGGGCGATCTGCCGCTCAGCAGAGGTCATGGGAGTGCATGCCGTCATCATCCCCCAAAATGGATCAGCTCCTGCAAACGAGGAGGCGATGAAGGCATCTGCAGGCGCTCTCGCCAAAATACGCCTCTGCAGGGTAAAAAGTATCTTCTCTACCGTTGATTACCTGAAAGAGTCCGGTCTGCAAATCGTTGCAACCGCCCTTACCGAACGCTCAATTCCCGTTTATGAGGTGGACTTCGCCGGACCAACTGCTATCCTGATGGGATCAGAGGGCGATGGCCTACACCCTAAATTAATCAAAATGGCCGATCAGGTTACCAAAATTCCACAAGCCACTGACTTTGACTCCCTTAATGTGGGTGTTGCCGCCGGAATATGCCTCTATGAAGCCCTGAAACAACGGAAAAGCACTACCTAAAAGCACTTCCCCACAGAATAACAAAAAAGGCCGCACCCTGAAAACAGAATGCGACCCTTTGATTATTAAAACCACTATAGATCAAATCCTAACGAACAAAATACGCCACACTCAAACCAAACGTCTGACCCATTCTGAACGACTCTCCAACGTACTCTGTACCGCGGTAAGGCTGTACTTTCCAGTTCAATGGATTCAATATATTCCGAGCAGAAAAAGACACCTGATACCGGTTGGCAAA
The DNA here is from genome assembly GCA_046316495.1 of Chitinophagales bacterium. Lineage (GTDB taxonomy): Bacteria > Bacteroidota > Bacteroidia > Chitinophagales > Saprospiraceae > M3007. The sequence goes on from JBKDAM010000038.1 coordinate 4,744, forward strand.
ACGCTTAGTCAGTGTATAATTCAAAATCGGAAATGGCTTCTCATATACGTCCGGAACTGCCGCCAACGAAATGTTATACAAACGACTGCCTGATACGTTAAATGAAATAGCAGACTCCCAGCCCTTTTCCACATCCACATAACTCAACATCGCATTCGCAATGTAAGGTGCCTGACCCTGGAAAGGACGTGTGGTTTGATTGTACTCTGGATCAATACTCCGAGATGCATTCAACTCCACTTGTGGAATTTTGTACTCCGACTTGATAAAGGCCACATTCGTTGCAAGGTTAAATTTCTCAAAAAAGGCCCCCATAAAGCCCAGATTCTTCCGAACCTCTACCTCTGCACCCATTACCATAGCCTCATCAATATTCAAATAACCAAGCTCAGGAATAGTTGCCGTTGGAGAGAACGCCCTAAGAATTGGATTGGTGAAGGACTTATAAAACAAACTGAACGCAATCAACTCACCCAAATTTGGATATAACTCGTACCGAATATCGTAATTGTTGATCAGGGTACGCTGCAAATTGGGATTTCCAATATTGAAAAAACCATTTTTGGTATCAAACTGCTCGAAAGGAGCTAACTCACGCATATTTGGGCGAGCAAGTGTTCGACTGGCTGCAACCCGGATATTGGACTTTTCATTGAGGGAATAAATCAAATTCCCTGAATACAGCCAGTCCATTAAATTCAAACTACTTGGAGTTAACGAAGTGTCACGGCTTTCTACATACATATCCGTTGTTTCCAAGCGAGCACCAGCAACTAATTTTAGTTTAGGCAAAATAGTATAAATGCCCATCAAGTAAGCAGCTCCAATGGTCTGCTCCCCATCATAAAAGTTCTTATTATTAATCTGGTTAATATAATGGTAGCCAATTGTATACCGATTAACCTGTCCTTGTGTATCGTAACTCGTATCCAACACGCCGAAGTTGTCATAGGAGAAAAATTGGTCGAAATTACCTTGGAAACTATTAAATGAAATAGAGGAAGGAACACCACCATGGCGTACATGTTGGAACTGGTACTCAGAGAAGGTACGCGTCATTTTACTATAAAGACCTCCCAGCTTAATCGCGTTGGAGCTTCCTACGTTGCCGCCTGTCAAGAATGGGATAGTGATATCCACTTTCCCCTCTGCAGAAGCATCATTTAGATCCCTGAAAAAGTGAAAAGGAGGGCGGAATTCGGCATCATTAATTCCATAAATAGTATCGCCATCCTCTTCATACCGAATGTAAGCAAAATACCGCGAGTCCGGCTCTTGCTGAAATGAACGGTTCGCAGAACCGCTCCACTGCACCTCTGTGTTGTTCAGACCAGGAAAATTGTGTTTCCCAGAAAGCTGATAAGAAGTATACTGACGCTGGATAAACTCTAGCGAATTCGTGCGGTAATTAGCTCCTGGAATGGAAAGTTGACCAGCAAATGTACCCTCCTGCTGGCGCCCGATAATATCCGTATCATTGTTGTAGATTACGTTTGCGCTAACAGCATGGTTGTTGCCAAATTTCATTGACACATTCGCTAGACCACCGAGGTGTGGTGTTTCTGTGCTTTTGGTCTCTTTTAGAGCCTGGTATTCAAACAGCCTGGATCCACTATTCGTATAAGTGTTCACCAATCCCCCTTCGTAATGGTTGAACTCCCTTGAATAATTGACGCCAAAGGAATAACCAAGGGTGGTTTTACCCAATTTATGATTGTTTCCGACAGAAAAATTAAATCCATGATTTACAGGAGTGGTTTTTTCTGTAGGTGTAAATACATTGCTCAACGCCCGAGAAGACTCATTGAGCAAACCGCGAAGCTGCTCATATTCTGGGTCTTTTTTTCGAGCATTCAAATAAGCACTTTGAGAAAGCAATGCCCGATTGTCAGCACTTTCCAAAAGGCCCGGCATGGAACGGCCATTGTCATCAAATCCAAGCCAATCATATTTCCCAGCATCCGACCCATGGCCCAAAAAGTTGCCATTCATCGTAGCTTGCGTGTTAAAGCTGGAGTTCAGGCTAAAGTATACGTTGAACTTATCTGGAAATGATTTAGTGGTGATATTCACCAAACCTCCAGAGAAATTACCGGGCAAATCCGGTGTAAATGTCTTTACGGTAACAATATTTTCAATCATCTGAGCAGGAATCAAATCCAAGCTTGAGCTATTTCGGTAAGGATCGGTACTAGGCATTGTAATTCCATTTAACTGAGAAATAGAATAACGATCACCCAAACCACGCATTACAATAAACTTTCCACCCTCTACCACTGCCCCGGTAACCTGCTTCATCGCATCAGCAGCATTTGAAACTGCCGAGCGTGTAATTTGCTGTGAAGACAAGCCGTCCTGAATTGAAAAGGCCCTTCTCTGCAGGGCAATCAACGACGCATCTGTGTTTCGTACTTGTGTGGCAACAATTACGACCTCTGCAATGGTCGTATTTTCTTCAGCCATTACAACGTCTAAGGTGTTTGTAACGTTGGGCTTAACCTCAAAATTAGTAATCGTCTGCTTTTGATAGGAAGGATATGCAACTTGAATGGTGTAAGTACCCTGGTCAATAGAAAAGGTGTAGTTGCCATCAAAATCTGTCGTGGCGCCGCCCTTGACCTCTCCTGCGGGATTTTCTGCGCGAATGGAAACTCCAATAAGGGTCTCCCCACTTACTTGATCAATTACCTTTCCAGAAATGGTCCCTTTTTGTGCTGAAGACTGAATCGCAAACAATAGCGCGATCAGTAAGCTAAATGTGAATTGAAATGAAATGTTTTTCATGAAAAAATTTGAACTATAGTGGTTGAAAAGCTTGGCATTTAGCCTACCAAAAGCAGGCCCAGTCGTTTCCAGGCCTGCTTCTAGTATTTATTTTGACTACGTTTTATTCTACAATCAGCTTCTTAGTGATGATATCACCTGCATTCGTGTAAAACTTGATGATGTACATACCCTTTGCCAAAGCGCTGATCTGTACGGGGGCAGAACTTCCGCCCATTGGTAAACTCATGCGCTCTGTTACTACTCGGCCAGACATATCCAGAACCTCCAGATTCAATTCCTGATCCAAACCTGATTCAATCACGAAGAACTCACTGGTTGGATTTGGGAAAATACGGATAGCCAATTCCATTTCAGGGCTGTTGACATCTACTGTTGGACAAGCAGTTGGTACATTTGCCAAGTGGTTGTTGCGGTCCAGTGCGGTCCAGTTGCGTACCCACAGTTCATTCCATTCTGAACTAAACGCACCCTTGTAGTTTACGGTAGTAAAGAAAGGATCCGCTGATGGAACAGCAGCCAGAGCCGTTGTGTAAGCAGAACCTACCGGACATGGACGTGGATCCAATATTTCAGCCTGCTCCCGGTTAATTGCTGCCAAGTAGGGAGAGAACAAAGAGGTCTGATTGGTCGCAAGGTGGTTAATCAGCGCTGTAGCATTTACATCTTCTGCAGCAGAACCCACCCGAATGATACCAGTAGCTGTTGCATCAAGTGTTACCGTAGTTGCATTGCGATAGAATACGTTGTTTAGGATCTTCAACTCACCTGCCAACAGCTTAGCATAAGCATCGTTAATTCCAGCGGCCTTATCCTGAACTTCAATCATTTTTCCTTTTTGCTCGGTAAGGATTGAGTTGGCAATCACGCCGGCTGTTCCAGCACGTAAGTTCCAGCCAATTGGATTAGAAGCGGTTGCATTAGCGCCAGAACCAATATGCGTCCAGTTGTATAACGTTGGATTTGAGTAGGGGGTAGCGTCATCTGGTGTCGTGCCATCAAATTCACCACCTGCATCCGCAATGTCATCGCGTTGGATAGAGAACCAGAATTGTCCTTTACCCGTGTAAACCTCGTCCCAGTCATAAGAATCATCCTCAGCAAAGGCAACCACCGCATGCTTCAAATTGGGTGCACCTCCAAAAAACTCGATACCGTCGTCTGAGTTAGCATATACCTCTACGTACTCCAAGGTAGTGCCACTACCAACTCCACCCAATGTCAAACCATTCAATTCGTTACCAGAAGCAATTTGACGACCTCCATGACGGATAGAAACATATTTTAATACACCGGAGTTATCGGTATTGTCATTTCCTCCATACTGACCACGAACCTCCGTTGAAGGAATACCTTCTACATTTACAAGGCCGTTACCGTTCTTCTGGGTTACACCTTTACCTAATATCACAATACCACCCCAAAGCGCATTATCTTTTGGACCTAAATCGGTCGGATCATTCACATCATCTTCCTCAGCAGTGAAGATAATTGGCTCTTGCTCTGTACCGTTTGCAAAAATCTTTGCACCGCGAGCAACTACCAAGGCAGATGGATTTCCCACATCAGCACGAGGAGTAAATTTCACCACTGTACCTGCCTCAATAGTAAGTGTAGCACAGCTATCTACAAAAGTTAGACCGTCAACAATGTAGGTTTTATCTTTTGTCCAGGTCACATTTTCGCAAGGGAGAATGCTAGCGTCGTTCACATTAACCACATTTGGTTGAGACAAGTCTACTAAGTGACCGTTACGATCCAAAGCAGTCCATCCTTCTACCCAAAGTCCGGCAGCAAATGGAGGAAAGGCTCCTTTATAGTTAACACCTGTGAAAAATGCATCTCCAGAAGGGTATGCAGCCAAATCGCTGTTTACGGCAGTATTACCTGCTGGACGTGGATCCAAAAGTCCATTCTGATCACGGCTGATAGACTGAATAGCAGGATCCGCAATGAAGTTTTTATTATCATTCAAATGAGTAACTAAGGCAGCAGCGGTTGCGTCCTCAGCAGCAGAACCTACGCGGATGATACCGGTTGCAGATGCATCCAATGTTGTGTTACTTCCTATCTGCCAAAATAAGTTATTCTGTAACTTTAACTCTCCAGCCAATAACTTGGCATAAGCATCGTTCACACCAGCTGCTTTATCCTGAACCTCTAGTCCTTTACCCTTTTGAGCCAACAAAATAGAGTTGGCAATTATACCCGCTGTTCCTGCGCGCAAGTTCCAACCAATTGGATTGGAAGCTGCCGCTCCAGGTCCAGAACCAATGTGTGTCCAGTTGAATAGCTTTGGATTAGAGTAAGGCGTAGCATCATCTGGCGTAGTACCATCAAATTCACCACCTGCATCCGCAACATCATCGCGCTGGATAGAAAACCAGAACTGTCCTTTACCTGTGTAAACCTCGTCCCAGTCGTAAGAATCATCCTCCGCAAAGGCGACCACCGCATATTTCAAGTTCGGAGCACCTCCAAAAAATTCAATTCCATCGTCAGAATTGGCATATACTTCAACGTATTCTAACGTTGTTCCACTTCCAACTGCACCTAATGTCAAGCCATTTAATTCGTTACCAGAGGCAATTTGACGACCTCCGTGGCGAATAGAAACATATTTTAATACACCAGAGTTATCCGCATTGTCAGTACCACCATAAATACCCCGAGACTCAGAAGTTGGAATACCTTCAACGTTTACCTCGCTGTTACCATTTTTTTGTGTAACCCCTTTTCCTAGTACTACTAAACCGCCCCAGAGCGCATTGTCTTTAGGGCCCAAGTCAGTCGGATTGTTTACATCATCCTCCTCTGCAGTGAAAATAATAGGCTCCACTGCCGTTCCGGTAGCAAAAATTTTCGCACCACGGCAAATAACCAACGCTGAAGGATTTCCAACGTCAGCACGAGGGGTAAACTTAACAACTGTACCCGCCTGAATATTTAAGGTAGCTCCCTCTTCTACGTACACCACGCCGTCGCACAGATATACTTTGTCCTTCGTCCAGTTGACGGTCTGACCAGCTTGTATATCAGCATCCGTGACGTTTACAATTGTCTGGGCGCTTGCCTGAATGGCTAGTGCCCAAACAGCGACTAAGAATAGAAATAGTTTTTTCATGATAAGGTGATTTTATTTTTTTGCATCCAATAATGCAACGAACACGTCTGCTCCTTGCGATTGTGCCGCAAAGGTCAGGCGGGTATCACCCGAGCCACGAAAAAAGCCGTTTAAGTTAATGTTAAGTTTGAAATCGAATACGCAGCAGTTTTCCTGCGTTGAGCGTTCCGAGTACCCGCAAGGGGCTGCCATCTTTACTCAATAGCAATACCCGCTGGGTTAGAAACCTAGGTTTCCCAGCCATTTTGAATAGCTTATAGACAAGCTTTTACTTGCCTGTTACAACCATAGAAATCAACTTGCTAGATAGAGAAGAATATTCCAGCCCGCTGGAGACGATCCTTCAAAACCGATCCAAATGCTTCTACAGGTGTAAGAACACCCAATGGGAGTATGGAAGCATTGTCCCGTTCCACCATCGTAAATGCTGCCTCTGAGAACATCTTAGCCGTCTCATTGTACCCGGGATCTCCTCCAGAAATAACCGTTCGGACCGTCTTATTTCTACTCTCGCCTATGCAGACTACCTCAAAGCGAGAGCGTAAACGCATGGCCTCGTCTGGTCCAGTACCCGGAGGCGCTTGCCGAAATAACCAGGCTCGAAAAAACGAAAAACGAACCAGTAACATCGTCAACAAGACTGGAAGTACCGTCTTAACCACTTTCCAAAGCGATGACCGAAGAAAAAACTGTCCATAAGCAACTCCCTCACCATACTCGTTCGGAAGTCGGTAGGCACTTCGCTTGACAATATGCGGATCTACAACAGGCATTGGGATTGCCCAAGCCTTCAACTCTTTCTGATAATGTATTTTTAGGGGAACCCGAGGCGTACTTGGATGACGAGGTAATTTTACCTTCACCGAACGTTGTTGCGTCTCCATATACAATGCGTGAATAGCCGTAGTAAAGGTTCCGCCCGAAAAACTCGCATTCGTCCTTATATAACCACGTAACGACTTTGGTTCCTCTAATGGAAGCTGCTTTGCTGTCAACCAGGCTACGTAATCTGCTGGAATACTATCAAACCCGCAACAGTTAACAATACAAATACCCTTCTCTTCGGCAGCCTTCCCGTACGTTAAAAATATATCCGCAACAAAGGAGGGTTCTCCCGTTATATCCAAATAATGGGCTCCTTGCTCAACGCAGGCTTTCACAACCCCCTTTCCATACCAGTTAAATGGGCCAACCGCATTCATAACCACGCGTGTTTGAGCAGCCATCTGTTCCAAACTTTCCGGATTATCCACATCCGCTACTACTACGTCGGGCTGTTGTCCCACTAAAGAGGCTTTCAGCTGTTCCAATTTCTGACGGTTCCTACCCGCAATAGCCCATTGAATACCTTCCGACGCTGCCCGATCTGCTAAATAAGCAGCAATTAACTGCCCCGTAAATCCACTAGCACCAAATAATAAAATGTCGTACTTCCGTTCCATATCTTATTTTTTTCCTGTTTCTAAAATAACAGCAAGCGTCTGCTCCGCTGCTAGATCCCAGCTGAATTGCTGCCGTTGTATCCTCCCGCGTTCCACCAGCAACGCGCTCTTATCCGGTTGGCTCCAAAGCTCTATCATGCATCCCAACAAACTCTCCAACTGATAAGGATCCATCATCAAAGCAGCATCCCCTGCTACCTCAGGCATCGCTGTGGTATTGGAAGTAATAACAGGGACGTCACAATACATCGCCTCCAAAATGGGCAAACCAAACCCCTCACTGATAGAAGGATAAACCAATGCCAACGCAGAAGCCATCAACGCTGCAAGATCGGAATCTTCTACATACCCCAACAAAATAATATCAGAACGCCAACGCGATTGCTCCAACGCCTCCTGAACTGGTCCTGTCTTCCAAGCATACCGGCCAGCTAAAACCAGCAGAACATCAGCCCCTGTCTCCTCCTTAAACCGGTTGAATGCCCTGATTAAAAAAGGTATGTTCTTTCGCGGATGAATTGCCCCAGTATAAAAAAAGTATGGTTTTCCACCCGTGTACTTTAGCCTCACTTGTTGCCGTTCTCTTTCATTTAAAGGACGAAATAAATCCCTGCAACCATTATAAACCACCTGGATCTTTTCTGGCCTAGCACCTGTCGTCTCTACAATGCTCTCTTTTGTATAGTTCGAAACCGTTAGCACCCGCTCTGCTCGATGAATAAATTTCGGAAGGAAATGTTGGTAATATACCCTATGCTCCCACTTCAACTGATCCGGCATCTGCAACGGAATTACATCGTGAACTGTCAGTACTGTCGGTACAGTGCTCCTCAAACTAAGCAATGAATCCGGAGAAAAAAAGACATCCGCCTTCCATTTTTTTAAGACCCTTGGAATCGCCCACTCAAACCATATATAAAACAAAATAGGATGACGTGCAGGAGGATGTACCACCACCGGAGTAATGTTTGGAGCATACACAAATCGATCATCGTAAGGCCGATCAAAAAGAAATAAAAAAGAATGCTCTGGGTGCAACCGCGCCATCCGATTCACCAATTCATGGGTGTACCATCCAAATCCTTCCAACTTATTGGGAAGTAAAAACCGTGTATTGATCGCTATTCTCAAAATCAGTATAAGTTATGCCAAAAAGCCCCTATCGTAAGCGGGGTTTGATGTACTTTTGTAACTGCAAAAATCTAAATTATGCTCGATATTTCATCCGCTCATTTGCGACGCCTCGCTACCGCATGGGTAGGAAACAAAAACCGGTATGAAGGCGTTGGTATCCCCAAACAAACACTTACCCCTTTGCACGAAGTCGCACAGGAACTCCTCACAGGTGCCTTCCTGAAGCCCTTTGAAAAAAGTGAAGAGTTTTTTTACTTCCACCACGAAGAAGATGTAAGCCACCACCCCGTTTTTCAAAGCTGTCTAACTATCTTCTCTAACCCAGAATCCCTAGCGGATCAATTGCCTATCCTAGCTCAAAGGCTCTATGAACAATCAGAACTCCCTAAAGTAAAAGGCGGTGAGTTTTTCGTGGCATACTTCGATGATATCCTGCTACAAGACGAAAACGTCCAGGCCATCGCATTGGTCAAAATCCAAACCAAAGACCCTTTCCTGAAAGTAGAACGAAAAGACGAAGCCTTTCTAATCAATGTTCTAGAAGGAATTCCAACTGCTAAACTAGAAACGGCAGCACTAATCTTTAATATCGATGAGTCAGAGGGCTACCGTATCTGCGCTATAGATACCGTATCAAAAAAAGACGAACGCTCTTTCTGGAAGGATGAGTTCCTGCGCCTTCGACCAATCGAAGATAACTACTTCAATACTCGACATTATATCGCCCTATCAGGTGAGTTTATTAACGACAAACTCCCTCACCAATTTGGACTGGACAGGGCCGACCAACTGGATACACTCTACCGCTCAGGCCTCTACTTCAAAGAAAATGAAGAATTTGAGTTCGATGATTACGCGAAAACGCTCTTCCCTGAGGAAGAACAACAAGAAGCCTTTAAAGCATTTAGAGATACCTACTCTACCGCTTATGCAGTGCCCCTTGAAGAAAAATTCGATATTAGTAACCAAGCGGTAAAAAAAGAGTTTAAAGTGCTCAAAAGCGTGATCAAATTGGATAAAAATTTCCACATCTATGTTCACGGTCGAAGAGATCTCATCGAGCGTGGCTTCGACGATGAAAAAGGGAAAAAGTACTATAAAGTGTACTTTGATGAAGAAGCACTCTAACTCAATGTAATACCTAATACATAAAAAGGGCCGGCAACTTCAGGTTGCCGGCCCTTTCGCTTGTTTTTATCATTATTCCCTAATTTCCAAATTCTGAATAATACCTCGCACCTAATGTAACACCCTCCACCCCAACTCGATCTAATTTCCACCGGCCGGCCTCCGGAGCATGCGGCTCAACACGGCAGCCCTTATGCAACGCTTCATAACAATCATAGGAAATAGACCTCCTGTTAGATAATTTCTGGAATACGTGAAATTGACTTACCGCAGTCTTCCACTCTCGCCCAATAACTGCCTCAAAAACTTTGGCCTTTGAACCAGAACCATAAGCTACAAAACCAATCCTTTTACCGCTCAATTCTACTCCATCTTGAAAATCAGCCTCCAATGTACTCATCAATGCCAAAAAAATAGAGGCAGTGTACAAATTTCCCATTTCACTACTAGCACGCTGAGCCTTCTCCAATTTTTCCTGAACAAATCGCTGATAAGAGGACGACTCGCTGATCGCTTTATTGAAAGCAGCTTGTGCCTTCTGAAACAACTTCTCCTCCTCAAACTGACTCCGATCGGGTACATCCAGCTTTAATTGCTTTAAATCGGATGTAAACACGCCCTTGTCCTTACGCTCTTGGATGTACTGTTCTACATACATCCTTTTAGCATGAAAAGAATAGGGTAAATGAAAAATCATCCGAGCCCACCGCTCACTCATCGCCTTATACTGATCAGCTTTAAATAAACCCGACTGAACAGCAAGTTCCCGGAAATGAGCCAGTGCCTCCATCATCCTGTTCTGATAACACTGATTGGAATACTGCCCATCAAAAATAGGAGTCTCCGAGAACCGCTCCCTACGAGGCTTAAAAAAATCATGTACACTCTCCGACGCCACCCCTACCAAAGGCCTTATTTTTAATATTCTTGGATTGTGCCGAATTAAAATGGCAATCGCCCCAGCCCCTTGTGTATACTCACCAGTGGACTCTAATTCATACTTCGCAATATCAGCCGCTACTACAATCCCAATACGATCTTTCTGTTGCTGAACCCAATCAATTGTCCCAAGCAATGCATCTGTAGCGCCAATACAAGCAAACGTCATATCCAACATGTCACAATGCCGAAAACAATCCGAACCATACCTTCCCTTTAAACGGTCTTGAACCATTCCAACCGCATAAGTTGCGGTCGGCTTCGCCATGTCTAATGCACTTTCAGTCCCAAGCCAAACCCTTCCGATTTTCCTGGGATCGATCTGATTTCGATCAATTAACTCAAAAATTGCCTCAGCCGCCATCGTAGCAGCATCTTCGTGAACGTCCGGAATTGCCATCTTGTGTAAGCCTAAACCATCCCGTAGTTTTTCATATGAAATCTGCCGCTTTTCGGCCAGCGCTCTAATATCCAAATACAATTTGGGCGCATACAACGCCATGTCATCAATGCCAACAGCAGGTAAGCGAAGTGCCATTTAACAGTTTTTTATGCCGCGAAAATGCAGCGTGAATAAAATAGGCAAGGGCTCGGAAAATTCATTTAAAGGAAAAAATCCACATGCGAAACTTGTGGTGGAAAAACGCATGCCTCTGTGTTCTAAAAACGACAGAGGCATGTAAAACGCTGTTATATAAAAAATGTTCAATCTTATCGATAACCCCGTAATAAAGGGCAACAACCTCAATCAGCTACCCATTAAAAAATTCGACTATACTTCAACAAAAAAGCACCCGTAATGGAGGCCGCAGGGGCTAGCTCATCCGCACCCTCCAAATTAGTATTAGTAGCTTTGGTCTCTCCAAACACACCGTTCCCATTACGATCAATTTGTACCTTCATGTCGTGATCGTAAAATAGCTCACCTAGTAATCCCAACGATAGTCCCTTGAAGATCTGTATATCAATTGTGTTATTCCACAATACATCCACATTCGTAGGCTCTTTTAAATAGTTGGAGTAAAGCCCCAGTCGACTATTGATTGATACTTTATCTTTGAAAAATTTGTTGTTGTATCCAACTTTCAACTCCGAGCCAATACCCAAAAAATAATTCGAACCAGCCTCATTTCCGTGAATCGTCAACAGTGCAATTCGATCATCCGGAACATTAATAAATCGTACCCCCGCAGGTGAGTAAAAAAAAGATAAATGCTTGCTCGGGTTGTAGGCTAAACCAGGCGCCACCGTCAACGTCAAGGGATTTAAAAAACGAGCTGTAGATTTTTCCCCATCATTAATCGGCTGCAACGTATTACCCGGATAAGTGGGCAGCACAAACGTTTGTGCCAACATGTCTACTGCAGCAAAAATTTTACTGCCAATAATCGCATAGCCGAACCTTGAGTTTAATCGAAGTACATCTAAGTTCTTCAGAAAATCACTACGATATTGCGTACTGGTTACTCCGTTAACCGTCTGTGTATTCACCACCTGCGTACGCTGCGCTGCTAATTGTAGATTCAAATCGTTCGACCAAAACACCTTGCCTCGCTTGTAATCTGCAAAAACCCTGCCCAGGCCACCAATACCAAACCGGTTGCCACCTGCACCAACCTTTGGGTTAAACATGCCCATCCCAGATAAATCCAGACCAAAACTCGCACCAGTGGTCCAACCAGTATCCGCCTTTGCAGCGGCATCCTTTGCTGCTAATACCTTACGCTCAATCTCTGACTGCCCATTCACCGATAAAAAGCCCAACAAGAAAGCAATAACCCAAAAGGTTCGATTCGTTTTACTCATAATTAGATTGTTTACAATTTATGAAAAATAGAAGAAAGTGACGCAAATAGACGATTTTTTTTCGAATTTGAACGAAATTTAACAGAAACACATGCATTTTTGCAAAAACAATAGCCAATCAATACACCTCTGTAAATCACACTTAGCCAATTATTTTTTCTCTTCTATCAAAATAAACATTGTGATATGCTGCAAAAACTAATATTATTAATACTACTCGCTGCTTCTAGTTCAACAAGCCTTTTCTCACAATCTACTCAACTAGCACAACCCTCTCCTGCTTTCCCCTTCGACGTACTACTCACCTCTCCCGACAGCAGCAACACCGTTTCATCTTCTATCCTGTTCAATCACAAACACAAAGCAACCCTCCTTGCATTCTGGCTTACCACTTGTTTCCCATGCTCCACTGAACTGGACACCTATGCTCACCACTACAAAGAATGGCAGGAAAAATATGATCTTAAAATCATCGCTATCTCGCTCGACTTCCCAGACCGATTTCCCCAAATTAAACAACGCCTTCAACAAAAAAACTACCCCTTCGAAGTTTGGTGGGATAGCGCCCGAGCGTTCAAATCAATACTGCCAGGAGGACTCAACGGATTCCCACAAGTATTCCTGTTTAATCAAAAAGGAAATCTGGTTTGGCAACACAAGGGATACCGCGCAGGTGATGAACAAAAACTTCTTCAGGCCGTTTCTAATTTGTAAAACGGTCTCCGAACTCCTCCAAAACACTTTTTACACCGTATTTTTTGTAAAAAAAAAATAATTATTCTACCTTTGTATTCTTAGTGTCTTCCTTATTAAAAAAAATAATTATGCAAAAAAGGAAGTTTACTAGCGGATATATCCGAATCCACTTACTTGTTTTAATCTTTAATACTAATCCCCCCACAACATTCGGATATTAATTCGCTATCAATCATCGCTTCATAAAGCACTGATTGACAAAGACTTTCGGTATGGGACGCAAAGAAAAATTTGTCTACAATATTCACACCTTAACCTATGAGAAAGTAGTCGTGTCTTTCCGCACACGAGTACTTCAGGCCTTCGGCTTCTTCTCCGTCGTGTTGGTTACTGCTGTGGGAATGCTTATCCTGCTTTATACCTATTTCCCCTCTCCAAGAGAAAAAGAATTACTTCGTGAAATCGATCAAATGTCCTATAAGTATGACCAACTGAACGGTCAACTGGATCTAATGTCCAAAGTGTTACATAACATCCAAGAACGCGATGCCAATGTTCACCGGGCCGTATTTGGCATGGATCCCATTAATCAGGATATATGGATGGGCGGCGTCGGTGGCCACAATCCACACCCCGAATTGTCCGCATTCAAATACGGTAGTGACGTCCTAAGAACTGCCCTAGATAAAATGGATGCGCTGGCCCATCAAATGGCACTTCAAAGTAAGTCCCTTGACACGATACAAGAGCTGGCTAATAATCAACAACAGATGTTGGCCTCTATACCAAGCATTAAACCCGTCCGTGAAGACAAACTGCAGAAAAGCATGAACGTACTCTCCGGATTTGGTTATAGAATACACCCCATCTACAAAGTAAAAAAATTCCACCAAGGCGTAGACTTCCCAGCACGGGTTGGAACAGCTATTCAAGCCTCCGGTGACGGAGTTGTGGCAGAAGCAGGCTGGCGCTCCGGGTATGGCCAATGTGTGCGGATTAACCACGGATACGGCTACGAAACATGGTACGCCCACATGAATCGAATCAATGTTCGGGTAGGCGAAAAACTTAAAAAAGGACAAAAGATCGGAGAAGTTGGCGATACCGGAGTTTCTACAGCTCCCCATTTGCACTATGAAGTACACTACAAAGGTAAGCCAATCAATCCAATCCATTTCTGTATGGATAAACTTACCCCAGTTGAATACCAGCAACTCGTGAACAGCGCCAATACAGCCAACCAATCACTCGACTAAGATTAGAATTACAATAGTTAACAGCAGGTTTCTAAAAGCCACTCCTCCGAGTGGCTTTTTTTCTACCAATAACTTCGCAACACGTCCACAGATTGTAGAAGCCGACTACCATACCAAGAAAACATTTCCCCATCTACTAATTGAATACGTGCCTCCGGACATAGTCTTCTAAACTCCTCTACATGCCGCTCTTTAAATGGATATGGCTCTGAAGATAACAATATGCGATCGGGGTTCCACTTTTTTAGCTGTTCAGCTGTAAACTCCGGATACCTCAACTGGTCAGCTAGAATATTTTGCCAACCACACCTAGAAATAAGCGAATGAATAAAAGTATCACCCCCAGCAGCCATCCATGGCTTCCGCCAAATAACGTACAACACTCGCTCCGCGTGGCTCCCAACCAATGGATAACCCTCAAATCCACACCTGATTCGATCCACTAAATCCATTGCCCGGTCAACTTTCCCCGTTATCTTTCCAACGTCCACCATCATATTATAGGCATCCTCCAAAGTCTTAATATCACTGACATACACTGAACAATGCCTTGAAATCGCCTCTACTTGCTCGCGAACATTTTCCTCCTTATTAGCAATAACCCAGTTGGGATGAAGGGAAAGAACCCTCTCCACGTCCACCGTTTTCGTCCCCCCTACCCTGGTCTTTGAACGATACCATTGTTGTGGATGTATACAAAACTTGGTAATTCCCACCACCTCTCGATCTAGCCCTAAATCATAGAGGAGCTCCGTTTGCGAGGGAACCAGCGAAACAATCCGGTTTGGCCAACTCATCTTTTCCAACGATTAACCGTGTAAATATCTAGTTGTATTCGATCAGAAGGTGCATCACTACAACCTCTCGTATAAGATAACACTTTCTCAAATGTTCGGATACTATTAAATGCAGGAACTTTTAACTCTGCGTAAGACCAATCATCAATTTGTAAATACCGATCCTCCACCGAATAACGATCCCAATACGGTGCTAACACCCAACAAGGTCTTCCAACAGTCGACACTATCCCAGCCTCACGCTGAGTATTGGAATACATCTTCCAAGAAAAAGACTCAGGCCACCACCCCAAAAAATTAAAAACAGGCATTACCCAAACCAAAATAGCAACCAAAATAACCGAGTAGCGAATTGGCTTTTTCTCCTTCTTCTCCAACTCCCCAAAAAAATGCCAAACCAATCCCATCATTGCAATATTCCACGGCCAAACTACCTGATTCCAATTGTATCCAATTGGACCTATCACTAATAAAATATAACAATGAATAAGAATAACCCCCAAAATCGCCCACCTACTATTTTCCTTCCATAATAATAGCAGTCCCAAAACCATCTCAAGTATTGCAGCAAACACAGCGGCTAGCTTACTTCCAACCAAAACAGAACTCCAATCAAACACAGCACAAAACCAATCAAAATTATCAGAAAACCAAGGGTTCAACTTGTTTAGCCCCCCCCAAAAATAAATTCCTGAGAGAAGCCACCGATATCCATCCTTCGAACCATCTCCCCAAATATCAAGTATCCAAAATAAAAACCACATCCAAACCCATACTTGCAACCGATTCAAATCGATTAAACCTAGAATACTCATCAATAAGATTGCAGTAATCGCATGCTTGCGTTCAGACCAAAATCCGCTTATCATCGCAACCACACTTAGCACCAAAATTGATGATAACAAGCCCGAAATCCAAATCGAAGTCCCATCAAATACATCAAAAGCTGGAACCATAGGAAATAGCCTGGCCCCGGTTGGCCACCACAATTCCTTTGAAAGGGCCATTTGTATCACAATCGATATTTGAATGGCTCTATACATCACTACACCTTAAAATCCAATAAGAAACGTTTTATCTCCTCCTGAAATCGATATTCATCTGCACCAATCCACTCAACAGCAATGGGAAGAACAAAAACCGGAATCTTGTGCTCTATAAAAAAAGCACGATGCAAATCAAGACGGGTCGAATCCTTCTCCGTTGTGATCAATACTTTATTGTCCGACTTAATCGAAGAAAAACGGCGAGCAATATCACTTAAATCAGCCTCATTAAAAAAATGATGATCCTCGTGCTCAATGGTGTGTACAGACCTAGCATTACCTCCCAAATAATGCAACAAATAATCAGTGTTCGCAATAGCACTAACCAATAATAAGTCCGTATCCAAATCTAAGGGCTTCCTTACCCCCTGCCGAAACAAGTCATAAGGTGTCTCATATCGATACTTGCTAAAATAGACCCGCTGCCTCGGAAATGGATTAATCTCTCGCAAAAGAGCTACCCGCTGCTCATTACTAAGCTGATCAGGCGTTTTGGTTACAATAATAATATCGGCCCGACGATAAGCAGCCCGCCACTCACGAAGCCTTCCTGATGGCAATAACCAATCTCGCGTGAAAGGCTTAGCATACTCTGTGAGTAAAATGTTTAACCCCGGCTTTACCGCTAGATGTTGAAAAGCGTCATCTAATAAAATACATTGCAAGTTGGGATAACTTTTTAACATCTGTGGAACTCCCAGTGCTCTACTCTCACTCACCGTAACGGGGATTTCCCTAAACTTGCGCTTAAATTGTAGAGGCTCGTCACCAACTTCCGTAGCATCGTCCGTCGGCTGAACCTCCCTAAAACCATAGGTCTTCCGACCATACCCACGACTTAATACCCCCACCTGTATATAATCATCCAGCCATCTGAGTAAATACTCTATATGGGGGGATTTCCCAGTACCTCCTGCAGATAAATTTCCGACCGAAATAACGGGAAGATCAAATCGAACACTCCGAAGTAAACCCGTTTGGTACAATAAATTACGAATGGAAACCCCCATTCCATAAAGCAATGAAATGGGTAGCAATAATAATCGTATGAGTATATCGTCCGTCAAAACCCTGAATTTTTCGAATTAAATGAAGTACTGGACTCAAAACTATCACTACGACCCACCGATGCTTGATCCTAAGATACGTAGGCGTGGTTTATTTGTTACCAGTATAATTATGGGGAGTTAATAACTTTAGCTCCTCCTTCACACTGCTTGACACATGTAATGTATCAATAAAATCATGAAGTACTGATTGATTGATATCCGTACGGCCTCTCGTTAACTCTTTAAGTGCCTCATATGGGTTGGGATATCCCTCTCTCCTTAAAATCACTTGAATACCCTCTGCCACTACCATCCAGTTGTCTTCTAAATCAGCAAAAAGCTTTCCCTCATTCAATTGCAACTTACTAATCCCCTTAAATATAGACTTTAGGGAAATGACAGAATGCGCAATCGGAACTCCCAAGTTCCGTAATACAGTCGAATCTGTTAAATCCCGTTGCAATCGAGAAATGGGTAACTTTTCGGCAAAATGCCCCAAAAGAGCATTGGCTATGCCTAGATTCCCTTCCGCATTCTCAAAATCAATCGGATTTACCTTGTGGGGCATGGCAGACGAACCTATCTCTCCCGCAATTGTACGTTGCTTAAAATATTCCATCGAAATATACGTCCAAATATCTCGACAAAAATCAATCAGGATAGTATTAATCCGGCTTATTCCATGGCATTGAGCGGCTAAACAATCATAATGCTCAATCTGTGTTGTAGGAAAAGAACGTTCTAAACCCAAAAACTCCCGAATAAAATCCCTGGCAAAAGCCTGCCAGTCATAGTCGGGATACGCTGCATAGTGTGCATTGAAATTGCCAGTAGCACCCCCAAACTTTGCCTTATGGGGGACTCCTTTTAGCAACTGAAGCTGGGTGCTTAACCGCTCTGCAAACACAGCAATTTCCTTACCCAACAACGTTGGAGAGGCTGGCTGACCATGGGTACGAGCCAGCATTGGAATCTGAGCCCAATCCAAAGCAAGTGCCTCCAAACTAGAAATTAACTCCTCCAATAAAGGATAATATACCTCCTCTAAGGCATGCTTAAAAAGCAAAGGACTCGCCGTATTATTTATATCCTGTGAGGTAAGTCCAAAATGCACAAACTCTCGCAAATGAGAGAGCTCGAGTGCATCAAATCGCTCTTTTAAGAAATATTCAACCGCTTTTACATCGTGATTGGTCGTCCGCTCAATCGTCTTTATATATTCCGAATCCGCAATGCTAAAATGCTCAAAAATTCCATTAAGCTCATCAATTTTATCCTCCTCGAAAGCACTAAGCTCAGGTAACCCAAACTGACAAAGCGCAATGAAGTATTGAATTTCAACAAACACTCGGTATCGAATCAATGCATGTTCGCTAAAGTATGCGCTTAATTCAACTGTCTTGTCAGCATACCGCCCATCAATAGGCGAAATAGAGGTAAGTCCTTTAGTTATCATAATCTTCTGTCTTAGCAGCAAATTTCCGACCATTTAAGGGAACCTGCATCGCTATCAAGACATTTTATTGCATAAAAAGAAAACAACCAGGCTGTACCAACAAAAAAACAAGGTATTATGCCTTGTTTGCCAACTGGCCGCACGCGGCATCTATGTCTTTCCCGCGACTCCGCCGAACTGTAACTGTCACATCATGGCTAGCCAAACGAGCGGCAAACGCATTTAATCGGTCATCGGTCGACTTCTCAAAAGACTCCCCACCAATCGGATTATACTCGATGATGTTCACTCGAACCGGAAAACGGCGCCTACACAACATAATTAGCTTTGCAGCATCCTCTGGGCCGTCATTAAACTGATCAAATGCTATATACTCGTAGGAAATGCGGTTTTTCGTTTTACGATAGAAATACTCCAGCGCAGACATCAGTGCCTCCAAGTTATTCGTCCCGTTAATTGGCATGATTTCATTTCGCTTCATATCATCCGCCGCATGCAAACTTAAAGCTAGGTTAGACCGAAACCCGTCATCGGCCAACTTCATAATCATCTTTGCAATCCCAGCTGTACTCACGGTAATGCGAGAAGGGGACATTCCGAGACCCATGGGAGCAGGTTTGGTTATATGCTCAATACTTTTCATGGTATTTGCATAAGTAAGCAAAGGCTCACCCATTCCCATATACACGATGTTCGTCAGTCCCCGACCAAACGCTTCATTACACTGTTTATTTACTAAAGTAACCTGATCCACAATTTCCCAAGGATCTAGATTACGCTCTCGCCCCATTTTACCGGTTGCACAAAACTTACAAGTCAAGCTACAACCAACTTGTGTGCTAACACAAACCGTGAACCGCTGGTCGTCCGGAACGGGAATTAGAACACTTTCAATTCGATGACCATCGTATGTCAGAAACCGGGTCTTGATGGTACCATCCCAACTATGCTGTACCTTATCTTCCGTTAACGTATGAAAGGAATACTGCTCGCTCAACCGTGTCCTTAGAGCTTTTGGAATATTGGTAAGCATATCCCATTGTGTTGCTCCTTTCGACCACAACCACTCATACAATTGTTTGGCTCTAAACTTAGGCTCTCCCCATTCCAAAAAAAGTGATTCAACTTCCGAATAAGAAAGTGAGCGAATATCTTTCATAGTTTATTTTGATAGAGCAACTACAGCTCGAAATCGCCATCCGGGTCATCCAGGTCCGCTGCAGCTACTTTAGAAATTGCTGTTTTCGAAGCTGGAGTAGCCGTCGCTCCGTTAATTTTCTCTTTTACCTTCTGCTCAATTTCAAGCGCCATTTCTGGATTATCTGCTAAAAATAACTTAGCAGCGTCCCTTCCTTGTGCGATTTTTGCACCATTATAGCTGTACCAAGCACCGCTCTTTTGTACAATATCAAACTGAGCTCCTAGATCGATGATTTCCCCATTTTTATTAATACCCTCTCCAAAGATAATCTCAAATTCAGCTACCCGGAAAGGCGGTGCTAGTTTATTCTTTACCACCTTCACTTTTACTTGATTCCCCACTACATTGCCATCTTTATCCTTAATTGCCGCACCGCTTTTGCGAATATCCAGACGAACTGAAGCGTAAAACTTTAGAGCATTACCGCCAGTTGTAGTCTCAGGATTGCCAAACATCACCCCAATTTTCTCACGAAGCTGGTTGATGAAAATACAACAGCACCCTGTTCTACCGATTGAAGAAGTCAACTTCCGCATCGCTTGGCTCATTAAACGCGCCTGAAGACCCACTTTATTATCCCCCATTTCTCCCTCAATCTCCGAACGAGGAACCAACGCCGCAACAGAGTCAACCACTAAAATATCGATTGCCCCAGAACGAATCAAGTTCTCAGCAATCTCTAAAGCTTGCTCCCCATTATCGGGTTGGCTAATTAGAAGATCATTCACATTCACGCCCAAAGACTCGGCGTAAAAACGGTCAAAAGCATGCTCCGCATCAATAATAGCTGCAATCCCTCCCTTCTTCTGTGCCTCGGCAATCGCATGAATCGCCAAAGTCGTTTTACCTGATGACTCCGGACCATATATCTCAACGATACGCCCCTTTGGATATCCACTACACCCAAGCGCAAGATCTAAACCAAGGGAACCCGTCGGAATGACCTCCACCTCAATGCTCTGCTTATCGCCAAGGCGCATAATAGTGCCTTTGCCATACGTTTTATCCAGCCGCTCAATGGTGGCTTCCAGTGTTTTTAGTTTAGAATCTTTTTCGTTTGCCATGGTGGTAGAAATAGTTTATTGAATCAAAAGATGCCGCAAAAATAAACATTTTATTTTCAAAATAAAAACATTTTGTTTTTTATTGCAAAAAAATATTTACTGCGACTTCTTTTTGCGTTTTGAAGACCGCGGTTCCTCCCCTTTGCCAATCCCCAACGCAACCTCTAACACCTCACTCATCCGCCCGACATAGTGAAACGTAATTCCCTTAATGTACTCTGGCTCAATTTCCTCAATATGCTTCTGGTTCTCTTTGCACAACATAACTTCTTTTAGCCCCGCCCGCTTGGCAGCCAATATCTTTTCTTTGATTCCTCCTACCGGCAAGACCTTACCACGCAAAGTAATTTCTCCAGTCATCGCCAAGTAGGGCTTTACCGGAATTTTGGTAAATGCAGAGGTAATCGCAGTGAGCATGGTTATGCCTGCAGAAGGGCCATCCTTCGGGATTGCACCCTCCGGGATGTGAATATGAATATCCGTTTTCTCAAACTGTTCCGGCTCTAAACCAAAAGTCTCTGCATGCGCTTTCAGAAAAGACAAGGCGGTAAAGGCACTTTCTTTCATCACATCCCCAAGATTACCAGTAAGCTGAAGCTTACCATTCCCTTTATTAAGACTCACCTCGATAAACAAGATCTCACCACCTACGCTTGTCCAAGCCAAACCAACCGCTACCCCACTGGGTTGCTTTTCTGTATAGGTGTCGCTTTCATATTTTGTCGGCCCCAATATTTTCCGCAAATGCTCGGGCTTAATCACCGCTTCAAAAGGCTCCTCCATTGCGATGCTCTTGGCAGCATATCGCATTACTGACCCAATTTCACGATTAAGATTCCGCACACCACTTTCCGCCGTGTAGTCATGAATAATGGCCGCGATGGCCTTATCCGAGAGCTTGATTTGATCATTCTTTAATCCATGCTCCTTCCTCTGCTCTGGAACCAAGTGCCGCTTGGCAATCTCCAATTTTTCCTCAAGGGAATAGCCCGCTAAAGAAATAATTTCCATACGATCCAACAAAGCGGGCTGAATAGTCGCCAGAGAATTGGCCGTCGCTATAAACAACACCTTCGAAAGATCGTACTCTAACTCAAGGTAATTGTCGTGAAAAGTAGTGTTCTGCTCTGGGTCTAATACCTCTAGTAACGCAGAGGAGGGATCCCCACGAAAATCTTTTCCTACCTTGTCAATCTCGTCAAGGATAAATACAGGATTTCCAGACTTTACTTTTTTAAGGGACTGGATTACCCGTCCCGGCATTGCTCCAATGTACGTTTTCCGGTGTCCTCGAATTTCCGACTCGTCATGTAGTCCTCCAAGCGACATTCGCACGTATTTCCGCTTTAGCGCCTTGGCAATGCTGCTGCCAAGTGAGGTCTTACCTACTCCAGGAGGCCCCACCAAACAAAGGATGGGCGCTTTCATATCACCCTTTAACTTTAGTACCGCTAAGTGCTCTAAAATACGCTCCTTGACTTTTTGTAGGCCAAAGTGATCTTTATCCAAAACCTGTTTCACCTTCTTCAGATCAAATTGATCCTTAGAAAAATCCTCCCATGGAAGATCCAATAACGTCTCTAGGTAGTTAATTCCAATGGCATACTCAGCGACTTGCGGATTCACCCTCCGAATTTTATTGATCTCGCGCTCAAAAACTTCTTGAACGTTTTTGGGCCACTTCTTCTTTTTAGATCGCACTACCAACGCATTGATCTCTTCCTCCTGCGGGTTTTGACCGAGTTCTTCCTGAATCGTTTTTAACTGCTGACTCAAAAAATAATCGCGTTGCTGCTTCTCTATATCTACCCGTACTTTAGATTCAATTTGATCTTTTAATTCCAATAATTGCAGCTCGCTATCCATAAACCTCAAGATCATATTGGCCTTATCAAGCAGCCTGTTTTCCTCCAAAATAGCTTGTTTATCCTTTAAATCTATCCCCAAGTTAGAGGCGATAAAATTTAAAAGAAAATTATCATTACTAATATTTCGGAGCATTACGGCCGCCTCGGAAGGAATCTGTGGAGAAAGTTCAATAATATGACGTGCAGAATCCCTTATGCTGCTGATAATGGCTTTGAACTCCATTGTCTGCTTTTCTTTCTCATACTCCAAGAGTGTAATTTCACCAATCATATAGGGATCCTCACTAATCATGGCGTCAAGACGAAACCGCTTTCTCCCCTGCAAAATGGCAGTAGTAGAGCCATCTGGCATTTTTAACAACTTAAGAATACGGGCTACCGTACCCACAGTATGTAAATCCGCAGCAGAAGGAGACTCGTATTTAACATCTTTTTGAGAAAGAACGCCAATATATCGGGTATCCTCATAAGCTCGTTGAACAGCCCGGATACTCTTATCTCGACCAATGGTTATTGGGGTGACAATACCAGGGAACAGTACCGTATTCTTTAACGGTAAAATGGGAAGGGTGGTCGGAAAGATTTCACTCTGTTTCGCCTCTTCATCCTCCTCTAAAGAAAAAAGAGGTACGAAATCAGGTTCGTCATCATTAGATAATGGCATAAAAAAGTTCTCGAACATACGTACACAAGTAAATCTAGCAAATGCAATTAATGAATCGCACCTGCAATTACGTCAGCAAAGGTGCGGATTTTTGGTTAAATTAGTAGGTGGCAAAACGCTTGCCATTGTCTGAATCGTATATTCTTTTCAAAAAAAGCAGACAAAAAGGCAGAAATGCAAAAGCGTGCGGCACATTTGTTTCCAAATATGCCACACGCTTTACAAATACTGTCAGCAGTCAGGGGGATGTACAATTAAAGCGCAACCACTTTAAATGCAGTAACCGTTAGCTCCTTATCTAGACCTTTCAGGTATTGCTCAACAGTAACATCACCATTTTTCACAAATTTTTGTGAAAGCAGCGTATTCTCCTGGAAAAATTTATTCAAGCGACCTGCTGCAATCTTCTCCAGCATATCTTCTGATTTGCCTTCGTTACGAGCAAGCTCTTTACCAATTTCCATCTCCTTTTCAATAATCGCAGGATCTACATCATCTTTACTCACTGAAACAGGATTCATAGCAGCGATTTGCATGGCTACATCCCGACCTGCTTGTGCAAACTGCTCTCCACCCGCTTTATTAAGTCCTACTAAAACAGAGCGCTTGTTGTTGGAGTGATTGTAGGTCAATACCTGAGCAGCGCTCAATGACTCGTAGCGAGTAAGTTCAATCTTTTCACCAATAACGCCATTCTGTTCACCTACTTTTTCAGCGATTGTAACACCTGCCTCATAAGGAAGCGCCATTAAGGCATCAAGGCTGGCTGGCATATTTTCCAAAGCGATGTCCGCAATCTTCTGGGTAATCGCAATGAAATTTTCATTCCGTGCAACGAAATCGGTCTCGCAGTTGAGCGCCACCAGGATACCCTGTGTCTGCCCTCCGTTTGTTTGCGCAATAACAACGCCCTCACTCGCCTCGCGGTCTTCGCGCTTGGCAGCTTTAGCGATACCTTTTTTACGGAGATAATCTTTTGCGGCTTCAAAATCGCCAGCAGATTCTTCAAGTGCCTTTTTACAGTCCATCATACCTGCGCCAGTTGTTTCACGCAGCTTTTGGATGTCGGCAACAGAGATTTTGCTCATAATAAGTATGTTTGAGATGCCTTTCGGCAAATGTGTTGACAGATTCAAACTAAAAAAACCGGCAAAAGGTCGTATCAAAATAATGCGCTACCATTGCCGGTTCTTAAATAAGAAAAAGGATATTATTCTTTCTCGTCGCTCTTCGCTTTGCGCTCGTCCAAACCTTCTTTGATGGCAGCAACGATGTAGTTAGTAATGAATGCAATCGACTTTGAAGCATCATCATTACTTGGGATCGGGAAATCC
This sequence comes from Chitinophagales bacterium, assembly GCA_046316495.1. Classification (GTDB taxonomy): domain Bacteria; phylum Bacteroidota; class Bacteroidia; order Chitinophagales; family Saprospiraceae; genus M3007. The sequence continues at coordinate 29,532 of JBKDAM010000038.1, forward strand.
ACTAACGTTGGATCTGAGTTGGTGTCAACCATTGCAAAGGTTTTAACACCTAGACGGCGCGCCTCTGCAAGCGCCAAGTGCTCATGGTGGATATCCACGATAAACACCGCACTAGGAAGACGGTTCAGGTCGGCGATACCACCCAGTTGCTTGTGCATCTTGGAGTGCTCGCGTCCCAATGTTAAACGTTCCTTTTTGGTAATGCTTGTCAATGTGGTATCGGCAAGCAAACGCTCGATATTCTGCATTTTCTTGACAGACTTACGAAGCGTCATGAAGTTGGTCATCATACCACCCAACCAACGCTCGGTCACAAACGGCATTCCAACACTTTGGGCAGCCTGCTGTACGATCTCGCGCGCTTGTTTTTTAGTAGCGACAAACATAATTTTCTTACCGCTCTTCGCCATGCTCTTGACGACCGTAGCGGCGCGCTCAAGGCATTCAGAGGTACGGTTAAGGTCAATCAGATGGATACCCTTGTGCTCCGTAAAGATATAAGGAGTCATTTTTGGATTCCATTTGCGGCGCATGTGCCCAAAGTGGCAGCCCGCATCGAGCAATTCTTTATAAGTGGGCTTTTGCATTTTTCAAAAGCGATTTTTTTGAATAATGAAAAAAGAGAGTGGAAAAAGGCGCAATTAGCGCTTAGAGAACTGGAAGCGTTTACGCGCTTTTGGACGACCAAATTTCTTGCGCTCAACAGCACGGCTGTCGCGTGTAAGATACTTTTTCGCTTTGAGCGCAGGCTTGAATTCAGCGTCCAGTTTAACCAGCGCTCGGCTGATACCCAAGCGAACCGCTTCGGCCTGTCCTTTGAAACCACCTCCTTTAACGTTTACTTTGAGGTTGTATGCAGCCTCAATACCTACCGTTGCAAACGGATCAGTTACATTGTGCTGAACATGAACCTGAGGGAAGTACTCGCGATAATCACGACCATTAACCGTGATCTTGCCTTCTCCTTTTGTCAGATATACCCGGGCCACAGCAGTTTTACGGCGACCGATGGCATTAATCATTTCCATATTCTAAATGATGAATAATCTTGATGAGTAATTGATAGCCTGCCTCTTTCAAGGCGATCGGCATTAGAGTTCGAGCGTTTCTGGTTTTTGAGCAGCGTGCGGATGCTGTGAACCAGTGTACACAAACATTTTCTTGTACATGTGGCGACCCAACTTCGTCTTTGGAAGCATCCCCTTCACAGCGCGCTCTAATATGCGCTCCGGAAATTTGGTCAACATCTCCTCTGCACGAACCACCTTCAAACCACCGGGGTGTAATGAGTAGTCTTTATACTCTTTCTGTGCCCACTTGGCACCAGTAAGGCGAACCTTGTCCGCGTTGATCACAATCACATAATCACCAGTATCATCGTGGGGTGTGTAGCTCGGCTTGTTCTTGCCGCGAAGAATCGAAGCAATCTGGGAGCTCAATCGACCTACTACCTGGTTCTCAGCATTGATCACGTACCACTTGCGCTCAGCCTTGGCGGCGCTGACGGAAACCGTCTTGTAGCTTAAAGTATCCATTTTTTACAACGTAATTTAATAGCCTCTTGATAAGAGCCCGCAAAGGTACGCTAAGCAAAAATCGCAGACAAGAAAGAAGGTAAAAAAAATTGAACAGCGCAATCTAAAATGCTGATAATCAGTGATTTTTTGGCAAAAAAAAATTTTCTTGAAAAATTACCTGATCAATATTTTTATTGAAAATCAATTATTTATGCACTTACACTTCGTAAGTAGCCACTAGCTCGCGCAACTCCGTGAGATAACGTTGCTTCACTGGCTCTCGAATCAACCGATTCGTCTTCGTATGATACCGATGAGCCGTCAAAAAACTTACCTGAAGCCGGTTCCAAGAATACTCGTCCCCAATCAACCGATAAGACTGAAGTTCCTCAAATAACGTGGCCGCAATCCGATGAAAATCCGCCCTTCCTAAATAATCTAAATCCGCATCACAAATAATCTCTTCCAACAAATTAACAGGTGATTGCGGTATCTTGGTCGCCATAATCATCCCACAAACTTGCTCAATATCTGATTCTAAATAACCAAATGCAGGCAAATCTGCTCTTGCCATCTCACAACCCTGAACTTCATGACCACTGTGCTGGTTGGTAACAAAACCAGCGTCATGCAATAATGCAGCCGTCTTGACCAATTTCGCAAGTCGACCCTTTACCCCCTCCGCCTCACAAAGCGCACAAGCCACCCTGAAAACATCCATTGTGTGATGTATTCCGTGGTAACTTAAACCGGATGGCAACTCCTCCCGAAGACGCCGAAGTATGTGCATTTTTGCCGCCCTATAATTCATACCAATCATTTGACTCGCCCAAAATTGCAGCATTTCACCGCAACCGACCAACTTTAAGAAAAAAAAATCATTTTTTATATAAATTACACCCCCCAAATACCGAATTTCGCCACCTCATTACCAATTTTTACAACTTATACAATTTTTACAAATGGATTTAATGGAACTGCTCAAAGGCCAGCTGAATGATCAGCTAATCGGCCAATTGAGCCAACACATCGGCGCAGAGCCACAACAAACAGCCTCCGCAGCAGAGGGGGTTTTTGCTACTATACTCGGCGGCCTCGCTAATAACGCCGCCTCAGAAGGTGGTGTTAACTCCCTTATGGCAGCCCTAGACAGAGACCACGACGGTTCTATCCTCGATGATCTTATGGGAATGGTAGGAAACCTGGCAAACGGCACAGCAAACGGAAACGCAACAAATGGACTAGGAATCCTAGGACACGTCCTTGGCGACCGTCAAGAAACCGCTGCAGCACAAATAGGACAATCCAATGGACTAAGCGCCGGTCAAGCTATGAAACTAATGACCATCCTGGCCCCTATCGTAATGAATGTATTGGGAAAAGCCAAAAGCCAAGGCGGCCTGGATGTTGGGAGCCTCGTTGGTATGCTAATGGGCTCCGCCCAAAACGCTCAACAAGGTGGATTTGGAGACCTCATCGGCTCCGTAATAGGAAATGTAATGAGTGGGAACCAGCAACAAGCCAATGGAGCTGGAGGCATGCTAGGAAGTGTATTGGGTAGCTTGTTCGGGAAAAAATAACCTAGCTCAGCAGCAACTTAACTATCTTTGTGCTACTGCAGATCGCTCTGTCGCCTTTAGACTCTGCCTTGGCAGAGACGCGGGAGGAAAGTCCGGACAATATAGAGCACCGCGCCACCTAACAGATGGGAGTGGCTTTAACGCCACTACGGAAAGTGTCACAGAAAATAACCGCCTTATTTTAAGGTAAGGGTGAAAATGTGCGGTAAGAGCGCACAGATGTACTGGGTAACCAATTCATCGGATAAACCCCGCGGATTGAAATGCCAAATACACCCTGTCCCCAGCCATTTGGTTGGGCAGCTGCTGCTCGCAGGTGATACAGGGGGGGTAGGCAGAACAGAACCCAACAGCAATGTTGTGGTCCAGATAAATGACAGAGCCTTTTACTTCGGTAAAAGTGACAGAATCCGGCTTATAGATCTGCAGTTTTTTTCTTAAATGAAGTTTAGCTTCCCCAAAGTGTTCAATCACGTGTGAAAACACCGAATTGAACACTTTTTTTATTCTTATTACCAAGCACGGCTGGCCATGAAAGACACACTCATAAAAATCGCACTCTTTATTAACTATTTCGTTTTCGCTATCTTGCTGAATAGTGTAGGCTCCGTTATTCTTCAAGTGCAGTCAACCTACCAGGTATCCGAAAGCAACGCCTCCACCCTAGAAGGATTCAAAGACCTAAGTATCGCACTAGCCTCTTTCCTCACCGCCTCTTACATTGCCAGAATAGGCTACAAAAAAGCAATGCTGATCGCACTCGCATTCGTCGCATTCGCCTGTTTTCTTACCCCTTCACTTAACACCTTCAACGCAACTAAACTACTCTTTGCGGCCGTTGGAACCAGCTTCGCACTCGTTAAAATGTCTGTCTATGGAACGATCGGTCTCCTCACCACCAACGAAAAGCAACACATCAGTCTGATGAGTTTTATCGAATCCTTTTTTATGGTAGGAATTCTCACCGGCTACTTTTTATTTGGCTACTTCATAGATAACACTAACCCCCAATCCAACAGCTGGCTCCAAGTGTACTATTTATTAGGGTCGCTCACCACCGTTGCCTTCCTGCTACTTTGGTTTGCTCCATTAAATGAATCCAATACACAAAATAACACACCCAATCCATCTCTATCAAACCTAAAAGAACTAGTAAGCCTTGCAGGCAAACCAATTGTTCTCGTCTTTATCCTTTGCGCCTTTTTCTATGTCCTGATCGAGCAAAGCATTATGAGCTGGCTCCCCAGCTTCAATAATAAAGTCCTACACTTACCCCCCGCTTTGGCTATTCAAATGTCCAGTATCCTGGCAGCTTCCTCTGCCATAGGTCGGTTAGGGGCAGGTTTCCTAATTAAAAAAATGAAGTGGATTCAATTATTGTCCATCTGCTTGGGCTTGGCAGCTTTATTGGTCCTAGTCGCTATTCCAATGGCTAAAGACACTCAAACCAATGTAACAGGATGGGGGGATGCCCCCGTTGCAGCTTTTATCTTTCCTCTAATCGGACTATTGTTGGCACCCGTATATCCAACCATTAATTCCATCATCCTAACCGCATTGCCAACTAGCAAGCAAGGCCAAATGTCCGGACTAATTATTCTCTTCTCTGCCCTCGGAGGCACTACTGGATCTATAATTACGGGCAACCTCTTTCAATATTTCGGAGGAGAAACAGCATTCTATTTTTCGCTCATACCAATTACCATCCTACTACTTGCGCTTTTACAGCTTCAAAAAATGAGTAACAACAATCAATAATAATCCGCGTTCCAAAACAAGTGCCCCTCCGAAAAAATTCAAAGGGGCACTTGCAAAATAATATTTACGCTCTACAATCTACTCTTACTGCCGAACCCCTGGTCCAGCCGACATGTACTGTCCAAACTGCTGCTCCAAGGCCTGAGCTAATGTCTCATCTTTCATCTGAGCAGCTGCTGCCATCAAGGCCTGAACCGTACTCAAGGCAAATTGCATATCCTGACGATATGCCGATTGCATTCCCGGATCTTGCGACTGGTAATACTGCAACTGCTGATCCATCTGGTCTGCAATCTCTTTAATCTTTGCTGCGGCCTTCTCCTGCTGACCAGTCCGAGCATAGATGTCCGCGATGTAAGCGGAGAACTGATCATGAGCAAAATTCATCGTTGGAAATACCTCAAAGTACTTATCTGCCAATGCAATCGCTTTTTCCTGCTTGCCCTCCGCAACCAACTGTCTGCCAATCCGAATCATAGAGAGCTTCATCGTCTGCAAACTAGGCTGATAGGAACGATCCACATGCAAGTGCTTCTTGTCAAAGTTCCCCCAAGCCCATTTGTTCATAATATTTTCAAATGCTTGGTCGGTATTAACTGTACCAGAACCAATAATACCAAATTCCGGCTGCGAACGACCTTTAACAGGCACCAAACGAAGGGCCAGACCCTCCAGCTGAAGGTAATCCTGTAAACCCATCAAGCGATCTTCTCTACAAGTGACTGCCCAGTAAATAGGGCGATCCCATATATTGGATGCGATAATATCTAAAATCGCTACCTGATCCTTAATCAAATAAGTAGTGCTCTCACCAAGATTCATATGAATCGTGTCAGCCACTTGCCGGAGCGAATCCGTTGGAGAAATCAACCCCTTTGAATAAATATCCTGTTTGTTGACAGGTATTGAAATCAAGCGCGTAGGCAAATAAGTGTCGAAATCACGACCACCGCCACCGGTAGGTAATTTGTGGTCTTCCGCCAAGAATTTAACCACATCCGCTATGTTCATTTCCACATCAGTACCTTTGTTGTAATAAGGGACTTGGACACGCTTGAATCCCCGTATCTTATCTGCGGGAATACTCATCTTAATCGCCTCCGACTCATTTACCTTGCGCCTTAGTTGATTGATATACCAATCAACCGCAATCAGCGATAGATTCACGACCCGCACATCACGACGAATACCCTCTACCTCTTGGCTATACCAAAGTGGATAGGTATCATTATCCCCGTAAGTAAATACAATAGCGTTGGGCTGACAACTCTCCAAGAAATTCTTCGCATAATCTCGGCTACCATAATGATCAGCGCGGCTGTGATCATCCCAATTTTCCGTTACCATCAAAAAGGGAGCGGAAAGAGAAAGAACAGTCGCAAGACCAGCGCCAACAGCATTGCTTTGACGTAAATACTGCCCAATCAGCGTATACAGAAACGGGACGCTCATGCCTACCCAAATCGCATACGTAAAAAAGGATCCCACCAGTACATAATCGCGCTCACGCGGCTCATTTGGCGGCTGATTGGAATAAACGATAATGCCAATGCCGGTAATAATAAACAAAGCCAGTAAAGCAAAGAAATCCTTCGGCCGTGATTTATAGTGGAAAAACAAACCCATGATCCCAAGTAAAAAAGGAATCATGTAATATTTGTTATTCGCTTGATTTAGCTGCTTCTTGTACTCAGGAAAGGACTCCTGATTCCCTATCCAAGCCTGGTCGATCGCATCAAATCCCGTTATCCAATGCCCACTGCTCGGATCCCAAGAATAATACCCCTGCTCTCCATTCTGACGACCTGAAAAATTCCACATGAAATAGCGCCACCACATCCACTTAATCTGATACTTCCAGAAGAACTCTATGTTATCAGCAACCGTAATCTCCCCAGACTTTTTATCAATCCAATCGCGATATAATCGAGGGCGCCCCTGACTATTATCACTCATCCGTGGAAACAATAACTTGCTATTAGAAGGATACACGTAATCTACTTTCTCATCCACAATCGCATATTTATCCCCAACACGACCATAACGAGACTCCGCAGTCACATCTATAGGCTTGCCTTCAAAACTAGGCCCATAAAGCAATGGGCGTTCTCCATATTGCTCGCGATTTAAATACGGCAATAACCGCATTGGATCCGATGGATCATTCATATTGATTGGCGGATTAGCCGCAGCACGAATAATAACCGTACCGTACGACAAATAAGCAATTACAACTAACCCAACCGCTACGATCAACCGCTGCAGTAAACCGTTCCCATGCTGACGTGCATACCTCAACCCATACCAAATAACAGCTCCAAAGATCAAAAAAACAGCAGTGATTCCAGAGTAAAACGGCAACCCAAAAGAGTTGACAAATAGCTTATCAAAGTAGGCCCAAAAACGAGGAATACCCGCAATAATGAAATATTGAATACCAACAATAAACAAAACCCCAACAAATGCAGCCATCAAAGCACCCATTACACTTGGATTCTTCGCCTTCTTGAAATAATAAAACAACGCTAATGCAGGGAAGGTCAGCAAACTTAATAAGTGTACCCCAATGGAAAGGGCAGCAGCGAACATCGCAAAAACCAACCAACGATCCGAATCAGCCGTGTTGGGCAACTGATACCACTTCAAAGTGGCCCAAAGTGTCAAACAAGTGAAAAAAGTGGACAATGCATATACTTCACCTTCTACTGCTGAAAACCAGATAGAAGAAGCAAATGCAGTGGTTAACCCAGCAACAATTCCGCCACCTAGTACCGCTATTCCCTGCCCAGCACTTAACTCTCCATCCCTGCCCACCAACGCCATTTTGGCTAAAATAGTGGTGCTCCAACAGATAAATGTAGCAGCAAAAGCCGTACTCAACGCTGACAGAAGGTTAACACTGTAAGCAATTGTTTCCGGATTACTAGACACCATCGAACCAACCCATGCAAACAATCGCCCTACTAGCAAAAAAATGGGCGCTCCCGGCGGGTGAACCACCTGTAACTTGTATGCACCGGAGATAAATTCGCCGCAGTCCCACAAACTACCTGTAGGCTCAGCTGCTAGACCAAGTACAATGGCTGCAATCGCAAAAACCAACCACCCGGCCAAATTGTTAAGCATTTTAAATGAAGTCATATTTCGTTAATACCTAAGTTGCTGAATATGATATGTTTACAATGAAAAACCAGCGTCAAACTGTACGACAGTCGACACTGGAATTAAAAGAAGGGCAAATCTAATGCATAGAGGGCAAAAAACCACTTATAAAAACAGAATAGTCGCCTCATCTGTCCATGCTACTGCCCAACTATATTCCCCCTGCCGCTACACCGAAACATCAAATTCCCTCAATGCGTCATTCAAGGAAACCTTCTTGTCCGTACTTTCTTTGCGCTGGCCAATGATCAATGCACAGGGTACTTGAAACTGCCCAGCGGGAAATTCCCGAACGTAACTTCCCGGGATAACCACCGAACGAGGCGGAACGTAGCCTCTGTACTCAATCGGATCAGGCCCAGTAACATCAATAATATGGGTACTCTGTGTTAATACCACATTTGCACCTAATACTGCTTCTGTGCCTACCCGAACACCCTCCACAACAATACAACGAGAACCGATAAAACAGTTATCTTCTATAATGGTCGGAGTAGCTTGTGGCGGTTCTAATACCCCTCCGATACCTACTCCTCCAGCAAGGTGAACATTTCTCCCAATCTGGGCACAAGACCCTACAGTTGCCCAGGTATCAACCATTGTACCACTACCTACCCAAGCACCGATATTGACATAAGAGGGCATTAATATTGCCCCCTTCTCGATAAAAGAGCCGTAGCGGGCCACCGCCTGCGGTACCACCCGAACGCCTTTTGCCTCAAACCCCTTTTTTAACGGAATTTTATCATAAAACTCAAATGGACCAGCCTCAATTGTTTGCATCTCCTGAATGGGAAAGTACAAAATCACCGCTTTCTTTACCCACTCATGTGTAATCCACTGTCCCCCAGAAGGCTCTGCAACGCGCAACACGCCAGCATCCAACTGTTCTATCACCAATCTAATCGCTTTCTTTACTTCTTCCTGTTGTAAAAGGGAGCGATCCTCCCATGCTTTTTCAATTATTTCTTTCATCGCTAATTATATGAAACCCTCCCTAACGAGGTCGTGTAAATGTATCATTCCAAGGTATCTCCCCTCCTCATCCACTACCAAAAGTTGTGTAATGGAATGCTTGCGCATCTCCTGAAGGGCATCGACCGCCATCGCCTCTGGTCGTATAAACCTGGGATTCGAAGTTTGTAAATCAACGGCCCTAAGCAAATGCCACTCTGTTGGCTGCTTTCGCTCCAACATTCGGCGCAAATCCCCATCTGTAATAATTCCCGTTGGCCTACCCTCATCATCTACCACAGCCGTTGCACCAAGTCGCTTGGACGACATCTCCAATAACACCATGGATAACCCCGCATCCCCCGACACAACTGCCTTCTCGTGAAGAAGATAAAGGTCCCTTACTCGTAAGTACAACTGCTTTCCTAACGCTCCACCAGGGTGGTAACGAGCGAAATCATCCGACGAAAATCCTCGCAATGCTATCAAAGAGGTGGCAAGTGCATCACCAAGGGCCATCTGAGAGGTAGTACTCGCTGTTGGCGCTAAGTTATTAGGATCTGCCTCCCGATCAATCGGCGTCCACAACAAATAATCGGCCTGCCGTGCTAAAAAAGACTGTTGCTGAGCTGTCATTGCGATTAACGGGTTCCCAAATCGCTTAACTAACGGGACCAAAACCTTTATCTCGGGTGTTTCACCACTCTTTGAAATGCACAATACCAAATCACTGGGTTGAATCATTCCAATATCCCCGTGAATCGCATCTGCCGCATGCAAAAACAAGGCAGGCTGCCCCGTTGAATTTAACGTAGCAACAATCTTTTGTGCCACCACCGCGCTCTTCCCTATTCCCGTTACCACTAACCTGCCCGCTCCCGCTGCAATCGCCTCCACACAATCCACAAAGGCATCTGACTGCCCTATAGATCGCTCCAAGGCCTCCAGCGCAGCAGCCTCAATTCGCAGAGTACGCTGCGCATTCTCTCGTATTAATTGCTTAATTGACATTTTTTCATTAATTAGTCAGCCGCCATACCAAACAGGGAACATAATCTTATAAACACCTATCCTAGTACCTCCTCCATTACCCGGCTAGTTTAATACAGCACTCCTGACTTATTCACTTGTGAACCGGAACTCTATCTTGGGGAAAGCCTCCTGAACAGTTTGCAAAACCCAAGCCGTTTCCGCAAGAAAAACCCAGTTTCCATCTTTGTCTTTAGCAATATCTCGCTTCCGGCGATCTAAAAACTCCTTCAAGTCAGCCGCAGTCTCAGCATGTACCCATGTTGCCTTGTACAAACTAACAGGCTCATATCGACATTTCGCACTGTACTCACTCTCCAAACGATGCTGAATAACCTCAAACTGAAGAGCACCAACCGTACCAATAATTCTTCGGCCATCGCTCTGACGTGTAAACATCTGTGCTACCCCCTCATCCATCAACTGGTCCAAGCCTTTCGCAAATTGCTTTTGCTTAAGTGGATCCGCATTCTCAACATACCGAAACTGCTCCGGACTAAAGGCAGGTAAGCCTTTAAAGTGCAATATCTCCCCTTCCGTCAAGCTGTCGCCAATCTTAAAATTGCCTGAATCGTACAACCCAATAACATCTCCTGGATACGCCTCCTCCAACAACGTCTTCCTAGATGCCATAAATGCAGTCGGATTCGGAAATTTCATATCACGGCCTAACCGAATGTGCCTGTAGTTCTTGTTGCGTTCAAATTTACCGGAACAAACACGAAGAAACGCAATGCGATCCCGATGCCGGGGATCCATATTCGCAAATATCTTGAAAATAAATCCCGAAAATTTTTCCTCCTTAGGATCTACAATCCGCTCCTCCGTTGGACGCGATAACGGTGGTGGAGCAATTTCCACAAAACAATCTAACATTTCTTTTACCCCAAAATTGTTAACCGCTGACCCAAAAAAGACTGGGCATATATTTCCCTGTTCGTAATCTTCTTGCGTAAACGATGGATAAACAGTCTCTACCATCTCAACCTCCGACCTTAATTCTTTAGCAGCAGTATCTCCAATATACCGCTCTAAATCAGGATCCGATAAATCTTCGAAAACAATCAAATCACCCTCATTGTGCGTCCCATGAGGATTAAATAATATCAAAGATTTTTGATACAAGTCATATACTCCCTTAAAACGCTGACCCATTCCGATAGGCCACGATAGTGGCTTTACCTTCACCTCTAACTTTTGCTCAATCTCATCCAATAAATCAAATGGATCCTTCCCCTCCCTGTCCATCTTGTTCACAAAAAAAATAATCGGCGTATGACGCATCCGACACACCTTTGTTAACTTCTCCGTCTGCTTCTCAACCCCATTCGCAACATCCACTACCACAATCGCAGAATCCACAGCAGTTAACGTTCGGTACGTATCTTCAGCAAAATCCTCGTGACCCGGGGTATCCAAAATGTTGATCTGCAAATCCCTATACTCAAAACCCATTACAGACGTACTGACCGAAATTCCGCGCTGCCGCTCAATTTCCATAAAGTCTGAAACTGTACCCTTCTTAATTTTATTACTTTTAACAGCGCCCGCCGTCTGTATAGCCCCTCCAAATAGGAGCAGCTTCTCCGTTAACGTAGTCTTTCCGGCATCCGGGTGCGCTATAACAGCAAATGTCTTCCGACGACTTATTTCCGATTGTAATGACATATTTTTATTTTCGCTCGCTCAAAACAAGCGCAAAGGTAGTATTAATCTATTCAAAAGGTAGGACCGACCAACGGCTATTATCTTTATTATTTTGCCCTTTTACCCGCCTTTATTACACGTTGGTCTATTTATAACTCAACTTTTATACTCAATTTTGGTTTTTTGCGTTTTAAATTATTATTAAATGAGCTGGCAATACCCAGACTAATTAACGTAAACTATTTCGGACTAATGACTTTTAAGAGTAAAATGCTGACAGGGGCCATGTGCCTCGCCATCCTAAGCGCAAATGCGCAACAAAAAGCACCCGATAACTGGTTCACCTTGGACCCTGCAAAGGACAATGTACTTGGAACTAGTGCAGATGCAGCACAAGAAATGCTAAAAGCCAAAGGGAAAAAAGGCCAAACAGTAATCGTAGCCGTCCTGGACTCCGGCGTTGAAGCCGATCACGATGATTTGAAAGAGGTAATGTGGGTAAACCCCAATGAAATAGCTGGCAATGGTATCGATGATGATGGAAATGGTTATATCGACGACATCCACGGTTGGAATTTCATCGGTGGAAAAGACGGCAAAAACGTTGATATAGATTCCTACGAACTTACCCGCGAATACGTACGCCTGAAAAAGAGGTTCGCAGGCGCTGACCCAGCTAAACTTTACGGTGAAGCAAAAAAAGAGTACGCTTACTACCAAAAAGTAAAAGAAACGTTCGAAGAAAAACGGGGTGAGCTGGCCGCACAAAAAGAAAAAACAATGTCCCAATTCATAAAAATTGACGAGGCATTCACCACCGCACAAAAGGCCCTAAATAAAAAAGAAATCCTGGAAGCTGACCTGGCAACCCTGATGGCCAGCGAAGATAAAGCTACCAAAGAAGCTGGCACCATGCTTGATGGCCTCTACAAAAAGGGATTGACACAAAAAGACTACCTCGACCAAAAAGACAAAACGTCCGCCTACTTCGATCAAGGCCTGAACTACGGCTATAACCCTGACTTCGATCCTCGCTCCATCGTGGGAGATCGGTACGACGACTTGACAGATCGCTTCTACGGAAACAATGACGTGGAAGGTCCAGATGCAAGCCACGGAACGCACGTAGCTGGTATCATCGCAGCATCCAGAAATAATGGCCTGGGCGTTCGCGGCGTTGCAGAAAATGTCCGTATCATGAGTGTTCGCTGCGTCCCCGATGGCGACGAACGGGATAAGGATGTTGCCAATGCTATCCGCTATGCGGTAGATAATGGCGCCAGTATCATTAACATGTCCTTCGGAAAAGGCTACAGCCCTAATAAAAAATACGTGGATGAGGCAGTAAAATACGCCGCAGAACACGATGTTCTTTTAGTGCACGCAGCCGGTAATGATGCCGAAAACAATGATACCGATCCCAACTTCCCAAATGATGGCTACCAAGACCCTATCAAAAAAGGACTTTTTGGCAAAGAAAAAACAGCACCCAACTGGCTAGAAATAGGCGCGCTCAACTGGCGCCCAGCCGAAAAGCGTCCTGCCTCTTTCTCTAACTATGGAAAGAAAAATGTTGACCTTTTCTCGCCTGGTGTAGCCATCTATTCCACTGTCCCTGATAATGGATACGCCTCCTTCCAAGGAACCTCCATGGCCGCCCCTGCTGCAGCCGGCGTCGCAGCTATCCTCCGCTCTCACTACCCAGATCTCTCCGCTAAACAGGTGGCTGATATCCTCATCAAGTCCGTAGTAAAGCAAGACGGTGAAGTAAACAAACCAGGTAGCACCGAAAAAGTGAAATTCTCCGAACTCAGTGTAAGCGGTGGCGTAATCAGCGCCACAAACGCCGTAGCAATGGCCGAGAAAACAAAAGCTAAACGCAATAAAAAAGCAGTTTGGCAGGACGCCGGAATGGGTAAAATGGCAAAAATTAAGGATGCCACAAAAAAGGATAAAGCATAAGCTCAACAATTCCTAATTGAAAAAGCGGATAATACGGGGCCTATTCCTGTATTATCCGCTTTTTTATTGCCTTTCCTCCATTTCAAACCCCTAATCAATATGCCCCAAAATACCGACGAAGAAACCACTCCAATGTTAATAAAAACGCCAACAAGGCGAATATCCATTTCAAATTAATCAACGGACTTGTTTCCTTCGTTTCGTATAAAACAGGTTTAATCGCCGATTTCTGTTGTATTATCTCAGCGAGACCCATAAGCCCAGAACCACCGACCAGTACCCCTCCAGATTGCTCAGATAACTGCCTCAACAAGGAATGATTAGCTGTCGTGGCAAAAAATTCTAACTGCAGCGGCCGAACACTAAACCGCCCCTCATACACCATAGATTGACCATTAAAGTTCGTATTCGCTTTGAACGTGTAATTGCCAACCGGTAATATACCCGCATCTAATGCATATGCCTTCCCAGATTTATTGAACGTGTACATAAATTCTCTACCATCCACGTGCCGTACCGATAAAGAAACATCCAAATCATTTGTTAATTCGTAGTTGTCATTGTATAACTCCGCAGAAAAAAGAACTTGCTCATTCTCGTTAAAAACCGTCTTCTCAAGTGAAACCCTAAACTTCCGTTTATCCTCCTTCAAGGAAAGATACTGAACCGTCTTCCCCATCAATTCATCAAAAATATCCTGATTTTGATGCTGCAAAAAGTCAAACATCCTCCACTTCCATAAACCCTCCCCAATAAAAACACCTGTTTTTACACTATTATCTTCCCCTACAACTAACAATGGCTGATCCGTATCCACCTTGCCAATTCGCTTGCGTAACACCACCTGCCCAATCGGTGTCTCATTAAAATTCCCAAATGGAGACACTACAGGATTAAACTTAGGCAACTCAGAGGCTAGTCGAGTATCCAAACTAAACGACGCAAATTGCTTCGATACAACACCCTGAACATCATCACTCTGGCTACCATCACTTTGAGCCACCACCAAACCCTGCACTTGCGTTAATGCACTAAAATTAGTCTGCATACCCGCAATAAACAACCTGGGTATCCTCCGTTCATCCAAAACTCGAAACACTCCAGAAAGATCATTGGTTCTAGAGGGAAGATTGTGTAACACCACAAAGTCAAACTTACTCACGTCCAACCCAGGCATACCAGCATACCCTACCGTAACCGCATAGTTCTTGTTCAAATCAAGCATCTGGCGAAGCGCACTGACATCAGGATGCGGACTGTTCGCTAAAAGTAGGATTTTTTGCCGCGCGTCTAATACGTCAATGAAAAGTTCTCGGGTGTTATTAACCGTACTCACTTCCCCCGGAATAGTGCTCAAAGACACTACGTACTGGGCAACTCCAGGACGTGCTGTCTCCAACTCGACCGTTTTTGTAACAAAAAAATCCTTCCCAGAAACATTCACAGGAATCGTCTGCAGGTTCTCAACACGATCCCCTTCCCGACGACCAATCGTTAAAACACTCTGTGAACCAGCACAATTAGTTGCAGCAACATCTACCTGAAGAATGAAACGATCTCCCAAATAAACAATGTTATTGTGAAAAACACGTTTCAAAAACAAATCTTTCTTAGGCGTCGTATCGCCCAATGCTACGGTATACACAGGGACATTCATAGCTGACTTTCCATAAACCGGATTGCTGCCCTCATTGTAAATACCATCTGTAGCTAAAACAATAGCCCCCAAATTTTGTGCCCCGTACCGATCATATACCTCTTGTACAGCTTCCGACAAGTTGGTTACCTTATCCCGAAAATCAAAATCTACGGTATCTCGAACTTGATCACCAAAGGCAAGTTCCCGAACCTCATACCGATCGCTTAAAACCGCTTTGAATTGCTGCCAATCTTGTATGTATCGGGTTAAACCCTCACCGTTTAATTCACCACCAATACTCTCAGACTGATCCTGAAGCAACGTAATTACCGGCTTTCGCACCTCTATGATGGTTCGCTTAAGTAAAGGAGAGAGAAGCAACCCACTAATAAGTGTAACGACTACCCAGCGCAACGCAAACAAAAACCGGCGATAAAGTAGTGGCTTCTCATTAAACGTTACATCCCTATAATACAACAACGAAGCGTATCCTAATCCAAGCAAGACACACAATACTAAGAACCATGCAGGGTATTGAAACGATAACTCAGGCATCAGGAATGATTTTTTTCGGGATAAAACCCATTTTCAATTGTTAGAAGCACAAAGTTGCATAAAAAGTAGCAACCCTCTAGCGAATTATCCCAAAAAACAACAGCTGCAGTCCAAGAAGCACCAAGGTCGAGCTATTTCGAAGTGCAGGAGTCATCAACCTGAAATAAGCCCCTGAAATAATCAATGATACCAAAAACCATCCAAAATAGTTCTCCATCGGCGGATAACCAACTTCCCAAGTCCAATAACCCAACTGAATAGCCCCCGGCTCAATCCACCAATCCAATGCTGTACAGCCCATAGCTCCCAAAATAATACCAATAAACCCAGGGGTTCGAGAGGGCAATACCCGCCAAATCACTTCGTTAACAATTAATGTGACCAAAAGCCAATTAATACCAATCATTAAAGGAGTCGACCATAACTTTGGCCCCAACGCTTGACCGTAAGCATAGTCGCCAAACAAAAGCCCCGTGTTAACACCTAATACCTCTGAGAAATATCCTATCATGAAGGCGCCAACCATCCAGGAAAATGTCCGGACAGTATGCAATGGCTGATGCTGAATCAACACAAAAACAGAAACTAATAAACTAAAGGGGGTCATCGAAACAAACCATTCCCTCCAAGAGGTGTGCATCCCAATTAATCCCGAAATGTAGACAATAACTGTGAAGATGAGCGCGGCTCTTTTGGCCATACCAGATTTCCAATCCATACCCCTCTAACGATGAAGAGATGTTATTTGTTTAATACCGCTTTTATTATTTGAAAATACCATGACCTCAACCCCAAATTTCCCCTCTCTACCCAAGCTTTCCTTCTACTACATTTCGAATCATCCGAATACCGGCGTCATTGCGCATCGTTAAAACCGATTCTGGATGAAACTGAACCCCTTCAATTGGCCATTGCTGATGACGAATCCCCATCACAACCCCATCACTCGATACCGCACTTACCTCCATTTCCTGTGGAACATTGGACACTGCCCAAGAATGGTACCTCGCTACTTCAACACCCTGCTCAATTCCACTAAACACGCCCTTGCCGTCATGCCGAATTTCAACAGCTTTCCCATGCATGGGCTGAATGTTCTCCAACTCACCTCCGAAATACTCCGCTATCGCCTGATGACCAAGACACACCCCAAAAATTGGTTTTTGCCAATAATAATAATCAATCACCTGCATTAAGTTTCCCGAATCCTTCGGTAATGCAGGGCCCGGTGAAAGCACTAGTAAATCAAAAACCTCCTCTCTCAACCGCTCCATAGAGGTGGTGTTCCGAACCACAGTCACCACCGATCCGAGACTCCTAAAATAATCAACTAAGTTAAACGTAAATGAATCAAAATTGTCTAGTACAAGAACTCTCATCCGCTATACCATTTTCTCTCTTAATATACGATTTCGCCGCCGCCGAATCAAATTAGATCCAACTAAGGTCCCAATGACCATACCTAATATGCTCGCCATAAATCCCCATAACATGGCAGGAATACTCAACAGAATGGAGGCAAACGAAGAGTCATCGCTAACGTTACCCGACCCTGGCAGTATCCAAAGGGCAATGATCCAAGCCGAAAATCCAGTGACCATCGACGTAATTGCACCTATGTTATTGGCGCGATCCCAGTATAGTCCAGCTATTAATGGAACAAATAAAGAAACAAGACTAAAGGCTGAAGATTCAGAAACCAATTCATAAATGTCATTGCGCCAAACCGCCATCCCCCCAGTAAAAATAGCAACGCCAACCAGCGAGAGGCGCATAATTCTTAACAACTGAGCATCCGTTAACTCCTTTTTATACAGCTTTTTGACCAAATTCTCCCCAATAACAGTTGCAGGTGCCAACATCGCACCACTAGCAGTACTTAATATAGCAGACATCAATGCCCCAAAAAACAAAATCTGAGTCCCAAGGCCATGGTATTTCAAAACCATCGTAGGAATCAAACCTTGCTTGTCGCCCACCGCTAATTCAGGATGTAATATGCTTCCTGAGTAGCTGATAATCAAAGGTATAAATGCAACAGTCAAATACATAAAGGCAGCAACATAACAAGCGGTTACAGATGCACGCTCCGTACGAGCACTCATTACACGCTGAAAAACATCCTGCTGTGGTATACTCCCCAACCCAATCGTCATCCAGGCTGCCACCCACTCTATCCAACTAATTGGATTGCTCTTGGGGAAAAATCGAAAAAAATCCGGCTTGTCAACCGGTGTGGACTTAATCAAAGCATCCAAACCACCTACCTCCCCTACTAAAATCACAGCAAGTATCACCAAGCCAACCAAAATAACCAAGGTCTGTATGACGTCCGTCACCGCAACCGCCCATAAGCCTCCAACATAGGTATACAACAAGACAAGACCCGTGCAAATCAAGACCCCCCACATCCTATCTAAACCGCTAACCGTTTCTAATATTATCGCAAGCGCCACTAATTGTGCCGCAATCCAACTGAAAAAGGAGGGCACCATAAACAAAGCAGAGACCACTTCCGTAGTCTTACTAAATCGAATCCGAAAAAAATCACTGAACGTCAATAAATTGCGCTTGTACAAGGGCTTAGCAACCAATAACCCGGCTAATACCAAACACAAAGCAGCACCAAAAGGATCCTCAATAATTCCAGGAACCCCCTCATCAACAAAACGAGCAGAAGCTCCCATCACCGTCTCCGAACCAAACCAGGTAGCAAACAAGGCACAAGCAGCCATAAATAATGGCAACTGCTTGCCAGCAACGGCAAAATCCGCAGCAGTCTTTACCCTACGACCCGCTAACCATCCTACCCACACGGTGATGACCATATAACCTATAATAAAAGCTAACAAGGTCCCGTTTTGCATAGGTAGCAAACAATCAAGCCATTAAACCAATAAATTCATCAAATAAATAATGTGCATCATGCGGACCAGGAGAAGCCTCCGGGTGGTACTGAACCGAAAAAGCAGGATAATTCTTTAATCTTATACCCTCTACCGTCTGATCATTTAAATTAATGTGTGTAGCCTCAACAATGCTCGGACTATCATAAACCGCCTGCTCCAATACCCCAAAACCATGATTTTGACTGGTAATTTCTGATCGCCCACTCCTAAGGTTTTTTACTGGATGATTAATCCCTCTATGACCATGGTGCAACTTGTAAGTAGGCAAACCCACCCCCTGCGCTAATAATTGCTGACCCAAACAAATACCAAACATTGGCTTGCCGTCTGCTAACATCTGCCGAACAAGCTCTACAGCATATCCCATCGAAGCAGGATCCCCAGGACCATTCGATAAAAAATACCCATCCGCACCCCAAGCCTGCACCTCTGAAAAAGGAGTCCGCGCCGGAAATACCTTCAGAAAACAATCCCGCTGATCAAAATTACGTAAGATATTCTTCTTTATTCCAAAATCCATTACCGCTACCCTTAACCTCCCTTCTGGGTTCCCATACTCGTACGCAGAGGCCGTAGTGACCTGACTGGATAACTCCAAACCAGCCATCGAGGGAATATTAGCCAATTGTCTTTTTAACTCATCCAAGTCGTCAATTTCCGAAGAAATAATACAATTCATGGCTCCTTTGGACCGAATATGCTGAACTATTGCACGAGTATCTAAATCCGTAATCGCAACCAATCCCTCCGACTCAAAATAATCCTGAATCGAACGATCCGCCATGGGTCGACTATAATCAACATTAAAATTACGGCAGATGAACCCAGCAATCTTGATACCCTCACTTTCAACCTCCTCCATCTTGATACCATAATTACCAATATGAACATTGGTCGCCACCAATACCTGACCAGAATAGGATGGATCCGTAAAAATCTCCTGATAGCCCGTCATACCAGTATTGAAACAAATTTCACCGGTCGTGGTACCTTTCTTACCCGCCGCTTTACCCCTAAATACAGTTCCGTCTTCCAGTAGCAGTATTGCCATAATATTGAATTTTATAAAACCGCACAAAGGTCGTTGAATAGCCGGTCTTTTCAAATCATTCTACCACTTTTCCAACCAAAACAATAAGAAACCCAAAGGGAGAGCTTCCCAATAGCTCCTCAGCCCTATTGTCCAAGGTACTCCTCCCATGTCTTCTTGCTATAAATCTCCTCTTTGGCAAATTTTAACTCCCGCATCAAATCAGGGGTCTCCTTATAACCAGGAGAAATCATAATCCGTCTAAATTGCTCATCCAGGTACACAATAGAGGGATACCCCATCTTGCCATCGAGCAATGCGTATGCCAAGGTGTTCACTCCCCTACCATTACCAGAGTCCATGTACGTAAAGGTGTCCCTGCCAAAAATAATGGCCTCCCTCTGCTCCGCATTTAACTTGACCGCATAAAAATGCTCGTTCAAATACGTAGAAACCTCAGGGGCAGCAAACGTGTTTTTATCCATTTTCTTACACCAACCACACCAGTCTGTGTACACATCTACCATTATTTTCTTAGGCTTGGTCTTATTCAACTCAACCGCTTGCTCCCAAGTATACCATTGGTCTGTTGTAGCTTCCGTAGAACCTGACTGATCGAAACTGGAAAAATGAGTTGCTAAACCAATTAATCCTACGGCTGTTGCTATTGCTAAAGCTGATAAATACTGCATAATTTTGTTCTTATTTAGATGACTTCACAAAAGAACCTAAAAAGCAACAGTTTGATTTTGCTTCCCTTGTTAAAGTTTTCTCAAAATTACAAAAGATGCCCTTTCTAGTGTTCTACACAACCCACCCCGATAAAGCCACCGCAGAGCAAATTGGCCAACAGATACTTGAACTCAAACTAGCAGCCTGTGCAAATATCTTCCCTGTCCAAAGTACCTTTTGGTGGCAAACCGAACTTCAACAAGACGCAGAGTGGGTGTGTATCCTGAAAACTACCCTGGCGTTGGAAGACGCACTCGAAACCGCCTTAATGGAGGCACACCCCTACCAAACACCTTGTATCCTCCGCTTCGAAGCCCGTGCAAATGCACAGTACGAAGACTGGATCCACTCAAGCGTTCAA
The DNA here is from genome assembly GCA_046316495.1 of Chitinophagales bacterium. GTDB lineage: Bacteria > Bacteroidota > Bacteroidia > Chitinophagales > Saprospiraceae > M3007. The sequence continues at coordinate 50,367 of JBKDAM010000038.1, forward strand.
CCAACTTAATCATGAGCAACCACTACGATATCATCTTCGCAGGAGCAGGCCTATCCGCCCTTTCCATCGCCACGCAAATGGTCGATCTCCCCTTCTTCCAAACAAAAAAAATCCTCCTCACCGACCGAGATCAAAAAGATAAAAATGATCGAACCTGGTGCTTCTGGGCAACAAACGAAGAAGTAAATCAATTACCTCCCGTTTTATACAAAACATGGAAAAACTGCCACTTCCATAGCCCTATTCATAGCGAACAACTACAAATCAAGCCCTACCAATACCATATGGTTCGTGGCATAGACTTTTATAACTGGGCGAAAACCAAACTAAGCCAACACTCAAATGTCCATTGGGAATTTGGGAACATCACCGATATGAATGTGCAAACGGGATCCCTTCAACTAAATGGCAAAACCTTTCAAAGCAGCTGGATCCTCAATAGCGCAATCACCCCTATCCAACTACTCCCCTCCCCCTTAACTCCAAAGTTCCAAAATCCTTTTACTCAGCCAAATGATCCTCCCTCTAGTCAACACCTCTCCCTACTTCAGCACTTTAAAGGATGGGTGATTAAATGCCCTACACCCATATTTAATCCAGATTGCGTCACTTTCATGGACTTCAGGGTGGCACAAAAAGATAATACACGCTTCGTTTATGTACTTCCTTTTTCTCAAACAGAAGCGCTTGTAGAATATACCGTTTTTTCACCCCAACTTCTCTCTGAACAAGAGTACGATACCGAACTAACCAACTATATCCACCAGTTTCTACAAACAGCCGACTTCCAGATCCTCGATCAAGAATTTGGAGTTATACCAATGACAGATTTTAACTTCCCAACAACACAAAGTAACCACGTCATCAACATCGGAACCTCAGGAGGTTTCGTTAAAGGCTCAACTGGATACGCGTTTAAACGAACCCAACAACGATCCGCAGCTTTTGTAAAAGACTGGGCAAAAAACAGCACCCCTAATCTTTCATTAATCCAATCTTCCAAAAAATACCGAATATACGACTCCGTATTCCTGCGCGCATTAAGCGACGAACTCGTCCCCGCACACTTGATTTTTGGTTCCTTTTTTAAAAATTTAGGTGGAACGGCCGTCTTCAGATTTCTGGATGAAAACACTCACCTCCTCCAAGACCTAAAAGCACTCAATGCTGTACCAACCTTACCTTTTATTAAGGCAGCCTACAGACAACTTAATCGACTCTACTATGTCTGAACAACCATCAAAACCACCATTACGAGTAGGAATCACGGGCGGAATCGGTAGCGGAAAAACAACCGCCTGTCATATCTTTGAAGCACTCGGAATTCCAGTTTATTATGCCGATTATTGGGCAAAATGGCTGCTGGAAAATGATCCAACACTCCAAAAAAAAGTAATTGCCCTCTTCGGGGAAAACGCCTACATCAACGGTAAATACAACAAGGCACTCATCGCTGAAATTGTCTTTAAAACACCACAAAAACGATCCGAACTAAACGCTATCGCACATCCAGCTGTCGAACAACACAGCATCGAGTGGCACAACCAACAGCGCAATGTTCCCTACACCTTAAAAGAAGCAGCCTTAATCGTTGAAAGCGGTGGGCACCAATGGCTTGATGCGCTGATTGTAGTCACAGCACCAGAAGAAATCCGTATCAATAGAATTATTCAAAGAGATGGAATCACTAGAGAGGCAGCACTCCAACGAATGGCCACCCAATTACCCGAATCCGAAAAAATAAAATACGCCAACTTCCTCATTTATAACGATGGCCAAAAACTATTGCTTCCTCAAGTCTGGAGCATTCACCAAAAACTACTGCGTTAAAAACTGCTAAACACGAATAAGTCCATTCTCTTAGACCCTACTTTTGCAAGATGAAACACAAACTACTGACCTTAATCGTGCTTCTCACGACCCTTCATGCGATTGCACAAAATGGAACCGTTAAGGTCTCCTTGATCGATTCAAACAAGGAACCCCTGGTCGGTGCACAACTTAAATTAACCAGCCTCACCGATAGTAGCGTTTTCTTTTTCCAAACAACCGACTTGAATGGGAACGGTGGGTTCGTAAATATCCCAAAGGGTCTCTTCCAACTAACGGCCTCCCTCCTGGGAATGAAAACAATAAATCAAGAAATCACAGTAGAAGATCAAGCGGTAACAATCCAACTTCAAATGTCTGAGGAATCCAATAGCCTGGCAACAGTCACCATAAGTGCCCGGAAAAATTTGTTCCGTCAAGAAGACGATAAAACGATTGTTGACCCCGAACCCCTGGCACAATCTAGCACCAATGTGCTAGAAATACTCGAAAAAACACCCGGACTATTCGTTGACCAAGATGGAAACGTTTTCCTCAATAGTACTACACCAGCAACTATTCAAATCAATGGACGGGAACAACGAATGAGCGCCACCGATCTGGCGGCTCTGCTAAAAAACTTACCTCCCAACAGCATCGCAAAAATTGAAATACTCCGTACACCCTCCGCTAAATACGACGCAAATGGATCCGGTGGACTTGTCAATATTGTCCTAAAAAAAGGCGTTAAACTCGGGAGAAACGGTAGCCTAAGTGCAAACCTGAATAAAGGAAAATTCAGCGATCAAAACATCGGATTCTCCCTAAATAACAGCAATACTAAAATCAATAGCTATTGGAACTCCAACCTTGGACGCCGAAATAGCTTTGAAGAACTCAACACCAACAGACAATTAAACTCAGATACAACCCTTCGCCAACAGGCATATACTCAGTTGCCTGGACAAAATCTGTACTCCGGATATGGAATAGGAATTGAGCTGCCCCAAAAATGGACCCTTTCGCTGGACGGAAGGGCCAATATCGGAAAAAGCCAATCCGAAACAGCTACCAAGAATTACCTACTCCAAGAATCCAATCAATCCGTTATCCAAAACAGTCCCAATCAAACCGTGAACGACAACCAATTCTTTCATGTTAATCAAGGACTGGAACTAGAGAAAAAAATAGATACCATTGGGTCAGAATTTGATCTTGATCTAGCCTATAATTTACACCAAAACCAGAACAACCAATTCTTTACACTGTACCCATTGCAATTATCCTCCGTAGAATTAAACGGCCGCGGCAATATTCGTAATCACAGGCACTTCTTCCAAGCTCGGACAGACCTAAAGTATAAGTTTTCGCCAAACACTACCTTGGAAACCGGCTTGAAATCAACGCTCCAATGGTTTCAAAATAGTACTAACTTTTCCCTAATCCAAAATGGAATCCAAAGTCCGGACCCACAGCGAACCAACGCTTTTCAATATACCGAAGCTATATATGCAGGCTACTTGCAGGCATCCCAAACTTGGAAAGGAATAACCCTAAAAAGTGGATTGCGCTTGGAAAATACAAATATGGTTGGAAAACAAACCATCCCGAATGATACCTCCTTTGAAGTCCACCGGTCAGACCTGTTTCCTTATGTCTACTTAAGCCGAAATGTCTTCAAAATAGCAGGGTATGACCTGAGGGCATTCTTAGTTTACCGGAAATCCATCGCCCGCCCCGGATATGGTCAATTAAATCCATTCCAACGCTTTATCGATCAATTTCTCTATGAAACAGGCAATCCAGCCCTACAACCTCAATTTACGAATAACTACGAAATCAATATCAGCTACGATAATCAACCCGTAATTGCCTTCGGAAAAAATTATACTAATAACCTGTTCACAAACGTGGTCTATCAAGACCCCAACCTCAAAGAAGTCGCCTACAGAACCTATGACAACCTAGGAGACCAGGAAGAATCTTATTTCAAACTGACAGGAGCTCTGCCTCAAGGGTGGAGCTACTTCTTCGTTATAGGAGCTCAGTACAATTACCTCCAATACAAGGGTCTCTATGACAACCAACCCCTGCAGTTCAATCGTGGAAGCTGGTCGTTTTTTACCTACCACCGCCTAAAAATAGATGGAAAAAGCACCCTTAGCCTGAACGGATTCCTTCGACTTAATGGACTGTCACAATTTTACGAACTAAGTAACTTCGGAGCACTAAGCGCCAATATCAATCGCCGCTTTGTAAATGATAAACTTACCGTAACCATCTCAGCAAGCGATATCTTCTTCACAAACAGAAATAATTTTGAAATTAACCAGGCAGGAATTCAAGCATGGGGGAATAGACAATCAGACACTCAACGAGTGGGAATCAACCTGCGCTATAATTTCGGAATTAGAAAAAAACAGGAAAACTATGAAAACTATGAGCAACCAACAGGCTAGTATAATGGAACCTCGTTCTCAACCCACCCTCTTCTTAAACCAATAAAATTCCCAAAACAGCATTAAAAAGGCGGGGAATAAAAACCATTGGTACAAGCTGTTCTCCGTATCATACTGTCGGATGGATATCTCTTTGCTTGGTAACGCTGCAATCTCCTTTACTATAGAAGAAATGGCATCAACTTGATTCAAAATGTAATAGGGCGACTCACTCCCTCCAGCTTTTGCTATCTCCTCTAACAACAAATTATTCATTTTTGAAATCACTACTTCACCATCAGCATCCCGCTGAACGCCTCCACCATACACCGGGATGGTTCCTCCCTCTAAAGTGCCAGCACCCACCACAAAAGTCTGAATGCCATGCTCGTCTCGCGCTGCGGAAATGACAGATGCCGGATCCCCTTCATGCTCCTCCCCATCTGTAATAATCACTAAGGCTCTTACAGCCGACTTACTTGGATCAAATGCCTGAATGGCCAAATCCACCACCGATTCAATAGAAGTTCCTTGCGCAGAAAAACCCTCAGGATCCGCCTCCGAAATCAAGGAAGTTAGAGTGGAATAATCCGTTGATGGCGGCATCGATAAAAAAGCATCCCCGGCAAAAAAAAGAAGTCCAACACGATTCCCTTCTAAACCTTGCAATAACTCTTGCGCAAACAAACGCGACCTAACCAACCGATTGGGCCGCAAATCCTCCGATAACATACTCCTCGAAATATCAAGCGCAAACATCACATCCACAGCCTTCTGAGATTGCTGTACTTTACGGGTGCCCCAATGAGGATTTGCCATTACAACTACCAACAAAAAAATAGAAACCATCCACAACCAACCCCGTATTAAATACTGCCTTCTTGAAAATCCCTGAACAAGCCGGTTAGCAAATGGCCCTAATAGAGTCAACCTACGATCTCGCCACCGCAAATAAGAATAAAGCACATAGGAAAAAACAGGCAATAACCCCCAACAGAAGAGCCAATAGGGGTCCTTGAAAAGGGTATTCAACATAATTCAAAATAGGTAATTTTAGAAACCCTCAAATAGTATATTTAAAAACTAATCCTAAGGAATTACCCCCAACTTTTCCATCTCAGCCATAATCAAATGAATACCCTGCTCCGTCATCGGCGTGAGCGGAAGCCGCACGTCACGGGAACAAATATTCTGCAACTCTAGCGCCGCTTTGACCCCGACAGGGTTACCCTCAATAAATAATAACCTGTACATCTCCAACAACTTGAAATTAAGCTGCTGGGCAGTTGCTAAATCATTGCGAAGTGCTGCCCGAGTCATATCAGTAAAAAACCTAGGAAGCGTATTGGCAATAACCGAAATCACACCGTCCCCACCACTCGTAACAATAGGTAAGGTCATAAAATCATCTCCACTTAACACCAAAAAGTCTTTCGGCTTCCCTTTCATGATTTTCATCACTTGGTATAAATCATTCGAAGCCTCCTTAATACCTAAGAACCGATCACTTGCATTGGCTAACCGCAAGGTAGTCTCAGCACTAATATTCGAAGAGGTCCTACTAGGTACATTGTATATAATTATTGGAACAGGTGAAACCTCCGCCAAAGCCATATAATGCTGATATATACCCTCCTGGCCTGGCTTATTATAAGCAGGATTACTACTTAGTATAGCATCAATTCCCTCAAAATGGAAACCCTGCACCTTCTCAACTAAGGAACTGGTAAAGTTCCCCCCAAACACACCCGCAACTAACGGCAAACGGCCCCTATTGACCTTAATCGTAAAATCAAGCACCAATCGATGCTCCTCCTCCGTTAAGGTAACAGACTCTCCCGTTGTACCCAAACTTACCAAAAACTCAACCCCTCCCGCAATTACATGCTCGATCAATTTTTCCAGATCGTCCCAGTCAATCCGGTTGTCCTTTTTAAACGGAGTTACCAAAGCTACCCCCGTTCCCCTAAAACGCTGTCGCATAAAATGCAGGTTTATCGCGTGATAATTTTATCTAAATAGTGCCCTAAGTCCGAAACAAATTTCTTGACACCAGCCCCCTCCGGAAGCTCTATCTGTACATCCAAATCGTTCGGATAAGCCGAAACCATACCTACTTTCATCCCCGCCTTACTCTGCAAAACAGCCCAATCCACCGCCACAACACCCCCAGGGTTAATTCCCACCAATAAATCCGGAATCTCCTTTAAAAACGAATCAACTTTCTGACTCTTTGGTGAAAAGTTCCAATTTAACTCCTTCTTGAAAAAAAAGTCAAACGAAGGGGGGGCCTCAGGAGCTTTGGGCAAATTAAAATAACCTAACAATTGCACCTTCTTACCCAGCCGCTCCAACTCCCGCGTCCACTCCAGCACCTCCCTGGCAATCCTTTCATCTGTCGCATCAAAAATGATTTGAATGAAGTTAGCCGTTTTGAGTGTGTGAATACGACGCACCCGGCCCGTACCCTGAGCTAAACGCCGCAATCCCTGCTGCGCAAACCGCAATCGAAGTGAATCAAACATGACGGACAAAAGTACGGAATGACTAGATATAATTTCGACCTTTGTTTAAGCGTTTTTTCTCCTAAAAATTCAACAGCTCAATACCTCACCATGCCTAGATTCTTATTACTCACTTTACTTATCCTTTATCTAGGAGTCCCTGTCAGCGCTCAAGCCACTTTTCATACTACCGCAACAGCTACTGAAAAAGCAGTGAAACTTTTTAAAGAAGCTAAAACTGCTATTCAAGAAGGGGATGTAGCAGGCGCAATTCGTAAATACAATAAATGCATTGACCACGACTCGCTCTTTATTGATGCTTACATCTACCTCGGAGGAGCCCATAAAAGAGCCCAAAATTGGTCAGATGCAGAGCGTGCACTTGAAAAGGCTCTCCAACTAAACCCCTCCTACGAAATCAGTGTCTACGCACTACTCGGATCCGTAGAATGGGAGCAAAATAAATTTGAAGAAGCAAGTCAACATCTAGGCTACTTTCTCGAAAGCGGCGAAGGATCCGAACGCGACCGGACAGAATTGAAGAAAATTTATCAAAACGCAACATTCGCTGCCAAAGCAGTGAAAAACCCTGTTCAATTTAACCCAACTCGCTTAGGAAATGGAATCAATACGGCAGCTGATGAATATTTTCCCGTATTGACTGCCGATGCCAAAACCATCCTCTTTACCAGACGAGACGGAGAGGACGAAAACTTCTACCAAAGCCAGTTCCAGTCCGAATGGGGCGTCGCCCAACCGTTAACGGGGGTAAATACCAACCTAAATGAAGGGGCACAAGCAATTAGCCCCGATGGCTCTTGGATCGTATTCACAGCTTGCGACCGAAAAAACGATGGATCTCAGGGTGGATGTGACCTGTACTGGTCACAACTTAAACAGGAAGGATGGACCAAACCTGTCCCTTTCAGCAATACCATTAACTCTCCAGCCTGGGAATCACAGCCCACCATCTCCGCCGACGGGAAAACCATCATTTTTTCCAGTAATCGACCCGGATCCATCGGAGGCCGAGATCTTTGGGAAACACATAGACAAACAGGAGGAAAATGGAGCAGCCCAACCAACCTGGGCGAACTAATCAATACAACAGAAAGCGAGGCCTTCCCATTCCTCCACCCCGATGGGCAAACACTTTACTTCAGCTCCAACGGACATCCAGGAATGGGCGGAGAAGACCTTTTCCTCTCTAGAAAACAACCCAATGGCTCCTGGGGTAAACCCGTTAACCTGGGATACCCAATAAATACAAAGCAAAACGAGGTTAACCTGGTCACCTCCCTAGATGGACGTACCGCTTACTACTCCGCACCAGTCGAACCCAATGGCACCAATATCGATATTTTCCAGTTCGAACTCCCTTTAGACATCCGCCCCAAACCAGTTACCTACGTGAAAGCAATCGTAACGGATAAGTTATCCAACCAGCCCTTGGTTGCCAAAATTGAATTTACAAACCTCCGAACGGGAGAAACCTACATGGTAGCAAACACTAAAAAAGATGGTACCTTCCTGGTTTGCTTGCCCATAGGACAAAACTATGCACTTCAAATAAGCAAAAAGGGCTATCTATTCCATTCTGAACACTTCGAATTAACTAGCTCTACCAATAATAACCTAGAGCCATACCTCCTAAACATACAACTCAACGGTCTACCCGACTCAAATAGCCAAGCATCCAATACCGTAATACTTAAAAATGTGTTTTTTGACTCAGGACTTAGCGTGCTTCAACCTGAAAGCAACACCGAGCTGGATGCACTCGCAAATCTACTGAATGAAAATCCCTCCCTACGCTTGAAAATAAAGGGCCATACCGATAATATTGGCAGTCCACAAAACAATCTCAAATTATCAAACGAAAGAGCATTGGCCGTAAAAAACTACCTAGTAAATAAAGGAATAGAAGAACAACGACTATCCGCAATCGGCTTAGGTGCTACAAACCCAATCGAATCAAATGAAACGCCAGAAGGAAGGGCTGCCAATCGAAGAACAGAAATAGAGGCATTTTAATCAATAAGAAAGGGCGCGCTGCTCGTTTGCAGCGCGCCCAGTTTCCCGTATATAATCTCATGAAAAGTGTCAAACCATCTATCAAAGAATCTCCCGTTGTCCACTCTTTCCTGCCTCGCTTTCTTTGATGATACAAAGGTGAAGGAAAAAATTACCTAAAAAAAAGATGATTTATTTAATTTGTTGAAAAATAAAACCAACACTAAAAAACCCATTAAATTAAAATAATACCAATATCTATTAAATTATAATCAAAATAAGCGTTATATTAACCATAATTAGATGTAATAAATAATTATTTGTTGAAAAAACGTTTAAATAAAGTCTTATCTTTTTATTTTTTTTACCCCAAAAACCCACAGCCAATTAAATAACTTTGCCTCAAGAAACTACAACAACCAGCCAACACAACCCAAAATAATCGGCAACCCATTTATCAATACAACTTCATTAACCACTCTTTGGTTATAGCAAGACATGGAATTCCTTACCACAAAAAAAACGGCGCTTTGGGAAGAGGCATACAACTTCCTATCGCAATGCTACAAAGAGCTAAAACTAGAAAACGAACTCCCACAACGCCTAGAACAAGTACGAACGGAGATTCAATCAAGCCACACTTACTACCATACCTTTAAAGAACTCGAGTTCGGTGCTAGGGTCGCCTGGAGAAATAATGTACGGTGTATAGGTAGAATTTATTGGAAAACCCTAAAGATATTCGATGCACGACAGCTCACTACCACAGAAGAAATCTACCAAGCACTCTCCAACCACCTGAGATATGCAACCAATGAGGGAAATATCCGATCGGCAATCACCATTTTCCGACAAAAAATGCCTGATGAGCCCAAGGGAATCCAAATCGAAAACAGCCAACTAATCCGATACGCTGGCTATACCCAACCTAATGGAACCATCGTTGGAGATCCCGCACAGTTAAAACTGACACAACAGTGCATCCAACTCGGTTGGAAACCCTCTCAACAAACCAATTTTGATATCCTACCCTGGCTAATCACCCTTCCAGGACAACCAACCGAAATGAAAGAAGCCCCACTAAGCCTGATAAAGGAAGTTCCACTAGAGCACCCAACCTTCGAATGGTGGAACACCCTCCAACTTAAATGGCATGCCGTTCCAGTTATCAGCGATATGATTCTTGAAATAGGGGGCATCCAATACACAGCGGCCCCATTCAACGGTTGGTATATGGGTACCGAAATCGGAAGCCGAAACCTGGGTGACCAACACCGGTATAACCTGCTTCCCCTAATTGCTCAGAAAATGGGCCTGGATACCAGCCAATCGTTCCTCCTGTGGAAAGATAGAGCCCTAGTAGAACTAAATACCTCTGTCCTTTACTCTTTCCAAAAATACCAAGTCAAAATAAATGACCATCATGAAGCCTCCGACTATTTCATACACTTTGAAGATGCTGAAAAAAAACAAGGTAGAACAATTGCTGCGGACTGGTCATGGATTGTACCTCCTATGAGCGCCTCCGCAACCGCCGTCTTTCACAAAGAATATGAAAACAAAACAGTTAACCCCAATTTCTATTACAGAACACCCGACAACCCACAACAGTGCCCTTTCAAATCCTCCAAATAAAAAAAGCGCGCTGCTCGTTTGCAACGCGCCGGTTTCCCGTATATATAATCTCATGAAAAGGTATGCGAATGTTTAGATCAAAACTACCTCAATTGCTTTCCTCCCCCCTCGTTCCGTTTTGATGATACAAAGATGAGCGTTAAAAAAGCCTTTAAAAAGGGTACTTTTAATGTTTTGTTGAAAAATAAATACAGGTAAAATAGTATGCATAATGCTGATAAGCCATAAAAACAAACAATAATGGCACATAAAATGTAAATAGATCCCGTTCAAAAAATTGAATTTGTTGAATTACTCTACATAAAAACCATTGAAATTTTTACAATTTCAATCCAACAAACCCACTTATCAAACCTCTAGCGTCCATAAAGTAAGAATGAGCGTAAACAGAATCCACATAATGGGTGCCCCTGGTGCCGGAATCACTACTCTAGGTAAATCCTTGGCATCAGCGTTGGATTTTATGCACTTCGACGCTGATGACTACCACTGGTTTACAACTGATCCAGAGCCTTATAGAAGAAAAAGAAACCCAGACCACCGCCGAAAACTACTCTCCGAAGACCTTCAAAAAGAAAAAAACTGGATCCTAACCGGCTCTATTTGCGACTGGGGAACCATCTTTGCACCCCAATTCCAAGCCATTATCTTTTGTACTGCACCTACAACTGTTCGTTTAGAACGAATCAAGGAAAGAGAATTGGCCCGATATGGGGACCAACGTCTCACCAATGGAGGCGACCTGCAAATCGTCTTTGAAAAATTCGTAGATTGGGCAGCCGCTTATGAAACAAATATGGAAAGAAGTAGAAGTTTGATAAAAGAACTTGAGTGGGTTGACCAATTTTGCAACTGTCCTGTGCTTCAACTAAATACAGCGTCCAACCACGAAAACTATACAGATCAAGTCCAGTCCTGGTTAAATAAAATCGCTATCTAAATGCTATTTCTACTATTATCCATCCTTTGCTCCGTTCTAATTGGCTTTGTATTCAAACTATTCGGCCGCTTCCAAATCGACAGTTTCCAAGCAATCGTTTTCAATTATTTTACTTGTGTGATTTGTGGATGGATCTACGCAAACGACCTACCCATAGGCCCAGGAACAGGCGATGAGGGTAAATGGCTGCCCTATGCACTGTTTCTCGGAGTGGTATTTATCACTGGATTTACGGGAGCAGCACTTACAGTCCGGTATTTTGGAGTAACCGTTAGCCAGATAATGCAAAAAATGAGTATCGTCGCCACGGTCCCATTTGCCATTTTAGTTTATAATGAAACTACCAGATTGGGAAAAATCATTGGAATCGTCCTAGCCCTCGCCGCTATCATTTTAGTAAACTGGCCTAAGCACAAAAATGAATCACAAAGCGCTAATAACCGATTATGGATCCCAGCAGTGACTTGGTTGCTAGCCGCAATTATTGAGATAACCTTCCTTTGGGTTCAGGGCGAACAATATGTAGATCCCTCCAATGTACGTTTTATAAGCACCGTCTTCGCAGCTGCAGGAACGCTTGGATTTGCCGCTGCCCTTTATGGATGGAGTACTGGCAAACTCATCTACAACAATAAAAATGTATTAGGGGGCATCCTTCTCGGAATTCCCAACTTCGGAAGCATGTACTTCCTGCTCCTTTCGTTAAGCACAGGACTCGAGGGCTCTTTTGTCTTCCCGGTAGTAAATGTTGGAATTATTCTAGCGACTACAATCGGAGCAACTTGGATCTTTAAAGAAAAACTATCAACCACCAACTGGCTGGGGGTAGCTGCAGCGCTAGGTGCTATATTACTTATGGCTTTTTAAAATAATTGGGCCTGAAGCAAACGCACAGGCCCAATCAAAATAACTTTATAACCACCGAACCAAACCGAAATCCTGCCGGTGAACTAACAGTGGATGAGTAGGATACATCCTGAAACCATACTCAAAAACGCCAGACTGTGAGGGAATCATATCGCAGGTGTACGTTACGTCCGTTCCATGCTGCTTACCTGGCATTAACGGATGTACACTCAGTAAGTCCAGTTCCGTCTCTGATTTCCTTCTGAAAAAGACCAGCTCCACGCCAATATCCTTGGATTGCAGCTCCTGAATATTTAACGTGACTGCAGCCTTGAAATCTGTTCCTAACCGAAAGGAGTGGTTAAAAGTGTCTGGGGCCTCCAAATGCTTTAACTCGATGGCATCCCAAATGCGACGCACCCTGTTTTTCCAAGCAACCAACTCGGTAGCATTTTTTAAGTGATCCCCTTTGATTGATTTACTAGACGCATACAGCTTAGAATAGTAGTTCGCTTCATAGTCATCCAACATCCGCCCCATTACAAACGAAGGTACAATCTCAGCAATTGTCTTTTTTATATGACTTACCCAACGTAGGGAAATACCTTTTTCGTCCTGATCATAATACGTAGGAACAATATCATTTTCCAAAATATTATAAATCGTTTCTGCATCAAGCTCGTTTTGAAGGGTTGGATCATCATACGTGCTCTTTTCAGGCAAAGCCCAACCAGCACCAGGACGGTATCCCTCGCACCACCAACCATCCAAAACAGAAAAGTTCATAACACCATTCATCACCGCCTTCATACCTGAAGTACCACTTGCCTCCAAAGGGCGTGTTGGCGTGTTCAACCAAATATCTACCCCCTGAACCAATAACTTAGCCATTTCCATGCTATAATTTTCTAAGAAAATGACCTTACCCTTAAACAAAGGATTTTTAGTGGTATTATAAATAAATCGAATAAATTCCTGGCCGTGTTTGTCTGCAGGATGCGCTTTTCCTGCAAAAAGGAAAATAACGGGTCGGTCGGCATTGTTCACAATTTCAGCAAGGCGTTGCTCGTTACTAAAAAGCAACGTCGCACGCTTGTACGTCGCAAAACGGCGCGCAAACCCTATAACCAAAGCGTCTTCTCGAATTGAATTCGTGATTTCAAAGATGGATCTAGGATTTTCACCCCTACGGGTATAGTCAGTGTTAAGACTGCTTTTTACCCAATTTAACAACTTGGACTTTAATACCCGCCGAATCGCCATAATCTCCTCCGGAGCTACCTCCATAATCTTCGCCCACTGCTTCGGGTCCGATTGCTTCGCCTCAAACCCTTTTCCAAGCTTACTCCGATAAAAGTCCAACCACTCACTAGCTACCCAAGTATAAAAATGAACACTATTCGTTACATGACCAATGTTCGATTCAGCGTAATGATAGTCTGGATGTAATTCGGCAAACATCTTTCGACTAACCTCTCCATGCAAGCGACTCACTCCATTTGACTCTTGGCTTGTCCGCAATGCAAGATGGCTCACAGAAAATGGCTCGTTTGTGTCCACCCCATTGGCACGGCCTAGAGCAACCAAGCGCTCCCAGGAAATATCCAGCGCATACGTATATTCAAATAGATAATCCCGCAATAACGCTTCAGGAAAATTATCATGACCAGCAGGAACAGGAGTATGTGTTGTAAACAACTGCGTAGAACGAACCACCTCCAATGCCGCTTCATAACTAAGCTTCTTATCCTTCATATAATTGCGAAGCCGTTCTAATCCTAAAAAAGCAGCATGACCCTCATTTAAGTGATATGCATCCGCATCCACTTCGATTGCTTTCAAAGCACGCAACCCTCCAATGCCAAGCAGTAACTCTTGTTTTAAGCGATGCTCATTATCGCCTCCATACAACTGGTGCGTCAAAGAGCGATCTTCCCACAGATTATCGTCAATATCCGTATCCAAAAGATAAAGAGAGACCCTACCCACCTTTAACTCCCAAACCTTTGCCCAAACCGTTCGACCAGCCAAATTAATATGAATCTTAACCCACTCCTCTTTTGAGTCTCGAACCGGTGACAAAGGCAGCTGCGTAAATTTGGCAGCATCCATCAGATGAAGCTGCTCCCCATTAAGTGAAATCCCTTGCTGGAAGTACCCATATCGATAAAGCAGACCAACCGCTACCAAGTTAAAATTACGGTCGCTGGCTTCTTTCAAATAATCTCCAGCCAATACTCCAAGCCCCCCTGAATACAGCCGGATGCTCTGATGCAGGCCATATTCCATACAAAAATAAGCAATCCGGGGCCCCTTTGGCGGACCTGCTTGCTCCATATATTGCTTAAACTCTCCATACACCTCCTTCAACAATCGCATAAATTGCTTGTCCGCAATCAATCGATTTGCCTGCTCCATACTCAAATGCTCCAATAAGGCTATTGGGTTGTAATTATACTGCTCCATTAGACCAGGGCCCACCATATCAAAAAGAGCGATGGCACGATGATTCCAGGACCACCACAAATTGTGAGCAAGCTCCATCAGTGGAGAAAGATCCTTCGGCAAAGTAGGCTCAATAAAAATGCGTTTGAGCCGTGCATTGTTTTCTAGCAAATTACCAACCATAAGACGGTGCGTTTTAGTCATTGTATGATATTTAATACAAAGGTAAAGGGTTCTTTAGACTTCGTGTTAATAGAACAATATATACCTAAAATAAAAAGGCACGAAAAGCAGGTATTTGCTGCTTTCCGTGCCTTCTAAAGTCATTAACTGATTTTATCCAATTGAAATATTCATTACTTCGAACTCCATGATACCCCCTGGCGTCTGAATTTTAGCCACATCCCCAATTACTTTGCCCAATAAACCAGATCCAATTGGAGAGGACACTGAAATCTTCATCTGCTTTGGATCGGCCTCCGTCTCTGAAACCAACTTGTAGGTCAGCTCCTTGCCAGTTTTCAAATTTTTAATGGTAACATTGCTTAAAATTGCCACCTTGGAAGTGTCCAACTGACTCTCGTCAATAATCCTGGCATTCGCTAATACCGTCTCTAGCTCACTAATCTTGAGTTCAAGTAAGCCCTGAGCCTCCTTTGCAGCATCATACTCCGCGTTCTCCGACAAATCTCCCTGAGCCCTCGCTTCCGCAATCGCACGAGCAGCCTCCATACGGCCAGTAGTTTTTAACTCTTCTAAGTCAGACTTGACTTTATCGTAACCGCCTTGCGTTAAGTAAGTGTAGTTAGACATATAACCTCTTGCTTATGTTAATAGTTTGTACAGAAAAAGTAGTGCCTCCCAGGTATTTACTCCGTTATGCAACTAACCATTTGCTATAATAAATAAAAAAACAGAAACGCTCCTATCCATAGATAGAAACGTTTCTGCAAAATAACGACACAAAGTTAGGGGATTTAATCCTACAATTGCAAGCGTTAACCCCTATTTTTATATCTAGCTCAATTAAAACTCAAGACGAAGTCCCACATTGTGGATACCTCCGTAAATAAATGTTGTCCTGTAAGAATAATCTAACCCCAAACGAGTATCAGAACCCTTGCGAGTAGGCAGGTTTACGGTAAATCCACCAGAGAAACCATTATCCAACGTACGCTCAATTTCGTCCGCATCCAACTCAATCTTGTACGCCGCACGCAGTGCAACAAGATCCTTCAACATGAATTCTGTTCCCAGGCCCAGCTGGTCACGAGAAAACGCGTTAGAAGCAAAGTTACCTAGAACAGTCAATCGAGAATGCCGGCCCAATAACCAGTCATAAGACGCACCGATATTCAACTGAGAAGGCAACTCGTAATAAGCAGAACGCTCATAGTAGGTATTGTTGTACTGGAAATTTGGACCAGGATTGGGTAACTGCTTAGACAAACCCTCTCCAGTAAAACGCATCTTGCTTCCAATATTGCGAAGCGAAATTCCAAATTTGAAATTGTCATTCTCCCCACTCACATATTGAACACCTGCATCCAAAGCCAAAGCACGGGCTCCAACACTGTTGGCAGATTCATTCACCACCTTAGCGGTGATACCAACCGATACCTTGTTTGAAAACACGTGAGAATACGAAAGCCCCAGGTTGAAGAAGGAAGGGCTAAATGTAGTTCCGGTTCCCTCTGGATTGTTCTCCGTAGTGAACTCGAAATCACCCATATCCATCGATACAAGGCTCACACCAAAGGCACCGCTACCTAGTTTGCGAGCAAAACCAAGCGCATTGATTCCTAAATCAGCGCCCTGCAAGTAGCGCGTATTGCCCAATTGTAACTGAGTCGCATTCGATAAACGACCTAGACCCGCTACATTTAAATACATGGCCTCAGAACCCGTAACACTGCTGGTATTTAAAGAGTGTAAACCAGCACTCCTAGCCCAAGGATTGAGAAGCAGCTGGTTCGCTCCAGCTTCCCCCTGACGATCGGGGTTGCCGGCCCAAACCGCTCCTGTTGTTAGTACCGCCACAGAAAGTAACGATAATTTATGGTATATTTTATTCATTATCTTAGAATTGGTTGATAAATAGAGATAGACCAATCATCACTAATAACCAGCCAGTAAGTTGTCAGCCTTGTCAATCCAAGGCCGACAACCAACTCGCCGTGCTATATTAGAGCCCCGATGGATCAAATGCACGCGGCACACCAAACCATTTGATGGTACGCTCCCCTAACTCAAAGGCATTGATGTGAATCAAATAAACACCACTTGCAACGGGGATACCCTTGTGATTCTTGATGTCCCACTCCAACGCTGGTGTAATTTGATTGTAAGGGGTGTAAACCTCATCACGCTTGTATTGGCGAATGAAGCGGCCGTCCAAAGAGTAAATAGTTACTACACACTTCGCAGGAAGGTTCGTAATCTTTACTAAATTGGAAGCTGTATTAACCTCGTATTGAGAGAACGCATAGTAAGGATTTGGAACCACTTTGATGGAATCCAATGCGTCTTCTATCTCAACCTCCGTTAACTCATCCGCTGCACGACCCTTGATACTAAATCGGTATTTAGGATGGCCATTTCCTTGATTTACAGCCACCTGGTAAGGATTCTGAACTCGAAGCTTTACAACCAATTCATTCGGAATCAAACCTTCACTCAAAGACTTGAGTGAAGATCCCTGTGGAGGCAACAGCATACCCGCCCAAGCAAGTTGTGCAATACCCTCACGCTTACGCAAGTTCTTTAATGCTGCACTTGTCCAGTAGTCTGGATTGAAACGGGAGCGCAAGTACTCACACTCATCGTAAGGAGTGTTAGAAACATACACCCAGTGCTGTCCTCCCAACATAAAGTCAAAAATGTTGGAAACATTCTGCTCATCCCGTAAGAACTGATCCGTCGGATTCCATGTCATGTCACGACCTGTGTAAGCAGAATTGAGCGTGCTGCTGTAACAAGAGTTCTCACCAAAGAAAATATTTAACCGCTGACCAGTCTCTACGTTCACAGCATACCCAGGGAACCAACCCATACCTGTCAATGGCTGACCCTTAATCGGATTCGCACGCTTCTGACGTGGATTAGCAGCCGTTGGATCAGGAAGTGAATCTGGCTCCACCGCATTTTGCTCTACATCCGCTATGCCGTCATTATTGGCATCCTCTTTCGAAACAGAACGAGCTCCACGGCTATCAAAGCTTTGACGAGGACGTGAAGGAGTAGACCCCTCCGTTACCAAAGTCGGATCCTTAACAATACCAGGCACCGTTCCAGTATAGTACTCAGAGGCTGTCTCTATTACTACACAACGGCTCCACTTTGAACGATCAGAAGTAAATACGATATCCACGTTGGGCGTCAAGTTCAACTTCTGATAAATATTGTTCGGCAACGCAGGGTCATCCGGTCCAAGAGCTGTGCGATTGTAATAGGAACCACCTACTTTTCCAGTCCAACCAGGTGTGAAAATCGCGTTCCCACCCTCCGGTAGATTACCAGAAATGATTGGATAAGGAACAAAAATACCATTACCCATCTGACTTAACTGCTGCTCTGGATCCAACACGTAGTCGGGCTCGTTTAACCCAGTCTGTACATAGTTAAATAAGGTACCACTTGTTTGGTCTGGAATACCCGTCAACCACTCATTATTTGGATCACTGTACACCCACTCAGCACCAATTGCACCGTTGCTCTTGCCAGGTGTTTCCACCGTTCCTAAGCGAATGGCAGGAGTCAAGTTACCTGTCTCAGGGGTCTGACCAATGCTAAGTGAAAATCCATAATCTGCAAAAACTTGTTCATTAATCTCATTAATACCGGTTAAGGAGGTATCAACGAGTGTACGAGTGCCATTGTCTAATTTGTACAACACCCAGTGCGCATCCGCATCCAACGTGTTGTCAGACAAATTTCCATCAATGAATTCCAATTCAAAATCACCGTTTTTCACCTCAAATGGATTGAAAATAGTAATGTTGATAGGACCACGGCCATTTTCGTAGCTCACTTCTCCATTATAGTTCGCATCCAGCATCGCCTCACGGCTCTCTGGCTTCACTTCCAAAAATGCACCACCAGCACCTTGACCTTCCAAACGGGTCACTTCAGCACCATCACCGTAAGATGCATTCAAAGCACGATCCACAATCGGACGTGGAATCACCGTTTTGATCTCCACTCGGCCGCCCTCCAAATAAGGGTTCTGCTGACCAACGGTTTTTGTAGAAGGTGAATCGTCAAAATCAAAGTCCGCATAGTTGTTGTGCGCGTACGCAACTACCGCAAAGTAGTACTTCTTGTGATTTACCAACGTACGAATATTACCCGTACCAAACTGATCTTCCGTAATATTGAAGGTATGACGAATACCAGCATCTGAACCATCCACCTTCTCTACAGGATAGAAAAACTTCTTCTTGTCATTCGTTGGATCCGCAGGATCAATGGTCTCTTCCCAATTGAAAATTTTATTGATTCCATTCTTTTTATCCACTTGGTAAACCAAACGCGCTACATCCGGATTTTCAAAATCCTTGATCGCCACGTTTGGATTAATCAATTGATAAATCTTGTATCCCTCAAACTTGTACTTTGCCAATTCGCGCACTGCTGGATCTGGGCTAAAGCGGATATCGTTCGGTGCAAGGAAATCAACTTGTTCGTACGACTCGTCCTTATTGTTGGAAACAACATCGTCGTTCGTCAACACCGCAACCAATTGCTTATTCAACTCAATCCAATTCACCGTTGGGGCATCAGGACCCTCCAAACGCTCAAAGCAGTTATCAAACAAGCCTTGTGCCAACTTATCCGCACGCAACAATTGCTCAATATCAGGACATGGGTAATCCGCGTCCGCTACCCAAGGCACACCAACGATCAATTCATTAACCGCTCCTGGGTCCAACCGGAACGGTCCTGACGCCTGAAGCGTACGACGGTCGCCAAATGGAAGGCCCGCAGTACACATTGACCAACCGTTTGGATCGTCTGGAGATGCTGGCAACGCGTACTTCGTAAAGTCCGTAGAAAGCGGATCATAACCAGAACCAAGGCGCGTCAATCGAGTTCCATCACGCCAAGAGCCATTCAAGTAATTGTAAAACTCATTGGGTAACTGTGGGTCCGTCGTAGCTGGAGGAGGAGTACCTACCCCAGGGTTGTTGTAGTAAATGAAGGATGACATCCCAATTTCAATCAATGTATCCTTCGGTTGACCTGGATTCTGCCAGTCATCAATCACCTCAGGACGCAAAGGTCCACGGAAATAGTCTACCCCGATAATTGGAACTTCATTGCAATAGGTTGGCACCTCACCACCACCACTAGGACAGCTGCAACCTGGTTGACCATCCGCTGCATCCTGATTGTAGCAGTACATCAAACTAGTCAACGTATCGCAACCAATGTAATCGTCTGTGTAACAACCCAAATCAGGGTCAACCCACATAGCAAAAAACGTAGAGTCAATTACTTCCGTAGCACGGTTGATCAACTTGTAACGTTGGAAGGTCATATCATTCAACTCATCACTGGTTTGATAACCAAATGCTTGAACCTGAACTTCCATCTGAATAGGATTACCACCCGTACGACCGTGAACAGAGTTGGATCCCTCATCATTGTAAATCCAGAAAATCATCTCAGATGGGTACCGATCCAAGGCACAACCACGAATCTCAATAGATGGATAGTCCCCCTTGAGTGGATCGTATAGATCATCACCGTCCGCGTCAAAGAAACCAGCCAAACCCTGCTGCGTATTTGGAAGGGTAAACTGGTGAACATCCACAAAATATGGATTTCCACGAGCAGGCCATCCCTTTACACCACGCGGAATCGCATTTGGGTCGGTAATCCCTGCAGATAAGTTGGAAAGGTGCTGGCGAATCTCATCACCCAACACACGGAAGTGCTTATCCCAGTTTTTACAAACATCCTCCGTGGTAGTACCACTGATAGGATCCAATGGACCAGGCCAAAAATCATTCCGACCTCCAGAACGGTAGTCCTGACAAGCTAGCTTTAAGTTACCAACAGGGTCAACACCACCCAGCCACACAGAAGCAGCAAAAATGGAGGAAACCTCACGCTGTCCCGAAGTTGGATCTACTTTAGGAACTACATAACGACCGTCGTTAAAATCCCACCAACAGTCACCGCCACCCAACAACCGGGCGCGAACATTATTAATTTCTTGGTCAATCTGCGACGTAGAGGCAGCACAAAATCCCCGAGGTGTCACCGGTACTCGACCAGTGCTGCGCTTCCCTAAATCGGGAGTATGCGCCATCACCCCTGTGGCTACCACTAACGATAGAAATGCCGTTAGCCAAATATTTTTATACATAATAATATGGTATTGAGTTTTGTGTAATTTGTTAGAAACCAAATGAAACACCTACGTACATACGCCGTGGCAAGGTGAATCGACCTGGGTTAAGCATTGACCAAGAATAGGAGTTCAAAAACGCCTGTAAACTACGTCCCTGAGCTTCAATTCCACTCACAAATGACTGTCCTTCAGCAGATGCCAAGTAACCATCATCGTATGGTGAACCCGTAAATGCATATACTCCCAAAATATTCTGACGATCAAACAAGTTGGATACGCGGAAATATACATTCATGTTCAATGGACGCTTACCTTCCGCAGACAAATTAAACGTTTTGTCCACACGCAAATCAACTGTCGAACGCCATGGCAAGCGGTTTCCATTGATGGTACCAACATTACCACTCGCGCCAAAACGCTCCGGACGAAGACGCGCTGTGTATGGACGACCAGATACCGCATTAAATTGAACATTCACTCCAAAGTTAGCTAAAACCTGACGACCAGCAATCTCCGGACCATTATAACGCTTGCCCTCATCAAAACGGTAATCAATGATACCGTTAATGCTGTGACGCTCGTCAAAGTCCAATGGATAAAGGGTACGCAACTGCTGGCGCAAACCACGCTGAGAAGCAGAGTTAGAACCCGTACCATCCGCGAACTGGAGGGTGTAAGCAATCTGCATCTCTACATTCTTGATACGACGGAGATCATACTGGGTAGTAAAACCTTTAACCGTACCAAAGTCAATATTGTCAGAGGTGTTGTAACGACCAATAATCGGAACAAATGTGAAAATACGCTCCTGAATCATATCGCGCATCTCACGATAGTAAGCAGAAAACTTCAAGGCTGAATACTGATTCAACTTTTGCTGGAAACCAACCTCGTAGTCTACCACACGCTCAGGACGTAGATTCGCATTGCTGGTTGGAGTACGGCCTGCAACATAGAAATAATAGTAATCCAACGGCGTAACCTGCCAGTTGCTTGGTGGACGCTGTACCAATACATCATAGTGTGCAAAGAAGTTCGCATCCTTGTTGATTGGGAAAGAGAACGCCAAACGAGGCAACCAGTTTATCTGTGGAGTATAGTCCGCAAAGGCACTGTTTGGATCAAAACGTGGGTCACGTATGTTGTCGTTACCTACTGTATCCTGTAAAATAGGACTAATTACACCACCGCCAAAAATCAACGTAGGATCATTCACCTGAATACCCTCATTGGTGTACCAAGTAGATCCAGAACGGAAAGCAACAGGAGTAATATCAGAGTAGCCATTCGCTGTATAAACCTTGAAATCATCTCCTACTCCATTCGGACGAAGAATAGACTTGCCTGGACCATTCTCAGAGAAGAAGTAGCCAGCATTCATAATTTCATACAAAGAATATGGATCCTTCATCACACGGGTGTTCAAGTCGAAACGCTCCACACGCATACCCAAACTGAAGATCATCTTATTAAAGGTGAACTTGTCTTTGATATACGCCGCCTGATAAATAGGTGTCAATGGCGCAACCGGGAAATCGCGCACGCCCTGTGCATTCCGGTGCGTGAAAAAGTCGTTAAACGTAAATCCACTCTCCAAACGATTACCAAGATAATCGTATCCATAATAGTCAAGCAAACCGCCATTTAAGTCCGTCAACTCCAAAGAGGAGAACATATCCAAACTCAAATCATCTGGAGTAAGCTCTAATGGGTTAATCCAAACCTGCTCAGAAATACCCTTCGCCTCACGAATCTTGTTAAAGAAACTTCCATCCCCCTGTGGAGAAATTAAGTATCCATAAATATCAACCGGGATACCATCCACAATCTTCGTATCTACCACCAAGCCTGTGTCCAAACCATTGTAGCGGTTGTTCGCCAACTGACGCGCTAAATCCCACAAACCACTTGGCGCCAAACTCCAGCTCCGAAGAGTCCGCTGCTCGTTCAACAAACCAAACTGAATGTTGTGCGTACCGGTTTTGCCTAAACGGATATCAAAGTTGCTAGAGGCATTTAATGTAATGATATCTGTCTCACTCTTGTTGTTACTATTGTACACTCGATTAATATTGGAGTGCATACCGCTCCAAATATCGTTGTATATAGAAGAAAAACGACCGTTTTGAGCAATAAAGGTGTTGATGTTCTCCGGATTTGCAAACTCATTGTACGCTTCCAAACCAGGATTTATACCACCTGATGTAAATTCAGTAAAACGCTCAAAGTAACCAACGTGCAACAACTCCTGGTTGATCGCCCGAATCACCGTGTCAATTGCGTATCCAAACTTACCAACATATCCGTAGTCAAAGTAGCGGTCTTTGTGTCTTGGATCGTACGTTTCACTCGTCGCACGCTCAAAACCAAACTGGATCTGATAGCTCGCATTTGAAATCGCAATCTTGTTCGTATTCTCCGCCTCTTTCTCAGGATTTCCCAAACGGTGGCGGAAACGTCCAAGAATACGGCGACGATCACTGTAAGTAGTTGGGTTATTGTGAGAGTTCAAAAGCTGCCAGTGGCTGCTTCCAAAACCTCCAGGCGTGAACTGATTCTCCGTGTCCTTGTAAGTCCCAGTTAAACTCAAGTCAATGTTGTCAGTAAAACGGAAGTCCAATTTTGCCGTCACGTCAATATCTTTTCGTCCCTCAAATGGACGATAAGGCAACAAATCAACGCTATCGTTTGTCAAAAACTCCGCAGAGTTTACAATGGTACCACCAACACGGGTAAGGGGGTGCTGCTGAAGCTGATCCAACACGCTACCATCTTCAAACTGACTGCCAAATGGCTTGTCACTGCCCAAAAACTCTCCTTTCGCACGTGCAACTCTAAGCGCTGGAGGACTGTCATCTTTTTGCGTATTGTACTGGCCCGACAAACGGAAACCAACAATCGTGCGTTCACGAGTACCATCAGCACTCTTCCGCTTCAACAGTGGTCCACTCACGTTCGCAGTAGCCAATAACCATCCATAAGGATCCAATCCATGCGAATTCTCCACCTCCGCATATCCGCTAAACTCACTCGCTGGACCTTTGGTTAATACAGAGATTACACCACCGGTAACGTCACCATATTCAGCACCTAAACCACCCGTAATTACCTGAAGTTGCTCAATGTCCTGAACAGGTGGCATCGACCCAAATACACGAATACCATCAATGTAGTAGTTCGTGGCATTGGAACGAGAACCTTTGATCGTTACCTCCCCCCCGTCAATAGAAGAGGTGCCCGCCGTCGTCGCAACAATGGCGTTTACACTCCTCGTGGGAAGGTTCTTAATTTGATCCGATGTCAGCGTCTTACCTCCAGACGTCTGGTCAGCTCGCACCAAATCAACTTTGTAGGATACAACCTCGACAACATCCAACTGCGTATCGCTGTTAGAAGTCATCTCAATCGTAACCACGTTGAGCTCTCCTCCCAATACCTGCACACCATTCAACTGCTTGGTCGCATAACCGGTATAAGAAACTTCAACGTTGTAAACACCCGGATCCACTGAAATACGAAACTCACCGTTCACATCGGTGATTGCGCCGCGGACGAAGGCTGTCCCCTTGAGGACTTTGACAGAGGCTCCAATTAGATCCTCGCCGCCAGTGGGATCAGTAACTTTACCCGTAAGGAAAGTTTGAGCCACCACCGCAGCGCTCCATCCAAGAAGCATTGTCAGGGTTAGTAGTAAAGAACGTACCATATTCAATGATTGATTAATGATTGATCAGTTATTTATAAATAGATTGTCTATTTTCTCTAATAAAACCTCCGCCATTTTCCGCTTCGACTCAATCGTCCACCCAGCAATATGCGGAGTCATAACCACTTGCTCCATCCTATTTAACTCCCCATAGCTTTTCATCTCTTCTGGTGTGAAAGAACCCACTTTTTCATTCTCAAAAACATCTAAACAAGCACCCATAACCTGCCCACTTCTCAACCCCGCTAACAAATCTTCCGTCTTGACGCATGCACCCCTCGAGGTATTGATTAAAACCCAACCAGTTTTGCATGCCCCGATAAAATCAACGTCTACCAACCATCGCGTCTCCGATGTAAGGGGCAAATGTAAACTAACTATGTCGGCATTCCGCTGGATTTCGTCGATACTTTTAACTTCCTCTACCCACGGCATCGTGTGCGCATACCCAGAACCTAAATATTTATCATAAACCAAAACCCGCATCCCTAATCCCGATAACTTAGTAGCAAAACTACTTCCCGTGTGCCCAAAACCAACAATACCAATCGTTTTACCCCATAATTCCCAACCACGATTCTTTTCCCGCTCCCAAACCCCTGCACGAACCTCTCTGTCCGCTCTGCATAAATGATTAGAAAGCGCCAATAACATCCCCAATGCATGCTCCCCAACAGCATTCCGATTACCCTCTGGACTACTTAACACCCGAACCCCCTTCTTTGACGCATAAACACGATCCACAATCTCCATCCCAGACCCTAACCGACCAATAAACTCTAGCAAGACCGCCCTATCCAAAAACACTTGGTCAACAGTAATCTTGCTGTTAATTATCAATCCTGTGTAATCCCCAATTATATCAATAGTCTCTGCCAAGGTAATCGTAGGTCGAAAATCACAAACGTACCCCCGCAAAGTTAAACCCGCAATCAAGTGCGAATCACAATCATCCGTAATCAATACTCGCCTTGTCATTATTCCAAGCTCAAAAATAGACAGCTTTTTTATTTTTCAAGCAATAAAACTGCCTTCACTCTAAGCAAATGTTTGAATTATACAAATGGTTTAGAGAAGAGTAGCAAAAATACCGACAAACAATCGGAAATTTGCCACCTAATAACCATTTCACCTGCCTATTGAAAGGGGCGCAAAGATATCTATTCCGACTTATGAGACCTACATTTTTTTATGTTCTGGCAACCCTCGGCCTCCTCGCCTGTCAGTCCAGCCCCAAACCAACCCCCAATAGACTGTTTCTAGACTGCTATGTCAGGATACTCGAATCAGAAGGACAAGTGCTGGCAGAGGCAACCATGCTCTCTATTCCAACTCAAGCCAACCCAACCCAACCAGCTGAAAAAACACCCGTAGAAATACCCGGTGGAATACGGTACCAAGGCAGCCCTATGAGCGCCCGCCCCGGATCTGGACTGACTTACTCCAAAGCTTTCCCCGGTGAATTTGTATCCGAACACACCTTTAGCTGGGACGATAAAGAACAAAAAAGACGCACTTTTTCGTTCAAAATGAACCAAATTGAAAGTTTTTCGCTAGGAGCATCCGCTCTGTCTATTAACCAACCCGCTCAGTTTACATGGAAGGGCGGAGCCTTGGAACGAGGAGAGGCCCTCGTTCTAATGTGGGAAAATCCAAAAGAAAATTTAACGGTTCCAATGGAGTTTATCGTACAAGGAGCGCTGTCCGTGGCAGACCTTCCAGCTGCAAAAATGAAAGAACTTTCGCCAGGAACCTGGACCCTCTATGTCGTTCGTAAAAAATTGGTCAAATTTTCAGAAGATAGCTTCGACGCACAAGCAATCCTTGAATTTTATTCCAAAACTGACACTATCCAAATCACCAAATAAAAGAACCCAGAAGCTCAATCAGCCAACATAGACTCCTCCTTCAACAGGCTAAACCCCAAACTTACCAGCTCTGCACCCTGTTGCCCCCCCCCATAAAAAACACCTGCTCAAAAACTTGATATGCGGAAAAACAAGTTAAAAAGGAACCCTCGCCTCAAATCAGGACTCCCCCCAGGCACCCTCGTATATACAGGAGATCGAGCAACCAATCCTGCTAAAATAAGAACGGTTGCGTTCGATGCTAACTCCGCACAAATTGCAGATAAATACCACGCATCCTTAAAAGGAAATACCCACTGCCTTTGGGTAGATGTAAGAGGACTGACAGACATCACCCTCATTCAAAAAATAGGGGACGACTTCCAAATTCACCCACTCGCCCTGGAAGATGTACTCAATACCAGACAGCGATCCAAAATTGAAGAATACGACACTGGGTTTTTTATCGTCCTCCCTAACATCCGGTTTGATAAAAATTCACTGGAACTCACCTACGAACAAATTTCAATTTTTTTCACCAAAAATGAAGTAGTCACGTTCCAGGAAGACCCAGACGACACCTTGGAAAAAGTAGTAGATCGAATCCAGGATGGATCCGGCCGAATCCGTAAAAAAAATGCCGATTATCTAGTCTATACCGTAATGGATACCATCATTGACCGGTACTTCCTCGCCCTGGAAGATGTGGAAGATGCTATTCTCGAAATTGAATTCGAAATCTACTCAGAACACGGATATAAAAATTGCAAAGGCAAACTCTTTACCCTAAAACACACCCTCAACCAGTTCCGACAACGAACACTCCCGTTAAGAGAAGTGGTTAACAAGCTAATGCGAACCAGTAGCCCATCTATCGAAGAATCCGATACCGTTTACCTCCGAGATGTCGCTGACCATATCGCCCAAGTGCAAGATCAATTAGAAAGTTTCAGAGAACAACTATTCAACCTGGAAGCCCTTTACCACGCTGAAGTGACCAACCGAATGAATAATGTAATGAAACTTCTTACCGTCATCAGTACCATATTTATACCTTTGTCATTTGTTGCCGGTGTTTATGGAATGAACTTTGAACACATGCCAGAACTGAAATGGCGCTATGGATACTTTATCGTTCTCGGCTCTATGTTCGCAATAATGACCGGCATGCTCATCTATTTTAGAAAAAAAAATTGGATATAAACCGTTTTGAAACCACTTAAAAAGGTAGAGCACTCCATTACAGAAATGGTATCCCTGAAACGAGGTTTTGTCTTCTGGGGTTTCATAACCACGCTTCTCTTGGGAGCCCTCTTGTCTTGGTTTCAGTTCGGCAAACTAGCAACTAACCCCAACAGCTACTTCGTCGGGAACACCCCTTCTGCCTCCTCTCCCTACTTCACTACCGAATGGCATGTACGCTATGATTCTACTTTGGTCAACTTTAGTGGAGCAAACTACCCATTTAACGAACATATCGGATATGTTGTAAATCAACCGCTTTTAAGCGAACTGGCACTTAGTTGGCACCAACATATCCGCCATCTTTCCGACGCTACGGCAGGACTGATCAACTTGTCTGGCCTCCTGTTTATTCTTCTAGGTGCAGGGGGACTTTTTTTACTACTCAGCAAACTCCACCTGCCCTCTTGGTATGCCATTATCGGTGCGCTGGCCATCACCTTCCTCTCTCCTCAAACAAGCGCCTATCCCTTATTTTCCGATTGGGCACACCCTTTCTTTATTCCAATGCTCCTCTATTGGCTATGCCGATATGAAGAACGGTCTAGCAGAAGGTATCAAAGCCTCCACATTGCCTTCTTAGTTACCGGAGCATCCATGCTACAACCAGCCTATTTCGGTGTTTCTGCGCTCTTTCTTACTGTCTTTACCGGATTTCAATTGCTCAGAAAACCTTCCAAATCAAATATAACAAGACGGCTTAGCCACTGGTCGGTAATGACATTGATTCCTCTGGTTGCGCTGAATATTTGGATCCATTGGGAAAATTACGCAGGTGACCGACCTGCAGCCGCAGAAGTAAATCACCTAACCTTCATAACCACCAAAAACCTGCTCTTCCCCTGGAGCGCCTCAAACAACACTCTGCCCTATTACGCAGGCATGCTAGCCTCTGTTTACCTGTTATTCGTTTTGCTTTCCGGCTTAAAAATGTTCGGTAAATCATGGTCTACAGCAGCATACCATCGTGTCCACTTCCAATACCTGCGCGGAATCTTTCTCGCAAGCGCCACCTTGCTCATTCCTGCTCTCGGATTCCCCGGAGCAAAGTACAGCATCGCTTACTTGCGCATTCAGGACACCGCCCCACTTTCCTGGTTTTTCTACTATGTCGTATGCATCCTGGCACTTTATGGAGCTTGGAATTGGGGAAAACGCTTTGAAGGTTGGGGAGAAAAAAAACAATTCCCTCAACTCAAGTATGGAATTATTGGGCTCCCCCTTTTAATACTTTCGCTGGAAGCACTCTATACCCGCTCCGCAATTCAGGCTCCGACCCTCTATCCCAATTTGACAAATAAAGAAGTCGCCAACGAACAAGGAATGAAGTGGCTCGACTCCATCAACTTTAATCAATTCCAGGCAATCCTACCTCTACCCTACTACCATGTAGGGAGCCGAAAACTGGAAATACAACCCGATCCAACCTTCTTCAACTTGGTAAACACCATTTCAATACATACAGGCCTGCCCAATATGGCTGTTTTCATGAAGCAAACCTCCCTTCATCAAACATTACTAAGCCTCCAGCTAGTTCTAAAACCCGGTGAACAACCCGCATTGCTTTCCAACCTGCCCGATAAGCGCCCTTTGGCAGTAATTATAAATCGCCCCAGCTGGGAGCTAGTCCAAAACCAATATGCACACCTCCTTCAGCAGACCACGCCGATCTATCAGGATAGCCAACTCCTTATCTTAAAATTAGAAATTGATACGATCCAAAACAATATAAAAAATCAGCAAATCCTTGTAAAAAAGTCCTTTGAAGAGGCCTATCCTACTCAAAGCACTACCTGGAGGGCAACATCCCAAGCCCCCTTCTTCTACTCGTCTTCCTTTGATAATAACACAACTTCCAAAACGTCTTTCCAGGGTAAAAGTGCCCTGGCAGGCTACACTTGCGATACCACCTACTTATGGAGGGATTCCGCTCCACCGGGCAACTATGTATTTAACTGCTGGATTAAACTCGATAGAGCAGGAGGGTTCGACCAAGCCATTCATTTTCAGGAAACAAACAACAACTCCCAAATCAGCCATATTCAATCGTTTCAGCTTAAAGAGCATCTGACCTCCATTGTAAAGGGCTGGGGCTGCTTCGAAATTCCAATAACCATCCACGAACACACCATAAACCAGCTGTTTCTCTTCAAAGAGGGAGACTGCTCGCCCTTCATTCTGGATGAAATATTAATTCGACCTGCCAATGTGGACTTGTTTAGAAAAGAACAAGGTTGGATGGTGCAAAATAACTACTGGCACCGAGAAGGATCCAGATAACATTCACCAACCTCCGATATTGTGAGTAACATAAACTACCTGCTTAATAAATTTAAAGACTCGGCACAAGTAAAGCAAATTGTCGATGAACTGAAAACAGTGCCTGCCCGCATTCGTCTTAAGGGAATCAAGGGAGCACAAAAGGCCTTCCTGATTGCTTCTACGGCTGAAAACACCTCGATGCTTCACGTGGTTATTTGTGAAAGCAAAGAAGAAGCAGCCTACTTATTCAATGACGTAACCGGAATCTTGGGTGAATATAGAACCTGGTTTTTTCCGGATAGCTTCAAAAGACCGGGGTTTTTTGATGACCTCAATGCTACACAAATCCTGCAGCGAAGTGAAACCATTAATAAACTAATTAACACGCCCGGCAACGGCCATGTCGTTGTTACTTACCCCGAAGCCCTCTTTGAAAGGGTGGTGAAACCTGCCATTCTTTCCCAGCACCGAATAGAAGTGCTGAAAGGGGGTAAGCTGGACGTAAACTTTGCTATCGAAATTCTTATCGAATATGGATTCGAACGCACCGATTTTGTCTATGAACCCGGTCAATTCAGTATCCGCGGGGGTATTATTGACCTCTTCTCCCACGGAAATGACCTTCCCTATCGAATTGAACTGTTTGATGACGAAGTAGAGCGAATCCAAACCTTCGACCCGCTCACTCAACTCAGCAAAAGCAACCTGGAATCCGTCAGTATTGTGCCTAACCTCAATACCCGATTCCGCCAAGATGAAAAAGCCCCTTTCCTAACCGTTTTGCCCACCAACTCCGTGCTCTGGGTAAATGATATACAGTTCGTTTACGACCGCCTTCAGTACTGTTTCGAACAAGCTGAAAAATTCGCAAGTCGAATTAACGCCCATGATCCAGCCGAACTCCGAGAAATTTTCAGAGACCGGGCTTTTGTTTACCCTGGAGATATCGCAGACGAATTCACTTCTATGTCCACCCTCTTTTTTGAAACATAAAGAATGCGCTCAATCATTAGTTACAATGTCAATGGACTCCGATCCGCAATCAACAAAGGTTTTTTTGACTGGATCGCCCAAGAACAGCCCGATATCATCGGAATACAAGAAATAAAAGCTCAACAAGGCGATGTGGACCTCAGCCAAATCGAACAGCTGGGCTATCACCACTACTGGCACCCAGCCGAAAAAAAAGGCTATTCGGGAGTTGCTACCTTCACCAAATTAAAACCCTCCCTGGTTATCCATGGCTGCGGACTAGAAAAATACGACCGGGAAGGGCGCTGCCTCCGAACTGATTTTGACGACTGGACCCTTCTCAACTGCTACCTTCCCTCCGGAACAACCGGAGAAGAAAGACAACAATTTAAGATGGAATTCTTGGATGACTTCTTCGAGTTTGTACAACAACTTAAACAAGAGCGCCCTAATCTGGTCATAATCGGGGACTATAACATCGCTCATACCGAAATGGACATCCATAACCCTAAAAGCAATAAAAACTCTTCCGGATTCCTCCCGGAAGAGCGCGCTTGGATGACCAAATGGCTTTCCCAAGGTGGCTTCACAGACGCCTTCCGAGCCATCCACCCCACCAAACAAGAATACAGCTGGTGGAGCTTCCGCGCCAACTCCAGAGCAAATAACAAAGGCTGGAGAATTGACTATCAATGCATCTCCGGCAAAATGGTCGAGCGCCTGAACAATGCAAGCCAAATGACAGAGGTCGTCCATTCCGATCATTGCCCCGTCTGGGCACAGTATAATCTGCCCTAAAAGCCCAATTTTTTACCTAAAAGTAACCCTTTCAAAAAAAATGAAAAAAATTGAAAAAAATATTTGGCGGTATAAATTCCATGCCCGTATATTTGCACCGCTTTAGAAGCAAGGATTGGTAGTTCAGTCGGTTAGAATGCCGCCCTGTCACGGCGGAGGTCGCGGGTTCGAGTCCCGTCCAGTCCGCAAAGCCCTTGGTAACATGCTCGTTATCAAGGGCTTTTTGTTTTTGCACCTTATTTTTTGCAACAACTAGTGCAACAACCTGAGCAACGCTGATTTTTTGAAACAGGATAAAATTATGTTTACCGGCGTTTAAATTTCTTTTGCCCACTTAATTTCCCCCTTAGTTACAAGCAGACACCTACCCCTCCCGGACTTCCCTCCCTCCATGCTCTGGCCGGACAAGACCTCAAATGGGGATAATTGCCCCCAAGTCGAATATTTTTTTTCAAAAAGCAGATACCTGCAGCTTGTAAGCAGGGTTATTCATCACAACCGCAATAATCCAATCGCGGTCGTTCTGCCGCGTGCTGATCCTGACACTCTGTGTTTATCAGGAATTGGCAGCAGCCCACCCAAGGTACTTTTAATGCGTCCCACAAAAATATCCAATAGCCTCCTACTCAAAGAATGGCATTGTTCCCCAATTTGCCTTTGCCGTTCTCAAATTTTAAATAATATTGGATCCTGATTACCTTTACTCCAACAAACAATTAATCAACATGGCAATAAAAAAATCGGAACTATACAGCAGCCTATGGGCTGGAGCGGATGCCCTGAGAGGTGGAATGGATGCATCCCAATACAAAGATTATGTATTGGTGCTATTGTTCCTGAAGTACGTAAGCGATAAAGCCAAAGAGGACCCTTATGCGTTGATTGAGGTGCCCAAAGGGGCTTCGTTTAAAGAGGTGGCCGCCTTAAAAGGCACCAAAGACATCGGGGAGCAAATCGACATTGCTATTGGCAAAATTGCCAAAGCAAACGACCTGCAAAATGTAATTGATGTGGTGTCCTTCAACGATGAAGAAAAACTGGGCAAAGGCAAAGAAATGATTGATCGCTTGAGCGATCTGATTGCCATTTTTGAAAACCCTGCTCTCAATTTTAGCAAAAACAAGGCTGGTGGGGATGATATTCTGGGGGATGCCTACGAGTTCCTGATGCGCCACTTTGCAACCGAATCGGGTAAGGCAAAAGGTCAATTCTACACCCCTTCCGAAGTCAGCCGTATTATGGCCCTGGTGATTGGTATCAAAAAGGGGGTAAAACAAAACCAGTCCTTTTATGATCCCACATCAGGCTCTGGCTCCCTTCTTCTAAAAGTGGCGGATGAATGCGATGGTTCGGCCTCCTTATTTGGTCAGGAAAAAGATGTGGCAACTGCCGCCTTGGCTAAAATGAACATGATTCTGCACAACAACCCCACCGCAGAAATCAAAAAGGGTCAAAGTACCTTATCCAATCCCTTGTTTTTAAATAACCTGGGCAACTTGATGACTTTTGACTATTGCGTTGCCAATCCTCCCTTTTCCCTTAAAAACTGGACGCAAGGATTCAATCCCCAGGAGGACGAATTTGGCAGGTTTACAGGTTTTGGTATTCCGCCCGAAAAGAATGGTGATTATGCCTTCCTGTTGCATATCATCGCCTCCCTAAAAAGTACGGGTAAGGGAGCGGTTATTTTGCCGCATGGGGTTTTGTTCCGCGGCAATGCTGAGGCCGAAATCCGTAAGAATATCATCAAAAAAGGCCTAATCAAGGGCATTATTGGTCTGCCCGCCAACTTGTTCTATGGCACGGGTATTCCTGCTTGCATTATTGTCATTGATAAGGAAGATGCTGACAACCGCCAGGGTATTTTTATGGTGGATGCCAGCAAAGGGTTTATGAAAGATGGGAACAAAAACCGTTTGCGGGATCAGGACATTCACAAAATTGTAGATGTATTCAACAAGCAACTGGAAATACCCAAATACAGTCGCTTTGTGCCCAACACCGAAATAGCCGACCCCAAAAACGACTATAACTTAAACATACCCCGTTACATTGACAGCCAGGAGGCAGAAGATATACAGGATATAGCCGCTCATTTATTGGGGGGTATTCCCGCACGGGATGTGGAGGCTTTGTCAGCTTACTGGGATGCCTACCCCAACCTGAAAGAGGCTTTGTTTGCCCAAAGCAAGCGGAATGGTTATTACGATTCCAAACTGGGAAAGGATGAAATCAAGCAAACCATTTTCAACCACCCCGACTTTAAAGCCTTTTCGGCCCGAATGGGGGATGTTTTTAAGGCCTGGGCAGAGGATACCTCCAAGGCATTCAAGGAGCTGCAAACGGGCTTCAAACCCAAGAAAATCATCCATTATGTAGCAGAGGACTTGTTGTCCACCTATGAGGGGAAAGCCTTGTTGGACAAATACGATGTGTACCAACACCTGATGAATTATTGGAACGAGGTCATGCAGGATGATTTGTACCAGATCACCGAAGAGGGTTGGGGGGCTACGCCCTACCGCATCTTGGAGATGAACAAAAAAACAGGCAAAGAAACCGACAAGGGTTGGACCTGCGATTTGGTTCCTCCGAACTTGATGCTTCAACAGTTTTTCAAAACCGAAAAAGAGGCCTTGGAGGCCATGGAAGCTGAAAAGGAAAACCTGGTAGCCCAGTTGTCTGAATTGGAAGAAGAACACAGCGGTGAGGAAGGGTATTTCGCTGAATTTGACAAGGTAAATAAAGGCTCCGTTGCCAAAAGGCTAAAAGAACTGGCTAAAAACAAGGATGCCAAGGAAGAACTGGAGGTATTGAACAACTACCTGGACCTCACAGAACAACAAGCCCAATTGAACGCTGCTATTAAAAAAGCCAGCGAAGCCCTGAACGAAAAAGCCTGGGGGCAATATGCCCAACTCACCACCGATGATATAAAACACTTGGTGGTGGATGCCAAATGGATGCGTGCCATGCAAACTGCCATTGAAGGCGAAATGGAACGTATTAGCCAACGTTTAACGGGGCGTATAAAGGAATTGATGGAGCGATACGAAACACCCTTGCCAGATATTGATAAGGAATTAACCGAGTTGGAAAATAAAGTAAATGCTCACCTTCAAAAAATGGGATTTGTATGGTAAGTAGCTTGCTTATATTGATGTCTTCCCTACAAAAAATGGAACATGGAGTTGATTAAACCAGAAACGATACAGCATAAAATTTACACCGTTAGGGGGGTGCAAATTATTCTGGATAAAGATCTTGCGCAATTTTATGGGGTTAAACCGATAAGACTAAGAGAGCAAATCAAGCGAAATCCAAATCGGTTTCCGCCAGATTTTGTCTTTCAGCTAAGCGAGTCAGAAATTGACTACATGGTATCGCAAAATGCGATACCTTCCAAACAAAGCCTCGGGGGTTCCCTTCCATTGGTGTTTACCGAGCAAGGAGTAGCAGCCGTTTCTGGGGTAATCAAAAGCGATAAAGCGGATCAGGTAAGTGTAGCCATAGCCCGTGCATTTGTAGCCATGCGCAAAACATTGGGGCAGTTACAGGGCGTAATACAACGCTTAGAAGGGGTGGAATTAAAGCAACTTCAAACCGATAGCAAACTGGAGCAAGTGCTCAAAGCCCTGGAAAAAGACCTCCCTTCCAAACAAGGCATTTTCTTTGAAGGACAACTCTTTGATGCGCATGTGTTTGCCAGTGATTTAATCAAACAAGCCAATAATAGTTTGGTCGTGATTGATAATTATGTAGATGAAACCACTTTGCTACTATTAAGCAAGCGCAAAAAGCAAGTAAGCTGCACCGTGCATACCCGCATCAACGCAGCTTTACGGAAGGATTTAGAAAAGTACAATCAACAATACCCCGCCATCACTCTGGTAGAAAACCGCAGCAGCCACGACCGATTTATTATTATTGACGATACCCAACTGTACCACATTGGGGCCTCTTTAAAAGATTTAGGCAATAAATGCTTTGCCTTTAGCCGTATGGATAAGGTATTACCAGAACTAACCACTAAACTATTAAACGCATGAACACAGCGACGGGATATAAGCAAACAGAGATTGGTATTATACCTGAAGATTGGGTTATAAAGAGCCTTAACGATATATCAGAAAAAATATCCGTAGGAATAGCAAGTTCAGCTACACATGCATACCGAGAAAGAGGGATTGTTTTATTTAGAAATCAGAACATTAAACCAAATTATTTAGACGACTCGGATATACTTTATATCGATCCAAGGTACGAGGTGCGGTTTATTAATAAGCGATTAAAAGCAGGAGATTTACTTACCGCCAGAACAGGTTACCCTGGTACGACATGCATTGTTCCTGAATTATATGAGAACAGTCAAAGTTTTACAACATTGATCACAAGGCTCAAAAAAAAGTCTGTAGACACAATATACATAAGTCATTATATCAACTCAGCTAAAGGACAGGAGTTCTTTGAGCAAAACCAGATTGGAGGCGGACAGAAGAATGTTAATGCAGGTTCATTAAAGAGCATGCCGATAATACTCCCCCCACTCCCCGAACAAACCGCCATTGCCAATGCCTTATCCGACATGGATGCCCTGATCGCCCAAACCGAAAAGCTCATTGAGAAAAAGAAAGCCATTAAACAAGGGGTCATGCAAGAGTTGCTCAAACCCAAAGAGGGTTGGGTGACGAAGAAGTTGGGGGAGGTTTGTGAGATTATCATGGGACAATCGCCCTTATCTGAATACTACAATTTTGCAGGCATTGGTTTGCCTTTAATTCAAGGTAATGCAGATATAAAAAATCGAAAAACAATAATAAGAACTTATAGCTCAAACATCACCAAAAAAGGAAAGCTAGGTGATATTATTATGACAGTAAGAGCTCCCGTTGGGGAAATAGCTTTATCTACTTTTGAATGCTGTCTTGGAAGAGGGGTTTGTGCTCTAAGGTATGAAAACGATTTTATGTATCATTACATGATATCTATAGAAAATTATTGGAGTAGGTTGTCGTCAGGATCAACTTTTGATAGCGTAAATTCCAATCAAATAAGGGACTTGTCTGTTACATTACCTCAGACTAAAAACGAACAGATTGAAATAGCTAAAACCTTAACAGACCTAGATAAAGATATTGAGCTAACAGAAACCAAACTCCAAAAACTCAAACACCAAAAGCAGGGCATGATGCAGGCATTGCTTACGGGTAAAATACGACTGATATGAGAACAGAACGCATCACCCAAAACCGAGTGGTTCAATTGCTGGTAGAGCAGTTGAGCTACACCTACCTGGGCAACCTGGAGGACCAGGAAAATAGCAATATCCGCGAGGAAGACGTAAAGGCCTGGTTAGTGGAATCGGGCTACACGGAGCCAATCATTGCACGTGCGTTGTATGATTTTAAAAAAGCAGCCGCCTTAAACCCAAGCGATGATTTATACCCCATTAACCAGGCGGTATATACTACCTTGCGATATGGTGTAAAGGTAAGAGACGACGCATCGAATGGGATTCAAACCGTTTGGTTGATCGATTGGAAAAATCCGCAACGCAACCATTTTGCTGTGGCAGAAGAGGTAACAGTCAGAGGAGCAAACACCAAACGACCAGATATCGTCTTGTACATAAATGGTATCGCCCTGGGTGTCTTGGAACTGAAACGTTCCAGCGTATCGGCATCGGAAGGTATTCGCCAGAACCTGGATAACCAACAGCACCGATTCATAAAGCCGTTTTTTTCCACCATACAAACGGTGTTGGCAGGCACGGATAGCCAGGGTTTATTTTACGGCACCACCAAAACCCCCGAAAAGTTTTTTTTGAAATGGAAAGAAGATGGATACCACTATGATCCCAACAAAAATATACTAGACCAACACTTGCTCCAGTTCTGTGCCAAGGAGCGCTATTTGGAGTTTATACACGACTACGTGGTGTTCGATGCGGGCATTAAAAAGTTGTGCCGTCCCAACCAATTCTTCGGGGTGAAAGCGGCTCAACAATTTATTCAAAGGCGTGAAGGCGGCATTATTTGGCATACCCAGGGTTCAGGCAAATCCCTAACCATGGTCTGGTTGGCCAAATGGATCCGAGAGAACCAAACGGATGCTCGCTTATTGATTATCACCGACAGAACAGAGCTGGATGAGCAAATTGAGAAGGTATTCAAGGGGGTAAATGAGCAGATTTACCGCACCAAAAGCGGAAGGGATTTGTTGGATAAACTGAATGGTACCACCCCATGGTTGTTATGTTCACTCCTACACAAGTTTGGCGGCAACGATGAAAACGATATGGGTGATTTTATCAAAGAGATCAAGAAGCCTGCGGATTTTAAGCCCAAAGGCAACCTCTTTGTGTTTATTGATGAGTGTCACCGTACACAGAGCGGGGAGCTCCACAAGGCCATGAAAGACTTGTTGCCAGGTGCTTTATTTATTGGTTTT
Source organism: Chitinophagales bacterium (assembly GCA_046316495.1). Taxonomy (GTDB): domain Bacteria; phylum Bacteroidota; class Bacteroidia; order Chitinophagales; family Saprospiraceae; genus M3007. The sequence goes on from JBKDAM010000038.1 coordinate 88,632, forward strand.
ACTGGAACACCCTTGCTCAAAACAGATAAAAAGAAATCCATTGAAATATTTGGCAGGTACATCCACACGTACAAATTCAATGAAGCAGTTAAAGATGGTGTGGTGCTGGATTTATTGTACGAGGCTCGTGATGTGGACCAAAAAATTGCCGACCAAAAAGGGATTGATGAGTGGTTTGAAGCGGTAACCAAAGGCATGAACGATTTGCCCAAAGCTGAACTAAAGCAAAAGTGGGGAACCATGCAAAAAATCCTCAGCACCAAAGACCGCTTGCAAAAGATTGCCATTGATATCATTAAGGATTTCAAGATAAAGCCGAGGTTAAACGATGGAAGGGGTAATGCCATTTTAGTGACCAAAAGCATTTTTGAAGCATGTAGGTATTTTGAGATATTCCAGCAATATGGGTTTAAAAAATGTGCCATTGTAACCAGTTTTGAACCTTCAACAGCCAGCATCAAAGGTGAAACCACAGGTAACGGTGAAACCGAAAAGCTGGAGCAATACGAGATCTACCAAAAGATGCTGAATGGCAAAGACCGAGAGCAATTTGAAAAGGAGGTAAAAAAACAGTTCATTGATGAGCCAGCCAACATGCAGCTATTGATTGTGGTGGATAAATTGCTTACAGGTTTTGATGCTCCGAGTTGCACTTACTTATACATTGATAAAGAAATGCGGGATCACGGATTGTTCCAGGCAATATGCAGGGTGAACCGCACCGAAAAGGAAGACAAAGAGTTTGGGTACATTGTTGATTACAAAAACTTATTCAACAGCTTAAATCAGGCCGTTACCGATTACACCTCTGATGCCTTCGATGATTATGAAAAAGAGGATGTGAAGGGCTTGTTGGTTGACCGTTTAGCCAAAGCAAAAGAACGTTTAGACGACGCCTTGGAAACCGTTTATGAGTTAACCAAAAACGTGGAAGCCCCAAAACAAATTGAACAATACATCAAGTTTTTCTGCGGTAATTCGGAAGATAAAGATGCGCTGAAAGCCAATGAAGAAACCCGATTAACATTCTATAAAGCGGTGGTGGCATTGATCAGGGCCTTCAACAACATCGCCCCAGAAATGATTGAAGCGGGTTACAGCCAGGCTGAGGCAGATCGCATTAAAAACAAAGTGGATGAATATACCGAGCTCCGCAATACCATTAAGATTGCCAGTGATGAATACATTGACCTAAAACAATATGAGCCCGACATGAGGCAGTTGCTGGACATGTACCTGAGTGCAGATCCAAGCAGAACCATCTCTAATTTTGGCGATGCCAGCTTACTTCAAATTGTAGTGGAGCAAGGCATTGGTGTGGCAACTGACAAACTACCGACAGCCATTAAGCGAAGCAGAGAAGCTGTTGCAGAAACACTGGAAGCCAATATGCGTAAAGTAATCACCCAAGAGATGCCAATCAATCCAGTGTATTATGAGCGCATGAGTGTATTGCTTCAGGAGTTGATACAGCAACGTAAAAACGGGGCAATCAGCTACGAGCAATTCCTGACAAAGATTGAAGAGCTGGCTAAGAAAGTTAAGCCTGAAAACAAAAAGAGCCAATACCCGCCCAATATCAACACACCCGCCAAACAAGCTATTTATGAAATTTTGGAAGATGAAAATACAACGTTGGCGATGGAAGCGGATGTGGCTCTTAACATTGAACCAAATTGGATAGGGAACACCCTGAAGGAACGAAGCGTAAAAAACACGATCCGTCGTCATGTGAATGATCCCGAAAAAGTGGAAACGCTATTGGAAGTAATAAAAAACCAAAAGGAATACAGGTAATGGTGGTAGCGGGCATCGAAGTAGAACTGGTCCAGAAGGATATCAAGAACTTACATTTGGCGGTCTATCCGCCCGATGGCAGGGTTCGTTTGGCTGCACCAATGGACGTGAACGAAAAAACATTAGAGCTTTATGTCGCCTCCAAAATCCCCTGGATCCGAAAGCAACAACGCAAATTTGCCAGTATTGACAGGCAGTCCCCTAGGCAGTATGTCAACCGTGAATCGCACTACTATTTGGGCAAGCGTTATTTACTGAGAGTACATGAAACTGACCACCCATATCGTTACCCAAAGGTGGAATGCAAAACCAAAACTTACCTAGATTTATACGTAAAGGAGAACTACTCAGCCGAGCAGCGAGCGGAGTTGATGAAAGAATGGTACCGAAAAAAGTTAAAAGATATTTTATCCGAATTGGTACCTAAATGGGAACGAACGCTAAATGTAAAAGCCAATCGAATAAAAACCCACGCGATGAAAACCAAGTGGGGTTCCTGCAACACCGAAAATGGAACTGTATTATTCAATATCGAATTAGCCAAAAAGCCCATAGAATGTATTGAATATGTGGTGGTGCATGAGCTGTTGCACCTTAAAGAGCGCAACCACAATGATATCTTCATTGCCTATCTGGAACGGCACCTACCCAATTGGAAGCACCTAAAGGCACAGCTCAACGGACAAACAATATAATTTGAACAATTTTTTAAACAGTCTCCACAAAACAAACTCAAGGCAATTACAAAAATCAAAAAAATCACAGTACAGACAACTGATGGGCGGCCAAATAAACGTCTAAACTATGATTATTGTGATTATTGTGATTATTGTGATTATTGTGATTATTGTGATTATCCATGATTCTTATACAAAACAAACTCAAGGCAATCATAAAAATCAAAAAAATCACAGTACGGACAACTTTAAACGATTACTATGATTAACGAGCAGTATAAATATTCAGAATTGACTTCTAAAGTTATTGGCTGTGCAATGACCGTTCATAAAACGCTGGGAAATGGATTTCAGGAAGTGATTTATCAGCGGGCCTTAGCCATAGAATTGGGTTTGGCAGGAATAGTTTTTAGCAGGGAATTTGAAATGCCTATTTTTTACCGGGAAAAGCGAATAGGAACAAGAAGAGTAGATTTTTTGGTGGAAGGCGTTTTATCTGTGGAGCTAAAAGCGACAACCAAATTAGAGGATGCTCACTTTGCACAAGCAATTAACTATTTGGAGGCCTATAACCTAGAAATTGGATTGCTCATCAATTTTGGCGAAACCAGTTTAAATTTTAAACGTCTCACTAACAAAAAATACAAATCAATAGAACCACAAAAATAAAATCAATCAAAAAAATCAAGGCAATCATAAAAATCAAGGCAATCATAAAAATCAAGGCAATCATAAAAATCAAAAAAATCACAGTACAGACAACTGATGGGCGGCCAAATAAACGTCTAAACTATGATTGTTGTGATTATTACACAAAACATAATCATGGCAATCATAAAAATCAAAAAAATCACAGTACAGACAACTGATGGGCGGCCAAATAAACGTCTAAACTATGATTGTTGTGATTATTACACAAAACATAATCAAGGCAATCATAAAAATCAAAAAAATCACAGTACAGACAACATGTTACTACCTTTGCGGCCTCTTCGATATGCTTACACTGGAGTTGTTTACACCAAAAGACGATTCGCGTCCTGTTTACCTGACAGGTAGCTTCAATGACTGGGCTACAAAAGACGATCGATTTCGAATGGCCCAGGTCCGAGAGGGCCACTACCAACTTTCTCTACCCGTCGATAATCCTGGACACACCTTCGAATATAAATATGTAAAAGGAGGATGGGACGCAGAGGAATTGGGAGCAGATGGATTTCCTACAGCGAACAGAAAACTAAATTGGACTGCTGGTAAAGTCTTTGATATTGTACCCGCTTGGAAAACCCATGATGGACCCTACAATCCACAATTTTACCCCGATATACGAATCGTAGCCAAAGAGTTTCCTATCCCACAGCTTCGAAGAAAACGGCGCATTGCCGTTCTCCTGCCTTGGAACTACGAAAATACTACCCAACGGTATCCGGTTCTCTATCTCCAGGATGGCCAAAACCTGTTCGAGCAAGATGCCCCCTTTGGTACATGGGGAGTCGACAAACAACTAGCCAGCCTAGCTCAACAAAACAAAGGTGACTTTATTGTCGTCGCAATTGATCACGGAGGAAAAGAACGAATTCAGGAATTTCTTCCCTACAATACAACCAAATGGGGAGAAGGCCTTGGACGAAACTATGCGCATTTCCTGGCAGAAACCCTAAAGCCTTACATTGATCAACACTTCCGAACATTGCCCGATAGAGCCCACACCGGTATAGGAGGAAGCAGTATGGGAGGACTTATTAGCATCTATGCAGGAGTACTCTACCCCCAAGTTTATTCCAAGTTCATGATATTCTCCCCTTCCCTCTGGATCTCTGAGCACATTTACCGTGAACCACTCCGCTTTCACCATTTATCCCCCACCAAAATTTATCTATACGCCGGAGGAAAAGAAAGCGCCGACATGGCTCCAGGAGCCTCCCGATTTAAAGAAGCCATCGAAAAGCGAGGATACAAGCCCGGTACCGTCCAATTTAACCTGGAAATTGACCCCGCTGGCGAACACAATGAGTCCCGCTGGGGCATAGAATTCCCCAAAGCAGCACAGTGGCTCTATTATGGAGCCTAGCGATATTATTTCAACCAGAATTTGGCCTAAACGCATACAGTATCAACCCACTCGTTTTACTTTTGCTATCTCTCTTCATAAAATTTACCTCTATTTGTTATTATGGCAGCACCCATTAAGTTCGGAACAGATGGCTGGCGCGCAATCATCGCTGATGAATACACCGTAGAAAATGTCATGCGCGTGGCAGAGGCTACTGCTCTTTTTATGAAAAAACATAAAATGAAAAAAGTAGTGATCGGTTACGACTGTCGATTTGGCGGCTTGCTCTTCACCGAAACAACCGCTCGAGTACTCGGGGCATATGGTATCAAATGCCACGTAGCTACCAGCTTCGTATCCACCCCAATGGTCTCACTAGGGGTCGTCAAAACAAAAAGCGATCTGGGTATCGTCATCACAGCAAGCCATAACCCACCCTCCTACAATGGGTTTAAATTAAAAGCCGCTTTCGGAGGACCCATGATCCCATCCGAAATAGCAGAGGTGGAAGCACTGATCCCTGATTCTTGCTCCCTCCAACACTTGCCCTCCCTCGGTGAACTGGTAACCAAAAAACTCCTTGTAGATGCTGACCTGGAAACCATCTACCTCCGCCATGCCAAAAAGTCATTCGACCTAAAAGCAATAAAACAAAGCGCCGGTCGCATCGCATACGACGCCATGTATGGAGCAGGACAAAATGCAGTAAAAAAACTACTGCCAAGAAGCCTGTTTCTTCACTGCGACTGGAACCCGGGTATGCATGGCCAAGCCCCAGAACCTATTCACCGCAACCTGCACCTACTGAGCCAAACCATCAAAAATAACCCAAAAATAACCGCAGGACTTGCCAATGATGGCGATGCCGACCGGATCGGAATGTATGATGAAGATGGAAATTTCGTAGATAGCCACCACTTATTACTTATCCTCCTCCTCTACCTCCGAAAATATAAAAACATGGAGGGAAAAGTAATTTTCACATTCTCCGTGACCGATAAAATGAAAAAGTTGGCAGAACACTTCCAACTGCCTTACGAAATCACTAAAATCGGCTTTAAATATATAGCCGAAATTATGGTAAAAGAGGATGTGCTCGTTGGAGGAGAAGAATCAGGAGGCCTCGCTGTCAAAGGCCATATTCCAGAAAGAGATGGCGTATGGATGGGACTCCTGGTGTTTGAATTTATGGCCATAACAGGAAAAACAATTAAAGGCCTCGTCCAAGAGGTGTACGATATCGTAGGAAGCTTCGCCGTTGACCGAGATGACCTACATGTCACAGAAGCTCAAAAACAATCCATTATCGCTGCTTGTAAATCCGGCGCTTACTCCTCCTTCGGCACTTTCAAGGTTCATGGCGTTGAAGACCTCGACGGCTGGAAATTCCGCCTCGGTGGAGACAACTGGGTGATGATTCGACCCTCCGGAACCGAACCCGTATTAAGGGTCTACGCCCAAGGTGCCCAACTCGCCCAAGTCAGAGAAATCCTTGATGCCACCAAAGCAACTATCCTTGCCTAATTAGCCATGTTTTGGTTCATTATCGCTAATCCTGCAGCTGGAAACGGTACAGTAAAACAAATCTGGCCGCAACTCGAACACCAGCTGCAGGAAGCTGGCATCTCCTACTCAATCCAGTTCTCTCAATATCCAGGACACGCTACTCAACTCGCACAAAATGCCCTCCTGAAAGGTCATCGCTACCTGCTCGGACTCGGTGGAGATGGCACCCACCATGAAATCGCTAATGGAATCCTGTCCCAACAAGAAATCCCACCTCAAGAGATCCTCTATGCCCCTTTCCCAGTGGGAACAGGAAATGATTGGGCCCGTCAATACCAAATACCACACGAACCCATCTCCCGGATTAAAAACCTCCTGAACCCTTTTATCATTCGACAAGATGTCGGAAAAGTGAACTACTTGGACCCAAAAGGCAGCCCCTCCTCTCGGTGGTTTATTAATGTAGCAGGGTTGGCATACGATGGATTTATAGCAAAAAAACTGGAGGAAAACGGAAAATCCAACTCCCAACTGGTTTACCTCCTGGCCATAGCAAAATACCTTTTTCAATACAACCTTTCCGAAGCCATTATCCGGTTTGATCCCAACAACTCCGTTAAAGACTATTTCTATACCATTAATATTGGCATTTGTAAATATTCTGGAGGCGGAATGCAACTAGTCCCCCACGCTATCCCAAATGATGGACTACTCGCCTTGACCTTCGCCAGCAAAATGCCTAAATGGGAAGTGCTTCTCCAGACCGCCCGATTTTATAATGGAAAATTGCTCTCCCATCCAAAAGTAACCGGAGTCCAAACAAAAAACATCGAAATCGCTCCGACAGATCCCTCTACCCATCTTTGGCTCGAAGCAGATGGCGAGTTCCTAGGCACTGCCCCAGCAACATTTCAAATAGTGCCCAGCCTCCTCTCCATCGTAACCTGAACATCGCATTATTTGGAAATCTTAATCTCCCGCCAATTGTACTGGGACTACTCTGGATAAACCCTAAAATCCTGCACTACCCTATTCTATAAAAACAGTATTACTATTAAAAAAGTAAGAGCTCAACCTCCCTTCGAATCCTAAAAGACCCTACCTTTGTTCAATCTCGTATAATCGGAATCTCTTGTTGACTTCATAATCCCTATTCCGTTTATAAACTACTAGCACAATCTCTATGCGCGCGCATGTCCTGGCAATAGCTGTCCTTCTGACAGCCACTACCCCTCCAATAGTAAATGCCCAAAGCATCGTTTTTAACAATTGCAACGATCTCCCCACTTGTCTACCCCTCAATAACTGCTCCGCAGCCCCAATTGCTGCAAATATGTCGGCAAGTTCCTCCTGTAACAATCCATCTTTCAATTTTCTTCATACCATTGACTTCGGAAACAATGGCTCGCCCGACATTCAAGCCTCCGGAAATACGTTCTCGCATAATTTCCCCCTCGGACAAAGTAAAATAACATGGAGAGCAGCCAATAGCTGCGGGCAGGTAGCTACCTGCCAACAAATCGTAACCGTTCAGGACTGCGCCCCACCTAATATGATCTGCCGAAATGGAATTACACAAAGCCTGGACAATAACTGCTCCATGACCATCAATGCACAGCAATTTATCCTGAATATCTCCGACAACTGTACCCCCGTCGCACAACTTCAATACGGGCTCCGAAAAGCGGGAACCGGAACTGGATTTCCCACACAAGACACCATCCAATACGCAATCTGTGACCAAGGCACTAATATCGTAGAAGTGTGGGTCCGTGATGGAAATGGATTAGTTAACCAATGCTCCAACTACGTCCTGGTACAAGATAACAGTAATCAGTGCCCCTGTATCCAGGATACGGACATTCAAGTAAAGGGCTGCGCGCGAACAGCCCGAAATACCAAACTAAACAGCTACAGAACGAATGCCTCTTTCTCTGGAACGGCAAACGGACAACCCTTTTCTACCAACCAACTCAAAAATCAAACGGACTCTTGCTTTACCCTTAACTTAAATGATCTCCCTATAAACCTTTCCGGAAATTTGTCTATCAGGTTAACCCGCGAAGACAACATCACCAACGGAGTAACCGCCTACGATCTAATTTTAATTAGCAGACATATCCTAAGCCTAGAGCCGTTCACCTCCTTCTACCAAGCATTAGCAGCGGACGCAAATGGATCTAAAACCGTCACCACACTCGATATTGTCGATATTCGAAAAACCATCCTGGGGGTGACCGATACTTTCTCAGGCGCTCCAAAATGGCGTTTTATTCGACCTGTAACCGATCCATCTGATATCTTAGCCTCTTTCGCCGAGATGAAAGACACCGCTCTAATTACATTCCAAAATGTTAGCGGAATTACGCCGGCCATTTCCGGACTTAATTGGGTAGGAGTTAAAATAGGTGATGTAGAAAACCTAACCTCGTTCAATGCTGATAATGAGGAACGAGAAAGACCCGAACTAGTACTAACAGCTCCAAATCACTGGCTAGAAGCCGGAAAAACAATTGAGTTGCCCATCCAGCTAACTGAAAATACCTCCCTCGCTGCTTGGCAACTTCAACTAGAAACGAAACTAAATCACGCGAAAATAGTTGGTGTAAAAGGCCTGCCCAATGACGCTTTTACCCTTAACAACAACCAACTTAAAACACTTTGGCTGCATGATAATCCAGGCATGGTGAAGGATTATAAAGCCAACGACACCCTCTTTACTATCCTGCTAACCACTAACCAGGCAAGCTGGACCGCTGACCTACTTCAATTAAACAACCAGTCCTTTACTGCTGAGGCCGTTTACTCCAATACCTCCACGAAAAACATATCACTCTTGTTTCAAAATGACCGTGTAAAGAGCTCCGCCCAAGTCTTTACACCATATCCCAACCCCTCCTCCTCTCACATTCAATTCCCCATGGGAGTAGATTATCCAACAGACCTGCTGCTGGAAATCTTCGATATTACAGGAAAGCAAATTTTTCAAAAATACATTCCGGCAAACTCAGAAACATCAACCATCTTCATAGAAGATTCCACTTTCCCTCAAAAAGGTTGCTATAGCTACCGAATCTCAACCAACTCCACCCTTGTTAGTGGTCAACTAATTCGAATTTAACCTGTTAAACGTTCTATGTTTGTCCGCTACAAAAGCTGTACCGGCCATAGAGCCGCTATCTATGCCCTTGCAAAAAGCCATACCCCTAACCACTTTTTATCGGCAGGCGGAGATGGGTGGATAGTTGAATGGAACCTGGATAATCCCGAATTGGGAAAATTACTGGTTAATGTGGAGTCACAACTCTTTTCATTAACTACCTCCCCCCAAGACTGGCCAGAACAACTCATCATCGCAGGAAACATGACCGGTGGAATTCACTGGATCAATCCGGCAAACCCCAGCCTCAGTAAAAATATTCAGCACCATCAAAAAGGGGTGTACTGCCTGCTCTGGATACAAGATGAGCTGTTCAGTGCCGGAGGAGATGGAATATTGACCCGTTGGAACCCTTCCCGTAAATCCGCCCAAGAAAGCTATCAACTAAGCAATAAAGCACTCCGCTCTATCGCCTACTCAGCCGAACAAGACCTGCTCGCAGTAGGTAGCAGCGATGGAAACATCTACCTTGTCCAACGCTCAGACCTAAAATTAATAAAAACTATTGCAGCACATGCTAACTCCGTTTTCACAGTGTCTTGGCTTAATCAAGAACAGTTACTGGCCTCCGGTGGTAGAGATGCTATGCTCAATATTCAAGATAAAGACGAACAGCCCCTGTTTAAACAACCCGCTCACTGGTACACCATTAATCACATTATCCAGCCGGCTAATACCAATTGGATGGCGACCGCAAGTAGAGATAAAACGATCAAAATATGGTCATCGTCTAACTTCGAACTACTGAAGGTACTCGACACCATCCGCGATGGAGGCCATTCAAATTCGGTGAATCAGCTGCTTTGGATGAACGACCACTTAGTTTCCTGTAGCGATGACCGCACAATTATCCTTTGGCGGCCAACAACCGCTATCGAACCTTGTACCGATCTATAAAAAGACGATAACGCTCATCTTCCCGCAAAACCTCCTCCTTGCCTAAGACAACAAGATACTGCCTTGCTCGGGTCAGTGCGACATTTAACTTTCGATCAATACCATCCTCCGATAAATTGATCAAGGAACGCAACTGATACTTCGAATGAACACAGGAAGAAACAATAATAATGTCCCTGGCACCACCTTGATAGCGCTCAACGGTGTCAATTGTTACCTCCTCGGAAGCAATTCCTGCCTCTGCCAAACACTCCCTCAGCTGAGCTATTTGCGCACGCCATGGCGTAATGATCCCAAGTGTACGCTGAGAATGCCATTCCCTACCCGCTGCCGCCCATATTGCCTTAAACTCTTTGACCAACTGAACAGCCATTTCTGCTTCTGCCCGATCCGTTTTTTGATTTGCCTGAAAAAAGGACCCAGAGTTGGTAGCAATAAACCGAACAGACGGGATACCCTCTGAAAGCGACTCAGGGTACATTGCACTCAAAAATCCATTATAAAAACACTCATTGGGAAATGCCATTATTTCTGCGTTCATCCGTCCTTGCACGGACAACCGCCCAAAGTGTTGATCTAACCCGGCCCCTTCACAAAGTCGATACACCCGTTCAAAATACGACGCCCTCAAATCAAACAACCCACTTGCATTAAGATCCGGATCTTCCACCTTGGCAAGATCAGCCCCCTGCGCTGTAACAGCCGGTAGCTGACGATGATCCCCCACCAAAATATATTGATCAAAACGCTTGAGCAACCCTATCAGCTGAGGCTCCAGTATCTGACTAGCCTCATCTACTAATACACGCTGAAAACGCTTCACCTTCAACAAATCAACATTCTGAGAAAAAGAAGCAACCGTGCTCACAAAAATACGGTGCCGACCTAGTATAGCAACCAACTCACTCCTCTTACCTGCATCCTTAATTTTATGCTGAAGTAGCTGCTCAGAAAAATGAACAGAGGTTGCATGCTTTGAGCCTATTCGAATGTAATGATCCCTAACAGAGCCACCAATAGCGTCCAAAGCCTCACAAATCTCATCCACTGCCCTATTGGTAAACGCCAGTAACAACAAATTGTCCTCCGTATTTTCTAGCACCCCACGAGCAAATTCACGAATCATCACACTCGTCTTCCCCGTGCCAGGTGGCCCCCAAAGTAAAAAATATCCCGGAGCATTCAACATCTTCCCCAACAACTGCTGCTGCTCCGCCGTCAAGCCAGGACGCTGATCTACCTTAATGGTGCCCAAAGATAACTTGCAAATTGGAGCTACATCCGGATGCTCAAACAAACTCCTGTACATAGCTGCAAACCCAATCTCCATTAAATCTGGCTCTAACACCCACAACATTTCCCCTGCAAAAGGCTCAAGGTTAAATTGTCGATAACGCAACTGCACCCGAACGTGCCTGCTAGTAAGCTGGGTGATCGTACACTTAATGACCTGATGCTGTTTTAAATGGTCCTCCCCCACCTCTATTGGATGCAATATGGCAATATCCCCTACCCGAAAATTGGATAAAACCTCCGTTTCCCTCGTTCGCTCAAATAGTAAATAGGGGTCGGAACGATCTGCGCAATTTTCTATTATTTTTAAATTACTTAAAATAGAGAACGAAGCCCTTTTCTCAGCATACCCACTCCGCCATAAAGCAGCATGCCCACCTGAAGAGTCTTCACCGTGTTCTCCTACTTTCGCCAACCATTGCTCCCTTGCAATAAACCCAACAAAAGAGTGGAAATACTTTCTCTGTGCCTTGCTAAGAGAAGAATAGCGATCCTCAAACTGCTTCACGTCGCGCTCCATAAATCCCTGTCCCTTGTAAAGATCTGACCGAAGTTTACCGAACAAAGGAACCTCCTCCTGCCCAGGAACAATTTTAGACAATAACCGCTCAATCGCAACCAGCTGATTTCGAACCTGTAACGCCTCCATCTGCTCCTCTAAGACGGTCGGTGCAAAACACAGCGGCCGTTCAATGTTCCCTGAATATAGTATGTACTTCGCTGGATCAGTCTCCCGCCCAAAAACAGAGCGAACCAATAAATCATATAAGAGTGTCTGAGTAAAATGAGGCCGCGATATACCATACGTATTAGGCCGCCACACCTTTCCACTCTTCAACTCCACAATAACAGACCGCTCCTTCGTGTGGTAAAAAAGATCAAGCCGCCCCTGAATACCATACTCAGGACTGTAAAACGATGGCTCCAATACGCAATGCGCCGGATCAATTCCCTCCTTTATAAATCCTCCATTGGCCATGCGCTGCAATGTCATAAAATGTACTTGCGCCTTTTGAGCCACCTCCCGAACCTCTAAATCAGTCATTGGCGCATACACCAGCGGACTCATCAAAAAGGTCTCTTTAAATAATTCTAAAAACTGGGAATCCGGTTCATTTAATAGCCGATCCAAAAAATAATTCGCCACATTTCCAACGTGAATCGCAGGACTCACCTCCGATGGTAAAAATTTCTTGAGCAGGTAACTCAAAGGATCTGTACCCGTATCCTTGAAACAATCGGCAATCGCAGAAACATCCACCAAATAGTCAGGCTCCACAACAAACGCCCTCGGCCTATAATTCCCATCCTCATCCATCTCCACATCAATTAAATGAAGCATTACGGGAAAACCAAACACCCGACGCAACGCCTCTATTGTAGGCCTAAAGTTCTCATTCCTGGAGGGCAAATCATACAAAACCATTCTCTCCTCCGCTGGCGCATCCTCTTCAATAACAACCAACCGATGATGCGCTGGTTCATCACGCAATGCCAATACCCTTACAACCGATTGGGTCATGGCCCCCTCCTCAATCCTAAATACAAAAGCATCCTCCTCCGGAAAACAAACCTTTATTGCCTCCGGTATCGGCTCCCCATATAACAGCTGAATTAAACTGGAAACCGCCTTCACACCCAACTCAACAACACCCTCCTGGTAAGGCCTCCCCTGCCGCATACGTGTCGCCATCCTCCTAAATAAATGCAATAATTCCAAAGAAGCCTTGTCAAACTGTCGCTTGTGACCAACATAACTCAATCGGGCAAACAGTGTACTGAATACTAACTGCTCTTCCTTAGTAGATTCAATCAAAAGGCGCTCCATCAATGCCAATAACGCCAAAACACGCTCCCGACTGACCCCCTCATCACTCTTCACGATCTTTAAAATTTCCTTGTACAGGCCTGTTGCTACTTGCATAACTTAGTTGGCTTTAACGATCAAAAACACGGTTCGTAAACAAAAAATACGGCAGAATAATTCCATGCACAAAGGTAGCGGAGAATAAAGAAACGGCCTGCACTAATAATTTTCATCTAGGTTTACAAACCTAATGAGTGAACAAAACCCAAGAATGTCCATATTATGACAATATCAACAGCTTGCTGCCCTTCCACCAGCAAGCCAACCGCTTATCTTTGCAAGATGAAAATAGGTCTTTTTTTTGGCTCTTTTAACCCCGTTCACACAGGACACCTCATTATTGCTAACTTCTTAGCAACCCAAACCGACTTGGATAAAGTTTGGATGGTTGTCAGCCCCCACAATCCTCTAAAACCAAGAAAAGGCTTGGCAAACGACTTTGATAGACTACACTTGGTTAGACTCGGAATAGGGGATAATCCTAAAATTGAAGCGTCCAATATAGAATTCAACCTCCCCAAACCCTCCTATACCGTCGACACTTTGGCCTACCTGAAGGAGAAATATCCTCATTATTCTTTCTCCTTGATCATGGGAGGTGATAATCTGGCAACACTCCACCTTTGGAAAAACTACCAATACCTGCTGGAAAATTATGATATATATGTCTATCGAAGGCCCAACTACGACTTGGGAGAGCTCGCTCAGCATCCTCGAGTACACTTGTGTGATGCGCCAATGTTAGACCTTTCCGCCACCTATATTAGGCAATGCATTAAAAACGGTCTTTCAGTACGTTACTTAGTCCCAGATTCCGTCTGGGAATACCTGGAAAATAATTTCATTTACCGCACATGATTCTATGAACACCCTCTGGCATACCCTCGATATTCACCTAGCCTTGTCTAAATGCAACTCCTCACAACTAGGCCTCTCCTCCGAAACAGCAAGAGAGCGCATCTCTTCCTACGGGCTTAATGAGCTAATCGAACAGAAAAAAAAACCGGCCTGGCTTCTGTTTCTTGGCCAGTTTAAAGATGTCATGATCTTGGTACTCATGGCTGCAGCAGTGATTTCTGGAATGGCTGGAGAGCTCGCAGACACTGCCATTATTTTGGTAATCGTACTGCTAAATGCAATCGTCGGGTTCATCCAGGAATATCGAGCTGAAAAAGCGCTTGAAGCCTTAAAAAAAATGGCTGCACTCCAAGCTACCGTAATCAGAGACCAGCAACCCCTAAAACTAAATGCCGCTCAACTTGTCCCAGGAGATATTATTGTCTTGGAAGCTGGAAATGCCGTACCTGCTGATATACGAATCATTGAAGCCCATAGCCTTCGAATGGACGAGTCCGCCTTAACAGGTGAATCCGCTCCAGTCGATAAAGTGACTAATGCAATCCCAGACACTGAACTAGCCCTCGCAGACCGCATTAATATGGCCTACAAAGGAACCACCGTGGTAAATGGACGGGCAAAAGGACTCGTTGTGCACACGGGAATGAATACTGAAATGGGAAAAATTGCTCAACTTCTCCTTCAAGAAGAACGAGCCACCCCTTTGCAACAAAGAATGGCCGATTTTGGGAAAAAACTGTCCTGGATTATCCTTCTAATTTGTATCCTATTATTTGGGGTAGGGCTACTACGTGGCGAAAACCCAATGGACATGCTCCTTCTCTCCATTAGCTTGGCCGTCGCAGCTATTCCAGAAGCACTGCCAGCCCTCATTACCGTCGCCCTGGCTCTTGGTGCAAAAAGACTAGTCCGAAAAAATGCCCTAATTCGAAAACTACCAGCAGTCGAAACACTCGGTTCCGTTACTTATATATGCTCCGATAAAACCGGAACACTCACAGTGAACCAAATGACCGTCGTTGATACCCATGAATGGACAACAAACAACCACCCCGTCTCACAACAATCACTACTCCTCACCTCCCTCGCCCTTAACCATGATGTCCACTTCGATCACACCCAACAGCCCGTCGGAGACCCAACAGAAATTGCACTGGTCTCCTATTCCCGTCAACAGCTAGGAAAAACAAATACCGATCAATTAACCAATCAACTACCACGTGTAGCTGAACTCCCGTTTGATGCAGACCGCAAATGCATGACAACCGTTCACTTTGACGGAAAAAAATACTGGATTGTCTGTAAAGGGGCCGCCGAATCTATAGCGGAAAGACTGAATACATCAGAAAACAAAACCGAGCTCCTCGAAATGGCAAATCAATGGGCCTCCCGAGGACTTCGCGTACTCGCATTCGCATACAAAGTCACCGATCAGCTACCACAGCCATTTACCTTTGATTCCGTAGAGCAAAACCTATCCTTGGCTGGCCTTGTCGGTATGATTGACCCTCCTAGAGCTGAAGTCGCTGCCGCAATTCATGACTGCCGAACAGCTGGCATAAAACCAGTGATGATCACAGGAGATCATCCCGCCACAGCAGCGGCAATTGCACGTCAAATTGGCATTTTGGACAAAGATGAGCTAGTGGTAACCGGAGCTGAACTGACCCAGCTTTCGGATCAACAGCTAGATCAAAAAGTGGAATTTATCAGTGTATATGCTCGTGTATCCCCAGAACAAAAACTCCGGATTGTTAAAGCGCTACAAAATCGACAACACTTCGTTGCAATGACCGGTGACGGAGTGAACGATGCACCCTCCCTTAAATCAGCAGATATCGGTGTCGCAATGGGAATAACCGGAACGGACGTAAGCAAAGAGGCAGCGCACATGATTCTACTGGATGACCATTTTGCTACCATCGTCAAAGCCGTTAAAGAGGGCCGACGAATTTATGCTAATATTCGTAAGTTCGTAAAATACATCATGACCTGCAATGGCGCCGAAATCTGGACCATTTTCCTAGCACCACTACTCGGATTACCCATTCCGCTCCTACCCATTCACATTCTCTGGATAAACCTTGTGACAGATGGCCTCCCCGGGCTAGCCCTGGCTTCCGAAAAAGCAGAACGCGATGTAATGAAACGCCCACCTCGAAAAATGAATGAAAGCCTATTTGCAGAAGGAGTAGGCTATCACATTGCCTGGATGGGACTCCTAATGGCCGCCGTCACCCTTGGAATGCAAGCCTGGGCGTTACACCACTCCTCTCACTGGCAAACAATGGTATTTACAGTGCTTTCTTTAGCACAACTTGGACATGTGCTCAGTATTAGAAGTGACCGGGAATTCCTCTATAAACAAGGCGTTTTCTCCAACCCGATGCTGATTGGTGCAGTAATCCTCACCTTCTTCCTGCAGTTAATCGTAATCTACCTTCCAGCTGCCAATTCCATTTTTAAAACCCAACCTCTCAGCTTGAATGAATTAATCATTTGTATTGGTACAGCGGCAATCGTATTCCATGCCGTAGAGCTTGAAAAATGGATTCGATTAAAACGAAACCGCCAATCGTCTAATTGACCTCTCCCATACCCAGCTTCCAAACAATCTTCCTACCTTCCCTTTTATTTCTTTGTTTACACTGATGTACCTTTGAGCCGCTCTAACTAGAAAATAGATTCATGACCAACATTACAGCAAAAACAAAATTGAAATATTCCTCCAAAGGATTTGATAATCAAACCTTGCTACACCTCTATGAACAACTAGCAAAACCTAGGCTTATTGAGGAAAAAATGCTGAACCTCCTTCGCCAAGGCCGAATATCAAAGTGGTTTAGCGGTATCGGTCAAGAAGCAATCGCCGTTGGGGCAACCTGCGCCCTTCAACCCGATGAGCTTATTTTTACAATGCACCGTAACCTAGGGGTCTTCACCGCAAGAGATATGCCCCTAGACCGACTCTTCTGTCAGTGGCAAGGTAAACGAAGAGGGTACACCAAGGCCAGAGACCGCTCTTTTCACTTCGGTGCACTGGAACATGGCATCGTTGGAATGATCTCCCACCTCGGCCCTCAGCTGTCCCTCGCAGCAGGAACAGCACTGGCCCATAAACTCAAGAAGGAAGGAAAGGTCTCACTTGCATTTACCGGGGAAGGCGCTACCTCACAAGGAGAATTCCATGAGGCTCTCAACGTAGCTTCTGTTTGGAAACTACCCGTCATATTCGTAATAGAAAATAATGGTTACGGCTTATCAACCCTGCCTTCCGAACAATACGCTTGCCAAGACCTGGTCGATCGCGCTGTAGGTTATGGTATGCGGTCCGCAAAAATTGACGGAAATAATATCCTGGAAGTCTATCAAACTATTCAAAAAATAGCAACTGAACTTCGACAAAATCCCGAACCTTTCCTCCTCGAATGCGTCACTTTCCGAATGCGTGGACACGAAGAGGCAAGCGGTACCAAATACGTTCCCAAAGAGATGATGGACGCATGGGCACTCAGAGACCCAATCTCCAACTTCGAATCTTGGCTAAAAAAAGAAGGTATTCTAGACGACCAACATATTGACTCCATCCACAAAAAATATAAAAAAGCAATTGCAGATGCCGTGGAGATCATGTTCAATGAACCTGAACCTATCCCCGATACATCAGAAGAACTAAATGATGTCTACGCCCCCCATCACCCCAAACCAATTGACCCCTCCGGCCCAACGCGAGAACTACGATTTATCGATGCGCTCTCTGAAGGCCTAAAAGAGGCGATGATCAAACACCCTAACCTTGTCTTAATGGGCCAAGACATAGCAGAATATGGCGGTGTTTTTAAAATAACACAAGGCTTTGTCGACTCCTTTGGTAAAGAACGTGTGCGAAATACCCCGCTCTGCGAAAGTGCCATCGTCGGTATTAGCCTGGGATTATCCCTCAAGGGCATGAAAGCAATGGTCGAAATGCAATTCGCCGATTTCGTAACCTGTGGATTCAACCAAATTGTCAACAACCTCGCTAAACTCCACTGGAGATGGGGCCAGTGCGCAGATGTAGTCGTTCGGATGCCAACCGGCGGCGGAACCGGAGCCGGACCCTTTCACTCCCAATCCAATGAAGCATGGTTTACCCATACACCCGGCCTTAAAGTAGTATTCCCTTCTACCCCCTACGACGCAAAAGGACTACTCCTGGCGGCCTTTGATGATCCAAACCCCGTGATGTTCTTCGAACACAAAGGACTCTACCGCTCCGAAAGCGGCCCAGTCCCAGAAGGCTATTATACAGTCGAAATCGGAAAAGCCAGACAGGTGCGAACAGGATCGCAGCTCAGCATCCTTACCTACGGACTAGGCGTAAGATGGGCAGAAAAAGCCGTAGATGAACTCGGTATCAGCGCCGATATCATCGACCTCCGATCGCTCGTTCCCCTCGACTATGAGTCAATAACGGCCTCCGTTAAACGAACCAATAAAGTGCTGATCCTGCACGAAGACACACTCTTCGGCGGAATAGGAGGAGAAATCGCCGCTTGGATTAGTGAACACCTGTTCGAATTCCTGGATGCCCCCGTTCTAAGAGCAGCAAGTCTGGACACCCCAGTTCCCTTCGCGATTCCACTCGAACAAAATTTCTTCCCAATCGAACAACTTAAAACGCAGTTGAATAAACTACTCAACTACTAGTGACCATGAACCCACTAAATACATTTCCGTTCGTCACCAGACAAGAGTGGTTGACTCAAATCCAAAAAGACTTGAAAGGCCAAAGCCCTGATAGCCTAAATTGGAAATACAACCAAGAGCTGTCGTTCTCCCCGACCGCCTCCGTAGCCGAACTCCCTCCCCTCCCACCAACCTCAGGCTGGGAAATAGGAGAACAAATCGTGGTAAACAATCCTCAAGTTGCTAATCTACAAGCCATAGAGGCACTTCAGTTCGGGACAGAAGGACTCCATTTCTTCCTCCCCACTGCTCCGGATGAACCTTTCTTAGAACAACTCCTTAATGGGGTATATCTTGATTACATTGGCCTGCACTTCCGCGGACCCGGAGTATGGACAAACCCTGGTGCTATCCTGGCAATCCTTTTCAATTTATGCTCCCGCCAAAATCTGAATACTCGACAACTGAAAGGATCACTAGGATATAACCCCCTCAACCATGCTAAATTCCAAGACTGGAGATACCTACATGATCTACTCGAATTGACGCAAACTCAGTTTCCAGGATTCCAAATTATTGAAATCAGTACCGAAAAGCACCATCCGGAAGAAGCTGTAGCTGAACTGCTGAAAAATGCCAACCAATATGTCTTACACCTTACCAAATTAGGACTAAATCCAATCAATATCGCAAATGCTATCCATTGCAACATAAGCATAGGAACCTTTTACCTCATCGAAATAGCTAAACTCAGAGCATTTAAACTCGCCTGGATGAACTGGCTCAACGCCTGGAACGCTACTATCCACCTACCAACCATTTCCTGTACCTTCCAGAAAGACGCCTACACAGAGGAGCTCTACACCAATATGATTAAGGCTACAACTATGGCAATGTCCGCTATACTGGGAGGAGCTAATCAACTAGTCGTAAAACCTTATGACGAAGACAGAGAGCACCTGTCTAACTATCCCCCTCAATTCGCACGGCGTATCGCTCGAAATATTCAACACTTATTAAAAATGGAAAGTGGCTTCGAACAACTCCTCGACCCGGCAGCCGGTAGCCATTACATCGAACATGCAACTATTCAAATTGCCGATAAATCTTGGGAGCTGTTTAAAAATAATCCAAGCTAAGCAACATTTTTTAAAAAATTAGTTGCCTTTTTACTCTAATTCCCCTCATTTAAAGCAGGAATGCACAAAAGTTCAAGCAGCCCCTTGCGGAATATGTTAAAATACCCTTAATTTTGCGTTCCTTTATAATTCCCCACCACTCCATTTGTAATTAATCCGTTTCCCGCTTCCATGAGCACCCGTATGCAATAATCATTACTTCACTTTTCCAAACTTGCCGCATGAGTAATTTGGACACGCAGTTTTCTTTTTTATCCAGCCCCGTCGAGGTCGACCGAGTTCAGCCATTTGTAGACGAATTAGCCCAACGCTATCAATTGTCTCCAGATACACAAGGAAATATCCTCATCACCCTCACAGAGGCCGTTACAAACGCTATAATCCATGGTAATGGATGTGATTGTAAAAAGAAAGTTTCTGTATCCCTGTTACGGCATGCAGATGCCCTGGAAGTTCGGGTCTCCGACCAGGGATTGGGTTTTGATCCAAATAAAGTACCTGATCCCACCACAGATGAATGCTTGGATAAATGCGGTGGACGGGGTATTTTCTTAATGAAACAACTCAGTGACGATTGCCGCTTTATGCAAAATGGTAGAACCGTGGCAATGCGGTTCAAAATCTAGTCACCCCTCTTTTTATTTTCTTCTTTCTTTGTAGATATCGTCGCCTCAAGCCGCCAGTTCGGCTTCAGAGAATCTAGCTTTTTTATGAAAATCGGCTCTGGCTGCCGCTTTTCAAAATAATTTCCTGTATCCCACCTTCCATTTCCATTCCAATCCTCAATCAACTGTATCGTATAAGCAGCAGGAAGCAAATCTTTGAAAACCATTGACTGAACCTCCTCCTCCGCTTTAAAAACCTTCTCTTCTAATCGCCCATTACCATTTAATAACTCCAATACATAAGACCGTCCCGGCCGTAATCCATCCATCGTTAACGAAAGCACTCCTAACTCCTTATCTGTCGCAAACTGTGTAACATATTGAATCGTATCCAAATTAGCAGATTGGTAATAATCCGTCAATGCACCAGGTAATAATTGCCATTGAATCCTACTACCCGGCCCCCAATTGCCCTTAACCATAATCATTCTTGGAGCCAAAGAATCCCTCCAAACCGTAAAATCCCGAAATAAAAGGGTGTCATTCACCAAAACCCTCCACCGACTCGTATCAACCGAAACAATCGGTACGTTGTATTGCCATCGAATCGGATCTGAAAACGGAAGCGTACTAAGCCTGACAGGTAAACTGGTAGACGGTTTCACTGCAGGAACCCCTCCAACCGCTCGAGATCGCCCCCCAGAAACCACCTGATCCCCATGAACCAACCGGTGACGCGCAATAAACTCCGCCCGAGAGAAAGCTCGTAACCGTGTCGTATCACCCCCCCCCGTTACCAACGACCACGGCACAACAGTACGCTCCACCGGAAAATCATACCATACCCAAACGGTGTCCCGCCTCCGCTCGACCATCCACTTAACCCCTAGCGTGTCATTAACCGGCCGCACCTCCGACTCAGGTGCAAGATCCGACCACAATAACCGAACCATGCCATAGGAAGTAGCCGATCGATCCAAGACGCGTAGAGCTCCTTGGTTCGAAAAAACTTGAATCGTGGCCGCGGCTCGCTTAAACGTATCGTTCAAAACAAGTAAACTATCCACAAAACCAATCCTCTCGGTACCCGGATTCCACTTTAAGTTGGGCGTCTGACCTTCCTCAATAGCAACGCACCGAAAGGTACCCTCTCGAACATTTTTAATACTAAACTTTCCAGCCTTATCCGTCTTACCAAAGTAATATGGCTTCTCTCGTAAAATGATACTATCCTCCAATACCTCATTCAACATCACACTCACCAACTCTACCGGCTTGCCCGTCAAAGCATCCAATACAGTCCCCTCTACCTCCAAACTATCAATTATCGATCCTGTAGAAAAAACATACCTTAAATCCTGCGCAGGATTACCCTCGTGTAAATCGCGAACAGAAGTACCAAAATGAATGGTGTACGTGGTGTTTGGCCTTAAAGAAACACCCTCAAAATCAACCACTACCGACTTCTTTTCTAAAACAATTTTGGGAACTGGCGTTAAAGGAGGTGAAATGACTACCTCCTTGGCAATATCTTTCAATACTACCCACTCATCAAAAGATAACCGCACATACCGATCAGCAAACTTGGTAACGTAATTAGGCGAGCTTTTCAAACTATCTAACTGCGGAGGACGAGTGTCCCTTGCACCTCCCGTTATTGTACCCTGCTTTGCACATGAAAAAAAAGCAGTAACAACCCAAAACAACCATATTGTCTTTTTCACAGGACAAAAGTGCACTATAAACATCAATTATACAAAGCCATGCCCATCATAATCCTTCATTTATTGATTTTACTTTACTTTGAGCCGTTTTTAAACACCACAGAATAGGTTGCTATGAAAAGGCTAATTTCTCTAATCCTCTTAAATCTGACCTCCCCTAAAGCAATGGAGGGTCAAGCTATAACCCCCTCCTTTGGTACCATCCAAAGCTACTTCTCCTTCCCCTCCCAATACGTTGAACCAAGACAAGTGGATGTCTGGCTACCGCCTAACTACTCCTCAGAAAATGAATACAGCGTCCTTTATATGCACGATGGCCAAATGCTATTTGACTCTACCCAAACCTGGAATCACCAAGAATGGGGCGTGGACGAAACCATGGCCGAACTAGAAAAAAACGGCTATAAAGTAAACTGCATTGTCGTGGGCGTTTGGAATGCTGGACCCGCAAGGCACTCAGAGTACTTTCCTCAAAAACCCTTCGAGCAACTCCCCAAACACTTCCAAGACTCTTTGTTAAATCTCGCAAAGCGCAATCCTAATTCCTACCTTTTTTCAAAGCTTGTTCAATCCGATAATTACCTTCTTTTCCTTACTTCTGAACTCAAACCTTTTATCGACAGTACCTACTCAACCCTCAAAAACCCCCAAAATACTCTAATAGCTGGATCAAGTATGGGCGGACTCATCTCTATGTACGCAGTTTGTGAATATCCCAATGTGTTCGGTGGAGCCGCATGTCTATCAACGCATTGGCCAGGAACATTTACCGTAAATAATAATCCAATCCCTACAGCCGTTCTCAATTACTTGAAAAGCCATCTACCCTCCCCAGAAAACCATAAATTCTACTTTGACTTTGGAACCGAAACATTAGATGCCTTGTATGAACCCTTTCAAGTACAAGCAGATGAAATTCTACGAAATAAAGGCTATAACACCCAAAACTGGATAACCCAAAAGTGGGAAGGAGCAGATCACAGTGAGCAGGCTTGGAAAGCGCGCTTGGCCACCCCTCTCCAATTTTTATTGAAAAATAAGAATTAATTACCTAAAAGACAATTTTTTACATTCTGGTACTTTATCTCAAAAACCAACCTACAATCAATTTCCCAACCGTGTCTAGTAAGGACACTTTAAACACCTTCTGTATTATGCGTTATTTTTACCTCTTGCTTGTTATTACCGTTCACTCAAGCCTATTTGCCCAACCCTGCGAAATCTACAACCTCTCCGTTTCAACCGGTGACTGTACCTCCAATACCTCCTACCAACTATCCCTTGACTTCCAAGTCCAAAACCCTTCCAACCAAACCTTCGACCTCTGGGCCAATAATGCCCAATTCATCGGAACCTTCCAACTCAACCAACTCCCAATCACCATCCCCAACTTCCCCTACAATGGCGGAAACAACGACGTCCTTAAAGTCTGTATCAACGATAACCCAAACTGCTGCAAAATAGCCGAATTCCCAGTCCCAAATTGTATCAACAACCCCCAACCCTGCGAAATCTACAACCTCTCCGTTTCAACCGGTGACTGCACCTCCAACACCTCCTACCAACTATCCCTTGACTTCCAAGTCCAAAACCCTTCCAACCAAGCCTTCGACCTCTGGGCCAATAACGCCCAATTCATCGGAACCTTCCAACTCAACCAACTCCCAATCACCATCCCCAACTTCCCCTATAATGGCGGAAACAACGACGTCCTTAAAGTCTGTATAAACGATAACCCAAACTGTTGCAAAATAGCCGAATTCCTAGTCCCAAGTTGTATCAACAACCAATGTGAAATTAAGAATCTGAACGCAGAACCCGCCCCTTGCTTAGACGGAGTGTTTTTAGTACAGATATCATTCGAATACTCGAATAACCTTAGCGATAGTTTTATTTTAATGGTTAATAACGAGCTTTATCAAACATATGAATATAATACACCTCAACCACTACTAATTGGACCGTTCCCCGGTGATGGAACCACCAACTATTCATTCACCATAAAAGACCAAGCAGCCATTAATTGTAAAAACGTCTATGAACTTGGTAAGATAAGCTGTCCTGAAAACCGCCCTAAAACAGGCGAATTCGTGCTTGTTACAGCGCCCAACCCAGTCTATGAGGGAGTAAGCATACAAGCAAGGTCTGGAGAAACAAATTATTATGGAACGGGGGTATTGTACCTATTTGATCAGAATGGAAGACTTATTCAACGTTTAACGGTAAGTCAAACAGCATATTATTTTTTACAAACAGCCGCGCTGCCGGCAGGGAAATACAGCTTAATCCTATCCTCCGAAGGGCAACAATTTTATGGTGATTTTTTTAAGCTGTAACTAACGTTCGATAAAAGGAAGAGGCCCTGAACTTATCATATAAGCTAGGGCCTCTTTTCGTTTATCAATTTGCGTATGACCTACATGTTATACAGAAAAACTCTCTCCACAACTGCAAGTCCTTGAAGCATTTGGATTATTAAACTCAAAGCCCTTCCCATCCAAACCACCAGAGAATTCGAGTGTCGTATTAAAGAGGTAAAGGAAACTTTTTAAATCTGTTACCACTTTGACTCCATTGTCCTCAAAAACCTGGTCATTGGGCTTGGACTCATTATCAAAGTCCAATTTATAGGATAGGCCGGAACAACCACCAGACACCACGCTAACCCGCAGAAAGAAATCATCCTTGATATTTCCAGAAGTACGAATATCCGTGATCTTAGCTTTGGCGCTGTCTGCTACAAATATCATGATAACTCAAATTTTGTTTGTTTTATGGGCGATATGATTCACTAGCTATTTTTCGCACGGTAATCACTGATGGCAGCCTTAATAGCATCTTCTGCCAATACTGAACAGTGAATTTTAACCGGAGGTAACGCGAGCTCCTCAACGATATCCATATTATCAATTTTTTCTGCCTCATCCAAAGACTTTCCCTTCAACCACTCTGTAGCCAAAGAAGAGGATGCAATAGCAGAACCGCACCCAAATGTCTTGAATTTAGCATCTCTAATTTTCCCAGATGCCTCATCTACTTCAATCTGAAGACGCATTACATCACCACATTCTGGTGCACCTACAAGACCTGTTCCCACATTTTTTGCATCTTTATCCATAGAACCGACATTACGGGGGTTCTTAAAATGGTCGAGTACTTTATCACTGTAAGCCATATTTTCGAAATATGATTTAATTAGTTAAATTGAAAAGGATTTTATAATTATTCAGTAACCGGCTTAGTGGGCAGACCACTCAATCTTGCTCAAATCAATGCCTTCCTTGTACATCTCCCAAATAGGAGAAAGATCGCGCATATGGTTGACACCATTGCTCACCAGCTCAATAGCGTCTTTCACATCTTCCTCGGTGGTAAATCGACCCAAAGAGAAACGAATAGAAGAATGAGCCAAATCATCACCCAAACCCATTCCAACCAACACATAAGAAGGCTCAAGAGAAGCCGATGTACAAGCAGATCCAGAAGAAACCGCAATGTTTTGGTTAAACGTCATCATTAAACCTTCGCCCTCCACATGTTTGAAAGAAATATTAGAAACATGAGGCATTCTGCTGTCGATATTTCCGTTTACCTTGGTCTCTTCCAACTTCGTAAGTGAAGCCTCCAAGAAATCCCTCAACTTGCTTAAACGCTCTGCGTCCTGAGCCATTTCCAAACGAGCAATTTCTGCTGCTTTACCGAAACCCACAATACCAGGGACATTTAACGTTCCTGAACGCATTCCACGCTCATGTCCACCACCATCCATTTGGGCAGTTACTTTTACACGTGGATTTTTACGGCTTACATATAATGCACCCACACCTTTAGGGCCATACATTTTATGAGCAGTAAATGACATTAGATGGACACCCGTCTCGCGTGGATGAGTTGGTATTTTTCCAACGGCCTGTGTTGCATCAGAGTGGAACAACACCCCATGTTTCTCACAAATCTCAGCAATACCCTTCATGTCTTGGATAACGCCTGTTTCATTGTTCGCCCACATGATCGATACCAGGATAGTCGTTGGCTTAATAGCAGCTTCCAATTCAGTGAGGCTCACCATCCCATCTTCTCCAACCTTGAGATAAGTTATCTCTGCCCCTGCTTTCTCTAAATGCTTACAAGTATCCAAAATAGCCTTATGCTCTGTCTCCGCGGTAATGATATGATTACCCTTCTTGGCATACATCTCAAATACCCCTTTAAGTGCTAGGTTGTTACTCTCCGTAGCTCCAGAGGTAAAAATGATTTCCTTATCCTCCGCCTTTAAAAGCTGCGCAATCTGTTCACGAGCATAATCAACAGCATCTTCTGCCTCCCATCCAAATTGGTGGCTTCTGCTGGCTGCATTTCCATGCTTTTCATAAAAATAGGGCACCATTGCATCCACAACCCTAGGATCACAAGGAGTGGTAGAATTATTGTCTAGGTAAATCAACCTACGCTTTTCCATTGTCTATTCAGTCGTATGTAAAATTGATGAAGTTTTCGCTATTTGGATTTAATCCATTTTAACACCGCAAAGATAAACACCATTGTATATAAAAAGTTTGTACAAAAACGATTGATTTTTACAATTTTTTGTGTTTACCAAATGAACCGTTACTTTTACTCCCAAATACTAAACCTATGGTACGTCTTTTTCTTGTAGCCTGCTTGTTATTACCCTTACTAAACACCGCTCAAAAGCCAGGCCGCATTCAAATTATCCCTGCTCCAGCTAGCTACGAATCAAAACAAGGCACTTTCCTCTTAAACCCCGAAACCACCGTATTATTATCCTCAAATGATCCCGAATTTGAGGTTGCATCCACCTATCTTGTAGCGAAATTGCGCAGCGCAACCGGTTTCAACTTGCACGTCTCTACTCAAAAATCAAAAAAACATAAAGGGAAATCGGTGATCTTTTTCCAGAAAGAGGCGGAAAACAAAATTCACCCAGAAGGCTACAACCTGTTAGTCGAATCCAATCAAATAACCATCAAATCAAGTTCAGGAGCAGGAGCATTTTATGCAGTTCAAAGCCTCCTCCAACTTTTTCCTCCTCAAGTGTTCTCCTCCAGCATCCAAAAAGAGGTTGCTTGGACCGCACAAAACGCTAATATCACAGACTTCCCACGATTTGGTTACCGTGGACTGCACTTGGATGTAGGTCGTCACTGGTTCCCAGTCCCATTTATCAAGAAGTACATCGACCTGCTTGCAATACACAAAATGAATCGCTTTCACTGGCACCTAACAGAAGACCAGGGCTGGAGAATTGAAATTAAAAAATATCCTAAACTGCAGGAGATAGCCTCCTGCCGCGAAAAAACACTTCAGGGGCACAATTCGGATCAGCCCCAAGTGTACGATAATACCCGGTATTGCCACTACTACACGCAAGAAGAAATTAAGGAAATCGTCGAATATGCACGTCAACGATTTATTACAATTGTTCCAGAAATCGAAATGCCAGGCCACGCACTTGCCGCATTGACAGCATACCCAGAACTCGGTTGTGAAGGCGCCGGGTACCAAACCGCAACTAAATGGGGCGTCTTTGAAGATGTATTTTGCGCAGGCAACGAAAAGGTATTCAACTTCATAGACGGTGTGATGGCTGAAGTCGCCAGCCTGTTCCCAGGTCAATATGTCCATATCGGAGGAGATGAATGCCCAAAAACACGATGGGAAGAATGCGCTAGCTGCCAACGAACCATTCAAAAAGAAGGCCTCCATGATGAACACGAGCTTCAAAGCTACTTCATCCAAAGAGCAGAGAAAATACTAGCCAAATATGGCAAAAAGCTAATTGGATGGGACGAAATCCTGGAAGGTGGACTTGCACCCTCCGCAACCGTCATGAGTTGGAGAGGAATCGACGGTGGAATCGCCGCAGCCAAGGACGGTCATGATGCAATAATGACTCCTGGATCCCATTGTTATTTCGACTTTTATCAAAGCGACCCCTCCTCCGAACCAATCGCTATCGGGGGCTATTTGCCACTTGAAAAAGTATATAGCTACGAACCCATACCAGATGAACTTAGCCCAGAACAGGGTAAACATATTTTGGGTGCTCAAGGAAACGTTTGGACAGAATATATAACCACCCCCGACAAAGCAGAGTACATGGCCTACCCTAGGGCCTCTGCCCTTGCAGAAGTCGTCTGGTCACCAAAGGAAAATAGAAACTGGGATGATTTTAGACTTCGAATTCGAAAACACTTTCAAGTCCTTGACGCACTAAATGTTAACTACGCTAAAAGCTTCTTCGATATCTCCTCTCAGTTTTCATCGGGTAAGGTAAGCCTCTCATGCGCAGACCCCACCGTTCAAATTCGATACACCACAGACGGAACGGAGCCAGGCCTCGAATCGCCTGTTTACTCCAATCCTTTTACATTAAGCCAAACCTCTACTATAAAAGCAAATGCCTGGCAGGGCAACCAACTCCTAGGAAAAACGTACTCCAACCAACTAACTATCCACAAAGCCACCGGAAAACCCTATACACTCTCTTTTCAACCTGACAACTACAAGGGCGGAGAACAATTCGCGCTCACCAACGGAGTAACAGGTAACATGCGGACCTGGAATGCTTGGGTAGGACTTTCCGGACATGACTTGGATCCAGTCATCGATCTGGGCGAACCAACCATCGTTAACCGCGTTTACACACACTATGTAAATAGCAAACGATCCTGGATTCACCCACCAAAAAGTATCGAAGTCTTGGTTTCAGACGACGGAATCTCTTTTAGATCAGAAGGAATTCGAAAAATTGATCCCGAAGAAAAAATGAACAGTGGAAAAGAACGAGTCTTATTTTCCCTCACAGGGGTTAAAGCTCGTTATATCAAAGTAATCGCAACCAATATCGGTATTATCCCAGAGGGATACCAAGGAGCTGGACAGAATGCATGGCTCTTCTTAGATGAAATAGTGGTTGAGTAATTTTCTTGAATCGGACATATCAGTAAAAGGGTCAGTTTGCCAAAAGTCAAATTGACCCTTTTATAGGATGACCTGAATAGGCCTACAAGAATATTTAAGCCTCCCTTCATCTTTTATCCCCAAGTTTGCTTAGGTTTGCCTTCACTATGGAAAAGCAACAAGGCCAACTCGTTAGAACCCTATCCCTTCAAGCAGCTACCATTTTGGTAATCAGCTCGGTAATCGGCTCCGGTGTTTACAAAAAAGTAGCACCAATGTCCAATGAGCTGCTATCCCCAACGCTCGTACTTTGGGCCTGGGTCCTCGCGGGATTTATTAGCCTTTGCGGAGCCCTTAGCAATGCTGAAATCGCTGGCATGATGGCTGACTCCGGCGGTGAATATGTGTATTTTAAACGCATATATGGCAAATTTATGGCCTTTTTATGGGGCTGGAGCACCTTTGCTGTCATAAAAACAGCAGCAGTCGCTTCCATTGCATACGTGTTTACCCAATCCCTGAACGCTCTTATACCCTTACCGCAACTACCTGCTGAAATAGCTCAAATATCCCTTCTCGGCCTTTTCCAACCTTTTGATAACTTTGGTGTAAAACTGGTCACGATACTCCTGATTCTTAGTCTGACGTTTGTGAACACTCGTGGACTTAAGGGAGCAGCCGCTCTCAGCACAATCATAACCCGACTAGTGGTAATCAGTTTAGCAGGTATCGTTTTGAGCGGATTGCTTTTTGGACATGGCAGCTGGAATAACCTCCAGGTCAATGCAGGATCCTATACACAGTCCTCCATCACCGACTTTCAATTCATCAAGTCTATGTTTGCCGCTATGTTAGCCGCCTTCTGGGCGTATGAAGGCTGGAACACCTTAGGCTTTATCGGAGGTGAAATCAAAGAGCCTAACAAAAACCTCCCGTTAGCATTGGCTGGCGGGCTGTTAATTATCATAAGCACCTATCTATTGGTAAACTTTACCTACCTATATGTTCTACCAATTGATCAGATAATTAATGTATTCAAAGCCCAAAATGAAATTGCGGCTGTAGCTGTAGTAAAACAATTTGCGGGGCCGATCGGCGCAGCCATTATCTCGGTTGTAATTCTAATCACCACCTTAGGCTGCACCAACAGCACGATACTTATGCCTCCTCGTGTTTACAATGCAATGGCTAAAGATGGTCTCTTCTTCAAGGCTGCCGCTAATATCCACCCCAAATTTAACACACCTAACCAAGCGCTCTGGATTCAGGGTGCCTGGGCATCCGTATTGGTTCTCTCTGGCAGCTTTGATCAATTAACAGATATGCTGATTTATGCTGCCTTTTTCTTCTACGGTGCTACAGCCTTTGGTGTCTTTATCCTAAGAAAAAGAGAACCTAACGCCCCTCGCCCTTACAAAGTGTGGGGATACCCGTTAATTCCAGCCCTTTTTGTCTTGTTTTGTGTCGCGCTCATCTTAATTACTTGGGTTAATGCCCCAAGAGAAGCGCTAATAGGGTCAATCCTCATGTTAAGCGGCCTCCCTTTTTACTGGTATTGGAACCGATCATCCAACTAATACATCGGCTCCGGTTTCCTTTATCTCTTTGTTGCCTTGTCAAGACCATTTCGCTCTGATAAGACTAGCCTCTATTGAGCACCCCCATAATATAAAGCCAATTGCCAGCTATTTTGATTAGTACTTCATACAATGAACCACTACATTAGCAGCGCTCTGCTTTAAGATATAAACAAATAAAAAACGGAAATATTTGCCGACTTATCCCCCAAAAACAATTTCCAATTACGCCTTTTTATTGAAGATTAATTGCCATTTTAAGCCAAACCGGGTGGTCAAAAAGGGGGTTAGGCCTGTCAATTAACTATTTACCACCCCAACTTGGTCGAAATTAAACAAATGCCGGTTAGTACTACCCTTATATTTGTAAATATCTAGTACACGAAATAATCTTTCCACTCCTTGGTTACAAGGATCTTATTTTTTTGAATCTAAAACTTGCATCATGTCGCAAATTAACAAAATCATCCCCACACTCTTGGTCGCAGCCGCCGCTTTGGTAGGTTCAGAGGTTTCTGCGCAGAGTTTCGGTATGTTTGGAAATGCAATTAGTCAAGGCGATACCACTAAACGCACTCAGTACGAAACTAACTTATCGCACCTGCAAAACGCATGGAACATAAATACGTTTAATTTTAGTTCCGTTTTAAATGGATTGTCGAACAGTACTCCTAACCCAAATACCGTCAATAATATTGACACATTGCTCCCAGGTCAACAATTTGTGCTCGATAGTCTGAGCTCTTTCTTGTCTGGCATGGGCTTTGGCGGTGCAGATAGCTTGGCAGTTGTTAACCAAGTTGACTCTACCTTCAGTATCTGGAATACCAACTCGGGAGATATCAATAATACTTATAATCAATATCAAGGCCAGTTGGGCCCGGTAAATGCATTGCCCACTAACATGAACGGGGTTGGAACTACCTGGTACAGCTCTTATGACAGCCTGTCCAATAACCAATCCAGCGCGTTCATGAACATCCCAGCCAATGGGCCAGGTAACTTTGAGGCGCTTTTGGACGAGTTATTCAGTCCAAGCCTTTTTACCAAGTTCGAACTAACGGCTGGAAATCAGAATGCCAAAGTAAATTACTATTATACGTTCCAGCAAACCCAAGCACCGGTAATCGGAGTTCGCTCTGTCGAACAATTTGATCGCCTTTGGGAACCTCGCTGGCGAGCACAAGGTAGCTGGTTTAAAAACAATACTAATAATATTAATCCAGAAATACCTGCTCAACAAAACGAAGGCATCAACCCATTGATGTTCAATGCCAATTTCGATGTAATGTTTAATCCATCCATCACGATTCGCGGAGTAAGTACACCTGTTCGATTAATTACGCTGTTAGGCGTCGAAGCTGCATCTTATGTGCCTGCCCACCGAAATCCTGCCTATCCAACCTCAATGAACAATAAGGGGTACACTACCGGCTGGGGACCTGTGATAGGGGGTGGTCTATCCACAACCGTCGGCCAAACAGTTATCTACGCACTGGGCACAACCTCTTACGGTGATGTTGTAGATCGCGCAGGAGACCCTACCAAATACCGTTACCGCTCTAGTCGAATGGAAGCGGGTGTCCGTTATGCAAATGCCGTTACTCTTCGATATGAAATTGGTCTGTCTGCAAACTGGGCGGATGATGGCAATAAAAGTCTTCGCTATCAACAGTTGACAATTGGCTTACCCTTAGACACCTTTTTCCGATAATTAGAATAATAGAGATAAGGGATTAGAAAGGGGCATTGTCAAAATTTGACAATGCCCCTTTTCTTATGTTATATTTCTACTTATCAAGTTTGTTGCCAATATCGCATTTAATTCGATTCAACCCAAAAGCCTTACTCAGCAGTTTCAACTAGACGTTTGGAGGCACTTCTCCAAGCTTTATACACACCCTTCCCAAAAGTAGACCCATTAAATGTCAATGTCGGGGCCAAACGGGCACGCTCTTCTGCCGGAAGCTGAATAAAATCAGCACACTCTTGAGAGCAACAGGCCTGGTATTTTGACCTACACTCCGAACATTGGATAAATAAGATGTGACACTGATCGTTCGAACAGTTGATGTGATCATCACAAGAAGCGCCGCACTGATGGCAGTGTGCAATAACTTCTTCACTGATGCGCTCACCTAAGCGCTCATCAAAAACAAAGTTCTTTCCGCGGAACTTATTCTTTAGCTGCTGATTTTTTATCTGTCTGGCATACTCAATAATACCTCCTTCCAACTGAAAAACATTTGGAAACCCACGGTATTTCATATATGCGCTCGCCTTTTCACAACGAATTCCTCCTGTACAATACATTACGATATTCTTGTCCTTGTGCTCCGACAACATATCTGCAACCATCGGCAACTCCTCCCGAAAGGTGGCTACGTCAGGTAAAATCGACCCCTCAAAATGCCCCACCTCACTCTCGTAATGGTTGCGCATATCCACCAAAATAGTGTCAGGATCATCTGTCAAGGCATTAAACTCCGCAGCACTTAAATGACGGCCCGTATCAGATGGATTAAAATTAGGATCGTCGACCCCATCAGCAACTATCTTCCTACGAACTTTGATAATTAAGGCAAAAAAGGACTTTCCATCCGCCTCAACAGCAACATTAAGACGCATTCCCCGAAAGAAATCCCATTGGTTTAGCACTTCTTTGAAGGCCTCAAACTGGTGCTCTGGAACTGAAAGTTGTGCATTTACTCCTTCTGAAGCTACATAAATTCGCCCTAGAGTACCAACAGCATCCAAAGCCTTGTACAAATCATCCCGAAATTGTTGAGGGTCTGCTAATTGAACGTACTTGTAAAAGGAAAGTGTTACGCGAGGTTCATCGCTCTGAAGCAATAACTCCTTGAGCAGGCGTCGACTGACGCGGTTGTGGAGGTGTTTTCCCATATCTAATGTGCCAGTCCTGTTTGTAATGCGGGCGGCAGCGCAAAGATAAAACCTCTGTAAATAATTTACCACTCCCAACCCTCCGGAATATCCCTTTGCTCAATCGATACCCTCTTTTTAGATGCGGAACGCTGTTTATACCGCTCCAAAACAAGCCTGGCTAAAGCCATTGATACCGTCTCATTAGGCGATGGTTGTAAAGCGGCTAAAATAGCCTTCTCCTCTACATCATTTCGATACAACAAACTCATCAACAAGTCAGGTTCGTGTGCGAGCATTTCCTCTATCCTAGCCGTTAAATGAGCCAATAATTCTACCTCAGAGAGTGCGGGATTCGAAAAATCAAGATCAAACATAACAGCTCAAAGTTAAACCACCTTCAGCTTTTTTCAAATCCCATTTGATTATTTTCACCCCCTACCCTACCAAACTTAATTGTAGTGTGCTACTTTCGCCCAAAATAATACGATATTTCCACCTCAATAATAACCAACCGATAACCGCCCACAGGAAGTAAGCAGTATCATTAAATTTCACACGTCTATCACATTATTAAACGTTTTTTCGTGGAAACAGTAATTGAATATTTCAACCAAATTCCTTCCAGCCATAGAAGCGCTCTGTTGATTGGAGGCCTAACGTTCTTCTCCCTTTTAGAAACGGGCATCCCAAAATTTAAATTAGATTATAATAGGTGGCAACATGCTGGAATCAACTTATTCTTCACGCTTACTACTATCTTGATCAATTTCATCCTAGCATTTCTTTTACTGGAAGGGAGTACCTGGGCCGTTAATAACCAGTTTGGTATTCTTCAGTGGCTTCCGAACATGCCCACCTGGCTCTATATGATCACAGGTCTTCTGCTTCTCGACCTGATCGGAGCCTATTTTGTACACTGGGCGGAACACAAGGTGAAGTGGATGTGGCGTTTTCACCTCATTCACCACACTGATCAACGAGTAGATACTACTTCTGCCAATCGTCATCATCCAGGCGAAAGTGTATTCCGCTTCGCCTTCACCGCCGCAGGAGCAATCCTTGCTGGCGCAGACTGGTGGATCATCATGATGTATCAAAGCCTATCTGTTATCCTTTCTCAACTCAACCACGCCAATATCCGTTTGCCAGAATGGCTAGATAAAGGCCTGGCTTGGATAATAGTGACGCCAGGAATGCACCGCGTGCACCACCACTACATGTTACCCTACACAGATGCCAACTATGGTAATATTTTTGCCATCTGGGACCGCCTATTCGGAACGTTCATGTGGCTTCCACAAGAAAAAATTAAGTTTGGAATAGATACACACATGGAAGTGCAAGAGCACAACCACCTGCCAACTCTGCTAAAAATTCCTTTTATGAAATACCGGCAGCCTACTGGATCTAAATTCGAAAATTGAACGATCAGGAAGCTGCTGTGTTTAATCCCTAATAATCAATTTGGCATTCTTATACCATGCAGGTAACAACAGTGAGTATTTTCCACTTTTCTGGCTGGAAAAACAAATATTGGGCCTTTTCCCAAATGGGAATAGGCCCATTCAGAGTAGGAAAAGTTGCTGGTCTTAATTTCCTAAAATTTTTAGGCTCCGGTGCGATTAATGGATTTAGTATCCTACCCGATTTCTCTACTTATGCGATCCTAGCTGTCTGGGAAAAAGAGTCCTCCGCAGAACACTTCTTTTCAAATCACACTCTATTCAAAGACTATATTGCACACTCAGACCGAGTTCAAACATATTTTCTACACAATACAATGAGCCACGGCTTGTGGAATAATCAGAATCCCTTCGAGGCCGTACTAGCATTCGACCCCAATGCTCCGGTCGCAGTATTAACAAGAGCAACTATCCGAAAAAGACGACTTTGGGCTTTTTGGAAACAGGTCCCATCCGCAAGTATGGCCGTCGAAAATACGCCTGGCCTACAATTCGCAATCGGTATTGGCGAAGCACCCCTAATCCATCAAGCTACCTTTAGTATTTGGGACTCCGGCAAACAAATGATGGCCTACGCCTACAATGCCAACCCTCACAAGGGGATCATCAAAGAAACAAGAACCCAAAAATGGTATAAAGAAGAATTATTCGCTCGGTTTATCCCCTACAAGACAATCAACCTAGCGAATAATCGCTGAATTCCTTTACATTTGCCTTCCTGTTATACGTGCTTCAGCATTACTACTCTGGATGGGTAATTATCTTTCCCCCTTGAACAAAATGCCCATTCACACTGAAGTACACTAGCTCTTAAATAATACTTCACCGCTCATTCACCCTCAAACGCTTCAATTTCTAGTCTATGGAAGCTTATATAGTCGCTGGTTTTCGATCCGCTGTAGCCAAAGCAGGTAAAGGAGGTTTTAAAAGTTACCGGCCAGATGATCTTGCAATCAATGTGATTCAACATCTAATGGCAAGTGTGCCCCAAATAGATAAAAAACTAGTGGATGATGTGCTAGTAGGCTGCGCAAACCCCGAAGGAGAACAAGGTCTCCAAATTGGACGCCTCATCTCCGTTAGAGCACTTGGAAAAGAGGTCCCGGGTATGACGATCAATCGATACTGCGCATCTGGCTTAGAAACTATATCCATCGCTGTCGCAAAAATTAGAGCAGGAATGGGACATGTATTCATCGCCGGCGGTGCAGAAAGCATGAGCCTCATCCCTATGACTGGATATAAACTGGCACCTAATTACAATATTGCCAGTAATACGCCTGATTATGTAGTAGGTATGGGCTTAACAGCAGAAGCAGTCGCAAAAAAATGGGATATCTCAAGAGAGCAAGCTGATGAGTTCTCCTACCAATCCCATACTAAAGCTGCTAATGCAATACAAAATGGTAAGTTCAAATCCGAAATAGTGCCAGTTAACGTCCCAGAAGTTTGGGTAGAAAATGACCGTAGACAAGAAAAAACCCTCCTTGTCGATACGGATGAAGGTGTAAGGGCAGATACCTCCTTGGAAGCACTCGCAAAATTAAAGCCGGCCTTCGCACAAGGAGGAGTAGTCACCGCAGGCAATTCCTCTCAAACATCCGATGGGGCCGCATTCGTGCTGGTCGTTTCTGAAGAAATAGTAAAACAGTTTAATTTAAAACCCATTGCTAGGCTCGCAGCCTGTTCCGTAGCTGGAGTTGAACCAATCCACATGGGAATCGGCCCTTGTGCCGCTATCCCTAAAGCACTAAAACAGGCAGGCCTTACCTTAAATGATATACAACTAATCGAATTAAACGAGGCCTTCGCTGCACAAGCCTTAGCAGTCATAAAAGAAGCAGGGCTCGACCCACAAATCGTAAACGTAAATGGTGGAGCCGTTGCACTCGGACACCCCCTCGGCTGCACAGGTGCCAAATTATCCGTTCAACTGTTTAATGAATTAAATCGCCGGAATGAAAAATACGGTATGGTCACCGCCTGCGTAGGCGGAGGCCAAGGAATCGCCGGTATCTATGAAATGTTAAACTAACGTTCCAGTGTATCAGGCTGCCATTCCCACGCCCATCGGCATCCTCCAATTGTGCGCAGATGAACATGCGCTGTTAAGCGCCCACTTTATTGAACAACCACTCCAGTGCTCTTCTCCTAAGAATGCCGTACTGGAGGAAACAATAAATCAAGTGAACGCTTATTTGGATGGAAAACTGAAGCGATTTAACCTCCCTTTGGGCCCACAAGGGACTGATTTCCAAAAGTCAGTTTGGCAAGAACTTCTGAATATTGATTTTGGAAATACACGGACCTATTTAGAAATGGCCGCTTACCTCGGAAACACCAAATGCATCCGGGCTGCAGCCGCTGCCAATGGAAAAAATCCAATCATTATCATAATTCCCTGTCATAGGGTGATCGGATCCAATCGCCAACTAGTTGGATACGCAGGTGGTTTGTGGCGAAAAAAATGGCTGCTCCAACACGAATACTTCCACTCTCCAATAGCAAACTCCCTTTTCCCATAAATACGCTCCGTTCTTAATACCCCCGCTCTATCGGCCTTTTCCGAATACGCTTTAGGGGAAATCATGCACGCCTTTAAACTGCCCTTCACGGGCCCTCTGGCTGGATGCTTTTCAATACCTAATTGCAGGAGTCTCCAACGTAAAATCATCCACCAAGCAAACGTGCAAGTGCTTCTGATAAAAGCATTGCTCGCTCCAAATGCTTGGCTAACCGTTAATCCTTCCTCCCCCTTGCTAGTCTGTACCAACTAAAAACTCCGCCTTAAAATACAATCAAATTGTTTTATCTTTGTCCGAATAATTACCTCCATAACATAAAATTGTTGCCAAAATGCCCGAATTTGCACACCTTCATTGCCACACTCAGTTCTCCTTGCTTGACGGAGCCGCTAGTATTCCTTCTCTGTTTAAAAAGGCAGCAGCAGATGGAATGAAGGGAATTGCAATCACAGACCATGGTAATATGTTTGGAGCGTTCCAGTTTGTCGCAGAAGCATCCAAGCACAAAGGCGTTAAGCCAATTGTCGGCTGTGAATTCTATGTTGTCGAAAACCGCCACCGAAAAACCTTCACCAAAGATGATAAAGATAAACGCTTTCATCAACTCTTAATCGCAAAAAACGCAGAAGGCTATAAGAACTTAGTCAAACTCTGCTCTCTAGGCTTTATTGAAGGCCTCTATGGAAAATACCCAAGAATCGACAAAGAACTTATCCTCCAATACCATGAGGGTCTGATAGCAACCACTTGCTGTATCGGAGCAATGGTCCCACAAACCATCCTACGACACGGAGAAGAGGCTGCCAGAAAAGAATTTAAATGGTGGCTCGATCTCTTCGGGGAGGATTATTACATCGAACTGCAGCGCCATAATATGGCTGAACAAGACCAGGTCAATGAAGTGCTGCTCCGTTTTGCCGTTGATTATAATGTAAAAACAATATGCTCCAACGACTCCCACTATGTAGACCAAAAGGACGCCAATGCACACGATATCCTGCTGTGTATTAATACCGGAGAAAAACAGTCAACACCCGCCATACGAGAATTCATTGAAGAAGGTACCGTGATGAAAAACGGGCGTTTCGCCTTCTGGAATGATCAGTTCTATTTCAAAACCCAAGAAGAAATGGGGCGACTGTTCCATGATCTTCCCCAAGCCCTCGAAAACACCCTTGAAATCGTAGATAAAGTAGAAGAACTACAACTAAAAAAAGATATCCTTCTGCCCAACTTCATCGTGCCAAATGAATTTGGATCACAAGATGAATACCTTAGACACCTAACCTATACCGGCGCAAAAGAACGCTACCAAACCATCACCGCTGAAATTGAAGAACGCCTCAACTTCGAATTGCATACCATCAAAACAATGGGGTTCGCAGGCTACTTCCTAATCGTTGCCGACTTCATTAAGGCAGGTCGTGACCTCGGTGTGTTCGTCGGACCAGGACGCGGATCCGCTGCCGGCAGTGCAGTAGCCTACTGCATCGGAATAACCAATATAGACCCTATAAAATATCAGTTACTTTTTGAGCGATTCCTGAATCCAGACAGGAAGTCAATGCCCGATATTGATACCGATTTTGATGATGAAGGAAGACAAAAAGTGATTGATTATGTCGTAGAAAAATATGGAAAACAACAGGTAGCTGCAATCGTCACCTACGGCACTATGGCAGCCAAAATGTCCATAAAAGATGTTGCTCGTGTCCTCGATCTCCCACTCGAACAGTCCAATGCCCTAGCTAAACTCGTACCAGAAAAACCCGGCATATCCCTTAAAAGAGTCCTCACCGCACCCATCACCGGAGATGGCTCCCTGTCGGAAAAAGAAGGGTTGGGCGCCGATGACCTCGAAGGCTGTAAAAAACTGAGGGAATATATGGATGCCGATGGAACCCCCGAAAGCACCGTACTAAAAGAAGCCCTCATTCTAGAAGGATCCGTGCGTGGAACTGGCGTACACGCCGCAGGTATTATTATCGCCCCTACCGACCTCACCGAAATCATACCGGTAGCAACCGTAAAAGACTCTGATCTGCTGCTCACCCAATTCGAAGGCTCCGTCATCGAGGATGCTGGTGTAATTAAAATGGACTTCCTAGGGCTCAAAACCCTGACAATTATCCGGGATGCCCTACGAATGATTAAACAAAACCATGGAGTTGAAATCGATATAGATAAAATACCCTTAGACGACCGTAAAACATACGAGCTCTACCAAAAGGGAGAAACCAACGGTACCTTCCAATTTGAAAGTGCAGGGATGCAAAAATACCTGCGCGACTTAAAACCCGACAAGTTCGATGACCTGATCGCCATGAATGCCCTCTACCGACCAGGCCCCCTCGAATATATCCCAGACTATATCGCACGCAAACATGGCCGACAAGTCGTAGAATATGACCTCCCAGATATGGAGGAATACCTGAAAGAAACGTTCGGAATCTCCGTATTCCAAGAACAAATTATGCTGCTCTCCCAAAAACTAGCCGGATTCTCAAAAGGAGATGCCGATGTATTGCGGAAAGCAATGGGTAAAAAACAAAAGGCCGTCCTTGATAAAATGAAAGGCCAATTCATCGCTGGCGCCACCGCAAAAGGACACCCCGAACATAAATTAGAAAAAATATGGACCGACTGGGAGGCTTTCGCCTCTTATGCATTCAATAAGTCACACTCCACTTGCTACGCGTTCGTCGCTTATCAAACCGCCTGGCTCAAAGCTCACTACCCCTCCGAGTACATGGCTGCAGTACTTACCCACTCTCAAAATAATATCGAAAAAATAACCTTCTTCTTAGAGGAATGTAAAAGAATGGGACTAGTAGTAAAAGGACCCGATATCAACGAATCAAATATTAACTTCTCCGTTAATAAAAAAGGTGAAATCAGATACGGACTAGGTGCCATTAAGGGGGTCGGAGAAGCAGCGGTCGAAACACTCATCGAAGAACGCTCCCAAAAGGGCCCCTTCTCCGACCTTTTCGACTTCCTCCGAAGAATAAATCTCCGAAACATCAATAAAAGGGTGATGGAAAGCATGGCAATCGCTGGAGCCTTCGATGAATATATCCCTAACCGTGCTGTCTTTTTTCAACCTTCCGATAAATACGACTCTTTCATCGAGCACCTCCTTAAATATGCAGCAGCCTATCAGGAAGATAAAATTATGTCAGCCAATTCTCTCTTCGGAGATATGTCCTCTACTGTAAGTATTCCGCTGCCCCCTGTCCCAAAAGCAGAGCCCTGGAACCTGCTCCTCCGCCTACAAAAAGAAAAAGAGGTAATCGGATTCTACCTAAGTGGCCACCCACTCGATACCTATAAATTTGAGTGGGAAAACTTCGCCTCCCCTCTCGATAAAATAGATAACTTCAAAGGCCGCAAAGTCAATGTAGCTGGATTTGTTAGTAAAGCCGAACATAGAATCAGCCAAAAAGGAACCGGATGGGGAAGATTTACCATCCAAGATTATACAGGAGCACTCGAAATCACCCTATTCTCAGAAAACTACCAAAAATTCCGTACGTTCTTCGAAGAAGGTAGTAGCCTCTACGTTGAAGGCGAGTATAAACAACGCTTTAATAGCGACGAAATGGAATTTAAAGTAAATGACGTCCGCCTGTTAGAAACAATCGGTGAAGAAAAAACAAAATCGATTACACTTAAAATACCCGTCAACAATATCGATCTGCCCTTGATCGAAAAAATCGAAAACCTCTGCAAAACCTTCAAAGGAAAACATGAACTGAGAGTGGAACTTCTCGATTTCCAGCACCGAGATAAACTCCCTCTTGTATCCCCAAACAAAAAAGTAAATGTAGATAATGCCTTCCTTTTGGAGTTGGAAAAACTAGGCATCGAATTCGGCGTCAACTAACTATCCATACAACTCAAAAAGAACCTGAGAGCGATCATATCCCATACCTATCAAGTTATCAACGGCTTGATCAACCATACTCCTCCATCCGCACAACAAAAAAACCACTTCTGAATTAGCCTCTGGATAACACTCTTGATACACCTGATGAACATGACCCCTGTAACCACCCCAGTTGGGATCCCTTGATAATACAATATCGTACCGAAAGGAAGACCACTCTTTTGTTAACTGCTCTAACTCCTCACGGTATAGGATATCCGGCTCCGCCCGGGTACCAAAAATCAAATGAACCGATTTATAAGACATCCGATTAATCCACATTTCCCGAAGCATGCTCCGAAAGGGAGCTATACCAGTACCCGTACAAACCATTACCAAGGATTTCCCCTCGTCTGCTGGTAGAATAAAAGCGCCCTCTGGCCCTTTCCACCTTAATACGGTGCCTACTTGAACCTCTTCAAATAAATACCGAGTACCCAACCCCGATTCGCTCTTAACAATACAAAGTTCCAAAGAGCCACCATCCGAAGGAGCACTCGCAATAGAATAACTCCGCCAGCGCTGAAGGCGCTTCTCCCCGATCGGTAAATCCAAAGTAATAAATTGCCCAGCTTTAAAAGTCACACCCGAAGACTGAATTACAAAGCGTTTGACATGCGCCGCCAAATACTCAATCCGCTCAACCTTAGACTCGTTCCACGTTATAGCCATACTTGATCAACAAAAAATAAATAGGTTGGTTCTAATCAATCAATTGCAATGGTCAGGTTGAGATTAGCATACCCTCCGGCCATTCCAGAGTCTCAGCCTCTTCCATACTAACCTTATAAATCCTTGCACGCAACTCGAGTAACTTTCGAGTAGAATCACTCTTCCGTATTGCAATCACAATGGTGGCAAGGTCTCCATACTCCTCTGATTGAATAATCGCCTGAATCTTATGTAAACCCTGTACCAATTCAGGCAACATGCCATACTCCACTGAAATGGTGAAAACATCGTATAAAATAACCTCCTTTATTTCCCCAGACTGAATGGCGGCACACGCAGATTCTCGATATGCGTTTATTAAGCCCGATGTCCCTAGTAAAGTGCCTCCAAAATACCGAACCACCACAATTAATACATCCGTCAATTGAGCAGAATCAATCTGTCCTAAAATCGGTCGACCAGCAGTCCCGGATGGCTCCCCATCATCGTTCGCTCGAAACAAATGACCATCCTGCCCTAACCTCCATGCAAAACAATGGTGATTAGCCTTAAAATGTTGCTTCTTTAATGCTTCTATATACTGTTGAATTTCCTCCTCCGATTTTACGGGCCAGGCATATGCTAAAAACTTACTAGCGCGATCCTTAAATTCAGCAATCGATGGACCCGCTAGTGTTAAATAGGTATCCTTCATTGTGGGGTTAGATAAAATTCATCCTCAAATATAAGCGTCTCTACAATGGCCTCTATTTCCACCAATACCTCTACACTTTCCAATAAGTTATTGTTTTTTAAAGCAAACGCATAAGCTCCCCCAAGCGGATGTTGCCTCCGCTGGGCATCCACACTGACAGAGCCTTGCCATATATAGGCGTCATACTGATCCGCACCCTGCATAAATCGTTGCAAATTACCCGCATCCACCAATGCATACTCAATGTCCTCACCCGCAGTCGAAGTTGTCAACTGCACTGCCATCCCCATAGCGTAGGCCGCTAAAGCCGTCTGGGGTTGAAAAGCAACCAATTTCATAGCCCCTTTTTTTGTCAACTCTGCCAACACCTCTGCGTCCTTACGTCGAGCTTCTTGCGCAACTTGGCTAACCCCAATCCGATACGCCCATTGGACCGTATTGGAGGGTAGTTCAAACCGGTACGCTACCCGGTTCGAACCCAGCCCAATCTTACTTCCTGGAACTGAAACTTGTCCACTTATTGAGTATGAGTCCGTTTTCTTACCAGCCTCTACTCTTCTGCGTTCAACGACCCATTGGGGCCTAGTCTTTATATCCCACCCAACCCGAGTATCCATTCTCGCAGTACTCGAGCCGGCAGCTGTTCGATAAATTACAAACCTACACACCTTTTTACCTAAACCCTGCTCCGTAATTCTCCATAAAAACACTCCCGTGTGCGGAATCGTAACACGTTTAGAAACAAGCGTATCCAAATCATATCCACTGTACACTACGCGATCTGGCCATGCGATTAATTCTACTTTTTTTATTCGACTTCCCGTTACTAAACCAACTTCAATATCGAGTTGATCACCCTCTGCAAACGCATAAAAATATTCATGTTCCCCGTCCAACCTAAACGTCTGATCGGCAACCAAAATCCGCTCCCTTCCAACAGCAACGCGTGAAAAAATAAAAAATATGATTATTAAAAGACACCAACGCATTTTAAACCGTTTTATTGATAAGTATTACCAACTTTGCATCGCAAAAATACACCACGCAACGCACGCATGGAAATAAAGCTCACTAATGCCGGAAAACGTTACCGTTTCGACTGGATTTTCAGAAATCTTAGCTATACCCTCCAACACGGCACCAAAACAGCCTTGATCGGCCCAAATGGTTCCGGTAAGTCAACCCTCCTTAAAACACTTGCCGGGCACCTTTCCCTATCTAAAGGCTCTTTACAGTTCCTAAATGAAAGCGGATCAAATATCCCACAGGAATCCATCTATCAATATATATCT
The DNA here is from genome assembly GCA_046316495.1 of Chitinophagales bacterium. GTDB lineage: Bacteria > Bacteroidota > Bacteroidia > Chitinophagales > Saprospiraceae > M3007. Next base: position 132,837 of record JBKDAM010000038.1, read on the forward strand.
TATACAGCACCTTACATTGACCTTATCGAGGAATTTACACTTGAAGAAGCAATTCAATTTCATGTCCAACTAAAACCACTACTACCCAACCTTACACCAGAAGCGATTCTCGAACGGCTAGAGCTGCCCAAAAGTCGCCAAAAAGAACTACGCTACTTCTCTTCCGGAATGAAACAGCGTGTGAAGCTGGCTCTCGCCATCGGATCAAATGCCCCAATTGTTCTGCTAGACGAACCCTCTACGAACTTGGATATAAACGCTATCAATTGGTCCCACCATCTCATCAAGGACTGGATTGGTAATCGCTCATTGATCATAGCAACCAACGATCCAGGGGACCTTCAGCTCTGTAATCAACAGTTAGATATCGTACATTATAAATAAAAATAAAAATAAAATACATGCCACGTCCAGATCTATGAGTGCCCGAATATTCAAAAATTTAATGATCGCCGCACTGTCCCAGATAAAGGACAATTTGCCTGATGGTGAAATATTTAACTGGAAAAAACATGTATTACCCCGACTATTACCTTTTCTCTCCTGGAAACACGAACTAAGTAAACCCCAAGTACTTAAAGCCGACTTTTTCGCCGGACTACTCGGGGCAGTTGTAGTATTACCTCAAGCAATAGCCTTCGCATTAATCGCTGGACTCCCCCCAGTCTACGGCCTCTATGCAGCACTCGTTGCCCCACTGATTGCCGCCCTTTTCGGAGCATCAATGCACCTCGTCTCAGGACCCACTACCGCAATCTCTATCGTTATTATAGCAACTATAGGGAAACTAGCACCTGTAGCCAGCGATCAATATATAGCACTCACCCTTACCCTAACTTTCCTCGTCGGAGTCATCCAACTTGGACTTGGAATTGGGAAAATGGGCAGATATATCGGCTTTGTCTCCAATACCGTTGTAATGGGATTTACTGCTGGAGCCGCCGTACTGATCATAACGAGTCAGGCAACTACCATTCTGGGAATTGAAATTGAAAAACAAGCTTCCTTTTTAGAAACATGGCGGCACCTTCTGTGGCAGCTTCCCAACACCCAACTTCCGGTTTTAATCGTCGCACTCACAACCATTTTTTCCGCCATTATTATCAAAAAAATCGCCCCCAAATTACCGCATCTGGTGGTTGCACTCACAATTGGAACCACGGTGGCTCTATTACTAGGGGGCCAGCAAGCCGGAATCCAATATGTAGATGCAATGCCAAGAGGACTCCCACCCCTCTCTCTCCCCTCGCTAACCCCAGACAACCTCCATAGCCTCCTTTCAAGCGCTTTTGCACTTGCCGTATTAGGCCTTGTCCAGGCGGTAGCAATCGCAAAAACAGCCGCCTTAAAATCGGGCCAAGCACTCGATGCAAATCAAGAATTTATCGGTCAAGGTTTGTCTAACCTAATTGCCCCCTTTTTCTCCGGATACGCCAGCTCAGGCTCCTTCTCAAGAACAGCACTCAATGTTGATGCAGGTGCTAAAACACCCATGTCAACGATTTTTTCTACCCTAATCCTGCTTCTTATTACCCTTTTTATTGCACCCTACACCAGTCTGCTCCCCCAACCTGCAATGGCTGGATTAATTATTTTGGTAGGGTGGAACCTGCTTGATCTAAAGCACCTGGAGGAAATTCAACGAGCCAGCAAAGAAGATAATATCACCCTCGCCACAGTCTTCTTCGCAACGCTCTTCTCAGAACTACAATTTGCCATTTACCTGGGTGTTCTGCTCTCCCTTTATTTCTACCTAAAAAAAACCGCAGCACCTAATATAGCCGTCATGGCACCTGATCCAACAACTAAACGGCACGAAATCGTCAACATTGATCGACGAAATCACCTGAAAACGTGCCCCCAGGTCATTATCATAAGAATTGACGGAAATTTATTTTTTGGAGCCATCCAACATGTCTCTTCTCATATCAGAAACCTTAGAAAAGGACCCGAATCCTGGGTCATTTTACTTGCAAACGGAATCAACCACGTGGACTTAGACGGTGCAGAGTGGCTTGCCGAGGAATCAAAATACTGGAAGGAACGAAAAGGCGGCGGAATGGTAATCGTTCGTCTGAAAAATATAGCTCAAGATGTTATGTCAGAGGGTGGCTTCCTCGATACAATTGGGCGATCGAACTTCTTTAACTCCAAAACAGACGCCATCTCCTGGGTATACAGCCAACTTAACTTAAATACTTGTGCAACCTGTACAGCCAAAATTTTTAAAGAGTGCGAAGCGCCCACCAGAACTCCAATAGAGCCTACATGAAACCTTTCGTAAATCTTTGTTTCAAACCGCGTACCTTTATCAAAAGTACACTGCTATGCAACTATCATCCAAACTCCCAAACGTCGGGACAACCATATTTTCAATCATGTCAGCCCTGGCCCAAGAACATAAAGCGGTCAACCTCTCTCAGGGTTTCCCCAATTATGATCCAGACCCCCGCTTGCGAAAACTCGTCTTTGATCACATGGAAATGGGCGATAACCAGTACGCACCCATGCCAGGAACCCCACTCCTCCGATCAAGAATAGCAGATAAAATTAACCAAACCTACCCGAGTGTTCAACTTGACCCCAATACCGAAATTACCATCACGGCAGGCGCAACTCAAGCCCTTTTTTGTGCGTTCGCAGCCTTTATCCGACCAGGCGACGAAGTAATTCTCATCGAACCCTGCTATGATTCCTACCGCCCATCCATCGAAACCGTGGGAGGTGTTGTGGTGCCCTACCGACTCGCTGCTCCAGATTATTCCATTAATTGGGCAGAAGTACGTCGGTTAATTTCTCCCAAAACCAAAATGATCTGTACCAATACTCCCTGCAACCCAACAGGAAAAATTCTCAGACAAGAAGATCTTGACGAACTAGCCCATATAGTTCAACATACTAATATTATCCACTTGAGCGACGAAGTCTATGAACACCTAGTATTCGATGGAAATTCCCATGTGAGCGCTCTGGCACATCCCGAACTTCAAAAACGCTCCATGACCGTATTTTCATTCGGAAAAACATTCCATAACACCGGATGGAAAATTGGATACCTAATAGCACCACCCGAAATCACATCAGAATTTCGAAAAGTTCACCAGTTCAACGTCTTCTCCGCCAATCACCCTATGCAAGCAGCACTAGCAGATTACTTGGAAGATTCTGCCACTTATTCCAGCCTAAACTCGTTCTACCAAGAAAAAAGAGATTTTTTCCTAAATGCACTTAAAGGCTCAAAACTACGTCCGCTCCCCTGCGAGGGGACCTATTTTCAGCTGTTTGACTACAGCACAATTAGCTCCGAAAAGGACCTTGATTTTTGTAAAAGATTAACCAAAGAAATTGGGGTCGCCACTATTCCTGTTTCCGCGTTTTTCTCAAACAGCCAAGACGACAAAGTGATAAGGGTCTGCTTCGCAAAAACAAAAGAGGTACTGGCAGACGCAGCGCAACGCCTTGCCTCCTTATAAAAACAACCCTTAGGACACTCTAATGCTATATTTAACGCAAAAAATCTATACTTTTGCGGCTCTTAAACAAACAAATAAATAAAAAACCGGTTAGATTACCCTTCACCGGAACTTATACATGAAAAACGTTCGGAATTTTTGCATCATAGCACACATCGATCACGGAAAAAGCACCTTGGCTGATCGCCTGCTGGAATACACCAATACTATCAGTAAACGCGAAATGCAAGACCAAGCCCTAGACAACATGGACTTGGAAAGAGAACGGGGAATTACCATCAAAAGCCATGCTATCCAAATGCGCTACGTACACCCGGCTGATGGTCAAGAATACATTTTCAACTTGATCGATACACCAGGACACGTGGACTTCTCCTATGAAGTGAGCCGCTCCATCGCGGCCTGCGAAGGTGCCCTACTCTTAGTAGATGCAACTCAAGGAATCCAAGCGCAAACCATTAGTAACCTCTACTTAGCCGTTGACCATGATCTAGAAATTATTCCAATCGTTAATAAAGTAGACATGGAGAGCGCTATGGTAGAAGAGGTACAAGATCAAATCATTGATCTGATTGGATGCAAGAGAGAAGATATTATCTCCGCCTCAGGAAGAACCGGTATAGGTATCCCAGAAATCTTGGCCGCTGCCGTCGATCGAATTCCTGCCCCCGCTGGAGATCCAGATGCCCCCCTTCAAACCATGATCTTTGACTCCATGTTCAACTCTTACCGAGGGGTAATTGCCTATGTAAGGGTTATGAACGGAACCCTGAAAAAAGGCGAAAAAATCAAATTTTATAATACAGGTAAAGAGGTATATGCCGAAGAAATCGGGGTACTCCGAATGGGTATGTTCGAGTGCGATACCCTAAGCGCTGGTGATGTAGGCTACGTAATCACAGGTATTAAGGTAAGCAGGGAAATTAAAGTGGGTGATACAATAACCCACTTAGCAAGGCCATGTGAATCCCCCGTCAAAGGATTTGAAGAGGTGAAGCCAATGGTATTCGCAGGTGTATACCCGCTTGATACCGACGACTTCGAAGACCTACGCGACTCCCTCGAAAAACTCCAACTCAATGACGCCTCACTAGTATTCGAACCCGAAACCTCCGCTGCTCTAGGCTTCGGTTTTCGTTGTGGATTCCTCGGAATGCTCCACCTCGAAATCGTTCAAGAACGCCTTTACCGCGAATTTAATCAAGATATTATCACTACCGTTCCCAACGTAACCTACTTCGCTACCGATATGAAGGGAACACGCCGTGTAGTGCATCAGCCTAGCGAGCTGCCAGAACCCAATCACTTAGAAAAGGCAGAGGAACCCTATATCAACGCCCAAATCATCACTAAGCCAGACTATATTGGAAATATCATGAAGCTCTGCCTCGACAAACGTGGCATCCTCATGAAACAACAATACCTGACCCCAACTCGACTGGAAATCATTTTCCACATGCCACTCGCCGAAATCGTTTTCGATTTCTACGATCAACTCAAATCCTCTACTAGAGGTTATGCCTCCTTTGATTACCACCTCCTTGATTATCGCGATACCGATCTGGTCCGCCTAGATATTAAGTTAAATGGCGAACAAGTCGATGCCCTCTCCGCACTAGTTCACCGCTCTAAGGCAGAGTATATGGGAAGAAGAATGTGCGAAAAATTGAAGGAACTACTCCCAAGACAACAGTTTCAGATAGCCATACAAGCCTCCATTGGCGCTAAAGTCATCGCCAGAGAAACAATCAGCGCACTAAGAAAGGATGTAACCGCCAAATGCTATGGTGGCGATATCTCGCGTAAACGAAAACTCCTAGAAAAACAAAAAGAAGGTAAAAAACGAATGAAACAGTTCGGATCCGTAGAGGTTCCTCAAGAAGCCTTCCTTAAGGTGCTGAAACTTAACGATTAATGAGCTACTTCTCAACTTGGTTCCCAGAACTCTCAGCAACCCAGCTGGATAAGCTAGATCAACTACAACCACTCTACAAAGAGTGGAACGCACGTATTAACGTTATATCAAGGCAAGATATCGAAAACCTAAACGAACGCCATATACTGCATTCCTTGGCAATAGCAGCCTACTTCGAGTTCAAACCCGGTTCCCAAATCCTAGATTTGGGAACCGGAGGTGGCTTCCCAGGAATACCTCTTGCCATCTTCTTTCCGAATACCTCCTTTACATTGGTCGATGGTACCGGTAAAAAAATCAAAGTGGTCCAAGAAATAGCCAATGCGCTCAACCTGTCTAATGTTGAGCCTATCCATACACGCGCAGAAGAGTTAAAAAGAACTGGCCAATTTGATTTTATCGTTTCCAGAGCAGTAGCCCCCCTGGCCGATCTAATGCAGTGGAGCCAACACTTACTGAAACGAAAACACACGCATGCCTACCCCAATGGGCTTATAGCGCTAAAGGGAGGAAACCTGCATGCGGAAATAGCAGCCCTACCCGGAAACGCTCATAACTATGTAGAGCAGATGCCAATTAAGGACAAATTTAACCTGCCCTTTTTTGACGAAAAATGGGTAGTGTACACGCAAGGGTAATTCCCCCGCCCCTCCCAGATTAAGTACCTCGTCCAGTAAATAATTATGCAGCGTATCACTTCACTGAAGTCATTGATTTCTTACACAAAACAAAATATCAAAATTTTAAATATTTGATTTTTAATGTTTTAAAACCAACAGGTTTCATTTTTATGTTTTTTTGAAAAAAAACAAGGACAAACACTTGACAGCTTGATATATACCCGTATCTTTGCAGAAGTGAATGGCCTAAGCTATCACCAATCTACAAGCAAATTCCACTCTCAAGAGTGTCTATTTAAGAAGTTTTCATTTGGTTTTTTGGGGTTATACAGGGTGCCGTCAGCAATGATGGCCCCTGTTTTTGTTTTTACACTTTTCATTTGGACTTCTCATGTTTCTTTCTGAACCTTGAGTCCTAATTTTAAATAACTACGCCATGTCAACCGTTACTTCCGAACTAAAAAAAGTAACTACCCACACCATCCAAGCAATGAAAGTAAAAGGCGAAAAAATCGCCATGCTTACCGCCTACGACTTCTCAATGGCCCGCATCTTAGACGAGGCAGGAATTGATATTTTACTAGTGGGAGACTCTGCTTCAAATGTCATGGCAGGCCATGAAACAACACTACCCATCACTCTTGACCAAATGATCTACCACGCACAATCTGTTGTCAGAGCAGTCAAACGCGCTATGGTTGTAGTGGACCTCCCCTTCGGAAGCTATCAAGCAAACTCAGAAGTTGCCCTCTCAAGCGCTATCCGAATTATGAAGGAGTCCGGTGCACATGCCGTTAAACTGGAAGGTGGATCCGAAGTAGAAGAGTCCATCCGTCGAATTCTAATGGCCGGAATTCCAGTTATGGGACACCTAGGACTTACCCCACAAAGTATCTATAAATTCGGAACTTACACCGTACGAGCAAAAGAAGAAGTAGAAGCAGAAAAACTAGTACAAGATGCAAAAATGCTCGATCAACTGGGCTGCTTCGCCTGCGTACTCGAAAAAATACCCGCAAAACTCGCGGAAAAAGTCACCAACAACATAGAAATCCCAACCATAGGCATTGGAGCCGGAGCAAAAGTAGACGGCCAAGTACTGGTAATTCATGATATGCTGGGAATAACTAAAGAATTTAAACCACGCTTCCTAAGACGCTATTTGGATCTGTTCGACCAGATCAACTCAGCAACAAAAGCTTACATCAACGACGTTAAAAATGGTGCGTTTCCTAATGAACAGGAACAATATTGAGTCATTCATCTACAAATTTATAAACAGTGACTTAACATACTAATTCGTATCCAAGTCCTTGTCGTAACTTTGCCCTATGAGTGATCAAATCCACCACGAATGCGGTATCGCAATGCTGCGCCTGCTAAAACCCTTGGAGTTTTATCAGGAAAAGTACGGATCCCCTTACTACGGACTCCAAAAACTCCAGCTCCTGTTGCAAAAAATGCGAAATAGAGGACAGGATGGAGCCGGTATAGCTACTATCAAGCTAAATACCGAACCTGGCAAACGATACATCAGCCGAAAACGAAGCAACGCATCTAACTACCTCGATGACCTCTTTAGCCAAGTCTGGGGCAGAGTAGCCCAACTTCCCCCAGATAAATTCGAAGATGCTCAATGGCTAAAAGCAAATGCCCCCTACGCAGGAGAAGTACTAATGGGTCACCTCCGATACGGAACCCATGGAGATAACAGCATCGAACGGGTCCACCCATTCCACCGCCAAAACAATTGGATCTCTAGAAACCTCCTCGTGGCAGGGAACTTCAACTTAACTAATGTTGATGAGTTATTCCAAGAGCTCGTGGAACTGGGTCAATATCCAAAAGAAAAAAGCGATACCGTTACAGTTCTAGAAAAAATTGGCCACTTCCTAGACGATGAGGTCCAACGTCTTCATACTTGGTTCAAGCCAGACGGACTGAATAATCAGGCAATTAACCAGCTTATTTTCGATAGCTTGGACATACAACGGCTACTCCGCCGTTCCTGTAAAAAGTTTGATGGTGGCTATGTGTTCGGTGGGATGATCGGTCATGGCGACTCCTTCATGGTACGCGATCCTAACGGTATCCGACCCGCTTACTGGTATATGGACGACGAAGTGGTTGTGGCCGCCTCCGAACGACCCGCCATCCAAACTGTATTCAATGTGCGTTATCCTCAGGTGCATGAACTCAAACCTGGACATGCACTAATCGTAAAACATAATGGCCTCGTAGAGGAGCTCCCTTTCACAGACCCTAGAGAAAGAACCGCCTGCTCCTTCGAACGTATCTACTTCAGCCGTGGCAATGACCGGGAAATCTACCAAGAACGAAAACAATTAGGGGCACAACTGGCACAACCAGCGCTAAAAGCCGTCGACTTCGATATCAGACATTCCGTTTTTTCCTACATACCAAATACCGCAGAGGCCGCGTTTTATGGCTTGGCAGAAGGGTTAGAAAAAGCGTTCAACGCCTGGAAAAAGGAGCAAATAATGGCCGCCCAAAGCGAAAACACACTCTCCCCAGAAAAAATAGATGAAATCCTAAACGTACATCCAAGAGTAGAAAAGCTGGTCCATAAAGACGAAAAACAACGAACCTTTATTGCCGACCATAGTAAACGAAGTAATATGGTCTCCCATGTTTACGACGTTACCTACGGCCTTATCGAAAACGATGTCGACACCTTGGTACTACTCGATGACTCTATCGTCAGAGGAACCACCCTGAGAGATTCCATCGTAAGTATTACTGACCGGTTACACCCAAAAAAAATTGTCGTCCTCTCCTCAGCTCCACAAATTAGATACCCCGATTGCTACGGGATCGATATGAGCAAAATGAGAGATTTCGTAGCCTTTCAAGCCATGATTGAACTCCTGAAAGAAGCAAAAAAAACCAACTTCCTTCAAGAAATCTATCAAAAATGTAAAATATCCGAATCCATCCCCGTTGAACAGGTGAAAAATGAGGTAATCGCCCTATACGACCTGTTTGAATATGAGCAAATTAGTAAAAAAATCTCCGAAATCGTCTCTCCAAAGGGAATCAGAGCCAAAGTAGAGGTCATCTTCCAATCCCTAGAAGGTCTGCACCAAGCGTGCCCTCATAACAAAGGCGACTGGTATTTTACTGGAAACTACCCAACTCCCGGAGGAAACCGAGTTGCTAATCGGGCTTTCATGAACTATATGGAAGACAAGGACGAACGAGCTTACTAAAGGCTGCGCTCTAAAAGTCCAAAACCCAAATAGGGTTGCGTACTAATAAATAAAAAGCCCCACCTCAGTTAGAAGTGGGGCTTTTTAATGCCAGTCTTTAGCATCTAACTAGTCAACCCAGTCCGCTACAAAAACATTCGTATCCCTAGTTCCCCCATTATTCCGATTACTACAAAAAGCAATCTTCTTGCCATCTGGTGAAAACATGGGGAAAGAATTAAAGTTACTCTCGGTTGTAATCTGCTCTAATCCCGTACCATCCACATTAATCATATAAAGCTGAAAATCATAGCCCCGCTGAGAATGATGATTACTCGAAAAAATAATCTTCTTCCCCGTTGGATCAAAAAAAGGAGCCCAGTTCGCCTTTCCCAACTGCGTAACCTGTCGCATACCCGTACCATCCGCGTTGATTACATAAATCTCCATATTAGTTGGGGCGACTAATCCCTTCGATAGATAATCCTTATATTCTGTTATCTCCGCCTCTGTTTTGGGACGGCTTGCCCGAAATACCAGCTGCTTACCATCCGCAGAGAAAAAAGCCCCACCATCGTACCCAAGATCAGTCGTCAATTGCTTTTGGTTGGAACCATCAATATCCATAATCCAAAGCTCCAAATCGCCCGTGCGATCACTCGTAAAGACAATTTTATCACCCTTAGGACTTACTACCGCCTCCGCATCGTACCCTTTGGTATTCGTCAACTGCTTTTTAATCTTGCCTTTTTTGTTCGCTACATATATGTCATAGCTGTCAAATAACGGCCAAAGATATTTGCCCCCCTCTCTCAAATTAGGCATGTGTGGACACGTCTCTCCCCCTTCATGGGTACTAGCATACAAAATATCCTTACCATTTGGCATAAAATAAGAACAAGTAGTCCTGCCCTTCAAGGTACTAATTGTAGTTGGCTTATATTCAGGGTTATTGGCAGCCTCCCGAATATCAATTCTAAAAATCTGATCGCATTCCAAGCCCCATTTTGGGTTATTACTCTGAAAAGTCAAAAACTTGCCATCCTTACTCCAATAGGCCTCCGCATTGTCCCCACCAAATGTCAATTGAGTAATGTTTTTAAGGTGCTTTGACTCATTCACTACCGGAGTGGCATCCGGTTTTTGAGCATAAAGACTTGAAATCAAAAGAACTTGCAACAGAAGAAGTGTATTCCGAAACATACCGTTTTTAATCATGTTTTATTAATTAATCGGGTGCAAGGTTAGGCAAAAATTAAATACGGAACGTCAGCTTTAAGTAAAAAGAGCCAAACCATCCGTATATTAATTATCATAAAGCCAAATGACTCTTCTCCTCCCACATCAACGTTCTCCTCCAGCCACAAATCGTAAAAAATCAACAGCAGGAAACAACGTTGGACCTACATAGTGTACCTTCGGTTGTAACGACCGATGTATCAACGGTAATACACCCCCATCCTTTTCAAGAAATACCTGAATGGTTCTATGAACCTTAAAAAACCGAACCAAGTCATCTGCCTGAGGTAAGTCCCGAGCACCTAAACGGCTTAAAGCCTCCTTGAATACTTCAAAATCATAAGGAGCAGCATATACCTCCGGATACCTAAACGCCAAATAAAGTGCAATCATCCTGTAATCACCGTGGTAATGATTGTTCTCAATACTTCCTACATTATTCCGTTTATATTCTTCCATCAACATATCACAACCAAATATAAACCGAGAAATACGCATCTCAACATCCTTCGTCTCATTAAACAAATCAATAAACATCGCTTTCACCATTAATGGCTGCTGTTGCATGAAAAGTAAGATTAGCTCCTTAGGACGCCACTTCTCTAATTGCCATAATCGCCGGGTTACCGAATTCTGAAAACAAGTATCCAACATCTTGACCAAATCAGGAGCGTCAAGATCCCAATTCATTTGAAAATGTTGGACAGATTCCCACCACCAACTGTTTGGAAAATCCCTCCGACTACCCAAATGGCGCTTGTACGCCGAAATTTGTTCTTGTATTTTAGCTACTACCATTCCAAGCGCAATATTACTACCTTTGCTCCATGCTTCCACTCCTGCTCAAAGGTTTATTGCTAGGACTTACGTTAAGCTTCGTTGTCGGACCCTTGTTCTTCTCTATTATTGAATCTGCCCTCGCCCGCGGATTCAAGGCCGGCATAGCCGTTGCTAGCGGAATCTGGACCAGCGATATCCTGTTCATAGGTGTAATGTTGAAAGGAATACACTGGCTAGAATCCATCACAGCATTGCCAGGATTTCGTTTTTGGACCGGCATTTTTGGAAGTCTTATTCTGGTCTCCTTCGGCGCTGCAAGTCTTTGGGTTGCTCAAAAAAAACAACCCGTTCACGCGAATACTACGCCACTACTTCAAATTGAACGCCGTGACTTCTGGAGCCAGTGGGGAAAAGGGTTCATGATCAACATGGTAAATCCCGGCACCCTCTTATTCTGGATTGGAACCGCCACAGGATTGGTTGCCCCCAACGGTTGGTCAATTTCCGAAGGCCTTTTGTTTTTTACTGCAATGATGACAGTACTCGTCATGACCGATCTGTTGAAAATTTATGCAGCAAAAAAACTACGAAATTGGCTAACCCCCTCACACATCGTTTCTGTTAGAAAAACCATTGGCGTCGTACTTATCTTATTTGGTTTAGTAATAGCAGCCTCCAATCTCTAATGAAATGTTATTAGTACAACTATTGACTTGGCCACCTTTAGCGCCAATCAAAAAAAGCCTATATTTGTGCTCTCATGAGCGTAAGCTGGCCTAAGATATTGCTCTTTATCTATCTCTTTGCGGCATTAACTCCGCAACAGCTTAAGACGTCTTTCGCGAAACTGCCATTCCTGATACAGCATTTTCAAAAACACCAGCAAGAGCACAGCACAGCCTCGCTCGCTGAGTTCATCTTCGAACATTACGGGGAAGGCTTCGCCAAACACAGCACAGAACACAATCATAGCCAGTTGCCAGGCAAGGGCGAACATAGTAGCTCCCAAACGTTTGAAACCTTAAAGGCATTCTTAACAAACCTGCCAAGTACCCCATTTCAATTTGTTTCCTCCTTCCGCTCCACTAAAGTAGGGTTCATACAAACATCAACCCTACTACCCTCTGCACATCTATCTTCCATTTGGCAGCCGCCAAAGGTTTAAAGACCACTATATTTACCAACAATACAACAGAAACGCATACGGTATGCTACCTAAGCAGGACCATGCTGTATTCCCAGGTCTGAACAGTAGGTGCTTTGCGTGACCATGGCTTAGCCCATAACCTAGCTCAGTGTAAAATTCTCTTCAGATTAGAAAGAGTATTTAACTATACTCTTATAGGCCAACCCGCATCGTCTTGTAAACACCCTGATATCAACGTTTACCTAATAGCAGCTATCTATTATGCTAAAAAATATAATTCAATTTTCAGTTCATAATAAAGTCCTGATTGGATTGCTTACTGCCTCTATTTGTGTCTTAGGCATCTGGTCATTCACCCAACTTCCAATTGATGCAATACCGGATAATACCAATAACCAAGTACAGGTCCTGACAGTTTGCCCAACTCTTGCAACACAAGAAGTGGAACAATTTGTCACATCTCCCATCGAAAACACCCTCAAAGCTATTCCTGGAGTTGTAGAGCTCCGATCGATCTCAAGGTTCGGATTAAGTGTAATTACCATCGTTTTTGAAGACGAAATAGATATTTATTGGGCAAGGCAACAAATAAACGAACGACTGAAATCCGCTGAAGATTTAATCCCTCCTGGATTTGGATCACCTGAACTAGCCCCAATTTCAACGGGATTAGGAGAAATACTACATTATAGAGTCGAAGCAGAGCCAGGATATGAGGATAAATACTCCGCCTCAGACCTCAGAACCATTCAAGACTGGGTAGTAAAAAAACAGCTAACCGGCACCCCTGGGGTAATCGAAATTAACAGCTTTGGCGGACACCTCAAACAGTACGAAGTGGCAGTTACACCAGAGCGACTCCGCGCACTAGGAATTAGCCTACTTGATGTACTTCAAGCCCTCGAAATGGCAAACGAAAACACGGGAGGAGCCTACATCGAAAAAGAAAGCAATGCCTACTTCATTAGAGCAGAAGGCCTCGCCCACTCCCTTGAGGACCTAGGTAAAATAGTCGTCAAAAACACAGGAAATACCTCGATCAAAATTGCAGATGTTGGAACCGTTCAATTCGGATCTGCCTTGAGGTATGGAGCCGTTAGTCGTAATGGATCAGGGGAAATTGTTCTTGGAATTGTAATGATGCTAAAGGGTGAAAATGCTGCAGATGTAGTAGGACGCGTAAAAACAAAATTAGAAGATATCAAAAAATCTTTACCCGAAGGAATTACGGTAACCACATTTCTCGACAGGGAAAAACTGGTGAACAGAACCATCTCAACAGTAGAGAAAAACCTTTTAGAAGGGGCATTAATTGTTGTTTTCGTCCTAACAATGTTGGTAGGCAATTTCAGAGCAGGGTTAATCATTGCTGCTGTGATCCCATTATCCATGTTTTTTGCCTTTTGGATGATGCACCTCTTCGGTGTATCCGCCAATCTGATGTCACTAGGAGCACTTGACTTCGGCTTGATCGTTGATGGAGCGGTCATAATCGTTGAAGCTACCCTCCACTTTCTGCACCACAAAGCATTTAAATGGAAGGACCAATCCGGCGAACCATTTCTTAAGCTTAATCAAATAGAAATGGACGAAAGTGTAACCAAATCTGCCTCCAGTATTATTAGATCCTCTGTCTTCGGTGTAGTAATTATTCTGATCGTCTACCTACCAATTCTCTCCCTGACAGGAGTGGAAGGTAGAATGTTTCGTCCAATGGCGCAAACTGTATCCTTTGCACTAATAGGAGCTCTGATACTGTCTCTAACCTTTGTCCCCGCAGCCTCCGCCCTTTTCCTTAATAAAACAATCACAACACAAGCAACCTTTGCCGATCGCCTCATTCAACAACTCCAAAGCTGGTATGCACCCATTCTTGTCAAAGCCTTCCTTTGGAAAAAAACAATTGTTACAGCTACAGTAGTACTTCTCCTCCTCGCAGGAGGCTTGTTTTCTAGAATGGGAGGCGAATTTATCCCAACTTTGGATGAGGGGGATATTATGATGCATGGATTCCTCCGGCCAGGAACCTCCCTATCACAAACCCTTGAAAGCCATCGACTAGTCCAAAAGCTTATTCTTGAGAGCTTTCCAGATGAAGTGGAACAGGTGATTTCAAAAATTGGATCTGCCGAAATCCCAACTGATCCTATGGCAATTGAAACAGCTGACAATATTTTGTTATTAAAAGACAAGTCAGAATGGACAAAAACAAAATCAAAAGAGGAGTTAGTGGCAATGATAGAAGAAAAAGTCCACGAGGTTCCAGGAATGGCTTTTGAATTCACACAACCCATTAAAATGCGTTTCGACGAAATGATGACCGGGGTTCGATCCGATATTGCAGTCAAAATTTTTGGAGAAAATCTGGACTCTCTAGCTAGGGTGGCCCATCGAGCAGAAACAATCCTGAAAAAAGTACCAGGACTAGAAGACATAAAAGTAGAACAAACCGAAGGCCTGCCGCAAATTGTTATTCAATATGATTATGGAAAAATTGCACGCTATGGCCTGCATATCAGAGATGTTAACGCAATCGTAAGAGCAGCATTTGCTGGCGCAAGGGCAGGAACTGTCTTTGAAGATGAAAAACGATTCGATTTAGTGGTCAGGCTAGACCAACAGCATAGAAAAGACCTGGCAGATGTTAAAAGACTCCCCGTAACTACACATGAAGGGATCCTTATTCCCCTAGAAGAAATTGCCACGATTGAATATAAGCCAGGAGCAGCCCAAATTAGCCGAGATAATGCTCAACGGCGAATCGTTATCGGCGCAAATGTGCGTGGTAGAGATGTTGAAAGCGCCATTATGGACGTACAGTCACTAATCAATACCCAATTAAAACTGCCCGTTGGTTATAGTGTAGCCTACGGTGGCCAATTCGAAAACCTGCAAGCAGCAAAAGCACGACTTTCAATAGCCGTACCAGTAGCACTTCTATTGATTTTTGTATTACTCTACTTCGCCTTTAATTCGCTTAAAGAAAGTGCCCTCATATTTACCGCGATACCAATGTCCGCGATCGGGGGAGTGTTCGCTTTGATCATCCGCGGTATGCCGTTCTCTATCTCCGCAGGAGTTGGCTTTATCGCGTTATTCGGTGTTGCTGTCCTAAATGGGATTGTTTTACTATCCTACTTCAATGACCTAAAAAAACAAGGAGTAGAAGATGTCTACGAACGCATTAAACTGGGAACAATGGTCCGTTTAAGACCTGTTCTAATGACTGCAGCGGTAGCATCACTTGGATTCTTACCAATGGCCATCTCAACAGGTGCTGGCGCAGAAGTACAACGACCTCTTGCAACCGTTGTAATTGGGGGATTAATTACCTCAACACTGCTTACCTTGATTGTATTACCCCTACTCTACGCACTGGTGTATGATCGATCCAAGAAAGCAAAAGTTATCCCCATAGCGGCTGCGCTGATCATCAGTTTATCAGCATCCCATTTACTAAGTGCCCAAGCATTGACCGAACAACAAGCATTGGATCTTATTCAAAAAGGACACCCAGCAATAAAAGCTGCTGAGCTGAACGTCCAACAACAACAACTGCTGGTAGGATCTGCAAGAGCGTTTGAGCCCGCTAATATTTTTCATAATGTCACAGCAGATCCAGACCTAGGATTGTTTGGTACCACCTCCTTAGGCCTTAGCCAGGCATTTCCCTCCAGAAAAATGACTGTTGCAGGAAAAAACTATTATTCCACTAAAACAACAGAAGCGAAGGCAGAACAACGCATGACTAGACTCCGCCTGACAAAACAAGTGCGGGAAATTTACCAACATCTAAGTTACTTGGAAGGCAAAAACACACTCTACCAACAACTGGATAGTGTCTTCCTTAACCTAGAATCCATAGCCACAGCAAAGTATCGGGCAGGAGAAAGTAATAAACTTGATCAGTTAGCTTTACAAAATAAAGCTGCCATGATTAAGTTGTCGATGAAAGCAATTCGCCACGAAATTGAATACGATCAAGCAGCACTCGGTCAACTCTTAGGCTTTCAAGGGCCAATTAAGGCAATTGCCGCACCCTTCGATCGCCAGACTTTTTCGATGGCAGACACAGCACTTATACAACAGTCCGCAGCCGTAAAAACAGGGGCCGCAGCTATCGACATCGCAAATGCCCTCCAAGAAATCGAAAAGGCAAAACTTAGCCCCACCACAACAGCAGGTGTTTACGGGCAAGTTTTAGGAAACGGAGCGCTTTACCCAGGATGGCAGCTGGGACTAAATATACCTATTCTTAAAAAAAGTCAGCAAAAAACAATTGAAGCCGCCGCTCTAAATCAAAAGGTAGTAGAGGCCAACTACCAAGAACTACTAATTCAACAAAGAACCTTGCTCGCACATCTTTTGCACGAACAAGAAAAATTTGAAATACTTTTAACCTATTACGACCAAAAGGGGAAACCCTTGGTTTCCGAACTCTTACGAACAGCAACGATTAATTACCAGTCTGGTGAATTGGAGTA
>JBKDAM010000039.1:0-3135 GCA_046316495.1 Chitinophagales bacterium
TCATGAAAGAAGCAGGACTGATTGGCAACAACGTCAAAGTGGATGCCAATTCCATCGCCCTGGAAGTAGCAAGTGATCCCAATGCAGCCGCCGTCATGGCACAATTAGAGCCGGGAGATGCACAGAACTACCTACCGGACGTAGCACCGTCCTCCGACAATTCATACCGTTTCACTGAATCATCCTCTAACCCTATGGAAACCACCAACAAACCCGGGCTTTTATCCTGGGTACAAGCCAATCCGCTTCCCAGTCTGGCCATTGCCGGAGACGTGGGTCTTGTTTTGTACAACATGACCTCCAAAAAGAAAAAAGGCGGCAGCAGTGGACTCTCCGGTGTCCGAAGCCGAAAATCAAGTTCTAGCCGTAGTACCCGCAGCACCCGAAAACGCCGCAAACCCATTAAAACCATCCTCCTCCGGTAGTCTCTTTCAAAAAACCTCAAAAAAAGGATTAAAACATGCCTAGTAAAAGAAAATCTAGTTCCAAAATGAGCAGCGGGGCTGTCATGGAGGAAATCAAAAACCTGGCTTACATCGGTGCAGGCGTGGTAGCCGGTGCCGTTGGCGGACAAATGGTAGATAAAGCCATGAAGGTCGATGCCACCCAAACAGGCTTCAATGCCAAAGGAATGGTTCGCCCGATGCTCTTAATTGGTGCCGGTACGTATGGAGCCATCAAATCCAAGAACCGAGCCATACGGATGTTATCTGCCGGTGTTGGGGCTGCTGGAGTCTTGTCTGGAATAAAAGTTTTGACCAAAAAGGACTTGCTGGCAGGAGCCGAAGGCGGACTTGGAGAGGCTTATCCGCTAACTGTGTATCGGGAGCCGATGAACCTAGCCATCGACCGGTACAATCCGGATCTTCCGGTCCTCGGCCCTGGATCTATGGGCAATGACAGCTACTCCGAACCAGTGGTCGCTTCTGAAGACCTGGCAGCGATTGAAATTATCTAACCAACCACAAACAACCAAAAAAGAAAGTCAATACCATGATAACCCTTGGACAAATTGAACGAAGTGAATACAACCTTCTTGGGGCAATGAACGAGGATGAGTTCCTCAGTGCCCTGGAAATGGCCGGCACCGCGGATAAAAAACGAATGTTCCGACGGATGCAGCAGCAAAGCCGTTCGGCCTCTGCCATCACCGGCAAAGGCTCCAGAGCGGAGTTTGAAAAACGATTAAACTTGCTTCCAGCTGACATCCAGCAAGGCCTTGCCAACCCAACCCTTCAGGCCGTGGACACTGCCTATTACGTAGTCCGCTCCGTGGCAGGTTCGAAGGTGGTGAAGATGTTCAAAGACGATGATACCAAGGTGGTGGGCATGTCCAATATCTCCAGCGGTAAATTGGAGAAGGGAAACCACTTTTTGCTACATGCCATCCAATTACAAGGAGGCGTAGCAGAACCCAATGAGACCGTTGGTAGCGTCAATTTTGGTGTGATCCCGGATTATGTCCGCAACGGGGAGTTTGAGTTTAAGGCCAATGGAACGGTCTTGCTTCCAAATACCTCCTGCGAGGTATTTAACACCGTTGGGAAGGATACCTTTCAGGGCTTGTTGATTCTCGATAACCCAAAGATGATCCGTGACCAACAAGCCATGGAGTTCAATATCGAATGGGCTGACAATGCTCCAGTGAATACCTACCTGAAAGTGGTGTTGCGCGGAACCGCTGTTATCAAAGCCTAGTCTTAAGCTACCAATTCAGATAAAAAACCATGAAAAACCACAAGTTTCAGCAGATCCGACTAAGGGTCACAGGGTCTGGTCAATCGGTTCGCTTTAATGCGCAAACAGACAAGCAATATGCTCGAATCAGAGGGCTGTTTGTTTTGTTGCCCGAAGAACAGGCCCTGGCGGGAACGAGTGTAGGCCTGCGAGTGAACAATCAGGAGATTTTTGACGATGCACACGATGTTCGCCTGCTAACCTGCGGGCAACAAGTGCCTCCCAACGACCGATTTTTCCTGATTGAGGAGATGGTGGAAGCGGGTGGCTCTACCATTGAAGGCCGTTTGACGGACCCCGGAGCCACTCCTTTCACTGCATACGATGTCCATTTGTACCTCTGGTTAACCAACGATCCGCTTACTTCATGAAAAACCGCTACCACGCCCATGAGTTCCTGGTCAGTAGCCCCGGTGAGTTGATCCGTTTTCAGTACAAAATTCCTGAAACCAGCGGGACTTTAACCGGGATTCTTCCGGTCCTGTCCGGCAAATTACCGCAAACCACCTACGACTACCAAACAGGAATACTAACCCTAGAAGCCTTAAACCGCAAAATCCATTTGGCAAGTTTGCCGGTGGTGTATCAATCCAAGGTTCCGGCTCGATTTGCGTTTTATTCCTTGGAAGAAGACCTTAGTCGAGGGCAACTGGTGAACGGAAGTTACCTGGACAATCACTCCAACTCAGCCACTTTTAGCCCGTATCGCATCAAATTGATGTTTCGGGTAATGGCTTAACCACCTCTATTGATTGTAAAATGCTTGATCGCTGGACATTCATCACAACCACCTTGGCCCAACGGGAAATTCCTTTCTCGCTGGCTCGTTTTCGCCAACAAACGGTTCCTGCCGGTGTGGATCAGATTGATATTCCGGCGTACAATGAGATTCTCTTTTTGCTAAACGCTGAAAAAATGCCTCTTGGAACCCGATTTGTCTCCGATACCAACATGTTTGATGTGGAGCACGCTACTTCCACCGATAGTATGGAGGAGTTTGGAGGGCTTCTAAAAGTCTATTTTCCAGCCACTACTACCAAAACGTTCAGTATCGAATTCCTGCAAATTATCCGCTAAACATGAGTCAGTTGTCCGCTCGAATCGATTACATGGTGACCACCACCAAAGGAATGATCCGCACTATTCAGTCGCAAGGTATTGGTGATTTGATGTTTACTGCTACCCTGTACAAGCATGGTAAAAAACTAAACTCCATCGATTTGGCGGAAGCGGTTTCTTTCTCTAGTTTGATTCGGCAATATGTCAAAAGCGAACAGCCGGATAAGGTCCGCGTAGAGCTTAAAACCACATCGGATAATGTGCAGCGATGGATGAAACAGTTTGATTTGCAGGAAATTTCAGATCAGCTGCCCAAATCAATCCCAAGTAGTTCAGGGT
>JBKDAM010000040.1:0-12657 GCA_046316495.1 Chitinophagales bacterium
AGGGGAGGCTTGTTGCCGAATACCATGGAGAAACAAGTGGTCAAGTGCTGTTTTCGGTGCTGGGTTGGCCATCTGGCGTGTATGCGGTCCAGGTGGTGGATGCAGTTTATGGGGTAAGAACCCGGTTGTTGCGCGTGTAGACCCGCAGTGCCTGCGTGTAGACCCGCAGCGCCTGCGGCTCAGATGCACAAGATTAGGATACACATCAACCATCCTGTGGTACCAGCGACCAGCGTGGCGTGTGCTCTGCCGCTGATCTATTGCCGGGGAGCTGCCAGCGTGGCGTGGTGCTTTGCTGCTGATCTATCGCCGGGGAGCCGCCAGCGTGGCGGCTTTACGGTGTGCTATCTTGGGGGGGGCGCTGGCGTGGCGTGTGCTCTGCTGCTGATCTATCTTGGGGGAGCCGCTAGTGTGGCGTGGGCTTTGCTGCTGATCTATCGCCGGGGAGCCGCCAGCGTGGTGTGGTGCTATGCTGATGATCTATCGCCGGGGAGCCGCCAGCGTGGCGGCTTTACGGGGTTTTTTGGTGCATTTTTTGGCTTTTTTGGTGTATTTTTGGGCGAGAGAGGGTTCTCCGTATTTGGCAAAGTAGCTGCTGAGGCGCTGGAGGTCGTAGCAAGCAGTGGGGGGTGTTTGGGTGCTGATTTGCTGGCAAAGTTGTTTGGCGGCTGGGTAATGTTGGTAGTGGTCCAATAGTTTCAGTACATCCCAGGAGCGGGTATAGGGGAAGGGATGGTGCTTGATTGCCGCGTGCTCAAAAAACAGGGTGGCGAGGCTGTCAAATCCTACCAACGGGAGCAACCGCTCCGCAATCTCCGCAGAGATCGTACCAGTAGAATCAAGGTAGGCAATGGTGAGCGAGTCTTTGGCCAGTTGATCAAAGGCGGTGTATAAGGCTTTCGTCGCAAACTGGTCATCTTCATTGAGCTGCTGCTGTTGAGTTGGCTCCATGGACTGGTAATGCCGAACCATAAGAAGGGAATACTCAAAGATCTCTACCGCGGTTGGATCCATATCCAATAAATACGTCATTAAGAAAAAGGAGAGGTAAGGATCTACCGTTGTGCCCATTTGCAAGGCTAATCGAGCGTACTTCCTTCCCAGATCAAATTCGCCTTTTCGGTAATAGAGCTCCGTTATTTCCGCAAAATACCGAAAACGAGCCCCTACGAAATCATCGTAATCAACTACAAAATACTCGTCTTCATAAAAGTACCGTACTGGAAAAAAAGACCCATCCAACTGTTGGAAGGAGTCTGACAACCCCAGTAATAGCTGTTCCCCTAAAAGCCGATTGGGCGAGTCTGGCCGAAAAAGCATTTCTCCCTTCAAGAGCTCTTTTAGGGTGAAAAAATACCTTGCTGACTTACTTTCTGGCTCCGAACCATATTTGATTACCTCTTTCAGCAACAAATCAGCTACCTCCA
The DNA here is from genome assembly GCA_046316495.1 of Chitinophagales bacterium. Lineage (GTDB taxonomy): Bacteria > Bacteroidota > Bacteroidia > Chitinophagales > Saprospiraceae > M3007. The sequence goes on from JBKDAM010000040.1 coordinate 1,428, forward strand.
GGGATTGCTCTACTTTTTGAAAGGAGACTCCTTCCAATTCATATTGTACCTTAATTCTGTTGTAAAGGCGGATGGACTGCTCCAATTTACGTTCGTACTGCCCATGAAGCGGAATGGAGAAGGGAAGCAGTAGCAAGAAGAAAAGTATTCGTTTCATACTTGGGAATAAAAGTTGGCTTGGAGTGGACACTTCAAGAGCGACCTCCAACAAAAGTACAACAAACCTCCTGGTCTTTCAGTTGATTTCGCCTAGTTTTAGGAATGAAAATCCTAAAACTAGACCGACTTAACACGCTTCAATAAATCCTCCCGAAATTTTTGCCTGCTGACTGGAATAACTTGCCCATAAATGTGAAGCTCGTTATGCGCCAGGGAGATACTTTCAATTTCATCTACTTTGACGAGGTAATTGCGGTGTACTTGAATAAAATCTTTGGATGGCAACAGGGCGGCAATTTGCTGCATGGACATTTTGACAATCAGTCGGCGGCTTCGTTCTACCAAGGTACAATAGTTGCCCTCCGCAAAAATATAAAGTAAATCTTCTAACCGAACGCGAATCAATAAGTGGTTGCTTTTGAAAAACAAGACCTCATTAGAGGCCGTCTCAGCAGCTACTTCCGCGTTGCCGCAGGAGAGCTCAACAGCACCTAAAAGAGAATAGGGATCATAAGGCCGAACTAAAAAAGCATGCGCCTTGACTTGCTTTATTTTTTCAAATAAGCCCAAATCTGCAGTGTCTGCCAATAGAATGGTCGGAATATCCAAGGCTTTGGCCCTTTCGGCCAATTGAAGACCGTCCTCTGGTTGGTCCAGGTGGACATCTGTTACCACCAAATCCAATTTCTCCTCCAGCAAAGATTGCATCGCTGCTATATACTGTGTCTCTGTACGATGCACATGATATCCAGCGTCTAAAAAAACAGACTGAATTTCCAGAATGACTGAAGGATCTGGATGGACAATTAATACGGATTGAGGTGAATTCATAAAGGGCACTAAAACAGCCACAAAATACGCGACTTGCCTTAATTCCCAATTAATTTACCCTTCTTTTTTTTGCAACTCCTTAAAAATGAGTATATTGTCTAAAAGGTAGGCTGTTTTCGGGGCGAAAGCTTAGACAAAATAAAAGTGCTACTCGTTGGAAGGGTAGGGGGCCACTTACTCTTTGTACTTCAGCATAACCCGATTGTTCCAACGTTGATTTTCTGGAATCGCCCTCCCTTGATGGTCTTTGTTTTCATATAAGGGCTCTGATTCTCCGTACACTTCCAAAAACAACCGATCAGCTTGTACTCCCTTATTAATCAGGTAGTTTCGTGCCGCTTTCGCCCGATTCCCCGCCAATACCATATTGCTCTCCGCAGATCCATTACTGTCCGTAAATCCCATAATCCGGAGTTGGAGGGCTTTATTTGCTTGCATTTGCAGCAAAAAACGGTCTAATTCCACCCGCGCTGCTGCATCCAATGTAGCCTGATTAGCTTGGAAAAAGATCATTCGCACCGGATTTTTTCCCTCGGCAGCCTGCGCTGGCGCAACCCTACCAGTGGTGTAGCCACAGTTGGAAATAGATAGGGCCTGCTCTGCTTCCAAATCCAATATTACCGGTTGTGTAAAGCCTTTTTCAATCAACTGAGTGCAAACAGACTCTGCCTCCAACCTCGTCTTGTAGGCACCAATCAAATATTGGTAAATGCCGGTGGTTGTTTTTCTAACCTGTACCTGTTCTACCCCCCGGTCGGTAAAGTAGGAGTTGCCAACTGAATCAGCAAAAGCAGCAGCTTGCACTCGAAAATATTGGGAATAAACAGGGAGCGAGCAGCAATATAGAAAAAAAACGGAAAGTAAACGAACCTTCATTATGTGGAGGGATTGGTTGAGTTAATGGCAAAGATAAAGGGTAAAATGGGGTATTTTTTTCTTTTTCGTAAAAAATCCAACGTATAATTGGGTAAACCTGTAGAATACAGGGGTTCAACAGGGTTGAAAAAATAGGAAATAAAACCTTGGAATCGCCCTTTTTTATCCAGAAAAGAAAGTACTTTTCGGTCTCTAATTTAAAAGGTTTCTACTTTTGAATTTTCCAATTATGAAAAAAACAGCCGTTCTCATCGGTGCCTCCGGGCTTACTGGTGGGCATTTATTACAACAACTACTGGAACATCCTGCCTATGATCAGGTAGTTTCCTTGGTTCGCCGCCCCAGCGGTCAGCAGCACCCTAAGCTAAAGGAATGTGTGTTTGATTTTGACCATCCGGATCCTTCGTTGATCGAAGGGCAGGATTTTTTCTGTGCATTGGGTACTACCCTCGCTCGGGCCGGTAGTAAGGAAGCACAATATAAGGTAGACTGTCAGTACCCTTTAGCCCTTGGGAAAATAGCAAAACAAAAGGGGTTTTCCCGCTATTTACTGGTTTCTTCCATCGGTGCAGACGCAACCTCCAGTAATTTTTACCTTCGAACCAAAGGGGAATTAGAAAAGGGATTGGAAGCCTTGGGTTTCGATACCTTTGTGGCAGCTCGTCCTTCCTTTTTATTGGGGGATCGTAAGGAATTCCGGCTCGGTGAAAAAATAGGGATTTGGGTCTGGAAGTTCGTCCAACCGTTTCTAGGTGGTCCCCTCCGAAGGTTACGTGGGATTCCAGCTGCTTCCGTGGCTACGGCCCTGATTCAGTACGCGAACCCCGGATGGCCCGTGGACTCCAATTCGGATCACGCTACCGTTGCTAAAGGATTGGTTCACTTTGCAAATGCTGGTTTTCAAGGGGTTTTTTACCCGGAATACGACGAACTAATGCAAGCAGTAAAATCGGCTGTTGCTGATTAACTGGTATTTTCAACTCGCTTTCCTTCAGTTGAGGGTTCAATAGTCCATTTTTGCCAACATAAGTATGAAAAAATACGTAGTATCCATAGATCAAGGCACTACCAGTAGCCGTGCCATTTGTTTTGACCACCAAGGGGCTATTGCTCGGCTCGCTCAGCAAGAGTTTACCCAGTATTTTCCGCATCCGGGTTGGGTCGAACACGATCCTATGGAGATCTGGGAATCGGTCCGCTCCGTGCTTTTGGAGGTGATGGGTGCTATTGATCCTGAATCCATTGCAGCCATCGGGATCACGAATCAACGGGAAACTACCGTCGTTTGGGATCGTAGGAGTGGTCTTCCCATTTACCCTGCTATTGTTTGGCAGAGCCGGCAGACAGTCTCCATCTGTGAGGAGCTGGTGAAAAGAGGGCACGAAGCAGAAATTCGATACAAGACGGGGCTGGTTCCTGATGCTTATTTTTCAGGCTCCAAGATCAAGTGGATATTGGATGAAGTCGCGGGCGCGCGAACACTGGCGGAAGAAGGCCATTTGTTGTTTGGCACCATTGATACCTGGCTGCTGTGGAAACTGACGGGTGGAAAGGTGCATGCCACCGATTACACCAACGCTTCCCGAACGATGTTGTTTAACATCCACGATCTTTGCTGGGACACAGGTTTGTGTGCAGCCTTGGAAATTCCAATGCAGCTCCTGCCAACTGTTCAAGACAGCAGTGGTAAATTTGGAATGGCAGACCCCACGCTTTGGGGAGGGAAGACGCCGATCCCTATTTCCGGTATAGCGGGCGATCAACAAGCAGCTTTGTTTGGACAGGCTTGCTTTTCTCCGGGAGATGCTAAAAATACCTACGGGACCGGTTGTTTTATGTTAATGAATACAGGAGAAAAGGCTTTTGCATCCAAAGGAGGGTTATTAACAACCATTGCATGGGGGATAGGTGGTAAAGTAGAATATGCTCTGGAGGGCTCTATTTTTGTAGCTGGATCAGCGGTAAAGTGGATGCGCGATCAATTGGGTATTTTGGATCAGGCTGCTGAGTCTGAACAGTACGCTACCTCCATCTCCAGCTCTGAGGGTGTTTATTTTGTGCCAGCATTTGTAGGCCTTGGTACCCCCTATTGGGATGCTGCCGCCCGTGGTGCCGTTTTTGGTTTAACCCGGGGGACTGGAAAAGCGCATTTGATTCGGGCAGCCCTTGAAAGCATTGCCTACCAAACCACCGATGTATTGCAAGTAATGGAGAAAGATAGCGGTATTCCTCTTCGAACGTTACGTGTGGATGGAGGCGCCGTTTCCAACCAGTTTTTGATGCAATTTCAATCTGACTTGCTTCGAGTACCGGTGCATCGGCCGGTGGTACAAGAGACCACAGCGCTCGGAGCTGCGTATTTGGCGGGGCTGGCTGTTGGATTTTGGAAAAGCAAGGAGGACATTACACAGAATTGGATGTTGGACCGCAGCTTTCAACCCACTTTGCCGATTAAGCAAGTAAAGCAATATTACAAAGGCTGGAAAATGGCTGTAAAAGCGGCTCGGGTTTTTAAGCTCTGAGGAGGAGGGCTCTATTTTTATCATATATGGATGTCCATTTTGGAAAAGGAGTGCTGCTGGCAGTGCACTTGTAGCTGTGCTGTTTTGTTAAGGTTTCTTCGCCAAGAACAGGTGTTGGTTGCACCTTCTCATCTATAGGTTGTTGCACAACTTCCAATTAAATTGTATTTACATAGCTTTATTAAGCAGTCTCCTAATAACAGAAAGAAAAGCTAGGCCTACCCACCACTACCATTAACCATTAATAAGCGTTTTTTCCTCTATTTTCCGTAATTTGATTAATAAGGGCGTGGATTAGTATTATTGGATCCACTTTCAGCCAGTTGATCTTTGCACCCTAATTTAAACTCAGCTATAATGAATAAGACCATTTTAATTACTGGTGCAAGCAGTGGCATTGGAAAAGATACAGCAAGATTGTTTCAGTCCAAGGGCTGGAACGTGGTGGCAACCATGAGGAATCCTAGTCAGGAAACTGAGCTAACCAAACTTTCCAATGTATTGGTCACCCAATTGGATGTCACAGACCTGGAGAGCATTCAATCAGCGGTCTCGGAGGGGATTCGGAGGTTTGGAGGAATTGATGTACTTTTAAACAATGCAGGTTACGGTGCCTACGGTCCATTGGAGTCCTTCAGTAGAGATAAAATCTTGCGACAGTTTAATACCAACGTACTTGGCCTACTGGAAGTGACCAGAGCCATTCTTCCGCATTTCAGACAAAACGATAAAGGAATCATAATTAATGTTTCCTCCATGGGTGGAAAAATGACCTTCCCATTGGGTACTCTCTACCATGGAACCAAGTTTGCGGTAGAAGGAATCTCTGAATCGTTGAGGTATGAGGTGGAGCAGTTTGGTGGGAAAGTGAAAATTATCGAGCCGGGGGCCATCGCTACAGATTTTGCTGGACGTTCCTTTGATTTTAACCATGATTCGGATTTAACAGAATACCAAAACATTGTAGAAAAAATCACCACTGCTATGCCGAACATGGTCAAGAGCGCTGCTCCGGTCAGCATTGTTTCCGAGGTGATTTACAAAGCTGCTACGGATGGCACCTCCAAACTTCGATATGTGGTAGGAAAGGATGCCAAGACATTTCAATTTTTGAATAAATGGCTTGGATATTCGTTTATCTTTAGTATGAACAAACGCTTTTTTAAATTGTAAAAATGGATCCAATCGTAAAATACTTTACAGGTGAAAAAGCAGAGAGCTACCTTTTTCTATTTATGGGTATAGTGGCGTTGACTCTTGCGGTAGGCTTCCTGCTGGGTCTAAAAACAGCCTTTTGGAAAGGAGTGGCCATTCCCTTTTTGATCGTTGCCACCTTAGAGTTGGTGGTAGGCTACACCATTGTTAGAAGAAGCCCAAAGGATATTGTAAGGGTAGAGAACTATTACAAATCAGATCCGGCTAAAATTACTGATCAGGAAATTCCAAGAATGGAGAAAGTGATGAGTAATTTTGTTCTTTTTCGATATCTTGAGATCACTTTGATTGTTTTAGGGATTTTCCTGATGTACTCCACCCAAAAAGACACCTTTTTGAGGGGAATTGGATTAGGATTATTTATACAAGCAAGTATTGTTTTAAGCCTTGACTTTTTTGCTGAACGAAGAGGAAAAGTCTATATGGATTATCTTATCGAGTCAGTTGAAAAATAACACGGATCCATTGTTGACACGATTCTATCTGGGATACGTTCTCATTTTGATTTTTAAATAAAATGCCCAGTATGAAAACGCACATTCACCTCCAGAATATTGCAGATCTTCACAAGGTATTTCAACTTGGAAATAGCCAGCATCCCTTGGTGACGGTGTTGGATTTTAGCAAAGTCACCGAACAGGTTTACCCAGACACCAAAATCAGTACGGATTTTTACTCCATCCTGTTTAAAAATTACTGTAAAAATAACCTGAAATACGGGCGAAAATCAATTGATTTTCAGGACGGGAGTTTGATTTGCATCGCACCCAACCAGTTGATTGAAATGGATACCGAAATCGAGGAGCGCCCCGATAAAATGGGGTGGGGGTTGTTTTTTCACACGGATCTAATTCGCGCAACGGCCTTAAACGAAAAAATAAAATCGTATTCCTTCTTTCATTATGAAGTCTCAGAAGCACTCCACCTGTCAGAAAAAGAGAAAACGATTTTGTTTGATTGTATCCAAACGATTCAAGGTGAGCTACAAGAAAACATCGATGGCTATAGCCAGGAGATCATTGTATCAACCATAGAGGTGCTGCTGGGGTATTGCTCCAGGTTTTATGGAAGGCAGATGATTACAAGAGGTCAGAGTAACCAATCTGTCCTGGCACAAGTCCAAAAGGTATTGAATGATTATTATTCCGATGAACATCGAAGGGAAAATGGTTTACCGACCGTCAAATATGTGGCGGAAAGCATCCATTTTTCTCCCAGTTACTTAAGTGACCTTCTTAAAAAGGAGACAGGGAAAAATGCGCAGGAGCAAATCCATATTTTCATCCTGGAAGAAGCTAAAAACAGCCTATTGAATTCAGAAAAGAACATTAATGAAATTGCCTATGAGTTGGGATTTGAATATCCACAGTATTTTGTGAAGCTATTCAAACAAAAGACAGGGAAAACCCCATCGGCGTACAGAAGCGTAAATTGCTCTTAGCTGGGAATTTTCTTTACAAATTTTTTTAATCTCTTTGATTCCTAGCTTTATCCATGGGAAGAAAGACGATTATTATATAAATGAAGCACTCTCTTAAGGCACCATTTCCTTGTTGTATAGCAAAGCCAATTGTCCAATAAAATTGAATGGATTCTATACCGTAATACCTTCCAATTAGTCAAAACAATAATTTTCTGTTCTTAAAAATGTTTCTTGAGCTAACTTTGAGTAGAGCCTAGGCTAGACCTGCGTCTGAGCTGTTTACCTGTTAGATTTTCCAATTGGTGGAGTTAGATAGGATACAGGTAAAGACAAAATCAAATAGTATTAAGAGGTAACAGGTTTGCCCGAACAATACAACACCTAAAACGCTGATTTTCTTTTAGTTATTCCATTCAATTCCATAACACTGTATTTACTTGGTTTCCTTTTTTTCAAAAAATCTCGAGAAACCCACAGAGAAACCAAGATGATGGAAAAAAGCGGAATTTTATGTAAAAATATAAATAAAAAAAAGCGTGTAAATCATTGATTTACACGCTTTTGGATAAAATTGGAAATTCCACTTGCGGATGGAGCGGGATTCGAACCCGCGGTACGATTTTCACCGTACGTCGGTTTAGCAAACCGGTGGTTTCAGCCACTCACCCATCCATCCGGACCTTAAAAGCGGACGCAAAGATAATACAGTGCAAATCAATTGCCAAAGAAAAAATTAAACTTTTTTTTCAAGCCCAAAAGGACTCCCCATCGCTAAGGTTTTCCATACCAAAACCGCCGATACCGCCAAGGGCATCAACATGTAATACCGAAATAACATCGGACTGGTGGTGTAAAACAGCATGGGCATAATCGATAAGGCAACCAAACTGTACGTATAAATGTCCATCTTCAAATGTGCCTTCCTCCGGTAATACCAAAATCCCAGGCCCGCCATCAAAAGCTGCAAACCAAATTGTGGTATATGCTTGTACGGGGCGTTCTCCTCCGGAGAGCCCGGTAACCACTCGCGTAAATGAATGTTCAAACTTAATCCCTCCCGAAACGTGTACTCATCCGGACGAACCCACGACCGCTCCGAACAATCGTTGTAGTGGCTCTTCATACTCTCCAAAATGGTTGGATCTTTCACCAAAAAAGGCAACACAAATAAAAGGAGCCCCGAGGTGGCTACAATGCCCCATACCCAAAAACTGCGTTGCTTCGATTCATACCACCAAAGCAACAGCGCAAAGAGCGGTAGCCAAAATAAAAAGGTGTACCTGGATAAAAGTCCTCCCACCAAGCCAATCACAATCAAGGGCAACTTGCGGGTGGCTAATCCTACCGATAACAGTAGGTACCAAGCGGTAACAATCCCTTCCGCACTGACGCCCAAATCCAACTTCGACCATTGGATGAAGGCCAACAAGGGCAAAACAAATAATCCCATCGCCGGTAAGGTCACTCGCAAGGTGGCGTTCGGATGCGCCCGGTATAACACATACCCAGCAATCCCGACCGCTACCGCCATCATTAAAATGCCCGGCCACCTGGAATCCATCCCGGTCAGGGTCGATAGACCAAAGGGCAACCAATGAAGGGGCAAATACACCGGGTAGGGATGGTGGGGAACCGTTGTGATGCGCTGATACGGCGGCTGGCCAGCAAAAAACAAATCAGCTTGTCCCTGCAACTGGGGTAAGACGTCCGAAATGGTGCCCGGATCGGGATACTTTTCCCAAATTCCCTGCAGGGCATTGAAGGTTGCCGCTATCAACCCGAAACCTACCAATGCAAAAAATAGGGCGGTCTTCCGATCGCCCGTTCCCTGATTGGAAACGGAGGCGGAAGAACGCCCTAATGCCTGATAACAGGTATAAGTTAAACCTACCGATAGTAGAATCAACGCAAAGGGATTGGATCGGGCTAAAAAGATTTGCGTACCATATACACAGAGTACAATCTGCGCTAAAAACAAACCTACAATCGTATAAATTGCCCTTTTTTCCATCCTTTTTCGTTAATTTAAACTCATTTTTATCTTCTTTTCCAGCTCTGAAACCGTTTCCTTAAAGATAAGATCGGTGTCCATCATGTCTTGAACTGCTTTGCAAGAATAAATCACCGTACTGTGGTCGCGTCCACCAAAGGTCTCTCCAATGGCTTTCAGTGAACTATTGGTCATTTTCTTTGCTAAATACATCGAAAGCTGACGAGCTATCACCACATTGCGCTTGCGGGTCTCCTGATGGAGTTTCTCCACCGGCACATTAAAGTGCTCCGAAACCATCTCCTGGATAAATTCCACCGTGATTTCTTTGTTGATGTTCGAAACAAAGGAACGAATAACCTCTTTCGCTAATTCAAGATCAATATCACGACGGATCAAGGTGGATTGCGCCAACAACGAAATCATGACGCCCTCTAACTCGCGGATATTGTTTTTGATGTTAAAACAGATGAATTCTTGTACCTCTTGCGGGATATCAATGCCCTCTACACCTACTTTGGTTTCCAAAATAGCCATACGGGTTTCGAGATCCGGTGCTTGCAAATCAGCGCTCAAGCCCCACTTAAACCGCGAGATCAAGCGGTCCTCAATGTCCTTTAAATCCTTAGGCGCCCGATCAGATGTTAAGATGATCTGTTTGCCTTGCTGGTGTAAATGGTTGAAAATATTGAAGAAGATCTCCTGCATTTTGTGCTTGCCCGACAAGAACTGAATGTCGTCCACAATCAGAACATCAATCAACTGGTAAAAATTCACAAACTCCGTTACGGCGTTGTTCTTAATCGCCTGAATAATTTGATTCGTGAATTTTTCCATTGAAACGTACAAAATGGCTTTGTTCTCGTTTCGGTGTAAAATTTCATTCCCAATGGCTTGAACCAAGTGGGTTTTCCCCAAACCTACATCCCCATACACTACCAGCGGATTAAAGGCGGTACCACCTGGCTTTTTCGCGACGGCCAGACCAGCGCTCCTGCCCAAACGGTTGCAATCTCCCTCAATGAAGTTGTCAAACGTGTAATTGGGGTTAAGTTGTGGATCCACTTTCACCCGCTTGATGCCCGGGATAATAAATGGATTTTTAATGTTCTCTACATCAAATGAACCAGGTACCGGCTCATTGTCTTTTTCAGCTGAAGGTTTGGCGGTAACTCGGACAGGTTCCCCAGCCCGGTTGCCAGCCGGCGTACCACCTGCTTCCGGAATACGATAGACCAGTCGTCCACGGTCCCCCAACTCCTGACGTACACACTGCTTTAACAAGGACACATAATGCTCCTCCAACCACTCATAAAAAAACTTATTAGGAACCTGGATGGTCAAGACCTGCTGATCCAACTGTATGGGTCTAATGGGCTCGAACCAGGTTTTAAAGCTCTGTGGACTAACATTTTTCTTAATGGTACGAAGACAAGAGTCCCATACCATTTGGCTATCATTGATCATACCCGAATGGTGATTTTCAGTTTTTAGCGGAACCGAATGAATGATTATTTGAAACGTCTATGTTGCGCTTGACAACGGTACAAAGGTCCATCGAAAGTTTGGATTGGGAAAACATTTGGCGCGGTTTTTTCAGGAAAAAAGTTACTCACTATTTATCAATAGGTTACTAACACTGGTTTGTTTTTTTTGTCGTAAAATATTGATTTTCAATATTTTGTAAATGTTTATAAAGCGCAAGTTTTTGATAATCAGGTATTAATGATTTAGTTTTTATCTAAAATGATGGGCGAATATTATTTTGTATATATAATTAAATTTAATATAATAAATAGTGGTTCCGGCCGCTGGCAGAGGACCCCTAAAATGCCCTTAAAAAGCCCAGCGGAAGCCCTTCTCCACCATCCTTATTTGGCTATCAAACTGAAAAGCAGTGCAATTATGTGGGACTGAGCTTCTATTTCAGCTATTAAAGGGACTACTGTATTTTGCCTTCTAATTCATCTCGTAATTGCTTTGTTATTTTATAAAAAAAATTGTAATCTGCAATCGCTTGCAAATCAATGTTTTGAAACCGACAGAAATTTTTTGAGAAAGGTGCTCTCACAAAATTCTTGATTAACCAACTACCGGGTGTGAAGTCTGTGTTAAAAAAAGTGGAATCGGAAAAAGTTATTCACACGTAAATAATGGAAATGGTTAATGGTTAATTGTTAATGGTTAATTGTTAATGGTTAATTGTTAATGAAC
>JBKDAM010000041.1:0-3942 GCA_046316495.1 Chitinophagales bacterium
GTTTTAAGCACCAGCTCAATTGACAACGGCAGCTCAGACGCCTGTGGAATACAGAGTTTGGTGTTGAGCGAAAGCCAGTTTAGTTGTGCTGATGTAGGAAGTAACACGGTGGTATTAACGGTGACCGATTTGAACTCAAATAGCAGCAGTTGCACAACGGTGGTAACGGTGTTAGATACCATTTTGCCGGTTGCACTTTGCAAAAACGCAACGGTTCACTTGGATTTGAATGGGAACGGCGTGTTTAATTCCAGCTCTATTGACAACGGTAGCTCAGATTCCTGTGGAATACAGAGCTTGGTGTTGAGTGAAATTCAGTTTAGTTGCGCTGATGTTGGAAGTAACTCAGTGGTATTAACAGTGACTGATTTGAACTCAAATAGTAGCAGTTGCACGGCGGTGGTTACGGTTTTAGATACCACTTTGCCGGTTGCTCTTTGCCAAAATGTAACGGTTCATTTGGATTTGAATGGAAATGGCGTTTTAAGCTCCAGCTCAGTTGACAACGGCAGTAATGATGCCTGTGGAATACAGAGCTTGATGTTAAATGAAACCCAGTTCAGCTGCGCCGATGTTGGAAGTAACACGGTGGTACTAACGGTGACGGATTTGAACTCAAATAGCAGCAGTTGCACAACGGTGGTAACGGTGTTAGATACCATTTTGCCAGTTGCACTTTGCCAAAACGTCTCGGTTTATTTGGATTTTAGTGGGAACGGCGTGGTTAATTCCAGCTCTATTGACAACGGTAGCTCAGATTCCTGTGGAATACAGAGTTTGGTATTGAGCGAAAGTCAGTTTAGTTGCTCAGGTGTTGGGAGTAACACTGTGGTATTAACGGTGACGGATCTGAACTCAAATAGCAGCAGTTGCACAGCGGTGGTAACGGTGTTGGATACCATTTCTCCGCAACTAGTTTGTCCAACATCCATTTCAGTCTCCAACGACCCGGATGTATGTGGTGCTGTAGTAGTCTTTTCATTCCCGCAGGGTTCGGATAACTGCTCGGGTTGGTTCAGTGAGCAGATCGGAGGACTTCCGTCGGATACGCTTTTCCCTGTTGGATCTACGGTCCAAGTGTTCTTGGTAACCGATGCATCAGGAAACACTGCCTCTTGTTCGTTTGAAGTTTCAGTAGAAGATGTACAGTTGCCAACCATCAGTTGCCCTGCTAATTTGGAGCTTTGCTTCCCCGCTATTCCAGTGTTTTCAGAGCCGGTTGGACTGGATAATTGTCCAGGCGTTTCTACTTCCCAGCTTTCTGGGGCTGGTTCTGGGTCAGTTTTCCCAATAGGAACCACCACCAACTTATACGAGGCGGTTGATGCCTCTGGAAATACCGCAACATGTTCTTTTACAGTCACCATTCATCCGCTCCCTGAGCTAGTCACCCTCGCTGGTGGTGGAGCTGTTTGCAATTCCGACACTACTGGCGTGCCAGTTTCCCTACTTGCTTCTGAACTGGGCATTTTATATCAGCTTCAATTAAATGGGATGAATGTGGGTTTGCCCATTGCCGGAACTGGCTTAGCGCTTAGTTTTGGTCCTCAACTCCCAACCGGTACCTACACGGTATTGGCAACCAACGCTGTTACAGCCTGTACGTCTGTTATGAGTGGATCGGTCGAGGTGACAACCTACGATTGTCTTGCCGAAATAGCAGATCCTTGTGCTTGCTTAAACAATGCCACCACCCTGGTCAACGGGCAGTTTGCTGAAGAGGTGATGGTAAGTGCACCCTCCTCCCAAACCTGGACAGTATCAGCGGTGGTTGGTTTATTTGATGAAAATAGCCCAAATCCGCCGGTTATTCCAACACCTATTTCTCAAGGGACAGCCCTTACCAACTTTGGAGGTAATCAATTTGTGCTTCGGGGTAAACACATTGATGCAATTGGTTACACCGTTACAGTCAGCAATGGGTTGGGTACCAGTCTTAGTATTGGCAATACCTGTTCCTATCCAAATCCAAGTATTTTATCCAACCTTAATGGACCTTTTTGCCTCTACTCTGATTCAGTAGCATTGGTGGGTAATCCAGGCGATTCTACTGTGGTATTGGAGCAGTTCACAGTCAATGGACTTCCGGCACAGGTGTTCTATCCGAGCATGGGTACCGGAACGTATGTAATTGAATATGCGGTTGACGGTGGTTTGCCCGGTCCAAATGATCCAGGGTGTATTCAGTCGGTGCGCCAATTGATACAAGTCGTTGAAACTTCTTCCACGGTGGTTTGCAAGGATTCTGCCGTGGTGGCGCTGGATTTAGATTGCAGCACCGTCTTAGGAGCTGATCAATTACTGGAAGGAAGTTACAGCTGCTTTGATGATTACTTGGTACAGTTGGACCGCCAACTACCTTTCGGGAATGGTCCTTGGATGCCAGGTGAAATTGCGGCGGCGGATATCGGCAGGACGTTTAGCTACCAAATTACCCATCAAATCTCCGGGAATAGCTGTTGGGGTATGTTGTCGGTGGAAGATAAACTGCCTCCTCAGCTGACTTGCCCAGCAAATATTACCATCGCCTGTAGCCAATCAACAGACCCTATGGTTACAGGCCAGGTGCAGGTGTCTGATTGCTCAGTGGTTAGTTTTCAATTGGACGATGAGGTGATCGATTACGGTGAATGTGGAAATCCAAGGCAGGAAATTTTACGGTTATTTATTGGAACAGATGCTTGGGGAAATCAATCCATTTGTTCCCAATACATCCAGATACGGGCTTTCGACTTGTCGGAGATGCTCATGCCCGCAGATATCACGGTGGATTGTGAAGAACTGCACTTGAACCCATTGGCAACCAGTCCAGCTTTTACCGGTCAACCTTCCATTCAAGGGGTTTCGGTCGGAAATGTGAACTGTTCAGCCGGAATGGGATTCAGCGATGTAGAGCTGGCAATTTGTGCTGGTTCGTTTGAAATTCTTAGAACATGGACGGTTACCAATACCTGTATTTCCTTGGGGCAAGGTAACCCACTCACACACACCCAACGCATCCGTGTGAAAGATTTTGGTGGGCCAACCTTTACATGTCCCGCAAATTTGACAGTAAGTACGGATGCTTCAAATTGTTGTGCAACGGCAGCTTTACCAAGTGTGGTGCTGTCGGAGGGATGCTCACAGGTTCAAAACCTGCAGGCGAAGGTAACTGGGACGGATCCTTCATCGGGAAATCTAACCTCTTTCACGGTTCAGGGGAGTTTGATGGATTTTTCGGGAAATAACTATGCTTATCCAGATACGCTTGCGGTGTTCCCCTACACGGAATGCTTGCCAGTAAACACGACCTATACCGTGAAATACACGGCAAAGGATGGTTGTGGAAACCTATCTTCTTGTCAATTCGAGATGACCATCGAAGACCTGGTTCCTCCTGCACTGGCTTGCGATGAATTCACCCAAGTTGCTTTAGCTGCAGACGGAACAGCGTTGGTAAATGCAGGTACCTTCGACGATGGCTCAGTAGATAATTGTGGCCCTGTGTTCTTCAAGGCGCGCCGGATGAATGGCAACGATTGCCAGACAGATTCTCTTTTCCACGATGAAGTGAAGTTCTGCTGCAGTGACCTGAGCGATACGGTATCTGTGATACTCCGTGTGTACGATGCGTCCCCAGCTAGCGGCTCTATTGGATTTGATGCGCACTTGGGTAACTACAACGACTGCATGGTAAATGTATTGATAGAAGACAAGATCAAACCGATCTGCACGGCTCCTGCCAATGTAACGGTTTCCTGCGAAGCATTTGATCCAAGCTTGTGGGCATACGAAACCGCTACCGGTCAGGACAATTGCTGCATGGATACCATTACGTACTCAGTTGCCTACAATCAATTCGATACGCTGTGTAACAAAGGGACTATTACCCGTCGTTGGACAGCGGTCGATTGTGGTGGTAACACGGCTTCTTGCTCTCAACGGGTGATTGTTACCTACAAC
>JBKDAM010000042.1:0-2854 GCA_046316495.1 Chitinophagales bacterium
CTGTCATTGTCGGAGTTCAAGTCCAAGTGGTTGGGGGTACCATCTCCATCCGTGTCGGGCAGCTGGCAAATAGCCATGTGTACGTCATCATAGTAATAGGAAGTGGTCGCATTCGCTCCACCGTATAGGTAAATTCGAACCACATAATCCATCCCAGGTTGAAGCAAATAGGGATTTTGCACTTGGGAATTTTCTAAAAAAGAATAAGAAGATCCTACAGTGGCAGGATTCACCCCATTGGCAACTTGAATTGCCGTTGTATAATTGGTGCCTTCCGATATGAACGCGCTGTAGGAGTAATTTCCAGGGTTGAAAATATTTCCCATCCCTATTTTACTCAAATAGGAATTTACCGGCAGGGTTGCTGCGGTTTTAAATTTGTATTCAATGTAGTCGCTCTGCTCAATCGCTGCTTGCACCGTGGTTTGGTGCATATCGCGCAGCATCAAAAAGCCATCATTGTTCGGTATATTGGTAACGACTACCCCAGCTCCAACGGTAAAGGATTGAACAGTTTGGAATACATTCGTGTTAAAACCTGCAATTCCTTCATAAGCCAAAGGGGCGCTAGGGGAATATTGATCTGGTGTATAATTTCCTCTGGGTATGTTCATTGTCCAACCCACGCTATACAATGGACCGCAATTCCATTCCACCCGATCCAAGACACCGTCGTTGTCGTCGTCTAGGTCTTGAGTGTCCACAACGCCATCCCCGTCCGTATCTGTGCAAGGAGCCAGATAAACTGTTACCGGATTGGAGGCCAAGCTGTAACAATTGGTTGAATTGTCCTGAACAAAAAGGTAATAAAGACCCGCAGTAACTGCTGTTGGATCGCTTACTACCGGACTACCAAGTGTTGATCCAGTTCGCCAAATGAAACTGGTACCAGCAGTTGGTGTCGGTTCCAAACTCGTTAAATCGGCCATAGCCGTCGGACAAGCGTTGAAGAGGGTATTCGAGGTGGGCTGTACCGTAGCAACTGAACAGAGTAAGATCTGATAGTCTTCTACTTCCCCACTCGAAGCAATTCCTGTGGGAGCGGTAATCGCATCCGTGCTGATCCGAAAACGGGCAAAAAGGGCCGTAACAGAGTTGGTAGCCGGCAAATTGGCATTACTCCAGGTCAAACTGGCTGTAGTGGCATTCGCAGCAACCGTCGTGCTGACCATCTCGCCGGCATCAAACGTACCATTGAGGTTCCAGTCTATCCAACCCACCAAGTTAGCGGCAGAACCGGTAAGATTTACCACCTCTACATTCACCGTGTAACTGGTAATCACTTGGGGAGCTGCCTGTGGACTGATTGCCGGAAAGGAACTTACACCATTGTCGGTATCAGAGCTAGCTGTAGCGGATGCTACCCCACCTGGTTCTGAAGTTACCGAACTACCTAAGGTCAACAAGGCGGTGCCAGTTGTGTTGTACTGAATAATATGTCGAGGTCCGTCATCGGAACTCAATACTTTATAGCTGTTGGGCGCGTCCCCATAATCTACCGCGATGTTTAAAGCGGTTTGGGCCATACCAAAACCACCATTTCCTCCGTTCCGAGAGAGGGTATTCAAGGTGGCAGCCGCCAAGCTGGGATTTTCAGGGTCCTGAATTTCCAGAATTCCAGCACTTCCATTGCTCACTGCATACATCCGGTCATTTGGACCTTTTTGAACCGCACCAGAAATGGCCATAGTACGCAATTCCTGGGAAGCACTCACGCTGGCCGCGTTGCCGCTGCTGATATCGTAGCGGTACAGTCGGTTGGTAAACACGGTGCTCACATACGCATAATCTTCAGATGGAGAAAAATCCGCATAATAGTAATTGCTCGCAGCCAATAAAGGAAGGTCAATTACCCAGTTTTCCGAAAATACACCGGTCTGCGCATTAAAGTCCAACTCGAACAAACGCCCACCGCGAAGGGTGGGGTCCATAAAGGTTGTAATAAAGTAGGAGGATAGGGCCATTGCCTTGGAAAAGTCCTCGTTGAATTCAATGGAACCAAATCCATTGTAAAATGAGGCGGAAACATTGCTCACCACCGGTGCACTGAAACTAATGCTGCTGGCAGTCGGGAAGGTAACTTCAATGGCTTTAATCACTGTAGAGGTTCCAGAACAAGAAAAACTAGATCCAGAACAGGTCTCATTGTTTTCGTAGGTGACAATCCAGAAACCATCACCGCTGCTGTTGGGCGCATACGTCAAGGCTTCCGCCGCTTTAATGCTGGCGCCAATGGAACTGGGCAATTGGTTTTTTAAGACCAAATCACCTAAGCCACCGTTTTGACGAATATCGTACTCCGCATAAAAGAGGTTGCCATTGGGCGCTGTCACCACGTCCGCTGAGGTATAAAAAACCAGGTAGCGATCGGGATTCTTCAGATGGGGTACAATTACAGCACCTTGGGTAGCCGAGTTGTTGCCCGTAATGGCGCCATTACTCGTTGCAACTCCATTCCGATTGTAGGTCTGGGTCGCTGATGCGTAAAACACCAAGTTGCCATCCACATCGGTAGCGGTTGCAAATCCTTCACCAATGCTGGTTTGTCCACCAAAAGAGGTGATCGTCGGAGCAGCTGTACCACTCACCCCAAAGTCCATTCGAGTTGTTCGACTGAAAATCCAGTTGCGTTCGGTGGCGCGGCGTTGAGCCGCACTGAGGTTGATCGCTGCTTGCTGCCCATAGCTCTCGGCAATTGGCAGTAGGCTCAGAAGCAACAGAATTCCCAGCATACCCGGAAAAACAGGTACCCGGGCCTTTTGCTCCGATAAGGAAATCCGTACTTTTTTAAACAAGTGAGAAACACTCTTCATAATAAGGATGTATAAAATGGAAGGAAATACTAGTTATTTAG
>JBKDAM010000043.1:0-5703 GCA_046316495.1 Chitinophagales bacterium
CCTTAGGTATTAAATCCTCAAAACTTGGCAATAACAGCATACCCTGATGCTGGGCATAAGGCTTGAAGGTTACAGCACTATGCCGCTTCTTTCTTCTTGTTGTTGACATCCCCAAAGATAACTAATCCTAACAAAAAAAAAACCGCCTCACAAGGTTACTTGTGAGACGGCCTCTTTTTTATTTTACCTCTCCGCTCCTTAGTTGACTGGATAAATCCAGACAAGTTGGTTACTGAAATAAAGCGTCAACAAAGGCTTTTTTATTGAAAATCTGGAGTTGATCCATTTTCTCTCCCACCCCTACGTACTTAATAGGTATTTTGAAGAGATCACTAATTCCGAGCACCACACCTCCTTTGGCCGTCCCATCTAGTTTGGTAAGTGCAATGGCGGTCACAGGTGCCACTTCCGTAAACTGTTTTGCTTGTTCAATAGCATTCTGACCTGTGGATGCATCCAAGACCAATAACACCTCATCGGGCGCCCCCGGAAAAGCTTTATCCATGGAACGATGGATTTTGCCTAGTTCTTGCATCAAACTGGTTTTATTGTGAAGTCGGCCAGCGGTATCAATAATGGCTACATCACAGGCGTTTTCCAGAGCATAACGGGTGGTTTCGTAGGCGACGGCAGCAGGATCTGCATTCATACCTTTGGAGTAGAAAGAGCAGCCAACTCGCTCCGCCCAAATGCCGAGTTGATCCACCGCAGCAGCCCGAAACGTATCGCCAGCTCCCAGCACTACCTTATGTCCTTTTTGACGGAATTGATGAGCGAGCTTGCCGATCGTGGTCGTTTTACCAACCCCATTCACCCCTACTACCATGATTACGTAGGGTTTTTTACCAGCAGGGAGGAGGTAATCATCGAAATCTTCCGTCCGGTTTTCAGACATCATACGGACTACCTCATCTTTGAGCAGTGCATTTAACTCATCCGTGCTGACATACTTGTCTCGAGCTACCCGTTCCCGCATTCGCTCAATAATTTTGACGGTGGTTTCGATGCCCACATCTGCAGAGATCAATGCCATTTCCACCTCGTCGAGCACCTCTTCATCAATGCTACTCTTGCCTGTAACGGCACGCGCTATTTTCCCGAAAAAACTATCTTTTGTTTTTTCGATGCCTTTATCCAGGTCTTCTTTTTTTTCCTTGCTAAAAAACTTGTCAAAAAATCCCATATCAATGTTCATCGAGACCTGTCGGTCAACCTATAATTATTCGATCACTTTATTTCTTACCCCGCACACGGGCTACTGAGTTATACATCCCCGTACATCCGGCGCATAGCATCCATAATAACAGGACGCTTTCTACGAGAAACTTCCACCCGCTCAGAGTTTTCCAGTTCGAGAAACCCTTCCTCTTTCGCAAATTTTTTCATGTAGTTCATATTAATAATATTCTTTTTATGAACTCGTAGAAAATTAAATTTGGAGAGGACGTCTTCGTACGTTTTTATTGTTTTAGCGGTAGTGATTTTTTCACCACTGGTGACAAAAAAATGCGTGTGGTTGTCTTCCGCCTCTAGCCGGACAATATCACTCAAGCGAACAAAGTGAATACCCTCCACGGCCGATATTCCAATTTTTTCAAAGGGATTGGCAGAGCTGTTGGGGAAATTTTGTTGCAGTACTTCTAGCCGCTCTTTCGTGGTGCGTCCATTTTTGCTCAGACTGATTCGACTAACCGCCCGCTGGAGGTCAATGGGCTCAATGGGTTTTAGTACATAATCAATGGCGGAAAAATCGAAGGCGGTCAGGGCATATTTATCAAAAGCAGTCACAAAAATAATATCAAAAGAGATCTCATCCAATTGATTCAACCCCTGAAAAATGAGACCATCCGGCAACATCACATCCAAAAAGGCAACGTCAAACTGGTAGTTGCTGTCTTCAGCTGCAATTTTTAATAGGTCCGCATTGGAGCCTCCTGTGGCAACTACCTCAACGTCTGGACAATACAACTTGAGCAAATTACGCAGGTTATCTACGCTCTCTGGTTCATCTTCAATAATGAGGGCTCTTGTCATAACGTTGAGATTAAACGGTGTGCTATTGAGTTCCGCAAATGTCGTTAATTCCGGTTAAAAAACGACAGGCTTGCCACAAAAAAGCGACAAGCCTGCATTAAATCATTTGTTTTGTGCAAAATTGCTAAATTTCTTTAATCCGGAGCAACATACCCACCTTTAGCTCGGTCACATTGTTGAGCGCAACCAATCGATCTACGCTCACTCCATACCTCCTAGACAAATCGTGAATGCTTTCTCCATCACTCACTTTATGAAACAGGTATTGCTTGCCGGTAGCTTTAAGAGAAGTAGGGGCTGCTGCATTCACCTTCTCTGTTGGGATCGGTGTTTCAACCGGCTTTTCTACTGGCGCTTCTACCCCTGCCAAGTGTTTTAAAACAGGGACTGGTTTCCATATTCGAAGCGTTTGATTGGGTTGAACGTAAATTCCTTCAATATTGTTCCAGGCACGCAAGTGGGCGCCCGTTGTTCCGATCTTTTGAGCAAAGCGGTCAACGAATTCGGGCTCATTGCATTTGACCAAGGTCTGATAATACGCTCCATTCGCTGCTGGGTCCGCGCTGTAATAGTCTGCTCCTTCCAGAGCATATTTATTTCCACCTAGACCATTTAAGTACCGTACAAACGCTGGCATGACTCGTTTGGGCAAGGTGACATAGTATCCTCGAGTAGAAGGGGGTACATAGGCCCGCTTGAATCCAGGGTTCAAATCGGCAACGGTCTGGTAAGAAAGGCCTGTCGCTTTGGCGATTGCGGAAAAGGACATCCCATCGTAGACCGTGATGTGGTCGGTCAACTGAACATCCAAGTCTGGCAAATCAAAATCTAAGTTATGCTCGCTAAAAAAGTTGCAGATGTAAGTAGCAGCGATGAAAGCGGGAACATAATCACGGGTTTCTTTGGGCAAATAGCGCTGTATAATCCAAAAATTGCGGCTTCCTGCGCGGCGGATGGCCGAATTTACCCTGTTAGGACCACTATTATAGGCAGCCAAGGCCAATGCCCAATCGTTAAATTGAAGGTACAAGTGCTTCAAATACTCGGCAGCACCTTCCGTCGACTTCACCACATTGTTGCGTTCATCCACCGCTGAGTTGATTTGCATACCATAATCGGTGCCCGTATAAGGCATAAATTGCCAAAGACCAGAAGCACCCACACGGGATACCGCTACTGGATTGAGCGCAGATTCCACCACCGCCAGATACTTGAGATCATCTGGCACCCCATGTTCTTGAAGCACCCGCTCAAATAAGGGAAAGTAGGTTAACCGCCTGCTCAAAATTTGCTTGGTCCGCTCAGCACGGCGCAAGTATCCCGTAAGATAACTTTTTACAACGGCGGTTGTCCGGACATCCAAACAAGAACTCATTTGGTTCATCCGGTCCTCAATCAATTTATCGGACACTACAGTGACCACTCCAGAACCCTTAATCACCAACGCCGGCTGCTCTGAACAAGAATCTTGCAGCACTACGTGTTGGGGCTTTTTTACCTGTCCAAATACAGAAAAAACAGGCAAGGAAAAAGCCAGCCCTACCACCAAATGACTGGCGCGAAAAAGTCTCAACCTCATGAAATGTATTTTTATTTAACGAATCAACAATAAGAAATAACTGCGGAAGAAGTGTGAATCGGCTTTAAACGGGATGATGCCCAGCTTCGTCTTTTTGTGCTGCATTTTAACATATGCGCACAATATAATATTTATACCGACCGCGCTTGCTTTTCTGCTTGCGCACAAATATCTGAAAATAACTTCTATATTTTGGTACTCGCACTCGTTTTTTAACATTCTGACATCCGTCATTGGCACACGAAAAAAGGAATGAAGGGCTAATTTTCACCACTTTTTGAACAGTATTTAGATGGGATTGGATTGAATAAAAAAAAGAATGATAGCTTATCGTCTGTAATTCATTGCAACCCCAAAAAAGAAAACAACAAGCTCAAAAGCTGAAAAAGGATAGAGAAACCCGGATACTCAACTTTTTATTTTGATCGCTGTTAAGGTAGCATGATGCAATTAGATCACCGTTCCATTCTCACCCTGGGTGAACTCAAACAAGCAGGATACCACTCTCGCAGTGTCAAACAAGAGCTTAGAGATAACCTGTTACTAAAACTAAAGCAACGTGAAACCGTATTTCCGGGAATCTATGGATTCGATGAAACGGTTCTTCCCGATTTAGAACGTGCCATCTTGAGCCGGCACAATATCCTCTTGCTGGGACTTCGTGGGCAGGCCAAAACCAGACTGGCCCGTCTAATGGTGCATCTGCTGGATGAATACATGCCGATAGTGGCGGGGAGTGAACTCAATGATGATCCTTTGCAGCCGATCAGCCGCTATGCGTTGGATCTTGTGGCGGAAAAAGGGGACCATACACCCATCGAATGGGTCCACCGTAGTGAACGCTATGTCGAAAAACTAGCCACCCCCGATGTAAGCATCGCCGACTTGATTGGTGATGTGGACCCAATCAAAGCGGCTACCCTCAAATTACCCTATTCCGATGAGCGCGTTATCCACTTTGGGATGATTCCAAGGGCCCATCGGTGTTTGTTTGTCATCAATGAGTTGCCCGACCTCCAGGCAAGGATTCAAGTGGCCTTGTTCAATGTTCTACAAGAGGGCGACATGCAAATCAGGGGTTTTAAACTCCGATTACCCGTAGATGTGCAGCTGGTGTTTACTGCCAATCCAGAGGATTATACCAATCGGGGCAGCATTATCACCCCTCTAAAGGACCGGATTGAGAGCCAGATTACCACCCACTACCCGCTCACAATTGATATCGGTCGACAAATTACTGAACAGGAAGCAGGCTTAGCTACAGAACAACGTGCACAGATAAAGGTACCTGAACTCCTGAAAAACCTGGTGGAAGAAATTGCGTTCGCCGCAAGGGAAAGCGAACTGGTAGATCAAAAAAGCGGGGTAAGTGCCCGCCTAACCATCGCAGCGTACGAGAACCTGTACTCCACCGCCGAACGACGAATGCTCCGGAATGGAGAAAGCAGCACCACCGCGCGCATTAGTGATTTTTGGGGAGTCGTACCTGCCATCACTGGAAAAGTCGAAATGGTGTACGAAGGTGAACAAGAAGGTCCGCACGCAGTGGCAATGGCCATAATCGGAAAGGCCCTTCAAAAACAGTTTTTACTGCACTTCCCCAATCCGGCTAAGCTCAAAAAAGGAAAAGAAGCAGATCCTTATGGCACTATAAAAGCCTGGTTTGCAGGTGGCCATTCCGTTGACCTTCTACTCGACGCCCCTGATGACCGATTCCGAAAAGCCATCGAATCGGTAGCTGGACTTAAAAAGCTGGTAAAAGAACAGCCCGTAGCGGAAGAAGAAGACTTACTTACTTGGATGGAATTGGTATTGCACGGACTGGCGGAATCCGACACCATCCAAAAATCCTTTATTCACACCAAACTTATTTTCAAGGATTTTCTAGCTGGAAACTTGAACGACTCTGAGGAGGAAGACGGCGACGATTACCCTAATTACCGGGATTTGTTCTAAAACCGCGCCTGGTCTGGAGTCGTTCCTCCAAATTTTACCGGCTGTTCCTTGCAAATCATGTACATTTGCCATCGTCCTTGTCTAACAATGCCAAGGAGCACCTATTGCTTTACCAAAATAGCGCAGCTTAATGG
>JBKDAM010000044.1:0-39154 GCA_046316495.1 Chitinophagales bacterium
TGATGAAAGCGGACACCACTGCCCCAGCGATCATTTGCGACCACGCGATCCCGGACAGGGCTTTGATTGTAAAGCCAGGCAAGAAACTCTTTCGACTTCCAGGTATCGGGCGAGGCATCCCAGTCCCCATCTGCCCAAACCACCTCGGGTGCGTATTTATTGACCAGTTCATACAGCTGTGGGAGCATGTGTTCGTTGGCATAGCGGGCCTTATCTTGTTTCCAGATAGGGTTATACCATTCATAGAGGGAATAATAAAGGCCTGGACGCACGCTGGTTTTGCGCAGGGCTTTGAACAAATCACCTATTAGGTCTTTTTTAGGACCTCGGGCAGCTGCATTCCAGGGAAAACCCCAAGTTTTAGAGGCTGTTTCATTGGGCCAAAGGCAGAAGCCATCATGGTGTTTAGAGGTTAGCACGACATAGCGCGCGCCTGCCAGTTCGAATAATTGCGCCCAGGCATCTGGGTCAAACTGAGAGGCTGTGAACTGATCTGCCAGGTCGTAATAAGATTTATTGGGAAAATTGAGTTGATGGAAGCGCTGTAGGGATCCATCTTGATCGTTTTCGGTAAGCGAATGCAAGTACCATTCAGAGTAACGTCCTTTGGGTGTAAAAGCGGGTACTGAATACACTCCCCAGTGGATAAAAATTCCGAATTTAGCGTCGCGCCACCACTCCGGTGTGGGTCTGGAGTCAATAGAGGCCCAATCGGGGGTATAAGTAGGATTTGGCGATTGGGCATGCAGGATGGGAATCAACAACAGGAAAACCAGAGGGGTCAGAAAGCTACGCATGAGGAATGGGTTTATAAATTAAGGATGCACAAAATTAGGCATTTGCCCGCAGAAAATGGTATTCCCTGCGGAATGTCTACAATCGCCAAACCAGCCCATTTTGCCAGTTAAAAATTTGGGAAGGGGCCGATTCTGGGAGCCCAGTATCTTTGGATAGGGCGAAATCAGTAGCATACCGCAAGTGTTTTCCAATAGGAAGTTCAAGGGTACACTCTGTGCTTAACCGATAATTTTTAAATTGGCCGATTACTGGTTGCCAATACGCGGTGACTTGAAGGACTCCTCCGGAGGGTTGATGGCGAAGGGTGGTGGTAAAATAATTACTGATTCGGTGCCAATGGACGACCGGGGATTCACCAACAAATTGGTTGCGTTCGTACAGGTAAGTGGAGCCCAAGTAAAGGCGGCTGTTGCTTTTTTGATCAATAAAAAACCGTTTACGCAATCCTGTCCCAAGCAGACTTCGCTGTTGGATTAGGATTAGTCTATTCGTTTGTTGTTGACTGAGTAGTTCCCAAGCGACAGAGGGCGTCCATTTATAATTGTACCGCAAGTGCACAAAGCGGTTGTTGACAAAGTCTTGGTTTCCGGCTCTCAGGAAATCTGAATTAAGAAGTAACAAAGCGATGTGTCGGTATTTTTTATACTGCACATGAGCCTCTGCCTTGAGCACGGTGGTACGTTGTTGGACCTGAGTAGTGGCATAGGACCCTTTTAAGGCTCCGTACCAGCGCAAGGAGTCGTTGGTTCCTTTGATCCTCATTTCTTCGATGTTTACGATTTGTCCAGCGAGGTAAAGGGGCAACAAAAAAAAGGGCAGAAGGAACCAGCGCATCCTACAAGGTATTATTCAGAGAGGAGGGATTTAACCATATCGGCAATCATTTTACCCTCGGCTTTACCGGCGAGCTGTTTGTTAGCGGCACCCATCACTTTTCCCATGTCTTTGGCTGATGTTGCTCCGAGGGTTTGGATAATTTCTCGAATAACAGCTTCGAGTTCGGCTCCTTCCATCATTTTTGGAAGGTATTTCCGGATCACTTCAATTTCTTCTTGTTCAATTTTCGCCAATTCATCCCTACCGTTTTTCATATAGATGTCGTAGGATTCTTGCCGGCTTTTTACCAATTTTTGCAAAATTTGCACTTCTTTAGCTTCGTCAATTTCCTGACCGGAACCGTCTGTTTTAGCTAGGAGGAGTGCGCTTTTGACAGCGCGGATCCCTCGAAGGGCTACTTCATCTTTGGCCTTCATGGCTACCACCAAGTCTTTCCCTATTTTTTGTTCGAGTGTCATATCAGTTAAATTTTATGCGTTTAAAGTGGTTGTATTAGATCGCGCTTTTAATCCAAGTTTTTCACCTTCCAAGAGCATTTGTTGGGTAGCTGCTTCCAAGTCATTGGGGATGACTCCGTCGAGTATAGCTTCCCGAACGGCTGTTTTGATGAGTCCCACCTCTCTGGAGGGCGGTATGCCGAAGGTTTGCATAATCATATCCCCGGTAAGTGGAGGTTGCCAGAGTCGGAGCCGATCGGCCTCACTCACCCCCTCCATTCGCTCCTTCAGGTATTCATAGCCTTCCAGGTAACGGGCCATTTTAACAGGATTTTTGGTGGTGATATCGGAGGCACAGAGCATCATCAGGTCTTCAATATCTGAACCGGCATCAAAAAGCAGTCGGCGGACTGCGCTATCGGTCACTTCCTCTTTGGTCAAGGAAATAGGTCGAAGGTGGAGTCGCACCATTTTCTGGACATACTCCATTTCTGCCCCCAGGGGGAGTCGGTGGTTTTTAAAAATGCGGGGCACCATATTTCCTCCCACCCATTCGTGGCCATGGAAGGTCCATCCTAGGCCTTTTTGGTAGCGTTTGGTGACAGGTTTGGCAATATCATGCAGGAGTGCTGCCCAGCGAAGCCAGATATTATCTGATTTTTGGCAGAGGTTATCGAGGACTTGCAGGGTATGAAAAAAATTATCTTTATGACCTCGGCCATCGCGGTCTTCCACGCCTTGGAGGTCGGCCACTTCGGGCATTACCAACCGGAGCAGGCCGGTTCCAAACAAGAGGTTAAAACCGATGGAGGGCTTAGGGGTCTTTAGAATTTTTTCAATTTCGGTGGTGATCCGCTCTTGGGAGACAATGCTGATTCGGTGCCGATTTTCTGCGATTCCATCGAGTGTAACCGGATCGATGTGGAAACCAAGTTGGGTAGCGAATCGAATGGCCCGCATCATCCGGAGTGGGTCATCCGAAAAGGTTTGCCCGGGTTCAAGCGGGGTTTTGATCACTTTTTGTTCCAGGTGCTGAAGTCCTCCGAATGGATCTATAATTGCACCGAAATTAGCTTTATTGAGGCTTACGGCCAGTGCATTGATAGTAAAGTCGCGGCGATTTTGATCATCCTCCAATGTTCCAGGTTCAACATCTGGTTTTCTACTTTCGTGGTGGTAGCTTTCTCGGCGGGCACCGACAAATTCGATTTCGAGGTCATCATACCGGAGCATTGCGGTCCCGAATCGCTTGTACACGGCAATTTTGGGACGAGGGTAAAGGCTAGCAGCCAAGGTTTCGGCCAGTTGAATTCCATCCCCCACACAGACAATATCCATGTCTTTGGAAGGGCGGCCCAGTAAACGGTCGCGCACATAGCCTCCTACCACATAGGCGGGAACGTTCATTTGTTCCGCTGCGGCAGCGATTCGTTCAAAGATGGTGCGCTCTTGCGCTTGAATTGAAAAAATCATGGTTGACTTTTACTCGGTAGCGGGTTGGGGCTCCATCTCAAAAATAGAGGATCCGGAGTAGACCGCTTCGATTTCACTTAACACCTCAAAAAGATCAGATGGTTCCATTAGGGTGACCAATTTAGCGCGATACGGCTTTATATGCGGCAGGTCTCTAAAATAGGCGGTATAGTGTCGCCTCATTTCCAAGACACCCAATTTAGGTCCTTTCCAGATCAGGCTATCGCTCAAGTGTTGTTTGGCAGCCCGAACTCGTTCGTGAATGTCGGGTGGCGGCAATAATTCCCCGGTTTCCCAGAAATGTTTTATTTCTTTAAAAATCCAGGGATAACCGATACTGGCACGGCCAATCATAATGCCATCTGCTCCGTATTTATTTCGGTATTCCAGTGCTTTTTGTGGGGAATCTACATCCCCGTTTCCGAAAATAGGAATGGTGAGTCTGGGGTTATCTTTTACCCGGCTAATCCAGTCCCAATTTGCCTCCCCCTTGTACATTTGTACGCGGGTGCGCGCATGGATGGTGAGCGCTTGTACGCCGGCATCCTGCAGTCGCTCGGCCACTTCAACGATATTAATGGTACCGTCATCCCAGCCCAACCTGGTTTTCACGGTCACGGGCTTTTTCGTGCTTTTGACCACTGCGGCAGTCAACTGGATCATTTTTGGAATATCGCGGAGAAGGCCTGCTCCTGCCATTCGGCAAGCGACTTTCGCTACTGGGCATCCAAAATTGATGTCAATAAGGTCGGGGTTTTTTGCCTCAATAATTTCGGCTGCTTCCACCATATTTTCTACTTGACCGCCAAAGTACTGAATTCCGATGGGGCGTTCGTAGTCAAAAATATCTAATTTTTGAAAGGATTTATCAGCGTCGTGGACCAATCCATCGGCGCTGATAAATTCCGTATAAACCATATCTGCCCCATTTTCTTTACATAATTTTCGGAAGGGTGGATCACTAACATCTTCCATTGGGGCGAGCAGAAGGGGATATTCCCCTAACTCAATCGTTCCTATTTTTACCATTTCGGCGCAAAGATACCGAATTTACCTTAATAAAGTCACCTCTCCTGTTCTCGGAGCTTGCATGGCGCCGTCCGTGGTTCTCCACACCATTTGGTAGAGATAGGTATCGACTGGAGCAGGCTTTCCGTCCACATTACCATCCCAGTAAGGTGTATTGGGGCTGGCCGAGAAAATACGTTGGCCCCAGCGGTTGTATATCTCTAATTTTTCCAAAATAATATTTCCTTTCAACACTACCGGGCGGAATAGGTTATTGACCTCATCCCCATCCGGGGTAAAGGCATTGGGAATCTCTACTACGGGTTGTACAACATTAAATCCGATCACTTCCTCCTGAATACATCCGTTTGGACTCGTAGCGATTATTTTATAGAAAATACTATCTGCCTTGGTACTTACGGTGGTGGTAATAATTCGAGTGGAGCCGAGGTCCACCGTCCCGTTTTCCAACCACTCATAGCTGTAGGCATTCAGGTTGATTGCCGGTGTAATGGTGGCAGTTAATTCCAGCTCCTCCCCTAATTCTACTTCCGGGCCAGGAGGTGCCGCAACGATACTCAAATCAAAAGTGGGTTCTACAAAGACGGTGGTACTATCTGTCACAGAGCAGCCTGGTCCAAATAGCAGGGTCACTACATAGGTCGTGGTATCCATAGGACTCACGGAAATGGATGGCGTCCCTTCACCAGTTGACCAAGCCAACATTCCCATGCTGGCCCCTGCATCGAGTTCGACGGTTGTTCCCTGGCAAATCGTCTGATCGGGTGTAGGATCCAAGGAGCCCGTCGCCACGTTCACGATCACCATTCCAGAGGAGGGGCATCCCCCTAAAATAGTATTAACAGTATACATCGTTGTTTGACTCGGTGACACGGTGGGGTTTCCTGCCGTTTGCGCCAAGGTAGGATCAGAAGGCATAGCTTCCCAGATATAAACTGCACCACTGGGCACTGAAGCCTGGTTCAATGTAATACTTTCTCCTGGGCAGAGGGTTGGATTCATAGGAAGTTCTAACACTACGCTCTCTCCATTCACTGCAACCGTAACTTCCTCCTCCTTGCTACAACCATCTCCGTAGATGTACGTAACGGTGTAGGTTCGGGTAGAATCAGAGGTCACATTAATGGTTTGCATGGTAGAGCCATTGCTCCAAAGGTAGCTTCCAGGAAGGGTACCCATGGCCGTCAATGAGACGGGCTGGAATCGACAGAGCGCCGTATCCGGGCTAACCGTTAATTGAGCATCTACCACTTGAACAGTGATGGAGCCGGTCGCAATACAGCCATTGGTGGCTACCAGATTGTAGGTGGCGGTTTGAGTAGGTGTAATCGTTGGTTGAGGGAGGTTAGAGCTCGGGAATGCAGGATTGTTAGAACTCCAGGAATAGGTTGCAGTTGGATCCGCCGTTAAATTTAAGGTGATACTTTCTCCAGCGCAAAGCACCAAGTCATTGGGAAACTGGATCGGTGGAGGCGAGACGATGTTCACTTGTGCAGTGGTACCTGTTGGACAACCCAAGTATTCCCCGGTCACGGTAAATTGCGTACTTTGAGAGAGCGTAGCAATGGGATCAAGGCATTCCGTACAACTCAAGCTTCCAGAGGGGGACCATTCAATGGAATCCACCCCGGGTGGTACCAACACACTGAGCTGTAAGGGGGTCAAAGCGCATAACGTAGTATCTGCTGGAATAATTTCCAGGTTGGGAGGGATAATTACTGTAATATTGACACTAGAGGTATCATTGCAAGCTCCATTTTGGGTGTAGCGGGTGTAAACCACACTTTCTCCTGGTTGAACCACCATATTAAACAGGCTATCCGGGGTGAGTTGGCCATCAAATGGAGTCCACAAAAATTTCATATACTGATACTCTGCTGGATCGTACAGAGAGGAGGTTAACAAAACCTTTGTTCCCAAACAAATGGAGGTATCAGCTGGGTGAATGGCCAAATTGGAAGGGATGCTATCTACAGCAATGTAAACAGTAGCGTTTCGCACACAGCCCGGAACCGCTACCGTTGCGGTGTAAGAAGCCGTTTCCAACGGAGTCGTGCTTGCTACAAATCCCCCGGCCCCAATTTGTAGGTTAGCCGTTGGTGTCCATGTAACAATCGTCCCAGCTGGGGCGGTGGTAGCCAAAATATTGACGGTTTCTCCTTGACAGATGCGAAGAGAATCCGGTACACTCAGTAAAATCTCGATGGTGGTTACTTCCACCGCTATCGTTTCCGTCACGGTACAGATGCCAAGGGTAGCGCTCAATTCATAAGTGGTAGATACCGACGGGAACTCTGTGGTATTGGGTACCGAAGGTTGTGCCATCTCTCCAATACTGGGGACCCATTGATACGTTACGCCAGCTTGTGGCTGTAGGCTGGAGAGTAGAACTGGGGAGCCTTGGCAAATCGTTGTATCGTTCGACACCGAAATTTGCGGTATGGATTGCACTGTCACGGTAACACTATCTAAGGCTGGAACCTGGCAGTCGCCGTTGGTTGCAGACAAGTAGAAGGTGGTGGTTTGGAGCGGGTTTACCGTTGGATTAGGATCCGTGGAATTGAAACCACTTGGGACAGAGGTCCAATTATACGAGGTTCCAGACTGCACCGCCCCTCCAAGGGAAACAGATTGACCTGCGCAAACAACTGTATCGGATACTATTTCATATTGTGGTTGTGTGCCCGGTAAGATGGTGACCTCCAGGGTATCATACAAGGTACAGAAAGGGGTAGTCAAGGTTCCAAAGTAAGAATAGGAACCCGGAAGCAATCCAGAGAGTGTAGGAGTTGGACAATCTGAACAGCTCAGACCAGTTCCAACCCAAGAGTAAGATGCATCTGGACTAGGGTTTTCATTTATTTGAAATTCAGCTCCCGCACAAGCCACCGCATCGGGGCCTAGTTCGATATCAAAGACTTTTACCACCACTGACCGAGGCTCTGTACCACAGGTAGCTGCGATCTGAACTTCATAGGTGGTACTTACGGTTGGACTGGCAATTGGATCCGAACAATTGGAACAGCTTAGGGAGGGATTGTTCCCCCAGTAATAAGCAGCGCCACCTGTAGCATTTAGTTGAACAGATTGCCCAATACATACAGTCGTATCTGGACCCGCTGCAATTGGAGCAACGTTTCCGGAAAGCACACCGGCAGTCGTACCGTCAAAGCTGATGGAGATACCACCGCTCTCAATGGCTTGGCCAAAATCATCTAATAGCACCACATAAAATTTACCCTGCACCACATCTAATGCCCGGACGAAGTTGTCTCCGCCAGCTCCTGGGGTGGCTGGATCACCGCAGTCATAGTCATCCAGAACGGTTATACCAGTAGTTGGGTGGATATCTTGCAAACCCGTTGGAATCGCAAAAGGTGCCCAAGTAGAGCGAGCTGGTTGGTTAGACGAGGTGTATGCGCAGATATCTTCAAAAGAATCGATAGGGCCCCAAACATTTAAATCAATATCGGAGGCTTCTGCTGGATCTGCTGCTTCCACGGTGAACGCAAACTTTCCGTCCGATCCGGCTTGAAAATAAAAGAAGGAGTAATTGAATTGTGGAATAACAAAACAACCTTGATTAACCCCATCCACTAAGAAGTTCGGATCACCAGAGCCTGGGTTTAAGGCAATAATTTCCGGTGTAGTAGTGCTGCAACCACCAATATTTAAAGCAGCATCACAAGTGGAGGCAGGCGGCAATAATACAGGGCAGGTTACGGTATCCACCAACAACTCGAAGGGAGAACAGCTACCGTTAGTGGCAAATACAATATAATAGGTGCCCGGGTTTTCTAAAAAGGCTGCTGAAACAGAAGGGTTGCTTGCGCCAAAACCGCCATTCACAGCAATACAGGTAGCACCAGCTGCAGTTGGGCAATCGGAGTACACACCAACCCCCGCATTGGAGTTGGTGCCACTAGCTTGCACCGTGATACATTCATCACCCGGGGAGGTGTAGGTAAACACGTAATCATTTCCTTGAATAAAACCGGAGTTACAAGGGTCGGCAGGGATAGAGTTGCCGGAGAAACAGTTGCTTAAGTTGCCGGAGTCAAATGGCAAGGTGGGGATATTAACCGGATCGTCACAGGTGACCAAAGGTGGTGTGGTACAAGGATTGGGGCTGCAAGACCAAGTCATCTTGAATCCAGCATCATTGACTGAGCCATCAGAAGTGAAGCCTATGGTGGCACAAGTCCCTGATATCTGCACTTCAAAATTGTTACCAGTCCCGGTAATTTCGGTTACCTGAACGCCTGCCGTACTGTTACCCTGGTAAAAGGTGATAAAATCAAAATTATTTTCTACCTCATAGCTTTCCACATTAAAGATAATGCACTGATGAAAATCTTGAGGGCACACTACAAACGACAGGTTTTCACTGCTCTGATAATCCCCTAGCGCGCCTCCAGAATCATACAAAGTGCCTGAGCAGCTGGAGGTGGATGGCACTTGCCCCATATTCACTTCTGCGACATATTCGTTGACACACAACTGAAAGGTTCCTGCTTTGGGGCTGGCTGTAGCGGAGTAATCATTAACTCGTATGAAATAGGTGAACCCCGGGGTTAAGCCAAAGAGATCGAGCGAGATACTGTTGGTACCATTCGGTGCAGAGGCGCAATCGAGTTCACTCAACTCCCCGTAGGCACAGTCACCTCGATAAACGGCGACCTGTGGATTTTCCAAGGTGCCATTTCCGTTCTCATTGCCGGTGACCGCAACGGTCACATCAACAATGCTTCCATCGGCTGGAATAGAGAATTGAAACCACACATCGCGTTGTACTCCCCCACTGCTGAAGCAAGCAGGAATGTTGAATACCGGGTCAATATCGCTCGCTGTCGCATCTACATTGGTGTATTGTGCCGGGGCCGAGCAATACGGCACCTCTCCCAAATCAATGATCCCAGCGCAATCATCGTTGACGGGCTGAGCAGATAAACCGACGGAAAAAGCAGCAAAAAGTACAAGGAGGTAGTATTTAGGCATAAACTAGATTTTAGGGCGAATTTATCGTTACTTTTTGTTTACTAATGCATAAACCCTTATAAACTTAACCGATTTAACGTTTTTTGACTAAAGCAGAACAAAAAGCAGGAGAATTAGATGGGCGCGTGCCAATTTCACCTAACTTAGCGCCGAACTAAATCTTACTTTACATGCGTATTTTATACTTACTTGCTCTCGTAGCGCTTGCATTTCCAACGCAAGCACAAACTCCTTTTTGGACGGAAGATTTTGGCAACGGACTTCCAAGTGGCTGGACCAGCACCGACGGCTCCAATCAAAATGCTATTTGGACCTGGTGCTCGGACCCCACCGCTGGCAATAACCAACCCGGTTGCTCTCCAGTTTGGGGAGATAATACCAACCAGCAAGACCCCTTTCAAGCTACCACTGCCACCAATGGTTTCATGACCGTGGATTCCGATGAGTACGGAAACCTAGCCGCCGATCACATTAGCCGGCTAACCACCTCTGCCATCGACTGCTCCGGAAAAAGTGCCGTTTACGTAAAAATGCAGTCGCACCTCGGCACCTACACCTACAATGCGGATGAAAATGCGATTCTTCGGGTCAGCACGGATCAGGTAAACTGGTCCTCCTACCCCATTTTCAATGGCCTAACCACCCAGGTACGTTGGTCCGCTAATCCAGAAATCAGCATTGTCAATATTTCTGATGTTGCCGCCAATCAACCGGTAGTTTACATTCAGTGGCAGTGGACTGGAAACTATGAGTACATGTGGGATCTGGATGACATCGAATTGTTCGACGAAAATCCAACACCTAAACATGACCTTGCTCTGGGTGATATTTTTTACCCAGCTTCCAGTTTTGCAACCCCTGCCTCCGAACTTCGGACCGATACGTTTGGCTTCTACGCTTACGTAACCAACCGAGGTACGGACGACCAAACAAACGTGAAGCTGAAGGTGGCCGTTACCACCGCAACCGGCAGTTTGCTTTACAGCGATAGCACGACCATCGGCGCCCTTCCTTCTGGATACATCGATTCTCTGATTACCTTAAACGGAAGCTATGCCCCCGAGCTACCGGTGGGTGATTACACCATTACCTACAGCATATCTGCCGATTCTACTGATTTGCGCCAAGAAAACAACAGCAAATCTACCAACTTCCTCGCGACGGCCAGTTCCTTCGCCAAAGAAGATGGACCAGAGCAGTATTTTCGCCCGGCTACGCTTACGGATCCATGGTACATCTGCAACTACTACCGGATGAGCAAATCCAGCCAAGAACAATACAGAGCACTTTCAGTTGATTTTACCCATACCTCCAACGATTCTGAAGTCGCAATCAATGAAATTGAAGCGGCTATTTACCTTTTGAAAGTAAAAGATGGAATTGACGACAACCTGAATAACCTGGATGACAGCGACTTCCTGGCTTCCTTCGACTGGGTAGGTATCGGTGAATACATTGCCGATGAAACTCCAATGGACGATGGATCCATCACCTCTTCGGAACTGCTCGCTTTGGGTTCTGGGGAAGCAGGTGTTGAGCTGGAGCAAGGAGGACGATACATGGCAGCGATTGCCTATGCAGGTGTAAACCGATTTGTATTCCACGCTTACAATGACGACAATAAGTATTTCTTCACGTCTACATTGCATTACGGAAGCAGCTTCTTTACGTTTGGCCCAGATGTCAACGCCGTTCTTCGCTTGAACCTTGGATTAGTTTCCACAACGGACGAGCGTCCATTAGCGGATCAGGCTATGGTGGTTACTCCTAACCCTGTGACAGATCGCTTGAATCTGAATATCCAGCTGAATGCAGTTCAACCCGTAACAGTTACGGTAGCAGACCTGAGTGGAAAGGTGATTATCACCCAGGATTTTGAACAGGTGCAACAAGAAGTGCTCTCGTTCAACCTTCCTAAATTGGCTGCTGGCACTTACCTTGCCCGTATTGCTACACCAGAAGGCACTCTGACCAAGAAGTTTGTAAAACTATAATTTTTCGTTCTTGTATTGAAAAATGGGTTAGCGACGTATTCTAGTTGCTAACCCATTTTTTTGTCCGAAAAAAGGAGGAAGAATAGAGCCGAGAGGTAAGGGATTAGAAAGGATATTCTTTGAAAAAGCTTAGCCCCAACAACCTTTGTAAGGGTGCACACCTGATTGAGCTATTACAACCTTATTTGGCAGGTCATACAGATGGGGCAGAACAATCAGGATACCTGATCTGGAATGCATTTAGATCCAGGTGAACCTCGCTCACCTTCTTTTCAACTAACGCTACAGGGAAAAAAGGAGGGTTGACTGCAACAATTGCACAGTCAACCCCCAACTAAAATGCTTCTTTATCTAGTAAATTACTTTGGCAGACGCTCGCGGAAATAGCCATACGTCCAAGTACCCACTAATGCACTAAGCAAGGTAACCACTACTCCAAAGAACCCAGCTCCAATTTGGGCAAACAAGGGTCCCGGACAAGCACCCGTTATGGCCCAGCCAAATCCAAACATCAATCCGCCATAGATCTGGGCTACACTGAATTTTTTATCGGTTAAAACGATTTGCTCTCCAGACAAGGCGCGAACCTTGAACTTTTTGATCAGGAAAACAGAGATAGCACCCACCACCACAGCGGTACCAATCACTCCATACATGTGAAAGGACGTAAGGCGGAACATTTCCTGAATTCGGAACCAGGATACAATTTCCGCTTTCACAAAAACAATCCCAAACAGGGTTCCTACCACCAAGTACTTAAGGTTGGACACCCAACTTTCCGATTGAACCTGGCTGTTGGGAGCATCGCATACAAACTCCTCTGGAGCCTCTACCGGTGCATTAGCTACATTCATATTTGTATTCATATGTAATTTGCTTAAAACAGTTTAAAAATAAGGGGTAGAATGAACCAGGTGCTGATGAATCCACCGACCATAAAGGAAATCGTAGCAACCAAAGATGGGAATTGAAGATTGGATAACCCCATGATCGCGTGACCACTGGTACAGCCACCCGCCCAACGGGTTCCAAAGCCCACTAAAAAACCACCCAGTACCATAAAAATCAAGCCCTTGAGGGTGAAAATTTGGTCAACACCAAAAAGATCCGCAGGCAACAAACTAGAAAAGTCAGTCACCCCTAGCCGTTGTAAATCAGCCTTCGTCTGGGCGGCAATCTGAATGGGTTCTGGATTGGTCAACAGGGTAGCGGCAATAAAGCCACCCAAACCGACGCCCACTACGAAAAACAGGTTCCAGATTTCCTTTTTCCAATTGTAGTTGAAAAAGGGGATTCCGGCAGGCAAACAAGCCGCACATACATGTCGCAAACTGGAGGAAATACCAAATGACTTATTGCCTAAAATTAACAAGGCAGGAACGGTGAGCCCAATCAGCACACCAGCCACATACCAGGGCCAAGGTTGAGAAAGAAAATCCAGCATAATATAAATTGGTGAATTAGTTATTATATAATCTATTTAAAAACAGCTAAATAAGCAAATTTAAAACCCTCCCTTGATATAGGACCAGCCCTCCTCCTGTCGTTCTACGATGTGGATCAAACCACCCGGAACAAAACCAGATTCCCCAACAATTTGTGATTTTTCGAGCTTTTGCTGCCGTAAGGTGTTTTCGCAAGCAAGGAATGTAATCCCTTGTGCTTTCAACTCCGTTAGTTGAGGCTGAATATTGGTTTTTTCCTTCAACAGCATGCTAATGCCTTTGTTGTGGGCTACCACCTCAATTTGTGCAGTTGGCCACTCCTTCCGGACATTGGTAATTTGTTTCGTCAGTGCGCGGTAAGCAGCGGTGTCGGGAGTAGTCATGTGAAAGACAATCCGGTGCGCCTTGGGCTTCTCTGCCGCGCTAGAAAAGGCAAGTCCAGCTGCTACTACTGACATGGTCAACAGACCCAAACCAAAAGAAAATGCAGGTTTCATAATGCTATTAATTACTTGGCTTTCGCCTGTTTAAGTTCTTTTATTTTATCACGAACTGGTCCAAATGGACCGAATTTATGTTGTGCCTCTGTGAAGCCGTCTTCGTAAGGACCAAAGGGGTGATCCACCGGTTTTCCCAACAAATTAGGCCAATCCCCGCTCAGGTCTTTGGAAGGCCGGGGTTGAGAATTGACATAGGCCGCCACATCCCAACATTCTTCATCAGACAGTTGTGGGCTTTGGTAAGTAACTCCAAATGGCATATTGTACTTAACATAACCCGCGAAGCGGGAAAGTCGGAACAAACCAGCCCCACTATTATAACTATCTGGACCCCATAACGGTGGATACGTGTAGGTGCCATCCGTGGCGGCAACCCCTAGTCCATCGTTTCCATGGCAGGAAGCACATTTCTGCTCATACACTGCTTTGCCCTTAGCAGGGCTGGCAGCCCTGGATAGAAAGGGGACACTGTAAATTCCGGAGCCATTGGG
The DNA here is from genome assembly GCA_046316495.1 of Chitinophagales bacterium. Taxonomy (GTDB): domain Bacteria; phylum Bacteroidota; class Bacteroidia; order Chitinophagales; family Saprospiraceae; genus M3007. Next base: position 14,003 of record JBKDAM010000044.1, read on the forward strand.
GACCTCCTTCTTTGGCACGTCTTTACCCAACCATTCAATATACGCTACCATAGCTTTCAGTTCTCGGTTATCCTCCGGGAGGGCCTGTCCATTGAGACTCCGCTCCAGGCAGTCATTTACCCGTTTTGGAATGGTTTCGATAGAACCACTCCGTTCTCGAAATTTCGGGTAGGTACTGGCGACTGCCCCATAATTATTCCCCCAAGGTCGGGTTCCTGCATCCAAGTGGCAGTTTTGACAATTCAAGCCATTGGTAATTTGCATTACTTGTCCCTTTGGTCCTAGATACGCGGCTGTTTTAGAAATCAGGGCATGTCCGTATTTGATTAATTCTGAAGAGTCGCTTTCCGGTATAGCGTTAATATCCGGAGCAATCCAGACCGATAGTTGCCGAGCGAGGGCCAAGGTATTGCTATCTGGTTCGGTTCTTGGGGCAGGTTCATACGGGTTGGGCCCAGCTATTTCTGGCCACCAAGACGAAGGATTCCAGGAAGGGAACCCAATGGTATCGCGAAGGGCAACTACAAAAAACAAAGCAATCACCGCCACCACATTCAAGATTACAGAGATTTGTAAGCTTTTTCGCAACCCTTCAATCATTTTCTTTTGCTGATCCATCAGAAAGTGTTGTTTAAGGTGGAGAATATTATCTGAATTCGTAGGGCACCCCTGTTACTTGGGTGAGCAAGGTTGGAGGTGCATCTAATGCGATGGCATTCCCCAAAGGCTCTGGGGTAACGGGAGAATTTGCCTTTAGGTAATCGCGCATGGTTTGGTGCAAGGTAAAGGGCGAATTTTTGGCATCCTTCACATTTTTTATTCTGCAAAGCATATCTTCTGGGTCGCCATCGCGCTCACAGGCACAAACACTGTATTCCTTTAGAACATCCAAAGGCATTCCTGCAACCGTGACGGATTGAACCCGCTTTCCGTTCTCACCAAACGCATTGAATTTTACCTGCATGCCCTTAAACTTCACCACCCAACCACCAAATCGTTGGGAAGCATCTTTGGCGAATACGTTATTAAGCTCTTTTTCCAACCAATTAAGAAGTTGTTGCCCTGTAACCTTGGCTGTTCGGATTGGAGAATCTACCGGAAGCATATCATAAATGTATCCTTCGGTAATTGGAGCCAAGCCGTTGGCATTCACATTGCGAGGAGGACAGAACCGGAAACCGTTTGATAGTACAATATCCGTGTTCACTCTCCAGGATAAAGCATTCAGAATTAACGTATCGATGGTATTTTCGATGACAAAGTAACGGTAAAGTGGCAAGGTGCTGTAACCGTGTACCTTTTCGATATCTTCCTTAAAGGGCGCTTCCTGTTCTTTTATCAAGGCAGCCACCTCTTTATCTGCCTTCCACTTCTTGGCATCAACCTCCAAAAGCTCGTAGTGATCACCCACGATTTTTCCGTTTTCGACCTTAAAGTCAAGCCGTCCCACGAAGGAGCCAAACGCACCAGGCTCTACTACTTTGGAATATTTGCACTGAATTGGTTCACGCACCCGCTCGTGTGTATCTCCTCCTAGTATGTAATCTACTCCTTCGCAAACCGGTAAGTTAGCGAGGTGGATTTGTTGAGATAGACCCAAGTGAGCAATTACGATAATTTTATCGCACTGCTCTTGTTCGCGGAGCACCTCCACCCATTGAGCCAAGCTCTCCTCTGGTTTGGTATAAATGATTCCTTTTGAATAATTGGGGGATTGGCGCAAAGGAACCAGGTGGTCTGTCAGACCAATAAAACCAATCTTAACGCCCAGTTTAGACCAGACATGATAGGCTGGGAAGATCAACTCTCCCTTTTTACCCTCTCCAAGATCATGGTACATGTTGGCGCAAATCTTTGGAGCATGGAGCCCTCCTAACAAGGATTGCATTTTGCGTTTTCCGTAGATCACCTCCCAGTTACCTGGCAAATACAAATCGTAAGACAGTGCATCCAAAATGGGGGACATGGCAGAGCCCAAGGTCCGAACAGACAGTTCGCTTCCCTGAAACATATCACCAGTATCGATGGTAAAGGTGTTGGGATTGTCCTTTCTAAACTGCTTCAACATGGTAGAAAGATGGGCATATCCGGCTGTTTTACGAAATACCATCTGGTTATTTTCCCAGAACATCTCATCATGTGGATGAATCTGGCAATGGACATCGGTGGTCTGCAGAATAGAGAGCGTACCTGTCGATGGTGCCTCAGGGGACAGATCCGTCTCTGCTGTTGGTGCAGTTGGCTGATTTTCTGTCGGGACGGCAGCAGCGAGAGGGGAAAGACCCGCTCCCACCCCGGCGGCCAGGGCTGTTTTTAAAAATGTTCTTCTACGATTTACCACAGTTGAGCAATACTTTATTGATTAGGAAACGGGATTAAATAGGTTAATAGGGTGTTTGCAGTTATCAGGGCTTCTTGAACGTTGTGTATTTTCCAAAAAAAGAGGGCAGTTCATCCCAGCTGGAGCGGGAAGAACTGCCCTTTCTATCTACCTGCTTAGGCCTGTTGCAGTTTTAGCATTTTTGCAGTCATTGCACAAGGAGCCACATCGGTTAATTCCATCTTGCCGGCATTTTTAATGGCGGAGAAACCACCTTGTACGTCAATAAGGTGTTCAAAACCACGTGCGCGCAAAATAGAAGCCAAAATCATGCTACGGTATCCACCGGCACAATGCAAGAAATAGGTTTCCTCTTTTTTCAAATCTTGCATGTTGTCGTTCACGTAGTCCAATGGAAAATTATAAGCGGCTTTCAAACGCTCAGAATCGTATTCTCCATTGCGGCGTGCATCCAGAATCTTGATCTCTGGATTGGCTTCGTACGCGGCTGCCAATTCATCCGCAGTAATCGATTTGATTTGGTCCACTTCCTTTCCGGAAGCTTTCCAAGCCTCCATTCCACCCTTCAAATAGCCTACACAGAAGTCGTAGCCTACACGAGCCAAGCGGATAACCGTCTCTTCTTCCCGTCCTTCAGGAGTAATCAACGCAATCGGCTGTTTCAGATCTACGATCAAGGCACCTACCCAAGGAGCAAACTGGCCATCTAAACCAATATTAATAGAGTTTGGTACAAATCCTTTGGCAAAATCTTGGGGAGCACGAACATCCAAAATCACTGCGCTGGATAGGTTGACAGCAGTTTCGAAATCCGCTGGGCTCAAGGCATTGGCGCCCCGTTCCAAGACAGTTTCAATATTGTCGTAACCCATTTTATTCATCATCACATTCTGAGCAAAGTACTGAGGAGGCTTCGTCAGACCGTCTGTTACTTCGTAGATAAACTGCTCGCGGGTCTCAGCCCGCAAGGCATAGTTCATCTTTTTCTGCTCTCCAATGGTAGAGACCGTTTCTTTTGACATGTTTTTACCACATGCAGAACCTGCACCGTGTGCTGGATACACCACTACCTCATCTGCTAATGGCATAATCTTGTTATGCAAGCTATCGTACAACATACTTGCCAGGTCGCGCTCAGTGATATCACCTTTCTGAGCAAGGTCCGGACGACCTACATCTCCGATGAACAAGGTGTCCCCCGTAAACAAAGCGTGGTCGTTGCCATTTTCATCTTTCAACAAGTAGCAAGAGCTTTCCAACGTATGGCCAGGTGTGTGCAACAGCTTGATGGTCACTTTTCCAACTTTGAACTCCTCCCCATCAGTAGCGATGTGTGATTCATAGGCCGTTTTTGCATTTGGACCGTAAACAATCGTCGCTCCTGTTTTTTTAGCAAGATCAACGTGCCCAGACACAAAATCAGCATGAAAATGCGTCTCAAAAATGTATTTCACCTTCACCCCATCCTTTTCAACGCGGTCGGTATAAGGAGCCGTTTCGCGAAGTGGATCAATGAAGGCCGCTTCGCCTTCGCTTTCAATGTAATAGGCGCCTTGCGCCAGACATCCGGTATAAATTTGTTCTATTTTCATAATTTGAAAATGATATTGATGAACAGATTGTGAGTTTATTACGTGATTGTATAGTATCAGATATTAAAAGGTCCAGAATCGCCTTTTGTCTCCAAAAAAAATTACACTTTCTTGATGGTTGGGAATTAATGCGTAAGCTCTTTGTAAATCATGTAAACTGCCATGACCAGCACAAACCAACCAAATCCTTTTTTTAACTTTTCTCCTGAAATAAATTTTGTAAGCCAGGCACCAATAAAGATGCCCACTACAGGCAATGAAGTAAAGGTAAATAAAAATTTCCAATCAATTGGTTGGGAGCCAATGTCACCTGTGAAGCCAATCAACGATTTGGCAGCAATAATCAACAAGGAAGTCCCGACAGCCATTTTCATCGGCAACTTTGCAAACAAAACCAGTGCAGGTATAATCAAAAAACCACCACCAGCCCCTACCAAACCGGTCAATACCCCCACCACAAAACCCTCAAGTGCAATCATCGGTAGATTAAAAGCGGGTTGTACAGATTCATCTGAAGCAGCTGAATCTTTCTTCTGACCACTTCGAATCATGGAAAAGGAAGCAAGGGCCATAATCAAAGCAAAAAACAACATGAGCCCGATCGGCTTCGTGATGGTGAAACTGCCAATAGAAAATAAAGTTTCCGGAATTGCGCCAACTAGAAATTTTCGGGTGAGAAAAACAGCGATAAACGATGGAACAGCAAAAATGACAGCTGCCTTGTAATTGACCAACTGTTTGCGCATATAATCAAACGAACCAATCAAAGCAGTGGTTCCCACAATAAAAAGGGAATAAGCAGTCGACAAAACAGGCTCAACACCTAATAAGTAAACCAAAACAGGCACGGTCAAAATAGAGCCGCCCGCCCCAATTAAACCCAAACTAATTCCAATTACAAGTGCGGCCATATATCCGGCCAATATTTGAAGATCCATACGTGGTGAATTATTGTACAGCAAAGTTGCAATGATTCTGATCAGTTAAGGGGTGATCTATGTCACATAGCCGGATTCAATAGAAATTCCACGCATTTGGAGTTGAAAGCCAGAACTGTTACTTTTGCAGATAAAACGAATACAACGCTATGAAAATAACCTATTTTGGTCACTCCTGCCTCCTTTTGGAACTTTCTGAAAAAAAAATCTTAATCGATCCGTTCCTGAGTGGAAACCCCTTGGCAAAAGACCTCGACGTTAATAGTATTGCCTGTGACTATATTTTCCCAACCCATGCCCACAGCGATCATATCGGTGACCTGGAAGTGGTTGCTCGGAATAATCCCGGGGTGACTATTGTTGCGATTTGGGAAATCAGTGATTATTTTTCAAAAAAAGGATTCCAATGCCATCCAATGAATAAAGGGGGCTGGTGGTCTTTTGATTTTGGCCGAGTAAAAATGGTACAGGCTGTACACAGTAGTAGCTTCCCAGATGGCAGCTACGGTGGAGAACCGGCCGGATTTGTCTTCGATACCCCAGAAGGGGTCGTCTATGTAGCAGGCGATACGGCACTCACCTATGATATGCAGTTGATACCCATTACCTGCCCAGCTTTGGATCTGGCCATCCTCCCCATTGGCTCAAACTTTACCATGGACGTCCACGATGCATTGATTGCCTCCGACTTTGTACAATGCAACCGCATACTAGGTTGTCATTATGATTCATTTGGCTTTATTAAGATCGATCAGCAAGCTGCCTGGACCCATTTTGCAGAAAAAGGAAAAGAGCTAATCCTGCTCACACCGGGTGAAAGCTTGGATCTAAAGGATTAATTCCAGCAACCGACTTCGTTTTTTTTTGTTCCAATAGCTCTGGTTGCCTTCTTTCCAGGTGGATGACGAATTAGGGGGCCCTGCCCGGGTCCTCTCTTTTTTTTTGAAAATAATAGCTATCATTAGACGATAACATGCGATTTCTTTACACCATTCTTGCTCTTTTTTCAGCGCTTGTTGCTCATGCTCAAGTAGACTTGGAAGCGTTTGTTTCCGGATTTCCCAATAGAACACCTTTGGCATCCATACAAGTACAACTCAAAAATCCCTCTACTGGATTTACCGCAGTTGAAGTTACCGATGATTTTGGAAAAGTCCGATTCAAAGGGCTCTCCCTCAATGGCAGCTATGAACTAACTATCGATGAAAGCAATGATTATGAAGGGATTGTTCAAAAAGGAATTGTACTCATTTCCAATACCAATACAGAGATACAGCTGGTTTTGATTCAGAAAAATGTCACCCTCCCTGAGGTTCGAATCAATGGATCCAGCAAAATCAACACTCAAAACGCGGAAGTAGCTTCTATATTAAAACAAAAAGAAATTGAACTGCTGCCCTTGGAAGGCAGGGATGTCACCCGATTACTCTACCGCCTTCCCAATGTAGTACAAGCTACTGGCTTCTACCCGGAGGCGCCCAATGTGAGCATTAACGGTTCTAATGCCTTGTTTACCAATTACCTGATAGATGGAATGGATAACAATGAGCGTTTTCTGGGTGGACAAAAATTCAATATTCCAGTTGGATTTACCAAAAATATTCAGGTGCTAACCAACAACTTTTCAACAGAATACGGAAATACCGGCAATGGAATTGTAAACATCACCTCTAGAAGCGGCACCAATGAGCGCGAGGGGGAAGCATTTTTAGTCACCCGCCCCGGCGCTTTGATCGATGCCTCCTCCCCCTATGCCCAACGAGACCTATCCGGCAATCAGGTAAAAGATGGATTCCAGCGCTATCAAGCTGGGTTAGGCTTCGGAGGCGCCCTGAAAAAAGATAAAACCTTTTACTACCTCAACGCAGAATACACCCGAGACCTAAAAGATAATCTACTCAATTCCAATCTCTTAAATACACCTGAAACGGTACGTGGAGAAAATAACTTCACCTATCTAAGCGGTAAGTTGGATCAACACTGGAGCAAACGTTTCCATTCGGCCCTCCGAGCAAATGTGGGCATCGTGAACATCGCCCGTCAAGGAGGTGGTCTGGAGGGGGGCGTTCAATTTCCCTCTGCTGCCAATTTCCAGGACCGCAACTCTTCGCTGATTGCGCTGCAAAACACCTATCTCGGCGACCACCTAAAGTCAGAGACCAACCTGCAGTACAGCCGATTCCGTTGGAATTATGGGCGCGCACTCCAAGAAGGACCCCAAGTAGTGGTGTTGGACCCGCAAGGAATAACAAGTGCAATCCTTGGACACCCGGGCTATTTCTTTGATGCTACCGAAAACACCCTCCAACTTCAACAAAAAGTTACTTTTTACCTACAAAAACACACCATTAAGGCTGGCGTAGACCTAATCAGTGCAGATCACTTGCTCGCAGGAGGTGGAAATGTAAACGGAAACTACCTGGTCCAGCTCAATCAAGCACAGTTTGAACAAGTACGCAACCTCCAAAAAGGGAGCGGCCTCACTGTGAATGACCTGCCAAGCGATGTGCAGGTGTTAAACTATGGAGTGGAATTACGCCCCAATCAATTTGGCACCCGCCAAACTACCTATGGTTTTTATTTGGAAGATGCCATCAGCTTATTCCCTAAACTCAACCTTACCCTTGGTCTACGGTACGACTATGATAACCTAAGTGTAGGCGGCGGAAAAAAAGGAGATTACAACAACTTGGCTCCCCGGACCAGCTTCAATTACAAACTCAGTAGTACCAGCAGCCTACGTGGAGGCTACGGTGTTTTTTACGACAAAATACTTTATGCCATTTACAGCGACGCACTGCAACAAAACACCACCTCTGCTGACTACAAGCGTCAACTTCAGGCGTTGATCAACCAAGGAATTTTGCCGGCAGATACCGATTTGGAAGCGATCACTTTTGATGGGAATTTTACAGCAACACAAACCAACGTTGCCTATTTGCAGGGAAGCTCCTACACGGAACTACAGGGTCAACGGGAAGGTGCCTTTAGTGGAGAGCGCCGAATCCTAAACCCGAATGGTTACCAAAACCCCTACACTCACCAAGTATCATTGGGCTACCAAAAACAGCTCGATGCCCAACGGCTGTTTTATGTAGATTTAATGTACAATCAATCCCGGAATTTGTTCCGGCTTCGCGATTTAAATGCCCCCAGCGCCTATTACCCTGACCCCAACCAAGTGGTGGTTAGAACCAGTGCTCAAGCAGACCTCACCCGCCCGGTTCCAATTGTGGACGGCCAAGCAATTTACCAGGGCGACACCATTTCCGGAGCAGCTCGGAACATCGTGGTATCTGAAACGGCTGGCAAGTCAGAGTATGTAGCGCTTTCTTTGAATCTCCAGAAAGAAAAAGGAGAGGACAACTACGCTTACCGTTTGATCTATACCCTTTCCAAGTTGTACAATAACACCGAAGACATCAATTTCCGGGCACAAAACAGCAATGACTTTGGCTCAGAATGGGGACCCGGTATCAATGATCGCACTCATGTCATCAATGCCCTGTATTCCTATTACCCCACAAAAGCGCTAACGCTTCAGGTGGCAGGCTTGCTTCAAAGCGGACAACCCATCAACCGTATTCCTGACGCCGCCCTTTATGGGACAGCCGACCTGAACGGGGACGGTCGCTCCTTTGGGGATGCTTACGTTGGAAATTCAGACAGGCACCCCGGGGAAACACGAAATAGCGATCGGCTGCCCTGGTCGAACACCCTCGATCTTTCCGCGGTATATGCCCTCGGTAGTTCCGGCGCCTCCCTTCGCATGGATATATTCAATGTATTCAATGCGGTGAACCTCAGTGGCTATTCCAACAACGCCTCGCAAAGTAATCAAATCCAGGTAGGGCCTGCCAGCAGCGGACTCTTAGTACGCCGAAATGCCGCTCCTCCGCGTCAGTTTCAGTTCAGCTTACTTTGGAAATTTTAAACAGTTACCCCTAAAAACAAACTGAATTAACCACTCACCTAAATTCAACTTCTTCTAAACGTCATGGTTCCACAATTCTCCAGGGCCTTATTGATTTTCCAGCTAGTCTGGATCGTGGCTTGTACTTCCCCAACCCCCAAGGAAGTATCCACGGTTGGGATGCAGGATTGGGCGGCTATTGAACAACAGGCCAGAGGCACCACCGTTCGGATGATGATGTGGCAGGGGGATCCTTTGATCAACCGGTACATGGAGGATTGGGTAGTTCCCAGGGTAAAAGAACAATTGGCGATCGACTTACAGCTTCTTCCCGGACAAGGGAACGAAGTGGTAAAACGTTTGTTAGCCGAGAAAGAAGCGGGAAAACAGGTCAGCAGCTTTGATCTTTGCTGGATAAATGGGGAAACTTTTTTTCAACTCCGGCAACTGGATGCACTTATGGGCCCCTTCACTCAGTTGTTACCCAATAGTCAATACATTAATTTTCAAAACCCATTTATCGGAATTGATTTTCAACAGCCAGTAGAAGGGTATGAATGCCCTTGGGGAAATGTTCAACTAGCACTTATCTACGATAGCCTCCGGACACCCCAACCTCCTCAGACCTTACAGGATTTAGAGAATTGGGTCAAGGCTAACCCAGGTAAATTTACCATCCCGTACGAATTTACCGGTATGACCCTGCTTAAATCCTGGATGATCGGCCTATCTGGCGACCCTGCCATCCTAAACGGCCCCTTTGACGAGTCGAAGTATCAGGCGCTTTCTGCCAGCCTGTTTCAATACCTGGAACGCTTACGACCTTACCTTTGGCGACAAGGCAGCACGTTTCCCGCCAGCTTATCGGCTACCCATCAGCTTTTTTCAAATGGAGAATTGGCATTTACCATGAGCAACAATGATTCGGAGGTGGACAATAAAATTCAGCAAGGAATCTTTCCTGGATCTGCCAAATCCTTTGTTTTTAAGAGCGGAACTATCCAAAACGCTCACTACTTGGGAATACCTGCTCATACGCCACAAGCTGCTGGCGCCTTAGCGGTTGTCAATTTTCTGATCAGTCCAGAAGCCCAGCTGCAAAAACTTCAACCCAGTGTTTGGGGAGATGGAACGGTATTGGATATTTCCCGACTGCCGGAGCCTTGGCGCAGTTCCTTTCAGGCCTTGCCTGAGCGCAAAAATGCAGTTCCTCGTTCGGTCTTACAAACCGTAGCGCTTCAGGAACCCGCTCCTGAATACATGCTGCGTTTATCAGAGGATTTTCGAAAAAGAATGCTTCAATAACCGCCCACATGCAGCTGTTTCACTCCACTTGGTCAAGGACAATCTTCTTGCTGCTCGGGGTCCTACCCAGTTTAGCTGGATTAGGGTATTCCTTTTTATACTCGGTGGGGGGCACCGGTGCCCTCAGTACTGGATGGACGGGACAGTATTGGTTGAGCTTGGTCAATGATAGAGCCTTTTGGCTTTCTTTAGGCATGAGTACCCTCATCGCCTTGGTGGTGAGTCTACTATCGGGATGGGCTTCTATACAAATAGTTCTTCGATGGAAATCACAGCTTGAGCCCCCCTGGGCTTCTTCACTCTTACGTCTTCCCATGTTATTTCCGCCTATTGTAGCAGCATTTATTGGATATCAATGGCTCAGCAATAGTGGACTGCTAGCGCGAGGAGCTTTTTTATTCGGTTGGATAAAGGAACCGGAAGCTTTCCCGGCCTTAGTGAACGCCTCAAACCAACTCGGCATCATTTTGACACTTTTGGCCCTTCAATTGCCGCTTTTTTGCTTATTCAGCTGGCATCAGTTCAAAGAAGCAAAACTTGAACGATACCTAGAGCTGGCGGCAGCTTTGGGTGCCAGCAAGTGGCAACAACATTGGACCATTGCAGTGCCAATCTTGTGGTCACGGATGAAACCGACGATGTTGTTGTATGGCGTCTTCCTGTTTGGTGCCTATGAAGTACCCTTGGTTCTTGGCCAACCCTATCCTGGAATGCTGTCGGTTTTTTTGCACACTAAATTTAGCCGATTTAATCTGCAAGACATCCCTGTGGCCTATGCAGGAACCTTGGTCTATGCTCTATTGGTATTTGGGGTCACCCTCTATTTTTTTAAAACACCCAAACACCAACGGATGTCCAACGGATGAAATCGAGTAGTGCATTGTCAATAGGATTGGGGGGAGGATTTCTCCTCCTTATGCTCTTTCTGGTGATCGGAAGTCTGGCAACCGAATGGCGCTTTCCAGCCCTAGTTCCGGAAAGTTATACCCTTGTTCATTGGGAATCCTGGTTCCAAAAAAAAGATTGGATCTACCATTTGGCTCTTTCCTTGCTACTGAGCACTGCGGTCTCCACCACAGCAGTGGGTCTGGGCCTGATAACGGCCAGCAAATTATCCAGGGATGAACAAAGTTCCCTTTGGCTGCGGCTAAGCTACCTGCCTTATGGACTTTCTCCGGTGCTATACGCCTACAGCATGCAGTATTTTTACCAGGTTACTGGACTGTCAGGAACCTGGTTAGGTGTATACTTAGCCCAACTTATCTTGGTATATCCATTTGCAGTCGTGTTGTTTTTTACCTATTTCGACTCATTTATGCACCACTTAGAGGACCAAGCAGCCAGTTTGGGCGCTTCCAAAGGAGTAGTCTTCCGGAGCATTACGCTGCCGATCCTTCGACGCCCCATTCAGACAATCCTCATCCAATTATTTTTAGTGTCCTGGTTTGATTATGGGATTACTTCGGTAATTGGCAGTGGGCAGCTGAAAACGCTCACCCTGATGGTTTATCAATATATTGGAGAATCCAACCTTTTTTATTCTTCCCTTGCGAGTTGCATCCTGATGGCTCCCCCCCTAATCCTTTGGCTACTGCAGCCTTCCAGGTTAGCAAAACAAACTAATCCAGTGTAGGCCATGGCATTTTTAGAAGCAACATCGATTACTAAACAATATGGACAGCACCTGGTAGTTGACCAACTGGATTTATTTTTGGAAAAAAAGCAAATCTTGGCTATCCTGGGCCGTTCGGGTTGCGGTAAAACTACCTTATTAAAAATTCTGGCAGGTTTGGTTACGCCCGATCGAGGTGCCGTACTGATAGAAGGGAAACCCATTCAGGAACGCCCACTGCCTGAGCGAGGGGTACTTTATTTGTATCAAGAAGCCCTATTATTCCCCCATTTGACGGTGGAGGAAAACCTAGCCTATGGGCTGAAGGTCCGCAAACAACCTAAGCCCCAAATTGCTCAGCAGACCGAACGGATACTCCAGGACTTAGAGTTATCTACTCATGCTCGGCAGTTCCCCAGCCAGCTGTCAGGTGGGCAACGACAGAGAGTTGCTCTTGGTCGAGCCCTCTTGGTTCAGCCCCGCCTTCTTTTATTAGATGAACCCTTTGGCGCACTCGATCCTGAAACAAGAAGTAGTATGCAGTTGTTTTTTAGGGAAATTGCAAATCAGTACCAAATAACGGCTGTTTTTGTGACACATGACCTCAAAGAGGCAATCACGATGGGTCAGCAATGGGCCTTGATGGAAAACGGCCGATTGACCCATTATCACCAACTAGAAGATTTTTCAAAAGACCCTAAGACGGGCCTCCAACAAGAAATCGCATTTTGGAGAAAAATAGAACATCAACTATGAATTTCAACCATTGTGAATCGCTTTATTGGGTTTTTACGCAGTTATGCAACGATAAATGCGACCACTGCTACAACCTCAGTGGACCGCAAGGTGATCGGATCAGCGAAGAAGAGTGCATGGCGATCCTAGAAAATATGCCAGATCGGATAGATCGACTTATCCTTTCTGGGGGGGAACCATTGGCCGACCGAAAGCTACTCTATGCGATTTTGGACCGGATTCAAGAAAAGTACGGTTCAAACACACAAGTAATGCTCCAAACCAATGGCGACCTCCTTAACGGAGAGATCCTCGACACGCTGCTGCAAAAAGGAGTAACGCGCTTTGATATTGCTAGTATCGACCGCTACCATAAACATGCTGGCTCCAGATTGATGGATCTTGCCGAACTGTTTGAATCGAGGGGAGTGAACGGAGATGATAAGGACCCCTTGATTAACAAAGAAAACTACCTGGTAAAGGCACCTCAAGCCTCCTGGGGATATTGGGGAGCAACGGAAGACATGTGGTTAGGCGGCAACTGGGCAAGGGGGCGCGCCATGGAAAAAAACATCTGGAAACGGGATGCAAACCACAATTTTTGCAAAGTGCTCAGCGGTGGAATTGGATTTTTAACCGGTTCAGAAGGAATCCCTCAGGAAATATCGATTCAACTATGGCGCATCAACCCCTGTTGCCCCGGAACCTACAAAGCAATGGGTGATGCCCGCATAGAACGGGTAGCCACGGTGCTAGAGCGCGTGGCTAGCAGCCCTGTATTCCAGAAAATAAACGAAGGAGACCCTCTTGGAATGGGCGAATCCGTCGGAATCAGCCGGGAATTTGCCAACGCTCGAAACGAAGAACTGCAGAACGTCTGCCTCTGGTGTGACGAATTTTTTAAAGTCTATTTTGATATGGATACACTTCAATCTAAATTCCAGCTACACGCATGAACTCCTTGCTTTTTGTGTACAACGCCGGCAGCTCCAAATGGCAACTGGCCCTCGACATCGCTCATAAGATCCTGTCTCCCGCTACCTATCCTTGCAAACTTTGCGATTTAACCCATGGAATTTTAAAAATACGCCCACAATGGGAGGCTTTTTTAGAACAGCTGGACTTCCCGGTCCAATTTCTTCACTCCGATGAGTTCCAGAAAGCCTACCCAGAATGGAAGGAATTGCAGTTGCCAGCTGTGCTACTCCAAAGCAACCAAAGGATAGATGTCGTAATGGACTACTATCAATTAGAGCAACTGCCTACGGTGGAAGTCCTGATCCAACGAGTGAAGGCGCTCTTGCCACCTTCTAATTCTGTAAAATAACCCTGGCGTGCAACCTAAATTTTATTCGGTAAGCCTTTAACGACATTTTCAGAAAGGTGAATGCATTAATTCGCACGATGAAAAAATAAAGTTTCAAAATTGCTTTTCTTTTTCGCTACCTTTGCGCCGCATTTTTCCGAAGAACTCGCTGTTTTTACGGAATTTCTTTCACTTACACCTATTTTAAATTAAAAAAACTATGGCAACGACCGCAGATATTCGCAACGGCCTTTGCATCGAATTGAACAACGATACCTTCCGGGTGATTGATTTTCAACGCTTTCAGGTAGGCCGTGGCAGTGGAAAGGTTTGGACCAAACTTAAAAGTACCACCAGCGGTAAGACAATCGAGCACACCTTCCAAAGCGGCCACACCATCACCGAAGTGCGTGTTGAACGCCGCAAGTTCCAATTCCTGTATGCTGAAGAGGACGGATATGCACTGATGAATCAGGAGACATTTGACCAAATTTCTATCCCAAAAGATATGGTAGAAAATGGTAAATTCCTTAAAGAGGGCGATCAGGTGGACGTACTTTACCATTCTCAAAAAGACGAGTTGTTGTCAGTCGAATTACCACAAACCGTTAACCTGCTCATAACGTACACAGAGCCAGGTGTTAAGGGCGATACTGCCACGAACACCCTGAAGCCTGCTACCGTCGAAACAGGTGCAGAAGTGCGTGTTCCTTTGTTCTGTGAAGAAGGCGATCTTATCAAAATCGACACTGCCACTGGAGCTTACATGGAGCGTGTAAAAAAATAATAGCCATCCTGGTACCAAGGAGCCACCCCGTAAAGACCGGTGTGGCTTTTTGTTTTTTTGCTTTTTAAGGAAATGGAGGCTTTTAAATTAGAAAAAAGGCTCCACAACTGAAAAACAAGGAACTGTAGGATACAACAGCGGGTTAACCATCCGCACAAATGCAATTCAGCCATTTCATTTGGCATTTGTTATTCTTTTTTTGTCATAACTCACGCTGGTAGTTTCAGAAAATCTTCTTTTCTTTACCTTTTGAAACGAAATTTATTAGCGTTAAACAACCATAATTGGGTATGGATTTCAATCAAATACAAGAATTGATCCGCTTGGTTAGCAAGCAAAAAATTTCTGAGTTTATCTACAAGGATGGAGACACCAAGCTGGTGATTCGCCAGGGACAAGCTGAAACCAACCAGGTACCCAGCACAGTCATTTTGCCCGCCGCCCCTCAAATGGTAGCTGCTCCTGCGCCCATCGCCCCCGCTCCAGCAGCGGCTCCTGCCCCCGCAGCAGCAGCACCTGCCGCCGCCGCAGCTCCTGCCAATGACAAAACAAAAACCATCAAGTCCCCAATGGTAGGTACCTTCTACCGCGCCTCCGGACCAGATAAGGCTCCTTTTGTAAAAGTGGGTGACGATATCGAAACAGGTGCAACTGTTTGCATCATCGAGGCTATGAAATTGTTCAATGAAATTGAAAGCGATATTCAAGGCAAAATCGTCAAAGTACTCGTGGAAGACGCATCTCCAGTAGAGTATGATCAACCCCTGTTCTTAGTGGAAATCGCTTAATCGCAGTCCGTATGTTCAAAAAAATACTTATTGCCAATCGGGGGGAAATTGCCCTTCGAATTATTCGCACCTGCAAGGAAATGGGCATCAAAACGGTGGCCATTTATTCCACAGCCGATCGGGAAAGCCTCCACGTTCGCTTCGCAGATGAAGCGGTTTGTATCGGGCCTCCTGCCTCGTCCGAAAGCTACCTGAATATTCCAAGGATTATGGCCGCTGTCGAAATTACCAACGCAGATGCCATCCACCCAGGTTATGGCTTCTTGGCAGAAAATGCCAGTTTCGCAGAAATATGCCGCGACTATGGGGTGAAATTTATCGGACCAACTCCTGAGCAGATCCGCTCCATGGGCGATAAAATTACTGCTAAAGAAACCATGATCGCAGCCAATGTGCCTTGTATCCCCGGCACTGAAGGCCTTTTGGCCGATGTCACTGCCGGAAAAAAACTGGCTTTAGAAATCGGCTACCCCGTTATCCTGAAGGCAACCGCCGGTGGAGGAGGAAAAGGCATGCGCATCGTATGGAAAGAAAGTGAATTCGATAGTCAATGGGAAACCGCCCGCCGAGAGGCCAAAGCTGCCTTCGGAAACGATGGGATCTATATGGAGAAATTCATTGAAGAACCCAGACACATCGAAATTCAAGTCGCCGGTGACCAGTTCGGAAAAGCCTGCCACCTCTCCGAACGCGACTGCTCCATCCAACGCCGTCACCAAAAACTGGTAGAAGAATCCCCCTCCCCATTCATGACCCCCGAACTTCGGGAAAAAATGGGCGCGGCCGCTGTCAAAGCCTGCGAGGCCATCAACTATGAAGGAGTAGGTACAGTGGAATTCTTGGTAGATAAATACCGCAACTTCTACTTCATGGAAATGAATACCCGTATTCAGGTGGAACATACCGTGACCGAAGAAGTAATCGACTATGATTTGATCAAAGAGCAGATCAAAATAGCCGCAGGTATTCCTATCTCTGGCAAAAACTACATTCCAGAGCTCTATGCAATCGAATGCCGGATTAATGCAGAAGATCCATTTAATGACTTCCGTCCAAGCCCAGGCAAAATCACCTCGTTCCACTCACCGAAAGGCCATGGGGTTCGAGTAGATACCCACGTGTATGCAGGATACACCATCCCGCCTTATTACGATTCGATGATCGCAAAAATCATCACCCGCGCCCGTACCCGGGATGAAGCGATCCTAAAAATGGAGCGCGCACTGGATGAATTCGTGATTGAAGGGGTGAAAACAACCGTTCCTTTCCATCAAAAATTGATGCGAAATGAACAGTTCCGGAAGGGAGATTTCCATACCGGTTTCCTGAACACCTGGGATTTTAAGAATGCGTAAACTCCTCGAATACTACCTCCCCTATCGCCGAGTCCTGCTGCTGGCACTCCTGTCCAATTTGCTGATGTCGGTCTTTACGGTGGTGAGTATCCCCGTTTTACAACCTTTCTTAAAAATTATTTTTAGCCAGGAAACACCTGCCCCTACCAGCGACAGCCAATACGCTGGACTGGAATCGAAGATAAATGATTTCTTCAATCAATTAATCGCCACATACGGTAAGGAGCAAGCGCTTTTAATCGTATGTGGCTTTTTAATTGCTACTTTTTTCGGAAAAAACCTCTTTCGATACCTTTCTCTCTTCTTCCTGGCAGGAGCCCGCAACGGAATTGTCGCTGACCTTCGGAGCAAACTACTCCAAAAAGTATTAGACCTCCCCCTCTCCTATTTTACCGAAAATAGAAAAGGGGACCTCATGAGCAGAATCACCTCCGATGTCCAAGAAATTGAATGGAGCATCGTAGGAGTAGTGGAATCCATCGCACGCGAACCCATTGTAATCCTGGGTAGCCTGGTATTTATGATCGCCGTCTCCCCCCAACTCCTGCTGTTTGTGGTGGTCTTGATGCTGTTCTCCGGCCTGATTATAGGAGGCATTGGGCGCAGCCTTCGACGGCAGTCGGGAATCGCTCAAAATACCCTGGGTGCCATCGGTGCCATGATCGACGAAACACTCGGCGGACTCCGGATTATCAAGGGATTTAATGCAGAAAGCTGGCAAAGAGACCGCTTCGACCGCGAAAATGCCCAGTACAAAAAAACGCTGATCCAACTCAACCGCCGAAAAGACCTCGCTGCACCCTTATCCGAATTCCTGGGTATCTGCGTGGTGGCAGTTTTGCTCTGGTTTGGCTCCAGACAGGTGTTCGCAGGCAGCTTGTCTGCCGCTACGTTTATTACCTTCCTGTATGCCTTCTACAATGTCATCGAACCAGCAAAATCCCTTTCAGGCGCCTTTTATAATATACGAAAAGGGATGGGAGCCCTGGAACGAGTAGAGGCCTTACTAAATGCGCCAGTTACCATTAGCGATCACCCAGAAGCGCGCCCGGTAAACTCTTTTCAACAGGGCTTCGAACTAAAAGAAGTATCGTTTCGGTATCCAAATGCCGACCGCTGGGCGCTCCAAAAAGTGAGTTTTTCGATTCCAAAAGGGAAGCTAATCGCATTGGTAGGTGCTTCGGGTTCCGGGAAAAGTACCATCGCCGATCTATTACCTCGTTTTCACGATCTTTCCTACGGAGGTATCCTGCTGGATGGAATAGATATTCGCGAACTTAAGACCCGCGATCTTCGCAACCTGATGGGAATTGTGAGCCAAGAAGCGATCTTATTTAATGACACGGTTCGAAATAACATCGTTTTTAGCTCCGGTATTACCGACCAACGTGCCATTGAAGCTGCAGCTATAGCCGCCAACGCCCATGACTTTATCACCGCTCTTCCACAAGGCTACGATACCAATATTGGGGATAGAGGGTCTAAACTATCCGGCGGACAGCGGCAACGCCTGACCATCGCAAGGGCACTTCTAAAGAATCCACCTTTCTTAATCCTAGATGAAGCTACCTCTGCACTCGATAGTGAGTCGGAGCAACTCGTCCAGTCGGCCCTCGATCACCTCCTACACAATCGAACAGCCCTTGTTATTGCTCACCGACTCAGTACGGTACAACATGCCGACGAAATCATTGTACTCGATCACGGCAACATTGTAGAACGTGGCAACCACGAACAATTACTGCTTCAGGCAGGAGTCTACAAAAAATTAGTAGAACTGCAAGGCCTAAACCCGTAAAGCCTGCACGCTGCAGGCTATCTTGCACGCTGCAGGCTATCTCGCACGCTGCAGGGTACCTCTACACCCTACCGAAGCAGCGTAACTTCCCTCTTTTCATTCATGACCAAAGTCCGAACTCCTTCGCGAATAGCATAGTACTGCACGCGGTAGACGTACACATCCACGGGAGCTTGCTCACCGTTAAACGTGCCATCCCATCCCACGTTCACTTCAAAAGACTCAAATACCTGCTCTCCCCAACGGTTAAAAACCTGCATCCGGTACTCCTCCACTGGGCAATAGACCAAAGGCTTAAAAACATCATTGGTCCCGTCCCCATCAGGAGTAAAAGCATTCGGAAAACGATCTAAATCATTGCTTACAGTTACTAAAACAGTATCAATTGGGCAACCTTTTTCGGTGGAGAGCAGTACGGGATAATCCCCTTTTACTGTAAAACAAACTTCTCCTGGATTTACGGCAGTGCTATTTGCAGGACTGGCACCCGGAAATACCCAGCTGTAATTAATGTCTGATTGAGCACCCTTCATAGAAGCTTGTAAACATTCGCCTGGACAAAGGATAGAGTCAGACAACTGGATTTGTTCTTCCATTTTACAAATCAACTCGGAGGTGAACATTCTATTTTCGGCTTGCAGACTCAAATCAATCAAGGCAGGGGTTTCATCTACTACGGGAGCAATCATTTGATGGCCGATGGTGGGAACAGAGGTTACCACATCAATTGTTCTGGCACAGCAAGCTCCTTTTATATCACCAACTCGGTCAGTTTTGACAAAATAACCCCTAGTATTGCCATTTTGTATCTGCTCACCAGCCATTAGAATGGCGTTTCCTGGCATGGATGAACGCTGCAAGGCGTACAGGTTAAAATCTCCCGTAGAAGGGCCTCCGTACGTTTTTACCCAACTCACACCCAAACTACCGTCCAATCGTGCCAACAAAGCCCCTCGGTCGCCTGTTCCTCCAACGCCGACATACAACTCATTTGCATTTGCTATAAAAGCATCAAAGGCGTAGACCGGCTCAGTGTTCACATCAATCGCTCGGATAGAGGAAGGAAGCCCCTCCAAATCCGTTTTTAGAAAGACCAACCGACCCATCACATCATCTCCAATCAAAACGAGACTATCTTGCTGAGGAATCCGCAGGCAGGAACGGAGGGTAAATGCGTTGGCACCACTTGGGGAACCATAGGCCCGAACCTGAAGGAGATCACCATTTTGAGGCTCCACTTTTACTAAGACACCCTTCAAATCGGCCCTGCCTACTACATATAAATTACCCTGTCCATCGGTAGCATGGCGTTCTGACTGAAAGACCACACCGGCTACTTGCTTACTCCAGACCAAGCTGCCATCCTCTGACAACCTGGATAAAATGCCCGTGTTCGTGGTAAGCGTCAGGCCTTTTACTAAATACCCGCCGGCCATTTGGGAAATATCCGTTAATAGATAGCTTGACCCATAATTGAGTCGCTTGGTCCATTCTACCGTTCCAAGGCTATCGAGTTTAACCAGTTTCGATGCAGATTGACCGATAGCGGGCGTATTTTCCATAAGTACCAGGAGCCCTCCATCGGCAGCAGCCTCTATATCTGTCACAGAGGAAGAGCCAATATCTGGCAAACGAACGCTTTTGATAGGTGTTCCATCTGCCTCAAGCAACCAAACGGCGGCTTCGACGCCTGGTGAGGCTGCATCCCTCGCCAGCAGACCAGCGATAGCGACTGTGCCATTTTTGAGCTCTGCAATGGAGGTCCCAATGCAAAGGCTATCCCCCATTGCAATACTGCGCTGAAAGCTGGATTGTCCGGATAAGAAGAGGGGAAATAAACAAGTAGAGACAACAAATACGCCAAGATGGAATGTTCGAAAGGTCATATTTTTTCTGATTTAATTAGCAAATATAGGTCAAACGACCGTACCACATGAACATTCGACAGTAAAAAATGGTTTTGGGATGGAATGTATAAAGGAAGATACTAAATTTGTGCTGCATTTTTGCCCCTTGTTGTTCACAAGGAAACCTTTTTGAACCCATATAAAACCTGCCCCAAAACTTCAACTCCTTAGTAATCCCATTCATATTCCCGTATTACTCAACGTTACATCATCCACATGCCAAAGTTAAAAGTTGCCTTACTGTTGTCTCCTTTCCTCCTCTATCAGGCCTGTAATTCAGAAGATTCCGCCCTATTAAAACAAGCGGAGGGCTTGGAGCAACGATTGTCCGTTCAATACTCCAATGAGCGTTCCGATTCTTTGGTGAATGTTTACAAAGCCTTGGTAAAATCGAATCCAGACGATCACACCAACAACTTTCGCTACCTGACCCGAGCTGCTGAAGTTCAATTTTCACTCCGAAAAGAAGCAGTGGCCGCCTGTCGTTGGCTAAACGACGCCCTTCAAAACCACTCAGAGGGCTCCGACAAAACGGAAGCACTCGCACTTCTAGCCAGGATATGGAACGCTCATAACTACAAATCAGCTTCCGCCTGGAGCTTGGACCCAAAGGATATTGACGCTGCAAGAAACCATTTGCAAAAAAACCTGAGCAGCCTGGATACTGCGCTCGTCCGGTTAGACCAGCGTATGAGTACCAACGGAATTGTTACAGATGCCGTGCTGGCAGGTCAATTTATTGAAATTTCAGAGGCGTATGCAAGTTTGACAGACTCTGAAAACAAGTACGTTGACTTGTACATGCGGGCTGCAGGATTAGCCAAAAACCTGGATCAGCCGAACAAGGCGCTCCAAATGTATTATAAAATTAGCGATCGACTGCCCAATCATTCAAAAGCACCCACAGCCTTGTTCATGCAGGGCTTTATTTACGAAAACGATTTGAAGGACTTGGACAAGGCGAAGGCCACTTACGAATCCTTCTTGAGTAAATATCCAAATGACCCGGATTATGCGGATGATGCTCAAATAGCGCTTTCCATGCTTGGAAAATCAGCAGAAGAACTGGTAAAGGCCTTCCAGCAACAACAGTAAGGGATACCTAAATAGAATATAAGCAACCTTTAGCCGAGAATTTTGCGGTAATCATCGAAGCGATAGCCATGGATTCAAAAAATGACCTCATTTTGAGGCTCGAAAAGTTGGCGAACCTGCAACTTTCTCCCACTGAGCGAGTCAAGATGGCCGCTGATCTAGATAAAATGATTTCTATGATCAGCTCCTTGGCGGACTTGGATACGGAAGGAGTAGAGCCCTTGGTTTACTTGAGTGAACCTGCGCTTTCCCTAAGGGAAGATGAGGAACAGGAACCTTCTGACGCAAATAATTTGGTTGAGGCCGCCCCAAAGCGGGAAGGACCTTATTTTGTTGTACCCAAGGTTTCGTCGAAACCCGCTGAATAACTACGATTGGCTATGCTTATTTCTATCAAAAACCTTAACAAAACCTACATCATGGGAGAAGAACGGGTCGAGGCACTCAAGGATGTTTCGCTCTCGATTGACACCAATGAGTATGTGGCGTTAATGGGACCCTCCGGAAGCGGTAAATCCACCTTGATGAATCTGATTGGATGCCTTGATTCCCCAACTAGTGGCTTCTATTCCCTGAACGGTATTGAAGTAAGCTCCATGCACGACAACGAGCTGGCCATGGTGCGAAACAAACAAATTGGTTTCGTTTTTCAAACATTCAACCTGATGCCCCGCCTCTCAGCACTAGAGAATGTAGCCTTACCGCTCATTTATGCTGGCTACTCTAAAGCCGAGCGACTTGAAAAAGCTAAATCAGTGTTGGAATCCGTAGGACTCGGACCTAGAATGCACCACCGCCCCAACGAATTGTCTGGCGGTCAGCGCCAACGGGTGGCAGTCGCTCGTGCCCTCGTCAATGATCCAGCGATTATTTTGGCAGACGAACCTACTGGTAACCTGGATACCAAAACCTCGTACGAAATAATGGGCCTTTTCGAAACCATCCATTCAATGGGAAATACCATTATTCTGGTGACACACGAACACGATATCGCTCAACATGCACACCGCATTGTACGCTTGCGAGACGGTCTGGTGGAAAGTGATGAAGTAAATCCAGAAATAATCAAGATGGCAAACTCACCTGTGCCCTCAATAGATTAGCTCGGAAGCGCGTTCGGGGACCTTTCTCGTTTGAAAGATCCCTCGTTGCGCGTCTACGGTGTGGAACGGTAGGAAAAAAACACAGGTCATTCATACGCTAATCAAGCAGCCCCAACAAACAGGCTCATTTGCCCGCCTTGGGCGACCGCATCTAATATTTTCGCGTACCGTAGCCTGAACTTGCTTGTGGTACGTAATGCAATCAATTTTGCAAAATCCAGGGTCAAATAGTAATCCTCGGGAACCGTTCCGTTACCAGGTCGGTGTGCAAAATCCCTAAGCAACTCAGGAAACCGATTCCTGCCCTCTTCGAATTCATAATATGACCTCAACCACTGACGAACTTGGTAAGGGAAGGAAGGACTTTTTAAACCAAGCACCTTGTACAAATTGGAGGCTAATACCACCTTCGTCCCTTTTTTACTTTCAAAGATTTCAAGTGCAGTCATATCAACCGTTTTTATTTCTGAATGGCATGTATTTGTTCCCCACGCTTTCAGAGGTAAACAATCAAGTGTGTTGTAAATTGTATTGCAAATGTAAAACAAAATGTTTTTATAAAACAACTATTTAAACACAAATTTTTTATAAATTTTTTGTTTTTTTTCAATTTGTTGTAAATCATTTTTTTACGAAACGATATTTATTCTGATATAATCTGGTTTCCCTGGTATCAATCTCCTTCTTTTCTTTTCAAAAACCCAAAAGAATTCAGAACTTTGAGCCACTCTCCCTCGAAATAGAGGGACCAACTTCTTCATCTAAGATGCTGGGCCTATGGGTCCACTGTTTTTGTTTTATGAACACCATTCTAAAAGCAATCGTATTACTCACGCTGTTCAGCAGCTGCGAGCAGCCCAATTCAAGTAGTTCCTTTACTATGAAAGAACCTGTATTTACCTCTCAAGGGCTAACAGCTCCTCGGCCAGAAAAAAAACCAATAACCCTGACTGCTCCTAATGGAGATCAACGGTTAGACGAGTATTACTGGTTAAACGAGCGTGAAAACCCCGCGGTAGTGGCCTACCTTGAGGCAGAAAACAAGTATGCAGAAACGATCCTCGCTCCAGTAGCCAACCTCCGAAATACCCTATTTGAGGAAATGAGAAGCCGCATCAAGGAAGATGACAACAGTGTACCTTACTATAACAAAGGATATTGGTACTATACGCGCTACGAAACCGGAAAAGAATACCCCATTTTTTGTCGAAAAAAAGAAACCTTGGAGGCCCTGGAAATCATCCTCCTGGATGTCAACCAACTCGCCGCAGGAAAGGCCTATTGCAGCGTTACCGGATTAAATGTCAGTCCGAATAACCAACTTCTCTATTATGCGGTGGATTACACCGGCCGTAACCTGTACCAAGGTCGTATTCTTAACTTGGAAACCGGGGCACTACTTCCAGAAGTCCTCGAGTCTGCTTTCGGCGCCTCCATTTGGTCGAAAGACAATCAATTCTTGTTTTACGACACCAAAGACGCGCAAACCCTGCGCACTGACAAGGTGTGGAGGCACCAGCTAGGTACCCCCACCGAAAAAGATGCTTTGGTATTCCATGAAACCGATGAAACAACCTACGCATCGCTTTCTGGCTCCAAAGACGGAGAATATGCCTTCATAAACCACGGTTACACCCAAAATCTGGAGACTCATTTTCTTCAACTGGACCAGCCCTTAGGCAGCTTCCAGGTCATTGAGCCGCGTCAAAAAGATTTTTTCTACGAGGTAGAGCACCACAAAGGACAGTTTATTGTGCGCAGTAACCTCCAAGGACGCAATTTTAGCTTATTCACCACACCCGTGGATCAACCCGGCAAAACAAATTGGAAGCCCCTTCTTCCTTATCAGGCAGATGCACTGGTAGAAAGTGTGGATATCTTCGATGCCTTTATGGCAATTAACGAGCGCCGGGGGGGGCTGCAACAAATCCGGGTGTATCAGTGGGCGGATGGCAGCACGCATGATATTGATTTTGGGGAGCCTACTTACGATGCAGCCACCGTCCAATTGGCAAACTACGAGTCAAAAGAAATTCGCTTTGTCTTTAGTTCCCTCAAAACACCTGTTTCTATTTTTGATTATGAGGTCGCAACCAAAACCAAGCAATTAAAAAAGGTAGAACCCGTGCTGGGGGGCTATGATCCCACTCTTTATCAGACAGCATTCGTTTGGGCACCAGCCCGCGATGGAGCGAAAGTGCCTGTTTCCCTCGTATATAAAAAAACAACAGCCCTAGATGGCACCGCTCCTTGTTACCAAATTGGATATGGAGCATACGGTGTTTCCTACGATCCTGGCTTTAATAAAAGCCTCATAAGCCTGCTCGATCGCGGTTTTGTGTGCGCCATCGCGCATATCCGCGGAGGGATGGAACTCGGTTATGAATGGTATGAACAGGGCAAAATGGGCAATAAAATGAATAGTTTTTACGATTTCATTGATTGCTCCGAAGCCTTAATTCAACAAAAATATACGGCTGCGGATCGACTTTTTGCGCAGGGTGGCTCGGCAGGCGGACTATTAATGGGTGCAGTTGCCAATTTACGTCCAGATCTCTATAAAGGCATTATCTCTTC
>JBKDAM010000045.1:0-185485 GCA_046316495.1 Chitinophagales bacterium
AATCACAGTCTTCTCCGGCCACCAAGCCTTCGTTGTAGCCCCCAATAGCTTCAAACGCGGTCCGTTTCACAAATTGACACTCGCCTTTCCCCAAATTTAAACCTAAAAAAATAGACCAGCGTATTCCACCATTTAAAATCAAGTGTCCAATTCGGTCTTTCCAAATTTCCTCCTCCCGGTAAATCCGAATCGGCGTGGTACAGGCAACTCTCGAAGGAGTTGCCAGGTATTCTTTTAAAGTGGAGAAAAAACGGATGGGGGCTTCTACCCTTACATCCGCATCGGAGTGAAACAAAAAAGCACCCCTCGCAAAATTCGCCCCAGCATTTCTCCCAATGGCTATATTTTGCTTACCAAAACATTGGACCAATCGAATGCGCTCTGGATAAAGCGCCACCCATTCCTGTAACAGCTCCACCGTGCCATCCGTACTATTGGCATCTGAGAAAATGAGCTCGAGTTGCAAGGACTCCAGATAGGGAAGGTATTGAGCCACCGCCGCTTGGACCGTGGTCGCCTCGTTACGCGTTGGAATAATAATTGAAATTTGAACAGGAAGGCCCATGAATGTGCACCGTTTGAATCCACAAAACTAGAGCACAATCGGGCTTAACAGGGTTAAATATAAGTTATCTTAGTATTAATTCCGTTTTATACGGTGCCATTTTGGCAAGAGATACCCGCAACTTGCTCCAACTACATACCCCACCAGCACGTCGCTTAAAAAATGCTTGCCCGCCTGCATTCGCAACAAACCCATTGCGGCAGGTAGGACTGCTGCTCCTGTCCATACGACCGGCTTCCAACGCGAATCGGGGTGATATGAAGACCAAATTCCTGCATATCCAAAGGAGAGCGCTGCCATTGTGGAGCTGTGCCCTGAAAAGAAGGAGACCCGGGCATCCTTCTCCAGTTTGTCTGCCAAGGGTACAGCGGGGTTGTAGGTAAATGGGCGATTTCGTAAGGTTAGGTGTTTGGTGAGCAACACCAAACTGGCATTTAAGCTGAGTGCTTGCGCCATAATCAGCACTGGCTTCTGGGGTGCTTTTCGAATGGTAGGATCCAATAACAAGAGCGCCCCAGGCAAGATTGCCCCGCTGTACAACAACCAATCACTCCTTTCTTTGGCGGCAAGGCTGTACTGATCCAGGCTCCAACGGTCCCATGCAGGCACCTTTGTAGGTTGAAGGGAGGAAAGGTCGTTGAGGGTCAGTCCCGGGGTTCGCGCCTCCATCCAAAGCCCGGTGCCGGTTCCCAGTGTCCCCACACCCAAGAGCAGGAATTCACGCTTTGGTTTCCACCTCCAAACCTCTGGCTCTTGTCCTTGTAGAAGAGTTGGTTGAAAAAAGCCTGTTGCCCCCGCGATCAAGAACGGGAACAACAGGCTGAATTGAATTCGCAAAAAGGCACCCATCCTAAAAGAAAGAAGGCATTCCTCCGCCGAAGCGCTGGTTAGAGCTGGCTTTTCCAGTATTAAAATGCCGTAAGTTGTAAGTGAATGAGAGCATAATAAAGCGGGTCAATGCATTGGTTCTTGCATCTTCTATGTAGGCTTCTGTAACCGTTCTAGTGATGCTTCTGTTTTGACTGAGCAAGTCATTGACGGCCAGGGTAATCTCTCCCCGATCATCTTTCAATACTTTTTTCCCGATGCCCAAATTCCAAATATAAAATTCCTGATTGAAACCATCTGAAAGGCCCGAGTACAAAGTATGCGTCAAGTCGGTGCGCAGTACAAATCCTTCCCAAATTTGCCAATTCAACTTTACACGGGAGTTTTGACTCCAAAACTGTGTGTTTGCTGCGGTTTGAAGGGAGTTAGAAGTGGTATTCCAAAGCGGCCGGGTAGAAATGGTAAAGTCCACTTTATCGCTGATATTGCTTCCCAGGGTAAATCCGGCCCCGATCGCATGCACTGCAGTGAGGTTGCGCCCCTCATTAATCAAACCAGGGGTTTGGGAAAAATTATAGGACGCATCTAGGTTTAAGTTCGACTTTATCCGTTTCAATGGAAATCCATACGTCAAAAAGGAGCGGGCATTAGCATAGCCGTCGAGATTAACCGGGCGGGTAAGTTGTGCGCCTGGCTGGGCATTCAACTCCTCAAAAATGGGGTGTTCAAACCCGGCCAGGTAGGTGCTTTTACCGATGTAATCCCTGGTAAATCCACCTCCAATCATAAAGAATAGGGAGGAAGAACGGGCCGGGTTGACCCCTTGGTATCGGGCAAAAATGTTGTGCTGCTCCGATTGTGCCAGCTCCGAATTGCCGGAACTTAGTTGCAGTGGATTGGTATTATTGACCACATTCTGCAGCTGATCTACCGAGGGAAGCTGGGTACTGCTGCGGTAATTAAAACGAATGTTTCTGTTTTTGTCGATATTATAGCGGATAAAAGCGGAGGGTAAAATATTCACAAAGGTCTGGTTCACCTGTCCGAGACTAGGAAAAGTTTGTTGGTTATTCAACTCTGCCCATTGGGTATTTGCCCGCACGGACACATTAAAATCACGGCCCTTGCTGTAATTATAGCCAAGTCCACCTTGTTGAGTGATATAATCATTGGAGAACACATTACTCAGGGGTTCGTTCAGTAAATCATATCCACCCGTTGCCTCCACCCAATCGGAGATCAGTCGATCGGAAGATTCCTGCTGGAAGCTATACCGATAATTCAGGAGCAGTTGTCCATTTTGACTAATGGGTTCGGTCCACTCGGCATTTCCTCCGGCATTCCAGCTTCCAATGCTCAAATCGCCTTGTTGGTTTAGCACTTCAAGTACCAGAATTGGAAATGGGGAGGGATTTAAACTGGGGAAATAATTTTCGGATTGAAGCAAGCTTTCGCCCAGTTTGGGAGAATAACCCCCGCTAGCTTCCAGCGAGAAGGTTCTTCCTTTTTTGGCAAATTTATGGCGCCAAAGAAGGGTACCATTGGTGTTCCAACCGGTCAGTTGGGAAGTATAAGAACTGGTAGAGCGGTTTAATACCGAAGAAAAAAGGTCATTGGTTGCGCCCTCTGTCAGGGAGTTGCCGTCGTTTTGCTGGAAAGTCACCCTTGGCCGGAAGAGCAAAGAGTTCATGCTGTCGATTGTCCACTCCATCCGTAGGTTCAAGCGGTGGTTGGTATTATTGGTCGTACTCAGCGCGGACTCTTGGTAGGTATTTCCAACCTCTTGGTTACTGCTAAGAAAATTTCTGAAGACGGTATTTTCTGCGTTGTTTTCGCTGTTGTTGAAAAAGTAGCTGCCGGACACCTCTACTTTTTTACCCCATTTATCGGAGTAATTTAAACCTAGTGCATGAGTAGTGGAAATACCACCGCTACTGTTCACCAAAAAATCACTAAAGCCGCCGCCGCCGCCAGATCGACCGCCGCCGCCACCGCCACGACCGCCCATACTCATCATTCGCATGGCCATTCTACCCCGATCACCGCTCATTCCCATTGCGCCTACAATATCCTCCGCGGCAAAATTTTGTACATTGATGTTATTGCTCATTCCGAGCAACGAAATTCTACGGTCACCATCAAAGAAATTGATATTCCCCCCAGCTTGGTATTTATCCTCGTAGCCATATCCAGCGTAGGCTTTACCAAATTGGCCGTTTTGCATTCCATTTTTGGTGACAATATTGATTGTTTTAACCGTATTTCCGTCATTGAATCCGGTGAACTGAGATTGATCGCTTTGCGCATCAAAAATTTGCACCTTTTCAATCACTTCTGCGGGTAGATTTTTAAGTGCAGCGGTTGGGTCATTTCCAAAAAAAGGCTTTCCATCCACCAGCACCTGCTGAACATTTTCACCCTGACTTTTTACCTGCCCGTTTTCTACACTTACTCCAGGCATTTTCTCGATTAATTCCTGGGCATCGGCATCCTTCATGACCTTGAAAGCGGCAGAATTAAATTCCATGGTATCCACTTTTTGAAGGGCGGAGACGGCATCGGCTTTGATTTCTACCCCTTGCAGCACCTGAGAATTGGGTTCTAAACGAAGCGTACCGAGGTTCAAATTTTCTGATTTAAGGGTAATTTCTCCTCTCAACTCTTCAAAACCCAAGTAAGTGACCACCAGTACATAACCTCCTTTTCCGATGGAGTCGAATCGAAAACGACCTTCAACATCTGAAACGGTCCCCTTAACTACTTCGCCCCAGGGATACTGTAGGCTGAGGGTGGCCCCGGGTAGATAGCCCTGGTTTTCTTCTGCTACTCGACCACTAATGGTATATGTTTGGGCAAAGGCCCAATGCCCCCAAAGGAGGGCCAGAATCAATAAACTTTTTTTCATGTTTGTGTGAATAAGGGGTGGTTAATTGCCCTGGTTCCGTTGGGCCTCTCGTTTAGCGCGCTGTTCTTCTTTCCATTGTTCGTAGATTGCCCACTGATCGGAAGTCATCATTTTTCGAAGTTCTGCGTCCTGTTCTTGCCGGAGAACGGTCATTTTTTGACGCATCATCTGCCAATCACCCTCCGGCATGGAGTCCCGGGCTGCTTTCATCTTTTGGGCATATTTCAAATTAATGTCCTGAATTCGGGAAGCTTGAGCTTCTGATAAGGTTAGCTTTTCCACCATCATCTCTGTTTGCCGTTTTGCCATTTCCTCCGGGGAGCCCTGGAAATTACGGCCAGCACCGGGCTGAGCAAAAAGTGCTAAAAAAGGAGAAATGGCCAACAGTACTACAAATAATGATTTTTTCATATATTATTTATTCCAAAATTACGAATTGCAAAGGTCTTTAATGAAGGGCGTTTTTTCCTATTTATTCAATCAACAGCAAGGATGCTTCTACCAACAGCGTTTTTACCCAGATGGTTGTATCCACCTTTCGCCAAACTACCCTTCTTCGTTAAAAAAACGATTCAACAATTCTTCCTTATAGTTTGCTCCAATGGGTAATGGAACTTCCTGAATTTTCACGAAATTACCCTCCAATGTCCGTACTTTATCAAGGGCAACCAAGTAGGATTTATGGATTCGAAGGAAGCGATCCGAGGGAAGCTCCTCTTCCAATTGCTTCAATGACCCCAAGGCCAACAATCGGCCATGCGTCGTATAATAGGCTACATACTCTCGCATACTTTGCACATAGAGCAGCTCCTCCAAGTCCAAACGATGTACCTTATGTTCTGACTTGACCATCAAAAAATTCTTCTTAGGAGCCAGTGCTGGCAGCCGGTCTTGGGCTTTGTGAACCGCCTGCAAAAAGCGATCAAAGGAAAAGGGCTTTAACAAATAGTCCACCACATTTAAGTCATAGCCCTCCAAGGCATACTCAGAATAAGCGGTAGTAAGCACCACGAGTGGCTTCCGTGGCATAGACTTCAGAAAGTCAATTCCGTTTAATTCAGGCATCTGTATATCCAAAAAAAGGAGATCTACTACCTGCTCGCGCAGGGCCTCCATCGCCTCCAAAGGATTTGCACAAGTCCCAACCAACTCCAACGTTTTTGTTCTGGAGACATAATTCACCACGAGAACCCGGGCCAATTCCTCATCATCTACGACTAGGCATCTTAGTTTATGCATCTTTCAATTGCAGTTGTAAGTGAATTGAAAACACTTCCCCATCCTCCAGCAATTGTAAATCATGCCGATCCGGATACAATAACTCTAGTTGACGGCGAACATTTTTCAAACCGATCCCGCCAACTTTGTCTTTTGATCCAGCGTTTTTCGGCAAGCTATTGTGGACCCAAAAGTCGAGTTGCTGCTCTTTCGTTTGCAGTTTAATGTCAATCCACCCATAATGAAGATCCTCTACCCGACTGTGTTTAAAGGCATTTTCGACAAATGGAACTAACAATAGCGGGGCCAATTGCATAGCCGGGCGGCTTTCATCCAGTTGCACTTTTACGTTCATCCCCCGACTATCCTTTAAAAGTTGTAGGCTAATAAAGTTACGGAGGTAGGCTATTTCCTTGTGTAAAGGTACCCGATCTGCTTTGCAATCGTACAACATATACCGCAACATTTCGGACAATTTCAGTAGTTGCTCCGGTGCCTGATTGGATTTTAGCAAGGTCAGGGTGTAAATATTATTGAGCGCATTGAAGAGAAAATGCGGGTTAATCTGCGATTTTAGAAACTGGATTTCTGCTTCTAGTTTCTCGCTTTTGTAATCGGCTGCTTCTTTTTCTTTCTGAGTGGCAAATTGAGCTATTGCGAATAAGGCACTCCCTATCCAGGAAGTAAAAAAAGGCATCACAAAGGAAAGGTACCGCATTCCTTGTTTAAATCCAGTCATTGGTTTGTGGCCTTCCGTCGACCCACTGGGTTTTCGAAACCAATCTGACCAGGGCGCATGCTCCCAGTTTAATCCCCAGGCAATCACTACGACGAGAAGGATTCCCGCCAAGGCGTACAAAAAAGGCTTTCTTTTATTAAAATAAAGAATGGGAAGCAGGAATTTCAAGTTGACCCAAACAACCAATGCTATGCCTGCGGCAATCATCCAGGTACGCTGCGGGTAATAGCTCCAATTTACCACCTCCCCGCCCGATAATAAAACTGGTACCAGGGTCCAAAAAGCGGCCCAGTAAAGTAGTTGTTGGACAATCGTTCGGTTCATACCTACAAAGGTGCATGCTAATGATTGATTCCGTGTTATTTTTCAACCAACCCACTAATTTTATCGTTTATGGAGGGGAGCCCATCTATATTTTCAATAAAAAATCGGTTCTAGGCAGGTTAATAAAAAAAAATAACTGCTTTTGGGCTGATCCGCTTAAATTTGCCGCATGACAAACAACGTGCTTGAGAACAACGACGTACGCGGACTGGGTAGTAACCTGGACCTATTGGCCTCCCAGGTAGTAGAGGGGTTTATTGTTGGACTTCACAAGAGTCCTTTTCACGGTTTTTCAGTGGAATTTGCGGAACATCGCCTCTACAATGCGGGTGAATCCACCCGAAATATTGACTGGAAGGTATTTGGCAGAACGAACAAACTCTATTCTAAGAAGTACGATGAAGAAACCAACCTTCGCTGCCAGTTAGTAGTGGATGCCTCCTCTACCATGTATTATCCCTACGACGAGAAGCAGCTCGCCGAGTTGAAGTACAAGAATAAATTTTGCTTTTCGGCACAGGCGGCAGCGGTACTGATGAATGCCTTGAAAAAACAGCGTGACGCCTTTGGCTTGACCTTGTTTGACGATGAAATTCGAATCGCTACTCATTGCAAATCGACCACTACGCATTATCGACAGCTGCTCAACCATTTAGCAGAACGCATTGAAAACCCGGTATTAAACCGCAAAACAGATTTAGGAAAAAACCTGCATTTGGTAGCTGATGCGGTGCACCGTCGCTCCATGATTGTCATTTTTACGGATGTGATTGAGCGGATGGATCAGGCAGAAGAGCTGTTTTCAGCCTTGCAGCACCTGCGGCACAATAAGCACGAGGTGATTTTATTTCATGTCACCGATCAACGGAAAGAAATTGAGTTTGAGTTTGAGAACAGGCCGTATGAATTTGTCGATATGGAAACCGGTGAGCGGCTAAAATTACTCCCACAGGAGGTAAAAGAATATTACAAGGAGCAAATACACACCTTTTTGGAGCAGTTAAAGATGAAATGCCTTCAGTACAAGATTGATTTTGTGGAGGCAGACATCAACAAAGGTTTTTTACCTATTCTTCAAACCTGGATGCTTAAGCGCCAAAAAATGATGTAAGCATGGCCTTAGTGGAACCATTACCCAGCGACCAGAACGAGGAAGTGGCCGAACTGGCCCGATTTTTTAACGAAACGCTTGGGTTTTGCCCAAACTCTGTGTTAACCATGCAGCATCGTCCTGCTATCGCGACCGCCTTCATTCAGCTCAACAAAGCGGTCATGGCAAATGCAGGGCGTGTAACCAGCGATCTCAAACGACTGATTGGATACCTGGCAAGTCTGGAAGCTGGTTGCCGATACTGCCAGGCCCACACCATCCGGGCGGCCGAGCGCTATGGCGCTTCGGAAGAAAAGCTGCAGCATATTTGGGAATTCAGAACCCATCCAGCCTTTTCGGAGGCAGAACGTGCCGCCCTTGAATTTGCCATCGCGGCGGCGGCGGTCCCCAATCAAGTGGACGAAACCCACAAAACCCAATTGAGAGAGCATTGGGAAGACGGAGAAATTGTCGAAATACTAGGTGTTATTTCCCTGTTTGGTTATTTAAATCGATGGAATGACAGTATGGGCACTCGCTTGGAGGAACCTGCCGCGGAGAGCGGTACCCAATGGCTCGGTGCGCAGGGTTGGAACCGGGGCAAGCACCGTTAAACGCCCTTTCTTTTTTCTATTGGAACCAAATTACTGGTTCTTTTTTGCGCTTTCCTAACAGGAAGGATAAAAAAAAGGCGCCACAGCCTTTCGCCGAGCGCCGTACTTTACCGTATATGACTAAACCGAATTGACTAACAATAATTTGGATTTTAAGGGCATAAATATATGAATTATATTCAATACCTAAAAAAATAATTTTCAGTTCGGCTTTTTTTGGCATTTAAAATGGGGGATTACCCAGACTGCGTGGAGCTCGTTTACTACCCACAACAGCTTACTGGACTAATCAACCCTGTCGTGTAAAAACGAGTTATTGCTCATCTTAAAATCGATCTCATCGTCGAGGGCGATGGTCCAATTTGAAATGGACGTACCACCGGCATCGGGCACATCGTCGAGGGCGATATTCTTCCGCAAGTAAGCAGGCTGGTTCTCCAGCTCGATAACTGTCTGTGGAGAAGAAAGTTTGGTGACCTGCAAAGGCCGGTTTCGGACCTCCTCGCGGCGGCGTTGTGCCTCCTCTAGGCGGCGACGGCGTTCTTCCGGACTTAATTCTTCCGTTGGGGAGGAAGCGATACCCTGTTGTTTCCGACGAATTTCTTCAATGGTTTGGCGGACATCATCGAATTCGAAGGCGTTTGCAGGCGTTTCGTCTACTGGAGTGTACGCACGGTCATTCATAGCGGTCACGGACGCCAGGGTAATTGGTGCTGCATTGGAATCATCGAGGTGGACGATTTTTCGGGTAGCGAAAGGCTGTGCGGAAGCAGCGGTGCTAACGCCCGATTGTTTGCTTGCTTCGATGGGAGGCAGTTTGGTGGAGGCCTCGAAGCCGGTAGCGATGATGGTCACGCTGATTTTATCGCCCAGGCGCTCGTCGAAGCAGTTACCCCAGATCAAGTTGGCATTTTCACCAGCCTCGCGCTGAACGAACTCGGTGATTTCGAAAATTTCGTCCATGGTTGCTTCCTTGACCCCGGAGGAGATATTCACCAGGATATTTTTTGCTCCATAGATATTGCTGTCTTCCAGCAGGGGCGAATTCAGGGCTTCATCCACGGCTCGGCGTGCGCGGTTATCACCGTCAACGGCGGCTGTTCCCATAACGGCGACTCCTGAATCCCGCATAACGGTGTTGACATCTTCGAAGTCTACGTTCACATAACCTGCTACGGTAATGATTTCAGCGATGCCTTTTGCGGCGGTGCACAAGATATTATCCGCTTGGGAGAACGCTTGGGAGATACCCAAGTTACCATAGATTTGGCGAAGTTTATCATTGGAAATGACCACCAGGCAATCCACGTTTTTGCGAAGCTCCTCCAGTCCATCATAACCATTGTGCACCCGCGTTTTTCCTTCGAAGGTAAAAGGTAAGGTGACAATTCCCACGGTCAGGATTCCCATTTCCCGCGCTTGTTTAGCGATGACGGGGGCTGCTCCGGTGCCGGTTCCACCGCCCATTCCGGCCGTAATAAACACCATTTTAGTGGATTGCTCCAGGAAACGCTCGATAGTTTCCATGCTTTCGATGCAGGCACGTTTACCTACATCGGGTTTAGACCCGGCACCACGACCTTCGGTAAGGCTGGCACCCAGGGCGATTTTAACCGGCACTGGGCTAAGTTCCATTGCTTGTGCGTCGGTATTGCAGATGGCATAATCCACACCCACGATGCCCTGTTTATACATGTGCGTAACGGCATTAGAACCGCCGCCACCGACTCCGATTATTTTTATGATTGAAGGTTCGTCTTTTGGTAAATCGAACAGCATAATCGTCCATTTTTAGAGTGAAAAAAGAGTTTTTCGTGCTGGGTATTTCCCCGGTTTCGATCAACTGAATTACTTTCTGAAATCCATATCTGGTTCTGCTTCAAACCATTCTTTTGTTTTTCGGAAAATATTATCCAACCAACCAGCCGGTTTTTCCTCCGAAACATTGGAAGGCGGCTGGGGAGTGCTGCTTGTAGCGGCTTCCTCCAAAGCAGCCGGTTGTTCAGCCACGTTGGAAAGGGGAGTAACCTCTTCCAATCCCCTCCACAACAAGCCGATGGCGGTTGAGAAAATAGGGCTGCCTATATTGGCACGGTAGCCGTGTGCCAGGCTTTCGATTGGCCAACCGATCCGGCAAGACATGGCGGTATGAAGCTCAGCTAATTTATCCAGGTGGTTGAGCAAAGCACCTCCACCAGTAAGCACAATTCCTCCGATCAGTTTACGCTCCAGACCGCTGCGGCGGATTTCCCAGAGTACATAATCCAGGATTTCTTCAACCCGAGCTTGGATGATCCGGGAGAGGTTTTTCTCGCTTATTTCTTTATGGTCTCTGCCTTTAAGGCCAGGGATTGTGATGATACGATTATCGTACACCTCTGCGGCTAGGGCGGATCCGAATTTAATTTTTAGTTTCTCTGCCTGAGGCTGCATGACGGTACAGCCCTCCTTGATATCGGCGGTAATCACATTTCCTCCGAAAGGAATTACGGCAGTATGCCGGATAATTCCCTCATGGAAAATGGTAATATCCGTGGTTCCTCCTCCAATATCTACTAATGCGACTCCAGCTTGCTTTTCTTCTTCTGAGAGTACTGCATCGGAGCTGGCAATGGGTTCGAGGGTGAGCTCATTCACTTTTAAACCAGCCTTTTCCACACAGCGATAGATATTATTAATTGCCGTAATTTGACCAGTAATAATGTGGAAATTGGCTTCCAGCCGTACTCCGCACATGCCTACGGGGTCAACGATTCCTTGCTCATTATCCACTGTGAACTCTTGAGGAAACACATGAATAATCTTGTCGCCGGGAGGCAGGACCAGTTTGAACATATCGTTCACCAGCCGGTCGATATCTCGATCGGTAATTTCGGTATGATCGCTTTCGCGGGTGAGGATCCCGCGGTGTTGGAGGCTTTTGATGTGTTGTCCAGCGATCCCTACATTGACTTTTTGGAAGCGCATTCCAGCCTGTCGTTCGGCAATTTCCACGGCCTCGCGGATAGCGGTGACCGTTTTTTCGATGTTTGAGACCACACCGCGCAAGACACCTACACTTTCTACTTTACCAACACCAATAATTTCCGTTTTGCCGTGTTCGGTCTTACGACCAGCCAAACAGCAGATCTTGGTAGTGCCGATGTCAAGGGCGACTACCACGTCGGGGCTTTGCATTTTCAATTCGTTGTTAGTCATAATATACAAAGATTAATTTGAAGATTCGATTGCTTTGCCCGGAAAGCAAGAAAATTCGGGGCAAAATTATTTTAAAACTTTTTATTTTTATTTTAAATTTTGATATTAAAACTTTTTATTTTTTATTGCAAACAATTTGACCATTGTATTTCAGGTTAATGGTTTTGTATTTTCTCCATCCCTCGTACTGAATTGCCTGTTTATAAAATACTTTCAACCGTTCCAGTTTATCTTCCAAGTGGCGGGTGCTCCCGAGAATGATAATTTGGTCGCCGATCAAGGGGCTCATCATCAGGTCACCATTGTTGGCCACATGAAGCTGCTGAATAAAGCCTCGCAGGAATTCGTCTTTGTCCAGTTGTTGCCAGACCGTAAAAACATCCTTCAGCAGGTTGCTCCGTTTTTCGAGAAAATCGGGCGTATGCGGGGGTAGTTTTCCGGTGACAACTAGTACTCGAGCAGTATAATTGGAAGAGACCGGCATCTTTTTGCCTTCTTTATCCAGGTAATAATTGCCTCCATTAGTATCCATGATGCGCAATACTGGGTTGCGCTGAATAATGGTTAGCTGCAAGTTGTTCTGCTGGTCCACATACACTGCTGCATCCTGCACAAAAGGGTCTGACTCCACCACCTTTTCCATCCGGTCAATTTCCACCTCGGAGAGGGCGGTTTGGCTAATGGAGCTTCCGAAGGATTTTGCCAGCATATTCAACACATTTTGCTCCGTAATAAGCTTGCTTCCTCCATCCAGCGGCTCGACAGTGACCACTGGTTTGCTGACCTCCTCCATTTTCTTGGAGTTGATAGCACGTAACCAGAGCAGCGCGATCAGCATCAAGCTCAGCACCCAGAGTATCCGGTCATATCGTAGTCGAGGCCATTGCATTATTGTACTAGTCTTTGGGTATTGCTTTCCTGTTGTGAAATCAGGAAGCGGATTAAAGAAAGGAGCAGTACTAAGGCGATTCCAAAGCCGAGTACTTTCCCAGCTGCGGTCCAATTATAATCCGTTTGTACCTGCTCTTGAATATCGATCTGCCGAACTCCTCCTGCGTCAGTATAATACCAAGCAGCGCCAAGGCCTGCTGCTTCCTCCATGCTTCGGGCGGCCACTGGAGACACTTTTTCTCCCCTACTATTGAAGTAATTGGTGTGCGAAATAGCCGAAACCTTCCCCTTCCAAGCGGCGTAGGAAAGAACAGCGATCGCGTACAACAATATGCTCCAATTTCTCTGGTTCATGGTGGTTTATTGTTCCAATAGTTGTTGAATGGGTTCGATTAGTTGATCAATATCACCGGCTCCCATGGTGAGGAGAATTTCCTGTGGGTGCGCCTTTAAGTAGTCCACCACCTGTACTTTTTCGATTATTTGCTTGTTTTGCAACTTCATTCTACTCAAAACCAGCTGGGAGTCTACCCCGGGAATGGGTACTTCTCTGGCCGGGTAAATGGGCAGTAAAAGGCATTCGTCCAGCAAGTCGAGAGCTTCGGCAAATCCCTCAACAAAATCCCGTGTTCTGCTGAACAGGTGTGGTTGGAAGATTCCGGTTATTTTTTTCCCCGGGAAAAAACTTCTGGCAGCTTGAATCGTCGCCTTGAGTTCTGCTGGATGGTGTGCATAATCGTCAATATAAACCGTATTGGCGGTCTTTACAATCGTTTCGAAGCGGCGTTTTACCCCTTTATACTGTTCAAGTGCTGCAGGGATACCGGCTGGATCTGCTCCTGCATACAAAGCAGCAGCGATGGCAGCTACGGCATTTTGGACATTATGCCGGCCCGGGTAGGCCAAACGGAGTCCAGAAAAAGTGCCCTGATCGGGTGTTTGCAAATCGAAAACACTGTAGCCCTGCTCTACGCGCAGGTTACTTGCTCTGTAATCACCGGTATCAATTCCAAATGTCCGGATAGTCCCCTCTGATTCCCAGGTTCCTGCGTTGGCCACCTCAGGGGCTTGCAACAGCAATAACCCACCAGGCTTCAGTTGCTTTCCAAATTGTTGGTAGGAGCGCAGTACCTCCTCTTCTGAACCATAAATATCAAGGTGGTCGGGATCCACGGCATTCACTACAGCCACTTCTGGAAAGAGCTGCAAAAAGGATCGATCATATTCGTCGGCTTCCACCACTACCCAATCGCTTTTCCCCTCCAGGTAATTCGAGGCAAAGTTGCCTGAGATTCCTCCCACAAAAGCGGTAATATCCACGCCGGTAGCGCGGAGCAACCAAGAAGTGAGGGTGCTGGTGCTGGTTTTTCCGTGCGTCCCTCCGATTCCGATGCAGCGCTTGGATTTGGAAATAAGGCCCAGAACAGCGGCGCGCTTGAGCAACGGAATGCCCAAGGACCGAATGTGATTAAGCTCTTGGTGATCGGCTGGAATAGCAGGCGTCCAAATCGCCAAATCAAGATTGGAAGGAACCAACTCAACCCGATCCTCATAATGAAGGTGCATCCCGGCGGCGGCCAGGGATTTAGTTAAGGGAGTCTCCGTCCGGTCATAACCATACACTTCCGCTCCGTGTTGATGGAAGTAACGCGCCAAAGCAGACATTCCGATGCCGCCGATTCCCAGAAAGTATACACGTTGGATATGCTCCATTATTTTGCAATTTTTAAGGCTTCTTCTGCAATGGTTCTAGCCGCCTTGGGTTTTCCGAGGGGGCGTATATTTTCACTCAAACTAAAGGACAAGGCCTCATTTTCCAGTAACAAATAGGCTTCTGGAAGTAATTTATCGACTGTTTCGGCATCCCGAACCAGTCGTGCAGCGCCCAATTGCACCAAGGAGAGCGCATTTTTTGTTTGGTGGTCCTCTGCCACGTGTGGAGAAGGCACCAAAATCGTTGGAGCACCCACAATACAGAGCTCACTGATAGTAAGTGCTCCGGCTCTTGAGACGACCACATCTGCAGCTGCATAGGCCAAATCGGTCCGATCAATAAATGAATAAAGGTGGACATTTGGAAGGGCTGCTACAGGAGATTGCTTCATCAATTCATAATAGTAACTTCCACATTGCCAGATCAGATTGGGGGCATTGGGCTGTGAAAGCAACTCCAAGGAGGCATTTACCGCATCATTCAAGGCCTTGGCGCCCAAACTTCCACCGGTGAGATAGATGGTTTTTCGCGATGTATCGAGCGCAAAGTGGGACAAGGCTTCTGTCCGCTTTTCTGCCATATCCAATAAATCCTGACGGACGGGATTGCCGGTGATCAGGAGTTTTTCTTTAGGGAACCATTGCTCGAGGCCCTGGTAAGCCACACAAATCAAAGCAGCCTTGGCGGCCAACATGCGGTTGGTGAGGCCAGGAAGCGAGTTCTGTTCCTGAATTAGGGTTGGGATTCCTGCTTTCTGAGCAGCCCGCATAACCGGACCACTTGCGTACCCACCCGTTCCAATCACCACATTCGGCTGGAAATCGCGGATAATCTTGGTCGCCCGTCGGCTGCTACGCAATAATTTTACCGGGAAACTGGCATTTTTTCGAAGGCTGCTCCAAGAGAAACCCCTTTGAAATCCAGCCACCGGCAGCCCCACAATTGGATAACCTGCTTTGGGTACCCGGTCCATCTCCATTTTCCCCTCCGCACCCACGAAAAGGAAGGTAGCATCCGGCCGAATCTCCCGAATTGCATCTGCAATGGCCAATGCCGGAAAAATATGCCCCCCGGTGCCTCCACCCGTTACCAGCACCTTAATTCCTTCTGAGGCGGTTACTTGGGTCTCCTTATTCATCATACGTTTCAATATATTTACTGACACTGAGGATGATTCCCAGCGCAATGGAGGTGAAAATGATACTGGTCCCACCCATCGAAATCATTGGAAGGGTCAAGCCTGTAGCCGGAACCAGGTGTACCGAAACAGCCATATTCGCGAGTGCTTGCATCACCAAACTCAGGCTTAAGCCCATGGCCAAAAAGGTCCCAAAGGCTTTTGGACTCCGGGTTACCAAAGCAACCGTGCGGAAAAATAGGGTCAGGTATAAACCTAAAACCGCCAGGCCACCCAATAACCCATATTCCTCACAAATAAGGGGATAAATAAAGTCAGCATACACGTAAGGTAAAAAATTGCGGGAAATGGAATTCCCCGGGCCTACACCCAGGTAACCACCGTTGGCAATGGCAATCTTTGCCTGCTGTACCTGATACCCTCCATCCGCATTGTAGATATAGTCCTGCACCCTTGAAATCCAGGTCTCGACACGAACCAAATTTGGGAAAAACTCTCCCACCACAATCAATCCAGCAAATACCACAACCCCCAACAGGGCCAATAGAAAAATAAACCGGGGGCGAACCCGCCCGATGAACATCAACAACAAGCAGGTTACAAACAAGACCATTGCCGTAGATAAATTGGCCGGTGCAATCAGTCCACACACCGCCAGTACCGGCACAATAATCGGAACAAACGCTTCCGACCAACTGGAAATGTACTCTTGTTTCCGCGTTAACTCCCGGGCCACATAGATTAATAAAACAATTTTGGCCAATTCGGAGGGCTGAAAACTAATTCCGCCCACACTGATCCAGCGAGATGCCTCGTTGAGTCGAACCCCAAACAATAGGGTAAATACCAATAAAGCGATCACAATCAGCAGTAAATACGGGGCCATTTTATTGTAGCGCTGGTAATGCAGCAAATGCGCTACATAGACCAGTCCCAACCCGAATGCTAGGCGAACCACATGGGTAATCAAATACAAAGTGGTATCCCCGTTCTTGGATTTCCATGCGAGGGTCCCTGTGGCTGAATATACCGCCAATATGCTGACGAAGCTCAGCATCAAGACCACCATCCAGATGACCCGATCTCCTTTTAACTCAGCAGATATTTTATTGGCGACAGACATATTTTATTTTTTCTAAATCAAGAATGAGTTGGGTTAAGGTAGTTGAGTACCG
Source organism: Chitinophagales bacterium (assembly GCA_046316495.1). GTDB lineage: Bacteria > Bacteroidota > Bacteroidia > Chitinophagales > Saprospiraceae > M3007. Next base: position 16,400 of record JBKDAM010000045.1, read on the forward strand.
CCGCCCGAAACTGGTCACCTCGGTCTTCATAGTTTTTGAATAAATCAAAACTAGCGCAGGCAGGGCTCAGTAACACGGTATCCCCAGGGTGGGCCCATGCTGCCGCTTGCCGTACGGCCTCCTCCACGCGCTGGGTTTCTACCATGGGCAGTCCAAGGGCGGAAAAAGAATGGACCAATTTATGATTATCTACTCCGAGGCAAACGATTGCTTTCACCTTCTGGCGAACCAAGTCCAATAAAGGTTGGTAATCATTTCCTTTATCCGTTCCACCCACGACCCAAATGGTTGGGCTATCCATGGCTTGGAGGGCAAATTGTACAGCGTCCACATTGGTCGCTTTGGAGTCATTGATCCAGGTAATTCCCTCTGCAACGGCCACTCGTTCCATCCGGTGGGCGGGTGGAGCAAAAGACAGCAGAGCCTCCGAGATATCCGATGCATCCAAACCCAATTCAAGGGCAGCTCGGATGGCACAGGCGGCATTAAAATGGTTGTGGGGCCCCTTCAACTGTGTGCTGCTCAAGTCAAACGCATAATCCAACACCCTCACATAGCCATTTTGCAGCTCTGTGGATAAAATAGGGTGTACCTTGGCGCGGCTGAACTCCGGATGGCTTGCTATGTACTGCTGCGTATAAGGGTCAAATCCACTTAAGATAAAGAGGTCTTGTGCTTCCTGTTGACGGGTAATCTGGAATTTGGAGGCCATATAATTGGCCATTTGATAATCATACCGGTCCAGATGGTCTGGCGTGATATTCAGCAAAATGGCCACTTGAGGATGGAACAAGCGCGTATCATCCAATTGGAAGCTACTCACTTCCAGGATGAAAATGGGAAGGTCGCCAGCAGGCTCGTCCAGCACTTGGAGCACCAATCCAGCAAAAGAAGTACCCACGTTTCCTCCCATGTAAGCGCGTTTGCCGGCGCTTTTGAAGAGGTGGTAAGTGAGCTTAGTAGTGGTCGTTTTGCCATTGGTGCCTGTAATCGCCACTATTTGACAAGCAGGGGCATATCGGAACCCAAATTCGATTTCCCCAATAATTGGAATTCCTTTTTCAAGCGCCTGCTGAATTAAAGGCGCTGTATTGGGGATACCGGGGCTTTTTATGATTTCATCGGCAGTTAGGATTCGCTCTGGAGTATGGACACCTGCTTCAAACGGAATTCCATGCTGCTCCAACTGCTGTTGATACACAGGAGCAATCGGACTTTTATCCGATACAAATACGTCATAGCCCATTCTTTTTGCAAGAAGGGCTGCTCCTGTACCGGACTCTCCTGAACCGACGATGACGATTTTTTTCATTAGCGAATTTTTAAGGTGATGAGGGTAACAACGGCCAATAGGATTTGAACGATCCAAAACCGAACGGCAATGGTCACCTCATGCATTCCATTTTTTTGGTAATGATGGTGAAGGGGGGCCATTTTAAATAGACGCCGACCTTCTCCGTATTTTTTCTTGGTGCGTTTGAAATACCAAACCTGCAGGATAACCGACAAATTTTCGATTAAAAAAACACCGCAAAGCACTGGAATCAACAACTCCTTCCGGATTACAATAGCCAGGGCCGCGATGATTCCACCAAGCATCAAACTGCCGGTATCTCCCATAAAAACCCTAGCAGGGAATACATTGTGCCATAAAAATCCAATACAGCCTCCCAGCAGGCAGGCCGTAAATACCACCAATTCACCCGACTGAGGTATATACAAAATATTCAGGTACTCCGCTCCTTTTATATTTCCACTGACATAGGCTAGTACCCCTAGGGCAGCGATTACGATGCCTGAAACACCGGTTGCCAGGCCATCCAGGCCATCGGTTAGGTTGGCCCCATTGGATACCGCAGTAATGACCAGAACGGCCATTATTACAAAGACAATCCAGACAAAATCTTGTGCCCGATCGCCCAAAAACCCGACAAAAAGCGAATAATCCAGCTCGTTGTTCTTAAAAAATGGCAAATTGGTCGTTGCTGCCTTTACATTTACCGCCTCTACATAATCACCGGTGGCGCTTTTTTTATAAACAGAGTTGACTACTTCATAGCCCTTTTCGGCTGCCACTTTTGGATCCATCCGGACGGTAATATCATCGCTGATCAGCATCGTCACCCCTACGATGAGTCCAAGACCCACCTGGCCGGCCACTTTGAAAATACCCTTTAAACCCTCTTTATCTTTTTTGAATACCTTAATATAGTCATCTGCAAATCCAATGATTGAGAGCCAGATTACGGAAAACAACATTAATAGAATGTAGATATTATCCAGCCGAGCCAATAAAAGGCAAGGGATTAAGGTAGCCAGGATAATGATAACACCTCCCATAGTAGGGGTTCCTGCCTTTTGGTTTTGACCAGCCAAGCCAAGGTCCCGAACCGTTTCCCCAATTTGGGCATTGCGCAACCAATTAATCAGATGCCCCCCAAACAGAATACTGATAATCAATGATAATACTACCGCCAATCCCGCTCGGAACGAGATATATTGGAAAAGGCCGGCCCCGGGCAGGTCATATTCTTGGTTCAAGTATTCAAATAAATGATAGAGCATAGCTTCTAAAGTTATTTTGTGAAAGGCGGGGGTATCTTTCGACACCCCCAACATGAACTACATTTAATAATAGTCCCTCCACTATTATGTCTTTCTTCATTGGTTTAGGCGGTGAACTGCCCCGAACCCGGTGGCCCGGGGCAGTTTTCACAAGGCTGCCAAGTACTTGGTCAACATTGCTTTATCATCAAAAGGGTGTTTCACTCCCATAATTTCCTGGTATTTTTCATGGCCTTTTCCGGCTACCAACAGGATATCTCCCCGGTTGGCGAGTCGAACGGCTGTTTTAATGGCTTGTTCTCGGTTTTCGATGGTTAGGGTTCTTGCTTTCTCGGCTGACTCCAGGCCAGCTTCCATATCAGCGAGGATCTGCTGAGGATCTTCTGTTCTAGGATTATCGGAGGTCAGGATGACCTGGTCACTGGAGGCCGCTGCAATTTTGGCCATGAGCGGGCGCTTCGTTTTGTCACGGTCCCCACCAGCCCCTACCACTGTAATAATTTGGGCACCTCCTTTTCTCAACGGAAGGATGGTCTGAAGTACCTGTTCGAGCGCATCTGGGGTGTGGGCATAATCCACAATCGCAATAATATCGTTTACGACCTGGTAATCGAATCGCCCCTCTGCACCTGTCAGTCCACTGATGGCTGTCAGCGCTGTGGCTTGATCTACCCCTAATTCCCTACACACACCGTAGACTGCCAACAAGTTGTAAGCATTAAAACTACCGATTAACCGAGCGTGTGCCTCTTGACCCTCGACCAGCAGGTGTAGGCCCGTCAACGATGATTCGATTACCTTTGCCTTGTAAGAGCAAGCACGCTTTACTCCATAGGTGACTACCCGCGCACGGGTATTTTGGGTCATAAAAAGGCCGTTTTTATCATCCACATTGGTCAGGCAGAAAGCTGTAGCGGGCAATTGGTCAAACAATCCTTTTTTGGCATCCCTGTACGCGGCGAACGTCTTGTGGTAATCCAGGTGATCATGGGTCAGGTTGGTAAAGACCCCACCTGCAAACTGGATTCCAGCGATTCGGTGTTGGTGGATCGCGTGGCTACTGGCCTCCATAAAGACGTATTCACAACCATTTTCTACCATTTGGTACAGAAGACGATGTAAGTCCTCAGAACTCGGCGTAGTATGCGTGCTTGGGACAATTTCCTGACCAATTCTGTTTTCGACGGTTCCGATGAGGCCACAGGTGTATCCCAGCCGAGTAAAGCACTGCCAGAGCAAGGTGGTTACCGACGTTTTTCCATTGGTTCCGGTAACCCCCACGAGCTTCACTCGGCGACTGGGATGATTAAAGAAGGCGGAGGCCATCCAACCAAGTGATATTGCTGTGTCTTCCACTTGGATCAGGGTAACAGCAGCATTTGGCAAAATGGAGGAGGCATCAAAAGAAGGGTCGCAGACTACCGCTACCGCTCCTTTTAGTATAGATTGGTTAATAAAAACGTGTCCATCGCTTCCAGACCCCTTCACTGCTACAAAGCAGTCACCGGGTTGAACCCGACGGCTATCTTGGGTAACGGAGCGAATATCCAATTCCAGATTGCCTTGTATTTGGCGAATCCCGGGGACTTCTTTTAGGAGTTGAGCGAGTATCATTGATGCAATTATTCCAGATAAAGGGTGATCGAGGTACGGCCGTCTGCACGGGTTCCGGGGGGAAGGCTTTGTTCCACTACCCTTCCGATTCCTTGTGCTTTGACCTTGCAGCCGCGGTTTTCGAGCAAGTAAACGGCGTCTTTCAGTCCCATTCCGACCACAGAAGGTACAAGTTTGTCAGAAATAGTCCGCTTATTAAATACCAGGCTATCGGCTGAACGTACATCCAGCATTGCCCATTCGGTGTTTTTCGGTTTTTCTTCTACCCAATCCAAGCCGAGCCATTTGAGCGCTGAGCGCAAATCTTCCGCATTTCCAGCTTGGTACGCGGGGAGTTGAGTGGCACGAAGTGGGGGGGCTGGTGCAGCGTTCAGTGGTACATGCAGCTCTGGTTTGAGTGCATAGCAGGCACGAGCGATGTCCCTGAATACTGGTGCAGCCACCTCAGAACCGTGGTAACCACCAGATTTGGGTTCACTTATTACGACAATGCAGGAGTAGACGGGATTTTCAAAAGGGAAAAAACCGCAGAAACCAGCCTGATATCGAATTCCATTGGTGGTTTTGAGCTTATGGTAATTAAGCTGGGCAGTTCCGGTTTTACCAGCAATCCCGAAGTTCACTTGGTTGATGTTACGGGCAGTGCCATCGGTCACCACAGCTCTGAGGAGTTCTTTGGCTTTGCGCAGCGTCCGGTCGGAGGCAATTTGCCGTTTAACCACCGTTGGTTGGATTTCTTTAAGAACCTTACCAAATTGCTCCTCGCGTTGCACCAGGTACGGTTTCATCATTTTACCGTCGTTTGCAACAGCATTATAGAATTGCAGAAGTTGAAGAGGGGTGATCAGCAGTTCGTACCCAATACTCATCCAAGGCAATGTGGTACCAGACCACTCGTCTTTGGAAGCATTGGGATTCTTAAGGAAAGGAGGCTCCTCCCCGCCTACCTCTATCCCGGTGGGAAGGCTAAGTCCGAATCCGTGCATGCGCTCCACAAAAGCCGCCTGCCGGGTTTTATTTGCCCCATAAAATTGTTGAACCTGTGTAGCGACGCCCACATTCGAAGATAGGGCGAACGCTTGGATCAGGGACATACTATCTTTGTAATGCGGCTCCGCATCAACCAAGGTTTCATTAAAAATTTTCACTTTGCCTTGGTGTACGGGGATTCGTTTTTGTAGGTCGTCAATATGTCCATCCTCCAGCATAGCCATGTAGGAGGCTAATTTGAACATCGAACCTGGTTCTACTCGTTCTCCAATGGCATAGTTGAACGTTTCCCAGAAGCCCTCTTTGGAGCGCCCGATATTCGCAATTGCCCGAATTTTTCCCGTTTTGACCTCCATCACAATAGCGCAGCCATGATCGGCATCGTGTCGATCCACAGCATTCAGGAGGGAGCGTTCCGCCACATCTTGAATATTTATGTCGAGGGTAGTCACCAGGTCTTTGCCGGGTTTTGACTCTATTTCCGCCAAATCATTCAATGGAATGTAATAATCACCTGGCACACGAAGCATGAGTCGTTGGCCACTCGCCCCTTTTAGCACATTATCAAAACTACCTTCTAGTCCAACAGGAGATACATCCTCCCGAACGTATCCGATGGTCCGGTGAGCCAGGATTTTATAGGGACGTTCTCGTTCAGGGCGTTGTTCAACGATGAGTCCACCCTTGTGCCGACCTAAACGGAACAGAGGGAACTCTTTCAGCATTTTCAACTTCGTAAAGGAAAGGCGTTTAGCAATGGGCACATAGCGCACCCCTTTGGTTTTTTCTGGGTCTGCTTTTCGAAGTGAGATCAAAAAGTCTTTATAGGCACCGGGTGTGTATTTTGTATCGATGTAGGTAGCAAGTAAATACGACAAGCTATCAATTGCTTCGTTAAAAGCCTCATCGGTGAGGCCTTCTGCTTTCGCATCGAAGTGCACATCAAAAAAGGGAAGCGAGGTGGCGAGCAGACTTCCATCATCTGCCAGGATATTTCCACGGTCACTGGGGGCATCTACCCAGCGCAGGAATTGCTCATCGGCCTTTCTCCGCCATTTGGCTGCTTCGGTGACACTAAGTGTAAACAGCTTGACACCAATAACGATCGCCACCAGGAGGACTGCTCCGGCGACGAGATAGACTCTCACGAGTACTTCGTTTTTGATATTCAACATACGCTGTTAAGTCGTTTTGCTTCTTTTGTATTTTGTCAGGGGAAGTTCCCTGCTTATCCGCTGTTATTCTACCACTATGACCTTAGGTCCATTTTCATATAGGTCCACATCCAGGTTTTCATCAAGTTGAGACTGCATGGATTTGAACATGGTTTCACTTTTTATCGTGATGTACTCCCATTTCAGCTGCTTAATCTCATTCTCCTTTCGTTGAATCTCTCGAACACTTTTTTCGGCGAAGTGCGCATTGGCGATATACGCGAGCACCAAAAAACAGATGTAGGACACGAATCTAAAATTGGCAAACACCCATTCCGTAGAGTACTTGCTCCATTGAAATGCTTTGGGTATTTTCATCCTTTTCTTTTTTCGGCCACCCGCAGTTTAGCGCTGCGAGCGCGTGGGTTTTCTTGAATTTCAGTCTGCGTCGCTTCAATTGGCTTTTTATTCACCAATTCCCAAGGCCGGCTAATATTGCCGAAGAAATCCTTTTCAGGTTCCCCTTCAAAATTGCCTGCTTTTAAAAAATGCTTTACGTACCGGTCTTCAATGGAGTGGTAAGTCATAATCACCAATCGTCCTCCTTCTTCAAGCATTTCAAGGCTTTGCTCTAAAAACGATTTTAATGCATCCACCTCTTCGTTCACTTCCATTCGCAATGCTTGAAAAACCTGGGATAAATACCGCATCCGGTCACCCATATACAAGCGGTCACAGAGGCGAACCAGGTCGCCGGTGCTTGCAAAAGGCGTCGCCACCCGATGCTCCACGCAGGCCTGGGCGAGGGTTTTTGCGTTGCGAACCTCTCCGTACTCCCCAAAAACCCGCTGCAACTCGGTTGCCTGGTAAGTATTTAGAATCGTTGCGGCAGAGATTTCCTCCGAGGTATTCATACGCATGTCCAAGGCCGCATCGTAGCGGTAGCTAAAACCCCTTTCTGGCGTGTCCAACTGAAAACTACTCACGCCTAAATCGGCCAAAATACCACTCACAGTACCAGGTCGAACCCCTTCCGCCCGTAACATCCGCTTTAGGTGGCGGAAATTAGAGGATACAAAATGAAAATCCGCACGTTCGCTAAAGGGAGGGGCCTCGGCATTCTTCAGGGCATCGGCATCCTGATCAAAGGCATAGAGCGTACTGCCGGCGGCCATTTTCGACAAAATGTTAGCAGCATGTCCTCCACCGCCAAAAGTGGCGTCGACCAGGATACCTGGCTTACTCAAGGGAAGCGCGCCCAAGCATTCCTGTAATAAAACCGGTGCGTGATATGAGAAATTGGGTGTGTTCATGTTGGTTCTTGCTAGAAGTTCGGAAGATCAAACTCCCCGATGCCTTCTTCGCCGCCACCCAATACTTGGTTGGCTAAATCAGAAAAATCATCCGGGTTGATGGATAAAGACTGATAGTGATCGGGCGACCAGATTTCAATCCGGTCATCCATCGCCAACAGCAGGGCTTCCGCAGAAATCCCGGCATAATCCAACAAGGGTTTTTGTAATAATATACGTCCAGCGGTGTCGGTAGAAACCGGTGTTGCGCCTTGGTAGAAAGCACGCATAAACATCCGGTTGCGATTATTAAAACGATTTAACTTATTAATCCGAAGGGCTAACTCATCCCATACAACCTTGGGATACAACGTTAAGCACTGCTCAAATCCCTTGTTCACCACAAAATCATAACCGGCCTCCCCATTGCCTGGGGCAGCTAACTGGCGAAGCAGGGCGGTCGGTATTCTTAGCCGCCCTTTTTCGTCCATTGAGACCGGATATTCGCCTATGAGGTTCATGGCGTGCGTGAGTGAGGGACTTTAAAAAATGATTAGCGGTCTTTACTTTTCTTTACTACTAAAATAAACGACCTAAACCTGTGAATGAGACCACAAACTTACTACTAACTGACATAATTTCCCACTTTCTCCCACTTAATTAATATATTTTTTTAGCTCCCATGAATAAATTGCTGATTTTCAGATAAAAAATATTTTTCCGAAAAATACCCTTCTTTTTGAAAAAAACAGTCTACCGGGGATCAAACCTGGTTTTTCTTTTAAAAAATATAAAAAAAACGGCCTCGTTTTCTGAAAAACGAGGCCGTTAAGCGCTCCAGTGGGAAAATGTGGCGCCTTTTTACTCCCATTCAATCGTCGCAGGTGGCTTGGTGGAGATATCATACACCACACGGTTAATGCCACGGACTTGGTTGATAATGGTGGTAGAAACATCTGCCAAAAACTCGTACGGCAACCGGCTCCACTCTGCAGTCATCCCATCCGTTGAGTTCACCGCTCGGAGGGCCAAGGTGCGCTCATACGTACGCTCATCGCCCATCACACCTACTGACTGAATGGGCAATAAAATAGCTCCGGCCTGCCAAACTTGGTCGTACAAACCATATTCTTTCAATTTGGCCGTATAAATGGCATCTGCATTTTGTAGTAATTGCACTTTCTCAGGGGTAATATCCCCCAAAATACGGATACCCAAGCCCGGGCCAGGGAATGGATGGCGACCCAAAATGGTATCAGGCACTCCCAGCTCACGGCCTACTCTTCGCACCTCATCTTTGAACAGCATCCGCAAAGGTTCCACGATTTTCAACTTCAGCCGGTCGGGCAATCCACCTACATTGTGGTGGCTTTTAATGGTCACCGATGGACCATGCACACTTACCGATTCAATGACATCCGGATAAATGGTTCCCTGACCTAGCCAGGTTGCATCTGGATGGGCGTTCGACTCTTCTTCAAACACCTCAATAAAGAGGCGGCCGATGGTTTTCCGCTTTTGCTCAGGGTCCGTTTGGCCCTCTAAAGCGGTCCAAAATCGGTTTTTAGCATCAACTCCTTTGATATTTAAGCCCATCCCCTGGTAAGAGGCCAGCACTTCCTCAAATTCATTTTTCCTCAACAAACCGTTGTCAACGAAAAAACAATACAAGTTGGCACCAATGGCCCGATGCAGCAACGTAGCGGCAACTGTGCTATCTACCCCACCCGACAAGGCCATGATAACATGATCAGAACCAATTTGCTCCCGCAAATCGGCAACCGTCTGCTCCACAAAATGGGCAGGCGTCCAATCACCCGCACATCCACAGATGCCCAGCACAAAATTTTTCAACATCGAAAAACCATCCAGGCTGTGGTAAACCTCCGGGTGAAACTGAAGACAGTACACCGGATACTCAAAAGCACCTGCTTTCGAGCGGTAGGCAGCCACCGGAATACTCTCGGTATGCGCCAAAAGTTCAAATTGAGGGGGCAATTTCAAGATCGAGTCGCCATGGCTCATCCACACTTGGGAGCGAGCCGGAACTCCTTTAAAAAAGGGATCCTCTGGCGCATTTTGCTCGATAAATGCCTGACCGTATTCGCGTTTTTCAGAACGCGCGACCTCTCCACCATAAAAATCGGCCATCAGTTGCGCCCCGTAGCAGACACCCAATACAGGCTTTTTGCCGACTAACTGGTTTAAATCCAGTCGCAGGGCATCCGGTTGACGGACGGAATAAGGACTTCCAGAGAGAATAACCCCTAAGATATCGTCGCTCAGCTCGGGCGCTTTGTTGTAGGGGACAATTTCGCAATACACGTTCATCTCCCGTACGCGCCGGGCGATCAACTGGGTGTATTGAGAACCAAAATCGAGAATGAGTATTTTTTGCACGCGGCAAAGGTACGGCAGGATTCCTTACTTTTGCATTTTGTTTGCCTACACAAAATTTTTACAACTGTGCCAAGAGAAAGAAAATCGAAACACTTTATCCATCAACCCGTCTACCCAGGTGGCCAAAAAGCATTGACAGAATTTATCTACCAACATCTCCGCTACCCAGACACTGCCCTGGAAGTGGGTGCCGAAGGAATCGTCTGGGTAGAGTATGACATCGATTTTAAAGGAAACGTTGTGGCTACCCGCGTCGTGCAAGGCATCGGACATGGTTGTGATGAGGAGGCTTGCCGGGTTGTACGGCTATTGAAATTTGAAGTGGAAAAAAACCGCGGTGTACACGTCCTTTTTCATCAAAAAGCAAAAATCCAGTTTAAAAAACCGGCCCCCAAACCGGCCCCTCTCCCAGCACCCGCACAGTTTCAAGTTGCCTACACGGTCACTCCTACCCCCAGCACCTCTGAGGCAGAAGCCCCTGCCAGCACGTCAACTACTTATTCATACACAATTCAACTATAAGCCCACTTGCAGCGCACCTTTGTTCTCAACTTGTTGTTATTGATCTTCATTAACTTGTTGATCAAGCCCTTATTTATTTTTGGGGTGGACCTCAGGGTGCAAAACGAGGCCGAACCGGGGGCTTATGGGCTCTATTTTGCCCTACTTAACTGGACCTTTTTGTTTCAGATTGTCAGTGATTTTGGCTTGCAAAATTTCAACACCCGCCATGTCAGCCGTTTCCCACACTTGTTAGAAAAGTATTACCCCAGTTTTTTGGTCATCAAGTTATTGTTGGGCGCTCTCTACATGGTTTTGGCGCTGCTGCTTGCCTGGCTGCTGGGTCGGTATGAAGGCGCTGCTTTGTCCTTGTTGGCGGTCTTGTTATTCAATCAACTCCTCGTTCAGCTGGTGCTTTTTTTGCGTTCCAACCTTGCGGGATTGGGTTTTTTCCGTTTGGACAGCCTTTTATCTTCGTTGGACAAGTTGCTGATGTTGCTTTTTTGCGGAGCGGCGCTTGTTTGGCATCAGCAGCAGGGGAGTGGGTATTTCCCAGTGGTTTGGTTTGCTCTGGCTCAGACCTTGGCGCTTTTGGTGACAGTAACCCTTGTCTTTGGATTACTACAAAGCAAAACCCGGATTGCCTTTGATCCATACATCCTGAAGCAAGGTCGGCGGGGATGGCCTATTGTTCGACTTTTATTTAAAAAGAGCCTACCCTATGCGTTGGTGGTGCTGTTAATGAGCGCCTATAGTCGGTTAGACAGTGTGTTGTTGGAGCGCTGGTTGCCGGATGGAGCTTACCACACCGATGTATTTGCTGGAGGGTACCGCCTACTAGATGCGTTGAACATGTTTGGCTACCTTTTTGCCACCTTGCTGCTTCCCATGTTTGGGCGGTTGTTAAAGGAAAAACGTCCGGTGGAACCGTTGGGGAGCCTTGGTTTTAAGTTGATTTGGACGGGGAGTTGGGCGGCGAGCTGGGCCATTTTTGCCTACCGCCACGAACTAGTTGCCTTGATGTTCCCTGAAAAAAGTGATTTATGGTATCGAGCGGACGTATTAGGTATTCTTATTTGGAGTTTTTTAGCGGTTTGCACCACCTATATCTTCAGTACCTTGCTGACGGCAGATGAGCGATTAGGGACGATGAATCGATTTTTCATGCTCGCCATCTTGTTGAATCTAGCCTTGAATAGCTGGCTGATCCCCCAATACCAGGCGTATGGGGCGGCGGTGGCATCGGTAAGTACGCAAGGGTTTATCGCACTGGCCATGGTAGGCTTGTGCTGGAAACACTATGATTTTCTGCCGACTTGGAAAACCCTACTCCGTTGGGTAGGCTTCAGCGGCGGACTGGTGGTTTTGGTTATGCTGCTACCCTGTTTGATCGGAAACTGGCAATTTCAGCTCCTATTGTTTTTCCCTGCAGCGGTGCTGCTTGCCTTTGGCAGCAGATGGGTGGAATGGTCGGAGCTACGGTCACTCCGATAGGTTATCATTTTCTGGAAAAGCTAAAAACCAAAGATTAAGAAGCGCAGGTTGCTTCCCATTCTGCGGTTAAGAGGGACTTGTTTACTGGGACTACCCCGGGCACTTCGCAGACCTGCCCCCCAGCGAGGTTGGAGAGGCAAGCAATTTCAGCTGGAGAGAGCCCTGCTGCGATGCCAAGAGCAGCCACACTAATGACCGTATCACCAGCTCCACTGACATCGGCTATATTTCTTGGAATAGTGGGAAAAATCTGCCCTCCACCTTCCGCTTGGGTATCCAGGAACAAACCTTGTTCGGAGAGGGTGATCATCGTCCAGGCATTTTCGAGCTCGGAGCGCAAAAAATCCGATGCCTGCTGGAGCGAGTGGAGCTCAGGTTTGACTTGGAAAGGGGCGCTATCTCGGATTTCTTTCAAATTTGGTTTAAAGAAAAAAGCTCCTTTATAGGCAAAAAAGTTCTTTTTCTTGGGGTCGACCGCCACGGGAATCTGCCTTTTCTGACAAATTTCGATCACCTGTGGAATCAAGCTGGCCGTGAGCACCCCTTTATTGTAATCTTGTAACACAACGACTGCAACAGGAAATGCATCCAGAAGTGCATTAATCCGCTCCAAAAGCGCCGTCTCTTCTTGCCGATTCAGATCAAAATCATCCTCCTGGTCAATGCGCAACATTTGCTGGTGGTTACCTAGTATTCGGGTTTTTACGGTGGTTACCCGCGCAGAGGAATACACCAAACCATTGTCAAGCAAGCCAGATTTAGGTAAAAGGCTTGCCAATGCCCTACCGTCCTCATCGCTTCCAACCACGCTGCAGAGGAGAGGAATACTCCCCAGAGCATGAATATTCAAGGCCACATTAGCGGCGCCTCCCAAGCGATCTTCAATGGATTGGTATCGAACCACTGGAACCGGGGCTTCCGGGGAAATGCGGGACACTTGTCCACGCAAATAGCGGTCAATCATCACATCTCCTACAATCAGGATGTGTTTATTTTCCAGTTTTGCTATCACTAGATGCCTTTCTTTTTCCAATAACGAAGCAAACCGGCCACCGACATAAAGGCGGGGTTTGCCTTTTCATAACTTTCTAATACTGCAGCTTCCACACCGGATTGTTGAAGTTGACTACGGACATACGCTTCAAACTGTGGAACAATTGCTGCTGGGGCAGTACCTGCTACTGCATGGGGCTTCATCCATTCGGCCCAGTCTCTAAGCACTGTTTCCAAAGCATCCAGATGCGCAGTTTTGTCTTGCACCAATCCATAGTGCGTCAGAAAAAGTTGCTCTGCGGGTAGCTCCCGAAGCAGCTGAATTGATTGTAGCCAGTCTTCCACCTGAATATCGGGGGGAGGGCAAGGAGGCACAACGGGGTTACCTGGACCGATGCGTACCCCTCCGACATCTCCTGTAAAGACCACTGGCCCATTGGTTTCTATTACCTCCATGAGAACTTACTATTTTAATTGAAGTGTTTTAATGAGGGTAAACTTATTCTGCTGCTCTTGGGTGAAGACCTCTTCTGAACCGGCCACCCAGCGAAAAAGTTCCGAGGAAGTTTGTTTTACCACTCCATCACTTCCAGGATCCAATTCGGGGGTCCAGCCGTACAGGTCGGGCACAAATATTTTAAGCTTGGTAATCTCCCGACAGGCGGCACCATTGCTAAGTTTGGTTTTCACCAATTTTCGATCCCGCTGCTCAGAAGCAAGTCGAGCTACCATTCCTTTTTTTTCAAATAAAAAACGGTAACGGCCATTTTCTACCATAAAGTCCAGAATTTCCGGGGAAGCATCCCACAGCTGGATGTGGACCTCGGAGAGCACGGTATTCCCTGCCCAAGTCTTGACTTCTACTTCCGTAAATCCCACCACATCGAGTTGGAAGGTACTGGCAGAGTCCAGGCTGAAGGTCTGGTACACCGTCCGCTCCATTTGGGCAGAGAGCAAGCTACTCCCCAGCAGAGCCAGGCAAGCGACCCAAAGAACGCGCATAGTAGGCACCTGCATCAGATTAAGAACCTTGAATGGCTTGACGAATTCGCACCAACCGCTCCAAAAGTGCTTCCAATCGATCGAGTGGGAGCATATTGGCTCCGTCTGACTTGGCAGAAGCGGGGCTAGGGTGGGTCTCAATAAATAGGCCATCCACCCCGGTTGCTACTCCTGCGCGGGCGATGGTTTCAATCAAAGCAGGGCGACCACCGGTAACGCCGGAACCCTGATTCGGTTGTTGAAGGGAATGGGTACAGTCCAGGATGACCGGTGCTTGAAAGGACTGCATAACGGGGATCCCACGGAAATCCACCACTAGATCTTGGTAACCAAACATGACACCGCGTTCCGTCAGCATGACCTGAGGATTACCCTCTTCTCGGACTTTTTCGGCGGCAAACTGCATAGCTTCAGGGCTCATGAATTGGCCTTTTTTGATATTAACCACTTTTCCTGTTTGTGCAGCTGCCACCAGCAGGCTCGTTTGCCGGCATAAAAAGGCTGGAATCTGGAGTACATCTACGTATTCGGCAGCCATGGCGGCCTCTGGTTCAGAATGAATATCGGTAGTGACTGGGATCTGGTATTTTTGACCTACCCGACGAAGAATATCCAACGCTTTTTCATCTCCAATTCCGGTAAAAGAGTCCTTTCGGCTACGGTTGGCTTTCCGATAGCTTCCTTTGAAGACATACCGGATATTCAACTGTTGGCAGATACCCTGAACTTTTTCAGCAATTTCAAAAGCCATGTCCTCGCCTTCAATCGCGCAGGGGCCAGCAATAAGGAAAAACGTATCATGGGGTTGGAACAAGTGATTAACCATGTTCTTGCAGGTAGTTTTTGTTAAAAAAGCAGCCTAAAAAAGCTGCTAATAAAGGCATTTTAGGGAAAAAACAACCCTGCCAGTCCAACAAACGGTTGTTCTACTGGCAGCGGTCTATTTAGTTAGCGTTGGATGACAAACGTGTTGCTTAGACGACCTTGTCCATTGCCAATCGTGTAGAAGTAGGTACCGTTTGGCAACTCACCAGCATCAAACGTGAACTGGTTCATACCTGTGGTAAGGTCCAACGTCTGTGCGTGTACTTTTTTTCCTAAAAGGTTGAATACTTCAAATTGGTACTGGCCAGCAACCACCACATCCAAGCGCATCTCTGTGAATTGAGCAAATGGGTTGGGGGCATTTTTAACTTCGTAGATATAGTCAGCGAGGTCATTCGTTCCACTTGCACACTGACCCGCACTGCGAATGGTGACAAAATATTTCTCTGTCGGAGCCAAGTCGGCGGGGAAATTCAAAGTCTGCGTAATCAAGGAGAAAGCAGTGATTTGGATAGCCACTTCGTAATCACCAGGAGCAACGGAAGCAGCAGGAGCGCCACTGATCAGCATACAGCCTAATGAATTGGCTAAAAATTCGCAGTTGGGTGGATCACAAGTGTAGGTAAGTCCGGCGGGCATACCTGTAACGGCACCTGTAGGCGCTACTGTCACCTTGCTCAGGGGCAGGGTGAAACCGCCAAACGTGATCATATCGGGAATATTAAAGGTAATGGACTGGTTGTAGGGCTCACCGATACAAGCGGGTGCGGTGTAAATCGTTGGGTCTGCCGGGGTCCATTGCTTAGGCTTAATGAACAAAGAGTCTGTGATAATCGAGGAGTCGCGTACACAGGTCTGAGCAGAAGCGGCTGCTACCACAACCACTAATAGAAGAAGTGTAATGATTTTTTTCATACTAGAATTCGTTTAACAAGATGAACGTGCTGAGCACAGGGCAGTAAGCGGGCGTAAAGATACGAACATTGTATCGGTATTTGGCATACGCCCATCGGCCGATCCATTGCGCTAGTCGATACAAATCTATGAAATTTTATAAAATCAGCATTTACTTGCTCCTTGTTTATTCTAGTATCTTTGCCAGATGAATTTTTCTCTACAGCGGCTTTTCGATCGGTACAGCGGCTTCCTGCGCACCCTAAAAGGGGTTTATGTACTGAACAATCTACTAAACAGCGCTTATTTGCAGCGCAACAAGGGATTATACCGACAGTTTGGTCTGAAAAAGAGCGTTTTCAGCCCCATCGGTTATCAGGATTTCAGGGAACATAGCCAGGAAGTGCCTTGGATCGATCGGCCTAACGCCTTGGAACACCTGGAGACCTTGGCCGATTACCAGCAATTTAGCCCAGCTTTGCAAGCCAAGGTGCGGCAATTTATTCAAGAAGGGTACCTTATTTTGGAAGGCTTGGTTGCTATTGAGGAAGTGGAAGCCCTGAACAAGGAAGTGGAACAGCTTTTGGATAGTGGGAAAGCTGGATTTAATTTTACTGGAAGAAAGATATTTAACTTGTTCGAACACAGCCAATTGGCCTCAGAACGCTTTTTTAAACGCCCTGAGCTCCTCGAGCTTTTGCAATTTTTGATGGGGAAAAAGGTAATTCCCTTTCAATCCCTCAATTTCACGGTTGGCAGTGAACAAAAAGCACATTCCGACCTCATTCACATGACGACTGAGCCTCCCGGCTACCTCATAGCTGCTTGGTATGCGCTGGAAGCCTGCACACCGGAAAATGGACCCTTGGTCTATTACCCAGGCAGCCACCGACTGCCTTTCGTGAGCACCCACGATTATGATTCTGGAAATGGCACCTTTACCCTGGGGAAAGACAGCAATGCCCGGTATGAGGAGAAGATAGCCTCCCTCATCAAGGAAAAAAACCTGGAGGCAAAAACATTTTTGGCCAATCCAGGAGATGTGCTGATCTGGCACTCTAACTTATTACATGCGGGCAGCCCTATTTTGGGAAAAGCAAGCCCCGGAAAAGAAATTACCAGAAAAAGCATGGTTTGCCATTATTTTACAGAAGAGGTGATTTGCTACCACGAAATGCTGCAACGCCCAGCAATTATTAAAAACTAACCCTTTTTCTGCCAACATGGAATTACTTCACCAACACCTGCAGGCCCTGATTTTCGCCTCCCCACAAGCCATCTCTTTGGCCGAAATCAAGCCCGTCCTGGAAGACACCTTCCAGGCCCCGGTCGCAGAGTCCGACCTGTTGAATGCCCTTGAAAACATCCAAAAAACGTTTGAAAACGATCAATTCGCCTTCGAATTGGTCGAAATTGCAGGAGGATACCAATTTCTGACCAAAGGCGCTTACCATAATACTGTGGCTGTTCACCTCAAACAAGCGACCAAAAAACGCCTTTCGCAGGCTGCTATGGAAACTCTTGCTATCATCGCTTACAAACAGCCGGTCACCAAATCCGAGCTCGAAGAAATAAGAGGCGTGAGCTGTGACTATGCCCTCCAAAAACTTTTAGAAAAAGAATTGGTTCTTATTACCGGAAGAAGCGAATCGCCCGGTCGTCCGCTCTTATACAGTACTTCCGACAAATTCATGGACTACATGGGAATCCGATCGTTGAATGATCTGCCCCGTCCAAAAGATTTTAAGGAAACAGAAAATGTAATCGGAGAGGCCAGCGAATAAAACCCGCTTCCACCCCCTTTCATCTTTAAATTCGTTTTGTACTATATGGAACTCGTAAATCGAGTCGCCCAAAGTGGCCTCATTACCCTTGATCTAGAACAGTTTTACCCAGAGGGCCCTGTCGCTGCCTTCGACCTAAAGGACTATCTGTTCATGGAAATGATCCTAAAAGAAAAAGATTTCCGCGAAGCCCTCAAAAACCATGACTGGAGCCAATACCAAGGACAATACCTGGCAGTATTCTGTTCCACCGATGCCATCATCCCGATGTGGGCCTACATGCTGGTAGCAACCTATGCAGCCCCACATGCAACGGATGTACTGCAGTGCACCCCGGAACAGCTCCCTGAGCTGGTTTTTCTGAAAAAACTGAGCGCCCTGGATATCAGCCCCTACGAAGGCAAACGGATGGTAATAAAAGGCTGTAGCGAACAGCCAGTGCCGCCCGCTGCCTACCTCGAAATCACCCGAAGGCTGCAACCTATTGCCTTGAGTATTATGTTTGGCGAACCCTGCTCAACCGTTCCCGTTTACAAGCGTCCGGCAACTACGACCAGTTGACACCCTCCTTTATCAACCTTCACGGCACCACCAGCTCAAGGTAACCACTGTTGCCTTTTTAGGCTGAAACGGGCGAAAGAATAAAAAAGCATAATTGTTTAGCTAGAAAATATCCTCCCGATTCGTTTATCATCAATTTATTCTATACATGAAGTCGCTCTTACAACACCGCACTGTTCAATTCGCACTGGTACTCGGAGCCGCCGTGGTGCTCCTGGCCAATGCCAGTAATCCTCCCACCGGTCGAACAGGTGCTCCTTTCGATGGACATTGCAATGGTTGCCATAGCAGCCCAAGTCCTACCTTTAACGGAACCATTGAGCTCAGTGGCATGCCAACCACTATTGAGCCCAATGTAACTTACCCGCTTACCATTACAATGACCGCCACGGCCGGAAACCCGACCCGGGGCGGATTCCAAATGGTAGTCGTAGATGGAAATAATGCCAACGCGGGCGACCTTACCGCTCCAGCTGGATCGGGCACAGGCACCGAATCACTCAGTGGCCGCGAATACATCGAACACCGGAACCCCAAAAACTTTAGCGGAAACGGAAGTAATATATCCTGGACATTTAACTGGAAATCTCCCGTTTCTGCCTCCGGAAATACCATCAAAGTGTACTACATTGGAAACTTCTGTAACGGAAGTGGTTCCTCGGGCGACTGGATGTTGACGGGCAATCAAACGTTCACTCTCAACGCCTCCACCCCGCCTGTGGCCAGTGTTAGCACCACACCGGTGCTTTGCTTTGGAGGAAATACCGGCTCCGCTACGGCAACGGCCAGTGGAAGTCCTGGACCATACAGCTACTTGTGGAGCAATGGTCAAACCACCTCTACGATAAATAACCTACTCTCTGGACTCTACACCGTGACCGTGACCGATGTCGGAACGGGTGGAACAGCGACCGCCTCCGGGAGCGTCACCCAACCTGCTTCAGCCCTTACCGCCTCTGCGGTGGTTTCCAATGTACTGACCTGTACCAACCCAACGGCTACTCTCACCGTTCAAGCAAGTGGCGGCACCCCACCCTACCAATTTAACTGGAGCAACAATGCACAAGGCAATCCGATTCCAGTCCCCGGACCAGGAACCTATACGGTGACCGTCTCGGACGCCAATAACTGTACTAAAACAGCCTCCGTTAATGTACAACAAAATACGACCGCCCCAATCGCGCAAGCAACCGGGGGCGTTCAAAGCTGCTTAACCAATACCGCCAGCATCAGCGGACAAGGTTCCTCCACCGGCGCCAACATCAGTTACCAGTGGACCGCACCAGCGGGTGGAACCATTGTCAGTGGCGCGAATGCTATTAACGCTACGGTCGCAGGTGCAGGAGTGTACATCCTCCAAGTCACCAATACTACTAATGGATGCACCAGCACCAGCAGTGCAACGGTAACCGTTCCCACTCCACTGGTGCTCACCGCCACCGGTGGAAGCCTCAGCTGTACTAACCCAAGTACTACCCTCACCGCTTCCTCAAATACCCCTGGTGTGGTCTTTGCCTGGTCAGGACCCAACAACTTTACCTCTACTCAACAAAATCCGACCGTCACCGCCACCGGAACCTATACGGTCGCAATTGCCAACCCAGCCAATGGCTGTACCGCAAGCACCACGGTGCAGGTGACCGGAAATACCACTCCACCAACCGTATCCGTCGCTTCCAGCACCCTCACTTGTGCTAACCCGACTGCTACCCTAGTAGCCCAGACACAGGGTGGTGGATTCACCTACCAATGGAACACGGGTAGCACGAACGACAGCATTGTAGTTAGTAACCCGGGCGTGTACACCGTCACCGTCACCAATCCACAAAACGGCTGTACCGCCAGCACT
Source organism: Chitinophagales bacterium (assembly GCA_046316495.1). Classification (GTDB taxonomy): domain Bacteria; phylum Bacteroidota; class Bacteroidia; order Chitinophagales; family Saprospiraceae; genus M3007. The sequence goes on from JBKDAM010000045.1 coordinate 36,318, forward strand.
ACTGCGACCGTAACAGAGGATACAGTGGCGCCAACGGTTACCATTCAACTCCCGGATTCCCTACATTGCAATCAGCCGAACGTCACCTTAGTGGGCACCGCTACCGGAAACCAACCCAGCTACAGCTGGACTGGACCCGGAATTGTATCCGGCCAAAACAGCGCTTCAGCGGTGGTGAACCAAGCAGGAACGTACAGCCTTCAGGTGGTAAATGCTTCTAATGGATGCAGCGCCGTGGCCACTACATTGGTATACGAAGCGCCCGCTCTCCTCGCCCAAGCAACCGTACTGCAGCAGGTATCCTGCTTCGGTGGGAATAATGGGGCTGCTCAAATGAGCGCCACCGGTGGCACGCCCCCTTATCAGTACTTTTGGCCAACCGGAGAAATCACTACCACAGCCATCCATCTGTACTCCGGTGAATATTACGTTACCGTATCGGATGCAAATAATTGCCTTGCAGTAGATACATTCCAGATTACCCAGCCACCAGCGCTGGTAATTTTTGTACAGACTACTCAGGAAACTGGTCCTGGACTGAGCAATGGCACAGCAGTCGCCATCCCAAGTGGAGGTATTGCACCCTACACTTACAGCTGGACCACCTCTGAAACAACCGCCAGCATCAGCAACCTCGGTCCCGGAACCTACACGGTGACCGTGACCGATTCTAATGGATGTACATCGGAGCAAACTGGATTTATCAATAGTTTTAATTGTGTTTTTAACCCCAGCCTCGAGACCAGCAATTCCACCTGCTTTGGAGCGAACAACGGTACAGCCTCGGTTGTGCTTAGCAATGAAGTGCTGCCCGTAAGTTACCAGTGGTCCAACAACACCAGCTCCTCCAGCATCAGTAACCTTGCTCCAGGCCTTTACCAAGTCACCGTTGTAGATGCATCCAACTGCCCGGTTGTCCTATCGGCCACTCTGACGGAGCCTTCCCTTCTAACCATTACGGGTAGTTCAACTCCAATTAGCGGTTTCGGAATCAACGATGGAACGGCCAACGCGAGTGCAAGCGGGGGCACAGCCCCTTATGAATACCTGTGGAGCAATGGAGTCAGTACCGCTGCCATCAGCGGACTGTCCGTAGGGCCTTACATAGTGACGGTCACAGATGCAAATGGCTGTACGGCTGTTTCTACCCAGTTTGTAGCGAATTTCAACTGCCAGGTGACTGCGATTACCACCCAACTCAACAACTCCTGTCCGGGAGGCTTTGCAGGCGCGATTACCGCTACCCTGATAGGTGGTATTCAACCCTTATCCTACCTTTGGAATACAGGGGCTACCACCGAAAGCATTAATGGATTAACAGCCGGTGCCTATGCCGTCACTATCACAGACGCAGCAGGTTGTGTCGGGACCACTACTGCCCTACTCATTGACCCAGCGCCCATTGTCGCCACCGTAGTGGGTGTCACCAATGTTCCCTGTCCCAATGTTTTTGGCGGTTCTGCTACCATTGAGATTTCCGGAGGCATTGATCCTAGCTATACCATCACCTTCCCACAGTCTGGACAGCCCTTGCTTCCGGCAGGAGACTACACCACTCAGGTGACCACCCCCAGCGGTTGCCCGGTTTTGGTCCAATTTACCATACAAAGCGAGGACAACCAAGCACCCGTGTTGACTTGTCCAGCCAACATCGCTTCCTGTGATACTGGCAATTTCACCTCTTACTCCATACCAACTGCTACGGACAACTGCACCGCTAACTTACAAGTGCAACAAGTGCAAGGACTTCCAAATGGTTCTTACTTCCCTCCAGGAGTGACCACCCAGTTGTACCAAGTCACCGACCAAGCTGGAAATGTAGCTACCTGTTCCTTCACGGTGACTACTTACCCTACACCTGACGTAGTATTGGTCAGCAGCACCCCCGACCAGAATGGAGCAGGTGTAGGCGCCATTGATGTGAATCCAGTGGGAGGCACCGCCCCTTATTCCTTTTTCTGGAGGAAAAATGGACAATTTTTCGCCAATACTGAAGATCTCAGCGGATTAACTTCTGGCACCTATTTACTGGTGGTAACAGACGCCAACGGTTGTGAGGTGACGATGGCGGCCATTGTGCTTCAGAATGTAGTAGGAACCACTCAGCCTTTGTCGGATGCAGGTATGCAGCTGAGCCCTAACCCTACCCATTCCACTCTAATGGTGTACACTGGCGATCAACAGCCTTCTGAAATTGCCATTTTTGATTTTGGGGGAAAACTGATCTACCAAGATAATCAACCCAATACTGCCTTGCCTATTGAGGTGGCCAACTGGCAACCAGGGATGTACCTGGTAATTATCACCACACAAGAGCAACGGCGCTTTTATGGACGATTTATAAAGATGGACTAATGGAACCGAGCACTTGGAATCAACTTAGCCCAGAGGAGGCTGCAATCATTGAAAAGAAAGGCACCGAACGGGCTTTTACAGGCGAATACTGGAATTTCAAAGGAAAAGGAACCTTTATTTGCCGGCGTTGCAACGCTCCACTGTACCGGGCCTCCGATAAGTTTGACTCCGGTTGCGGATGGCCTTCCTTTGATGATGAACTTCCAGGGGCGGTGAAACGCTATTCCGACCGCTCCTTTGGTATGGTGCGAACCGAAATTGTTTGTGCCAATTGCGATGGCCACCTCGGCCATGTATTTGAAGGAGAACGGCTCACCGCCAAAAATGTCCGGCATTGCGTGAACTCGCTGTCGATCCGTTTTGTCGCGGAACCAGACGGCAGCCTATAAATGTAAAATGTCGAATGTAGAGTGTAGAATTTTGAATTTCTACCTTCTGCATTCGACATTCTTTTTAAATCTGCCTGGTCTTAACGATCAAATTCCTTATAGCTAATGGAGGGATCGTAATCGTTTTTGGTCACGATGGAGTGAAGCTCGCTTTCCGGTTGCTTGGAGCGAATCAGTGGAAACAGCAACTGTACGTACCAGGGCTCTTTGATTCGATTCCAGGCCCCAAACCGCGTGGGATATTGGCGGGTAATTTTCGCGGTTCCGAAGAGTACATCCCATAAAAAAAGTAAATTGCCGTAATTGCCGTTGGGGTGTGAAACACCATCTTCCGCGGTCAAACCATGGTGCGCAAAATGCGTGCTGGGCGTTGAAATAGTCCGCTCCACCACCCAAGCCAATGGATGCAAAACCTTATACCGGTATAGGAAACGATCCCATTTTGTTTCGCTGTGTGCTAAAAGTATTACCACCAATTTCACAGGCAGGTAAAATAAATACACATAACCCATTCCGAGAAACACCAACAAAGCAGAAAACCAAAGCCCAGGCATAAAGGCGTAGTATAGCATTGCATTTCGGTAAGTAACCAATACTCCCATTTCCTCCACCACGTGGTGTGGCCGATGTAATTTCCACATCATTCGGTTCACATGGGATAGTCGATGCCACCAATACTGGGTCATATCATCCAAAATTAAAAACGCCACTACCTGCCATCCAACTCCGAGGTGAAGATAATAGTCTTCGTATTCAGGAAACCAAGCTCTCCCAGCCCAGATAGTCACTAAAAAAATAGCCGGTTGCACCAAGGTAGGCAGCGACAGCAAACTCACCAGCTCAATGGTCCAGTCGTTTTTCGTGCGCCGATCTTCCCAATAAAGCCCTCCAAAGGCTTCCAAAACACCTAAGACCAATAATAAGGCGGTGGGGATCATTTTACTGATCAATTCTCCTTCTCCCATCTTTTTTCTTGTTTATAAGATTGTTTACTGGCATCGCCAGTCGATTGTTTCGACCAAAGGTAATTTCTTTGATGTTGATGGCAAAAAAAATCGGAATAAAAAGGGGTCTAGTGACCTCCCTTTTATTCCGATGAAATATATACGTTCTCAAAATCAGTTGTCAAATGAACTGACCGGCTTTCCATCACCGACTTTTCCTCTTTATTTTTATAAAAAAATGGCTTTGTGCATCCGAGTAGCTGATCAAAAAGGTTAGATCCCGGGATCTTTTTCTGGGGGCATTTCCTCGTCAAATTTTGGGTTCGTCAATAGATCGAAGCGTTTCCCCCAACCTTTCATGGATTGACGGCACTTTTTAAGAATAGGATCCTTCGCATTAATAGTCGCAATTTTACCTGGTGGAAGGCCTTGAATGATTTCAGCGTATTTCTTCAATATAGCTTCACAACAGCAATCCGGGCCTTGTCTCCCAAACCAAAAATCCCTACTACATCCCACTTCCCTAAAGATGGACTTTTCAAACAGCAGAGAATCCATTAAGGCAACTTGATGCTCCTGGATTTTTTGGGGCTCCTCGAACTCCAGGTTAGAAACATCGGTTGCTTTTAGTTCATTTTCTTCAATAAAATCTTGTGCCTCCGAAGGAAGCTCGCTCCCCCCGCAAGCGCAAATTGAAAACAAAAGTAATGCGCCTAGATAAATGATATTTTTCATAAAAAAGTTAATTATTAACACATTGCCTCTTAACGACCATACACCAGGTCCCCGGGAGTTGACTTAATGATACTGGTCGTGGTTAGGCGAGCAAAATAAATACTTGAAATAAAAATCAACAGGATCGCCGAGACCACAGGCAGGTTAAGAACATCCAGCGGAACTTCCGACCAAAACAGAGCTGAGATACTTGAAAGGATCAACAAAGGCAAAACCGCAATAACAAAAGCAACCAATAAAAAATAGCCAATCACTATGTTATAGGTATTCTTCAACCATATATCCTCCAGCCCAAACGCTTTCAGTGTACCCAAATTGGGTCGCATCTGCTCAAGGTGTGTACCCAACAAGTTAGTAATAAAAAGGACAATACTTAGAATTCCAAACAAAAAGAGCGTCAGAGAAACCACCCAAGTGATTTGAGTTACTTTTTTAAAGTTGTCTTTTGCCTCCACCTGTGTAAGGTTGACGTTCATTTTGAACCGAGTCCCCATGAACGCTTTGAACTCCCTAATTTTCCCCAAATCCTTAAAATTAAATGCCAGTGCATACGGACGTTCTAAATTATCAAAACGCTCAGGAATACAAGTCCACTCCACCGATGGAAACACCTTCCCCTTATGTTTTTCAAAAAATGCTTGCTTAACTGCTTGATGAGGCGTTGATTGATGGTTGAAAATAAGATGATATTGAAAATGGTTTAGCTGACCAGTAATGGGCAGTACATCTCTTTTTACATTCAGCGTTTTATATCCTTGTTGCTCGAAACCATCCTTCACCCATTGCAGAACCTGTTTTTTATCCCCTTCCAAACTGGCAACCACCATAATGTTGGTAGTATCCTGATTAACTACACCAGTATCATGCGGGCGAATACTCCCATTGAGTAATAGATTGTAAAAACGAGGAGTACAAACAAAATCACAATAGTCGGGAAGGTCAGAAACAATCGCGAGGATATCCACAAAAACGAGATCATCATAGAATAGCATGGGAATTTTCTTTGCCTCCCGCCAATCCTGAAAACCCAGCCGCTCAAGCGCCTTTTGCTTTATTATCACACCACAAGGGTTCTGTTCAAATACGGTGTTGGGATTTACCTCTCCTATCAACAAGTTTTCCTCATCTAAAATCGCATTCAAAATCTTTTCTCCTGGTTCAATCGTTCGCGCTTTGTGCGGAATGCGAACTGAGTAATCATTTATTGGAAGCAACAGAGCTGTGGCTGAAACGTAACCCTTCACGTCATTTAAAGAAAAAGCATCCTTATTTTCGGGTTGCTGGAAATAATTCATCAATACAGTTAAGGAATCGTACCCATTTTGTCCTGTGCTAGAAAGCGGAATATCTACCCAATTGGTGTAAGGATTCTCCATCTTTGACCTCAATAACTCCAAACTACCCATTGCGTAACTCAGGGTCAATAGGGTAACAAATATAATGGCTGATAATTTTAAGATGGTCTGATTCCCTTTACCAGCCAGTTTTAAAAACTCCCGCTGTTTGAACAATTTTAAAAAATCAGAATCCCTTTTTGATTTTGAGCTAAGGAGGACTATCCAATAATTCATACTTAGGCCTGTTTAGAAAGTTGGTTCCACAAAAATGCATGAGGGTCTTCTACAAGCTCCTTACCTGCTTCAAACCTCCATTCGCTACCGGATTTGATTAAGATGTTGCTCGCGTCAACGACACCGTAAAACCGACCTGGTGCCCGGAACGGGCTGATTGGAATTATTTTATCCGCAAATTCAAGTGCAAGTCGAATGTCGTGGGAAACCAATATTCCCGTTTTAGGAAAATCGATATCCCTTAGGTGGTCCTTGAGAATATGCATCAACTTCCTACTGGTGACAGGATCTAAGTTGCCCGTGGGCTCATCGGCAAAAAGCACCTCAAATGGAGAGGCGAATGCTCTAACAAATGCAAGTCGTTGACGCTGCCCACCCGATACCTCCATTACACTCTTTGAGAAAAGGGATTGCTCCAAATCCAGTTCATCCATGAAATCCCTCGCTTTTGCTTCCGCCTCTTGGAGCGCAGTCCCTGCTAGAAGGTCGGCCATCATCATGTTTTCTCCAACCGTGAAGTGTGGGAATAGGTTGGTTTGCTGAAAAATAAAACTAAAATAGGTACGACGAATTTCGGATAATTGTCTGTTAGGCAATTCCCAAGCTGTGGTCAAGGGCACCACTGCTCCTTTGGATGTGAAAAAATCTACTCTGGAATCCATTACATCGAGCGAGGAAATTGTTTGATTCATCAAACCCAATGCTTCCAAAAAGGTACTTTTCCCAATGCCAGAAGCACCTATAATAAAAACTAGTTCTCCTCTATTGAGCTGTAACGAAGGTACTTCTAGAACAATTGGGCCATTATGATAACGGCAACGAAGGTTGTTTATATTAAAGACCATATACGATGTTTGGTTAAAAAGAATCCTCAACAGGTATCCAGAAATACACCTCCTCTCCTGTTGTGTAAGCAAATTCATACATTTTGCCCTGCCTAAATATCTTTTTGAGCTTATCTTTTTTCTCAATAATTCGACCTACAAAAGAGTCTAATTGCTCGTTTGACATGGTAGTCTCCCGAACAATATCACTTAAGAGAAAATCTTGTACTGGATCTACCAACACCAGGCCCTCTGCTTTAATTCCATGGACCAGCCCTAAAAAGTTATTGAACCTCAGTGACCTATTTTCGAATGGTTCCAGGTTTCCTTCCCCTGAAAAACGCTCTGCCATTTCCTGCATCGCTTCATGCAAGCGCTGCCGCTTATCGTAATAATCACCATCTCCAACCAGCGTTATAAATTGCTCCAACAATCGAATATGATCTTTTAGGTCATTTTCAGGCATAAATAAAACATATGAACAGGTCGGATGCTGGGCTTTTTTGATTTGCTTCGGAATAAAAACTTCTGCATACAATTGGTATTTGTAGTCCGTAAGGTTCCGGGCTGCATCACCGGACATTCCACTTTTTTGGATGATTTCATTTAAGAATGGGAGAATACCTGGACTAAATCCACCTGCTGCAGGGTTACGATCCAAATTATCTCCTTTCTCAATGATGGACACAAGCTCTTGGTTGGTCTGTTCAAGATGAGCGGCAGATTTTTGGATGCCAGAGCGCATAAATTCAACAATTTGAGCAGCGGACAGTGCATTTCCACTAGCAGGTTTAAGGAGTACCCCCGGAATTGCACTCCTTATTAGCTCCAGCCGATCGCTTGATTCCATTTTTGGTAAAAAGGGTTCGGTCATTCCCATGTCAGGGTAATACTTTTTTAACTCAGAGAAGGTATTGTATTGACCTTTTGAGTTTTCAATCATAAAGTAATGTGCCTGCTTCGTAAAGTAATGAGAGGGATTATCATCATTGTTCTTGCATTGTAAAACATAGACATGCGCATTTAAATGCAACAAATTGTCGACCACAGTGGAAGCATCTAATAGCGTGGGATCGTTTTTATCTTCTGCTGCTGCTTTTCGAATCCCATCTGCCTTAAAATCACCATTATTTCCAACAATAAAAATGATATTGGTATGTAATTCGGTCAAATCTGCCTCCGTCACGGCTTTGTTTAAGCCAAAATACAAGCCAGTGTAAGGGTCTTGTTCTCCAAAATTCGAAAATGGGATATTTTTAAGCCAATTAATTACTTCTTGAACGTTTGAGACAGGGGTCATTTTTTTAAGTTCCACATAACGACCGGTACTTGCATTAATTGGATCTCTATAAACCATTACACCAATTCGAGCATTCTTCACAGTTGCCAATTCATTCACTACCTGCTCAATACCTTTAATAAAGGCAGGTTTGAACTCATTCATCTGCTCTGTGCCCTCAATAACAAACAAGACATCGTAATTCTCAAATTTTTTATTCTCCAATTTGTATTTTTCAAACATCTTAGCCCAATCTTGGGAAGAGATAAAGTCAATAGAACCATTTGACTCTTTAACCTTTATTTCACCAATGACACCCGTCCGAAAAAAGTCGGAGGTGCCTTCGTTTGAGGAGAGCATTGGATACCGGACTATTGAGCCGGGGTATCTGTATGGATTTGTTTTTGCGGTAACAGCCCCCTGTTTTACTGCAGGGTCCTGATCAAAATAGATTTGATTCTGGGTAATAATCCCACTGTTTGCATGAAGTTTGGCACCTCCTCGATCCTTGTAGGCAATCAGTCTTAGGTTGGGGTTTTGGGTACGTTCTTCAAAAGCTATTTTGGTAAAGTTAGGCTCTACGCATATTCGGGTATTCCAATCAGCACATCGCTCCGCTCCAACCCATCCTACAATCGTGTTTTTGTAGTTATAATTATTCGTAATATATTCGCGACCAATCAAATATCGGTTGTTCTCTTTCTTGTAAACAAAAAAGAAACTATATATAAACAAATCATCGGTCCTCGAAGTAGAGCTCGGACCCTTGAATAGCTTCACAATGTCTTTCCGCTCCAATTGAATAATTTGGTTTATATCATCTGCCTTGTTTAATAGAAAAACTTTTTCGTTGATTCCAGTCCGCTGATTGACTAACCCGGCCGTCCAAATCAACATTTTACTTTTGTGTACCCATCCCAGCTCTTTGGCAGCACTTAAAACAAGACCGTTTGCTCTGCCTGTAGCTATTTTAATCCACTCACCCTGCTCAGCAATCACGTAGTACATTTCCAAAAAGCCTAAAAGACCACTCTGACGGCCATTGGGGCGATCAAATACTGGATTTTCCTCCCGGTCTGAGATTACTGCCCAGGAATTTTCGGTACTTTTCTCTGCTTCATTTTTATAAATCTCAGCCATCTGCCCGGCAGAGGCGAAATAATCAATCGGTTTTTCAAAAATCTTCGGTCGGCCAATAATGGATACTGTTTGCGCCTGCAAACCCATATTTCCAACCACAATAAGAGCTATTAGATATGTCAACTTATTCATATTGGGGATAATTTATTTATTTATTTATTTTATAATATAAACCGAGACGTACACCCATAGAATGATGAAAGGAAATATCCTGATAAGACTGAAGTAAACTGTATTGATCGCTTTCAACTACCTGTTTATCCAAAAATGGTGCTATTTGGCTTTTTTCAGACTGCACAGGTGCTCGGAAACCGTATTGAAAATCAAGGCCGGCAACGAGCCCAAAGGAATAACTTAACCGCTTGTAAAGGCTGATTCCCAAACTTGCAGAAAAGCCAACGTTAGAGTTGATTTTACGTCCTTCAAGATTCGGTAGTTGAACCTCACCTACTTGTTGTTTTTCATCAAACCGAGTATTCGGAGCATACGCATCCAGCCAGCTTGTGCCATCGTTTGCTTTCAATGCAAGGGTTCTGGTGGTATCCGTCCCAACTACCCGTATACCATCGAATGTAATGGATTGGACCCCAGCCTGCTTATCGTAGCTTACGCTGCTGGATACGATATAGGAGGGCAGAATAGACATATCTGCAAAAACAGTGGTGTTGTAAGTGGATTTTAAGCGATAGCGCAGCCCCAATCGACCTTCTAAAACCCGAATCTGGGCGACCTGATTCAACGTTCCGCGAACACTTGTTTCCTTCCAATAGGTATTATCCTCTTGGTAAGGCCGATAAGCATAAAACCAGTCCTTTAAATAGGTAGTGTAGCTAAATTGGTACATCCCGATACCGGCAGTCCAAAAAATAGGTTTTTTACAGGATTTTTCCTCGTAAAAGGTATTACTACTCCACTGAACTCCTAAGCCCAGAACATTGGAAGACTCAGATACTAACTGCTCAGAACCCAGGAAAGAATTAGCCATTGAGTGTATGCTAGCTCCGAAGAAACTAAATCCATATCGAGTGGAAATGGAAAAAAATTGCTCCTCTTTATCTCGAACACAGATTTCCATGGCCGACTCGATATTCTCTATTTTGGGAGGGTACCCAAGCTTGAAAAAGTATTGAAAACGAAGTGGGTAGACCTTTGCGGACTTTTCTTCTAGGGGAACCTCCACTAAACTTCCATCTCGACTTTGACGCAAAAAATGGAACATCTGCTTATCAATTACAATAGTCGCCTGGTAATAATCATCATATTCTGGAACCAATTTCTCCAGGCGTGCACCCAACACTTTGAATCGGACGCCAACATCACTTAATTGATTATAAACCATAGAAATATAGTCACTATAGTTAATTAATTCAAGCTCCTCCACCTCCAGCAAGTCGTTGTATACTTTTGCCTGACTTCCAAATAATTTTTCGAATTTATTTATGTAGGAATCTGAAACAGACGATGATGCAGGATCCAAAAGACTTGCATACTGTGCATATTGATTGATGGCATCCTGAAGTGCGTTAAAGGCACTTGTCTTATCCTCGAAACTGAGCCGATTATCTACCGTCGCGTTAGAGGTGGTAAGCATCACCTTCGGGAGCTTAATTGGGTCCTGGTTGGCTTTATTTGGACTTACAATAGCCCTCACAGGGGGTTCAGGCGAAGGAGATGTTGGTGCTTCTTGGGCTTCGGGAGCCTTCTGAGTTGGCTGTCGTGAAGGACTGACCGCTACGGCTGGTGCAATTTCCTTCTGGGGTTGTTCAGACTCTAACTTCTTTTCCTCAACAATTGGTGATTTAGCCTGCGCAACTACTGGTGGAATAACCGTTTCCATATTTATGGCCGAAATCTCTACAATTAAGGGTTCGGTCAATGCTTGTTTATTTGCCAACAAAACCATTTTTTGCTTGAACACTCTACCATTGTTTAACCGAATCACTCCCTTTCCCGGGACAACTGACAGGAATATTTTTTTGGAAAAACTAAGCTCTATTCGGAATCGTTTCAGCAAAGACTCGTAACTAATATTTTCTAACTTAGGGTCCGAGAGTTGAAAAGGCACTCCCGATTCACCCAGTTTTTCATCAATAAAAAGTAAATAGTCTAGGTAACTTATTAGGTTTTCGTCTCCTACTTCCGCTTGGGATGAGTAATCACTAACCACCATCGCGTCCGCTGAGAATAGATTTACGAATTCTTCTTTCTTCTGCTCTGATAGCATCTTTTTAGTTGAATCGTAGAAGTCAGCATTTTCAGCGTACCGTTGAAGTATCCGCTCTGTCCCTTTGGTTAAAAAAGGAATATCCTCCGGTTGAACACCTGGACCCATCACCGCTGATGATTTTTGTAGTGTGAATTGACTCCAAGAGGTTGTTGAAAAACTCAATAAGAAAAGGTAAAGAAATATTTTCTGCATACTACACGAAGGTTTTGTCAGTTCACGACTAAATTAATATTAGCCACCCTGTAACGCTTGATTGTATAATTTAAGCAATCTGAAGTAAGCTTACTCCTAACTATTTGATTGCCAAACACCTATATCAAATTGGGCGAATGCCCTTTTTCTACTATTTTAATCAATTCACCGAATGAATTACCAGGTTCTTTCTTACTGTTAATCCATTGGAAAATAGTAGTTGCAAATGATACAATCCAGAAGGCGCCCTCCCCAATTCCAAAGAAAGCACTTGTTCTACCATTGACAAATCAATGGGTAAATCACTAACAAGGTTACCATTCGCTCCAAAAATCCGAAGATTGGCAGGGCCAAATGGACAGTCATTAAACAACAGCGTAAAGCGTCCGTCACTCGGATTAGGAAAAATCAAAACGGAGGTAGTCTCCTTTGCTAAGTCATGTTGATCAGTGGTAAAGGATGGATCTTCAAGATAGGATCTTGTGACACAAAAGTCTTTTACCATATTGTACGCCTCGCAAGTACCGTTATCATTTTTAACCCAAGTATCCAGCCAATACTTTTGGTTGGTTTGGTTATAATCATTTGGGAGGGAATACTCTCTAAACTGACCCTCCAATCCACCAGAAGCAAGGTTGTCGTCCAATGGGTTATTAGGAGAGTCTACAAGTCGGGTATATCCCCACTGGTAACAAAGGTTCCCGGTAGCAGCTCTCAGCGTGGGAGCTGGAAACTGAAAATACTGGATACCTGAAGGAGGCGAAGGAGCTTCCCTATTCTGAATTTCAATTTCAAGAGAATCTGTTCCTGAGCATTCTTTTTCCGAAAAAGAAGAAATTCGAACGGTCTGCGTAAGGTATAATTTGTAAAAACCAGGATTGATATTCGCCCAATCAATAAATACGGTGTCTTCCTGAATGTAATTCGGGTCATTTCCAAACCGATCCTTGGCATTGAACTTCTGTACTGGTTGTTCAGCACCTGTATTAGCAGTAAATAGGCGCCATTTATAACTAGAGGCAGGAAGTTGGGTTCCTGTGTTCACTACTGTATAGGTTGGATTGTATACATTTTGACAATAACTCTCAATATCAGTCTTCAGCTTGGGGCTAGGAACATCTTTAACCACCACGTTCAGCACCCCAACCGAAGAGCAGTTAGGAAATTGGGTGAAATCCGTGACGGTAACGGTATAACTTTGACTAGAGACTGCCGTAAAACTGATATTTTGGCGGTCCTCCAATGCAGGGTTAGACCAGTAATATTTCCAGGAAGGATCGCCATCTACGTAAACAGAAACCTCTTCCCCTTTACAAAATTCCTCTTCCGCTATCAGCGCAATAGATGGTCTTGGCACAATCGTCAGGGTATCAACTACTGGAGCCAGGGCTGAGCATCCAAAAATATCAGCACTGATGTAAAGCTGGATTGGCCATCTCACCACCTGAGCACTATCTTGGACCGTAAATGGAGGAGAGGTATAATTAGATGCCGTATAGTTAGTAATTGAGGGAAAAGAAACGCCAGAGCCCTGAATTAGATAGGAAAAATCGTACTCTGAGTTACCATTAAACAACACATTCAAAACCGTTTGACTTCCCGCACATACTTTCTGTGTTGAAATGGTGGCAGTTGGGGATTTCCTGAAATACCGAACGGTCCGATCCTCAGAAAGTAAATAGCATCCCTCCAAATCAGGTTTACCATCTGCCTTGATCTTCGATCGTATACCCTGAATGTAATACTCGGTATCAAATTGCACGTTTCCTCCAGGATATGGGAACGATAGCTGGTCTCCAGTAGGAGGTTCCTCTACATAACTTAGGTAGTTTTCAATATTGTCTCTATATAGGTAGTAACGCATCTTATACCCTGGATCACCGGGAGAGCTACCTCTGGCAATTTTAAACTGCACAGGCTGATCTTGAAAAACGTTGACAAATGGGTCTGTGATAAACTGTTCGCGGATCACATTGGAGACTTGAGAAACAACCAATTCATCTTGACAATTACAAAACTTGACCAAAGAGGTATCAAACCTGCAGCCCCTCTCATCCACTAGGTTAATGACGTTAAAAAAACCGTTGGGAAGTGTGGGGGTGGTAAAAAGACTATCTACAGGTTGACCATTGATCCAGTAAGGGGCAGTACCACCTGTTGGACGAATTGTAATGCTGTACTGATTTTGGTTAAAGTTACAACTATCGCTTTCCACCTCTAACTCCGGTAGTGGTAAGATGGGGATGTTTATAATGGTAGTTGGATTAGAATTTAAGCAGCCTGCACCACCTTCATCTTTGATCTGAATCATGCTAAAATCAACCAATTGCCCCTCTTCAGCAGTATAAATTACATTAAATGTATTTTCGGTATAATTATTTTGTTCATATGAATTACCATTCACCAAGTATTTCAAGTAGAAAGGCGCTGTGCCGGTCAATTCCAGTTGAATTGTATCTCTCGTATTCCTACAGGTCTCAGCGGGATATAATGCCTGTTGAACCCTTGGCAGGTCTTTAACTACAATGATTACTGTCCCTGTATCAATACAAGCTGGGAGATTAGCATCGCGAATAATGAGCTTAAAAGAATAAGTGCCCGGAGCCCCAACCGCAAAGGTGGGGGAGAGCACTGTATTGGTCGTTCCAATTAGCGTCCCTGCTATCAATTGAGCCGATGCTGGTTTAAGCCACTCCCACGATTGGATCAAATTGCTCCCAGATCCAATTGCGGTAACATTGATAGAAAAGGGAGCATTGACACAAACCGAAGGGTTATTATTGAATTGGATACGACAATCATTGGGATTATCTACGGTAATTGGCTCACATTTAGTAGCGCTACACATATTTCCATCCGTTACGGACAGGCAAAGATTATAGGTACCCGGATCCAGGTATTTCACCTCAATAACACTTGAATCTGGGTTATAAATTTGAATGACCTGAGCTGGTTCCACCTGCGGAGTACCCAAATCCCATTTCCAAAAAACAATTTCCTCACTGTTAGAACCTTTTATCGATAAATCTTCAAACTTTTCAGGTAACCCAGCCAAGACTCCCGGTGCATTTTGATCGTCTAGCTGAAACTGGGCGGTAGGATTTTGCCAACGTTCAAAAAGAATGGATGCGGTCTGACCACTCTGGCAACCAAATTGGTCCAAGGAACGAATTAAATAAGTGCCATCAGAAACGGGAGTGTAGGCCTTTGGACCTGAAAGAAGAACGGTACCATTGGCATTGTACCAAACTGCGGCTAGATTAGAGGGGCTAGTGGTTACCTTCAATTGAGGAGCAGGAGCCGATTGGCACACGTTGTAGGTTGATTGCTCGGGGATAGGTACTACGGGCAGCTCTAAAATTCGAATTTTAACCTCGGTAGCCTCATTGCTCAAACAACCCTCCCGGATAGTTTTAGACCAAAATGAGTATTGGCCCGGGGTGTTATTATTTGTAAACTCCATATACTGACCAGGTGTCAATAGGTTACCAGCCGGGAAAGGCCCCTGTGGCTCCTCTAGATAATTCCCATTTTGGGAGTTAGACCATCTGAAATCGACGTTATTCTGGCCGGAAACAGTTAAAGTGGGATAGGTAGAGTTGGGAAATGGAGCAAAACAAACCTCTTTATCTCCTCCGGAAAGGGGCTTAACCGGACGTGCTCTGACCAATACGTTCGTCTGTGCCTGTTCTGATTTACATGTATTCGCATCCACAATTTCAACCCTATAAACACCACTCATTGAACTGAGGGCATTCTCTCTGTTTACAGTAACGGGCTGCAAAGGGCTGAATTGTCCTGAAGGCGAAAGGCTCCACCCCCCCGGACCATAAAATTGAAATATAAAGTTGGGGGTACCCAAATTTTTTGCCGATGCAGTTAGCATAATGGTTTCTCCTTCACAATAGTTCGGATTGGCCACTTGGAAAGATTGAACCTGGGGTAAATCATAGACAGTGACTGTAACCTGATTGGAAGCAAGATTAGTATTCTGTGGGCATTCAATACTGGATTGAAGAACACATTTGATAATATCTCCTGAAAGGAGCTCTGAAGTGGAATAGGAATTGAGAGGGGTCTGGTTTGTTAATTGTTCTTCGATCCCATTTCTAATCCTGAACCATTGATACTGAGGATTGGCTCCTCCATTCACGGCAGTGGCTACAAAATTGGCAGTTGAATTTTTGCAGATAGCATTACCCTGCTGCAAATTACTCCCAATCGTCACCGAAACAGGCAGGCTTTGATTCACTGTGACGGTTGCAGTACCGCCTAGACTTGAGCCAACCGCAATACAACCGTTACCATCCGTTACCTTCGTCAATTGGTAATTGTAAACTCCTGGCAAAACCGGTGCAACCGGAATAAGAAGGGAAGATGTAAAAGAGTTTTGGTTGAGATTAGTCTGATTAAACTCTATACTATAATTCCCGATCCCATTTTGGATGGTGACCAAAAGCGCAGCTGTTTCAGCGCTCCCCTCGCAGATTCCACCATCACCTGACAATGCCAAGAATGCTGTAAGTGGTAGGGGTGCATTTAGGTTGAGGGTATTTATCAGGGTACAACCATTATTATCGGTGGTCGTCACAGAATAGGGACCTGCTTGAAGTCCAGTCAAGTTTTGAATATTATTGGTTCCGGGCAAGTGCTGCCAATCAAACGTAAAAGGGGAGGCACCTGATACAGTTAGGGAAATCTGCCCATTACTGTTATTACCAACAACACAGCTTGGATTGGTTACAGCGGGTGTTACCTGCAATAGTGGCGGGTTTGCGATCGTAGCTGCTTCTACATCTGTGCATCCATTGGCCCCTGTGACGGTGACCGTGTAGTTTCCTGGGGTCAGGTTGGAAATTTGGTAGGAGGGCGGAATATTAATGCCTTGAGCAAGACCGTTTGTCCAAGCTATTTGATAGGGGGCGGAAGGACCCGACACTACTGAAACCAGGATAGACCCTAATCCGTTGTGGCAAATTGGTGCAGCCGATTGTAACTGTACCTGGAGAGGAAGCCCCACCGATAAAGTGGAGGATGCTGTTTTCGTGCACCCAGCAAGGTCAGTAACAGTAACTGAATAAGTGGCAGGGGGCAAATTAGTAATCGTGGCAGTCGTAGCGCCATTTGACCATAAATACGAAAATCCACCCGCACCACCTGAGGGGTTCGCTGTAGCACTCGATCCGGAAGAATTACCGCAATTACCCCCAATTGTACTGATGGTTAATTGGATAACAGGGTTCTGATCCACCTGGATGTTCGTAAGTGATCCTGTGCAGCCACCGGAGGAAACCGTTACATGGTAGAGTCCAAATACAAGCATAGATGGATCTTGCACGTTGCTATTTCCAGGAATATGGTCCCAATCATAGACATAGTTTTGGCCATTTCCGCCGGTTGCACTGATATCAATGGCTCCCGTATTCTGACCAAAACAGGCTACCGGTGTAACTGAATTGATTGTAACTACTACAGGGGTACTTGCCACCACAATATTGAAAGATGCAGTGCCCGTACACCCATTTTTATCTGTTACAGTGACCTCATATAGGCCACCTGCCAAACTCGAAATATCTTCAGTAGTGGCATTGTTCGACCACAAATATTGATAAAAAGGTGCATTAGGGAACGGGGTCCCCCCACTTACTGAAATATTAATAGACCCATTGGACAGGCCGCAGGTAGATGGGACAATCCCACTGTTTGTTATAGACAAAGCAGTGGGTTGAGTAATCGTATAGCTCTTTACAATTGTGCAGTTCTGGGAAGAGGTTACGGTCACAGAATAGTTTCCAGCTAATAAAAGGGAGAGGTCTTCTGTTGTATTGCCATTGGACCATTGATAAGTAAATTGGACAGAGGCTCCTCCAGAAACAGAAGCGCTAAGGTCTATTTCTCCGTCACTTCCTCCAAAGCAAGTAACATTTTTTAGTTGCTGTGCCACTACTACTGCCGAAGTAACGAGTACTTCCTGATCAAGATCATCTGTGCAACTCTTGGAATCTGTCACGGTCACATTGTAAGTGCCACTTGATAAACCGGTGAGGGAAGATGTTGTACTGCCATTGGACCATTGATAAGCTAGGCTCCCTACATTGCCCCCAGCAGTAATGGTAGTGATATTCCCAGCATTAGGCGCAACACAGTTAAAGTTGGAGCCTGCCGTAGTAAGGATAGAAAGTGGAGCGGGCTGATTGATAGTGAAGTCAGCTGTAGCCTCACATCCATTACCATCCGTAACAGTGACTGAGTAGTTCCCAGCAGCTAAGTTATTAACGGTGCACGTATTATTAGTGACATTGAGACTCCCAGAAGTAGGCCCACTCCAGCTGAATTCAAAAGGTCCAGTATTTGAGCTGGTGTTGAATGTTGCCCCCCCATTGAATTCACCATTACAACGAACGCTTTCAATATTGCTGACTGAAACCGAACATTGAGCCGACAAAGAAACGTTGCCGAGTAAAGCACAGGATGTGAGCAGAAAAAACATGTACGTCCATTTTACTTTTCCAATTGTATCCATCTCTTTTTTCCTGTTGGGTTAATGACTGAATTTTAGATCAAATACAATGAAATTACCCTGATAATCAATACGCAAAAGATCGTTTTGCGTAAAACTAGGAGAGCAATCTTTCATATTTTCTATAAGGGGCATTCCTCCTTTTTCATTTCGAGAAGGAGTGAACACCAAAAAATAAACATTATTCGGCTTCAACCGAACGGAGAGATCCGTTAAGTTGCACTGTGTTCGTCCACTACTAACCAGGCATCGTACGGAACCTAGTTTTTTGCCATTGGCATCTTGGAGACTAACCATTATTTTTCCAGGGCCATCACAATAGAGGGTCAATTCAGAGAGTTCGATAAAGGTGTTAGATTGCAGTCGAATCGCTCCGCCTTCCGATAATTTCTTACAACTTTGTTCTCGCTCAGAGAGTGGTAAGCCAGCAGAGCTATTTTTGGAAAGGAACTGAGGGCTTGACTCATCCAGAGCACTTGGTTGCGAACCCTTTACGCCTGGTGGCAACTTACTTAACTTTTCAATAGCATTTTTGGCCTCTACCGTATGCCTTCCCATCTTCCAATTGGAAAGGTAAGACTCATAGGCTTCCTTTGTATGGGTAACTTTGGCGATTTTCCATGCTTGGTCATCCCTTTGTTGCTCCTCTTTTAATCGCTTAAGTTCTTGTGCAAGGTCATCGTTCTGATATTGTTTACGGGTTGAGGAAGCCGGTGATACGATTCTTTCTTCACTCACGCTGCTATTTTGGGATGCAAATTTCTCCTCTTGCTCTTGACTATCCGGTCCACTCAATTCCTGCTTTCTAGTATCTTTTGGAGAGCAATCAGGAATTAATGATTGATAGTATTGGGTGGAATCGTCCATGACAAGAATGGAGGCATTCTCTTTGTGTTGCTCTAACAACTGGCAAAGCTCCGGGTAACGTTCCACCTCGTTAAATGCAATAGCCTGTTTTACTTGATCAAGATCACTTCTATGCATATTCAGCACAGCCGACAGCACTGCCAGTCGTTGCTTCTTCGCATTTTCATCATCTGGATATTGCTTACACACCTCCACCAGTAACTCATAGGCTGATTTTAACTTTTGGTCAGCACTTAACTTTTCTGCTTGAGCCAGACGGGAAGTTAAGTTGCGCATCCGGATCATATGATTAATAAAGTAAGTGCTAGTAGCTAACAAGGCCAAAAAAAGCAAACCCAAAACAACAAATCGAACAGGTCGAGAATCTGATATTCCCTTCATACGGTTAGAAAGTCTTTCTGAAAATTTACCAGTAGGACCTTGATCCACTTTTGACTTACCGGAGTTTGAATACACCGCTGACTCATCTTTTTTGGAAGAGGAGGTGGAAAAAGTAGAAGAATTACCCTTGTTCTCTCTTGTTTCCAATGATGGATTGGGTGTTGAATACTGGCCAATGGTGACTCGAGCCGTCTCTGAACCTGAACCATGAGGCAAATCTGCCACCGGTTTATCATCTGGATTGTACTCCAAAATAGTAGGCCAGTACCGGTTCGATAGCATCTGTTCCCCATAGGAGACCAACACTTCTGCGGAAGGACGTTGTACAGGATTGTGGTTCCAACAGGCATGGATAAACTGCTCTAATCGTTTGGAATAACTAGAAGTTGTAATTTCGGGTTTGGCACCGCCTCCTAAAAGCATCATGCCAATTCCGTATTCCTTCTCCATAATACCTTCGCAAGTCTCAAAAATGGTGGTGCCAAAAGCGAAAATATCTATCTTTTCAGAAAGCTCAGAGGCACCACGCAGGTGTTCTGGAGAACGGTACTGAGGCGTATCCGCATAAATACGAGAAACACGCACCATTGAATTCTCCATCCTAGAGGCCGTATCAAAATCGGATAAAAAGTAATTCCCCTTGGCATCAATCAATATGTTTTCTGGTTTAACATCAAAATGTACCAAAGAATGGCTGTGTAAATACCGAAGTGCATCCGCAATTTGGGAGATTACCTTCGCAATTTCTACTTCTTCCAAAACCCCTTTGGAGCGAATTCGCTGATGAAGTGTACCGTTTGCCATGTAATCAAACACCAAACAACCCGCATCTTCCACCCTAAAAAAATCATGAGAACAGAGAAGATGCGGATGACGAAGGTGCTTGGTCGTTTGATGCTGGTATTCCATCCTGGCAGGTTGTTCACCTGAGGGGTCTTTATCCGGTAGAGACACTTTTAATGCCACCGGTTTGGTTAATGACAAGTCCAAGGCCAGCCAAACCAAAGAAAAACCACCCCTTCCAATAGGGCGTTGAAGTTGGTAACGACCATTTAATACCAAATCGGGGCTAAGCTGAGGCATATTAGTTATTTCAATTTACAAATAAAACAATCTTTTATATTTAAAAAACAGCAATTATTAAAATATAAAACTTCAATTTTACAATATCTTGGGCCATATTCCATCGCCTGTTCAATACTTTTCTACTGGCACCGAGCAAGAAAAAAGGCATCATCCAATATCAGATCTGCTTACAATCGTAGACTTCCTGTTTTCAAAACCTTCCGGCTCAATCCCTGCTTAGGAGTGCAAACTCCTCGTTTTTCAGCTTGAACTTTTTAATTACCTCAGGATGGTTTTCGCCAAAGTTTGTTTTAAACTGAAGAGCGCTATCCATTGAGGGCAGATAAACCAGTACTTTAAAAGGGACTGCGCTACATTGGCACTCAGCATCGTAACCCATTTCAACCAACTGATCAGTAAGCTCTTCTGCCTTTCTACTGTTAATTAGGTTAGAAACCACCTGAAGCACAACATCCTCTTTTCGGAGTTTGGACTTCGAGGTAGCACTAGGCAATAATCTATTTGAGAGCAATGAATCCATTGGAAGGATTGCATCTGCACTGTCCTGCTTAATTTGAATCGTGGGATCAGGAGAATGATTTATATATTTTTCTTCCGATCCCAATGGATGGCGGACTAATGCCATTAAATAGAAGAGGTAAGCAATGCATAGAATTCCAAGCAAACCCAGTGCAATTTTCAAAACTCCGTTACCCCTGGTTCCTTTGACGTTTCTTTCAAAGTTACCATCCAAAGAATGTTCTGTACTTCCTACTCCTGCACCAGTAAATACAAGATCTGGCTTAATCATTGGATGATTTGTAGTACTGACGACCTCTTTTATTTTATAGACCGAAATAGTAATGTTGTCCAATCCTCCTGCATCGTTGGCAGCTTGAATCAAGGCCTCCACCGTGCCACTCGCATCTGAATCCAGACAATTGGCAAACACGGTTTCAATTTCTTGTTCCTTTAACATGCTGTTCAAGCCATCGGTGCAAAGCATTAGCACATCTTCCTCTTCTAAATCCAGTTGGATATGACTTGGGAGTACTTGGCGGTAATGACCTCCAAGACTTTGTGTAATAATGTTGCCATCAGGGTGATTAAATGCCTCCTCCTCGTTAATTTGATTTAAATCAACGAGCTCCTGGACCAGTGAGTGGTCTTTCGTAACTCGGCGGAGTCCTTTATTCGGACCATATAAATAGGCTCTACTATCACCTACCCAGGCAATATGGCAATGTAAGGAAGGTGAAACATAGGCTAGGATACAGGTAGTTCCCATCCCTTTTGAATCTGGATAAGCCTCTGAATATAGGATTATTTGTTGGTTTGCCTCTAAAATCAGATCGTTCATCAACGCTCCAGGTGCGTGTGAAAGATGGGCAAGGTTATCAAGGTGGGAAAGGGCCTTATGTATTGTCTCGATAGTTATTTGAGAGGCGATTTCACCTGCCTGTGCTCCGCCCATCCCATCAGCCAAAGTGATAAGGACTCCATTTTTATCAGAGAAATAAATGGTATCTGAGGCGACTTGTGGCGACGCTAGTGTCCCGTCCGATGAAAACAGGGCTCTTCTTGCACTAATTTCGGTAACGATGAAAGCATCTTCATTGTTCCGACGGATCTGCCCCAGGTGGGTAGATGCGGCGCACTGATATTTGTGTTGAGTAGTCAAAAGCAAGGAGCGCTAATTAGTTTTGGAAAGTGGTGATTCAGCGGGATTATTAATTAAGATGCGTGGAGTGTTTCACACGAACCTGAAGAACGGTATCTCCAATGTTTATCAAGTCACCGGGTCGGATTTCCATATAATCGACTACTCGTTCCCCATTTACAAATACGCCGTTGGTTGATACATGCCATTGGGGCTCCAATTGTTTGCGCTTTTGGTAGAACTGACCATCTCTAATAACCCATTTTCCGATACCGCTATGCTTTTCAAGAGTAGCATGAAAATTAGAAATATAGGCAGTCCCATCCTCTTGAATTTCAATATGGTTCCTTCCTGTAGATTTTCGATCCAAATAGCCAATACGAACAATGCCATTCGACTTATGAGCTTGTAGGTAATGGTTAAGTTCATATTCTTTCCCGGGATCTTCACCTTGTGTCACGACTAATACCAGTGGGGCTCCAAACTGATACGAGTAATCAGGACGCAACGAGACCTTATCCCGAAAAGCGGGAATCATTCGATATAAGTCTTCTACAAACTCTGCTCTTTTCTCAAATCTGGGCTCCAGGCATATCTCGATTATCTGTTTCCAGTGCAATGGAGTTTCTGGACGGTGATTGAGTATATCTTCCCACTCCCCGTTATTTGATCGTTTGATATATGGAGCTAAATCAGTTCCAGTCAACAATTCGCCAAAGGGCAATTTTCCCCTTGTTATCAGCTCAAACATCATCACACCAAAAGCAAAAATATCCGTCCTGGCAGAAGTGGCTTCAAATCGCTTCCAAGAATTACGCTGTTCAGGTGGAATATAGGCATGAGTACCAAACAGCGTATTGCTCTGCTTAAGAATATTGGGGACCGTCATTCGCGCATTTAGCATACCGGCCACCCCAAAATCAGTTAATTTCACCTTCCTGTCCTCTGCTACTAATACGTTTTCTGGCTTTAAATCGCGATGTATAATTCCATTTTGGTGCAGTGTTTCCAAGCCTCTAAGCACCTGATAACCAATTTGATCTAATTCGTCTAGTTCAATTTTGCGGGATCGAATTAAATCATACAAGTTTCCACCGTTCACATAATCCATCACAATAAATGGATTCCCATGCTCTGTACCGGTCTCATGACTACTGACCAAGTATTCAGATCGAATTCGACCCGCCTTGAATTCTCCATTGAATCGATTCAACAACTGTTCCCTATCTTTGGTCTCTTCCATCTCCCAAAGCCGAAGTAATTTAACAGCAAATCGCCTGGAACTATCCTCCTCCAATACGTGATAAACCGTACCGTAGGCCCCTCTCCCCACTTCTTCCTCCACAATAAACCTACCCAAACGCTCCCCCTTTTGAGGTTTATATTCGAGAGCGGGTTCTGCTATGAACAGGTTCGTTTGGCTCCTGCGGCTTTCGCTTTTTGATTTCTCTGGAAACATATCAGCACTCAAAAATAAATTTTCGATTACCCATCAATAGGATATCTCCTTTTTTTAACGCGATGGGTTGATTTGCCAATACAAAGGTGGTTTGTTGCTCACTTTGGTCTACTAGATACCAAACTCCATTAATACACTCGAATATAGCCTGCACCTTACTAGTAATCGTATTATTTTCAGGATCTAGCACACTTCTGTTCACTTTTACCTTCAGATCTGGGGAGGTAATTGGAATGGCCTCTGCCACCGGCTCGCCTTCCCTCACCACAGGTGTCAAATAAGCGATCTTGGAAGCCACATCTTCTTCCTTGCGGAAAGGATCGATGGTACCAAACATTAAAGCTCTATCAGGGTGACTCACCTGAAAAGGCTCTTGTGTTCGCTTTATCGGGTCATTTTCGTCTGCTTTCGTGTTGGACTGACCCAATTTATTTGGATCGACTCCTGTCTGAACGCTCTTTTCGTTTAAGGAGGGTTGCTCAAACTTTTTTGTCAATACTTTCTCAGGGTCTGCAAAACGGGGGGGTGCTACTTTAGCATCCTCTCGTCCGAGCTCAACCATTGAGCCAGTTACTGGTTCTTCGCTGTTATCCATCCAATTTTGGTGTAAACCTTCAGAATCCCGCTCCTTTTGACCATTCGAACCGGCTGGGTAATCCTCAAAAGAAGGCGCCCTATATTGCTGAAGCGGTTGGTTTGCAACGGAGGTATTTTGCTTGGGTTGAGACCCGGACTCAGGGATTATTGGCATTTCCCTTCGGGAAAAGGAAAAAGCACACATTGGACAGGTATCGCTTTCTTTAATTATTTCGTACTTACACTGTGGACAAGCGACACTATTTTTAGGACTGCTGGTTGTATTTTCACGAATTGCAACACGTCCAACGGATGAGCCTGGAACCGAAGGAGTCTCTTGACCTTCAGGGAAGAAGACGGCTGTTTCTATCGGGAAATTACAAGCAACACAAGCCTTTATCCCAATTTTATTAGGAGTTCCACAGTTTTTACAAATCATATTCCAAGCAATTTAGTATTTAATGCCGATTCGTTGAATTGGGAAGCCGGCTGGAGCTAGTTAGTCAAAAGCATCAAGCCCTTTTGGGGTTATAGATTCTCGAAATAAGATTATCTGTAATGTAGGCTTTGGTCCTTGCAAAAAACATATCCATTTTTCCAATATAAGTGTGATAGTAAAGCGTAAGAAAAATGGTAAGCGTCAGGGCAACCAATGTGGCGTCAAAAGCTCCTTCCATGGCAGCTCGTACAACATCCAGTCCCTTGTCCAACTGTTGTAGGGAATTAGTAAGCTCGATGATGGTGCCAATAAAACCAAGCATTGGAATGGTTTGGATAATGTAACGTACCTCTTCAAGTCTACCCTCCTCGTCATTTTTATCGCTCTCAATCTGCAACTCAAGCACCTTCATAGTATCACTAATATTATTATCATTGCGAAATTGAGTGGCCGCCTTTTTTATCAAAGATGAAATTCTGTACTTGGGCTCCCCATTCTTTTCTCGGTTAATGACTGCAAGTTTGATATTATTTACATCTTCCGGAGTCAATACCATTTGGTCTTGGGTTGGAAGGAGACCCAGTTGAAATCCAGCACTTTCACGGCTCAGCAGCTTTCTTTTTTCAAATAGGTCAAGCATACCATAGATGAAGGCGGTGTAGGCAATTATCTTGAGAAATCCAACCCCTTCACCACCCCACACGCGAAGCAATGGGTAATTATCGGTGATATAGGAAAGGTAGGTCATCAGCTGCCAGAATAAAAAAGAGGCAATGATGCTGACAATTAGGTTTAAGGTGCGAGAGCTTAAAAAATTATTCATCTTGAGTAAGCAATTGAGCTATTGTATAAAGTGGTTAGTATTTCAAGCTGCCATCAGATAACACTGTTACTGTTTTTAGCAGCATTCCTCCTCCACTTCTTGGATTGTTTTTTGATTGTGGAACATTGAATTCCAGTTTGTCACTTTGTTGAGCCTTCTGGCTTGAAAGGTAAAGGCTGACCTTTATTGAGGGAGGAGCTGTTCCACTTTGTCTGTAGTGCGCGTATACTTTATAAGTGCCGGGAATGGGTTCCCCCAACTGCCTTACTCGCTCCAGACCAGTCTTTTGATCGTTCAAGAAGCCCCGTTTGTCATTATCCCATGTACCGAAGTCCTCCTTTCGTTTATTTCCAAAAACATATTTTCCATTCTTTTCAACCCACAAGTCGACGTTTTGGCCAGATTTTTCATCAAATTCGATTTGGAAATTGATTCCAGGAGGCGGTGGAAATACTTGTTTCTTAGGGGTACCAGCTGTATTGGAGTTTGATGCATCACAGGGTACGGGAGGATTAATGTTAACAACCTTGGTAACGGAAGGACTACCAAAATCACTTACTGTAATTTTTTGTGGTCCATCCTTCATCTTAAAGGTATACGATTTAGTTTGGCCATATTTGGTCACCCCAGAAGATTTATCATCTCTCCAAAGTTGAGACGCAGCACATTTTCCTGCATAATTTAGTTGAAGGTCGACCTTATAGGTGTCATCCTCCTTATTATTAGGGGTATTGTTGTTGTTACAAGCGGAAACTTTGATGTTTTCAGTAAAAATCATACATGGACTCTCGGGATTTTTTTTGGCAGCTTCATAAGCATCCTTTTCTTCCCTTTTTACCACCACCTCATCTTCATTCAACACTACTCCATTAGATGCAGGAGGTTTTATCGGAGCCAATTCTGATTTGCCATCCTCGAAGACTTTTTTGTCAATTATTACTAACAATGTATCACCTGCCTTCAAAGCGTTTAGCACACCAGGAGGTATTTGCCCAGAGATATCCCTAGTTTTCTCATTGTAGATCACTTTGGCTTCTGCTTTTACATTCGGAAACGGCCGTTTCTCGAGGTCCTTAGCAGCGAGCAAAAACAGGATGATTACAGCACCCAAAAAATTGGTCATCATGTCCAGAAAAGACATATTAAAGACCTGAATACTTCTTCTTGCCGACATGATTCCTTTGACTAAATTATTGATTTCCTTTTTTCAAAGACGGGAAGGTTAAGCTCCACACTAAAGAACCTTCATACAGTTTTAATCCTTGCCGTATCATAATGGAACAAGATAAATGAACTGATCTCCGTAGAAGATTAGCCACTTGATCAGATCATTTATCCGTTCTATAAAACTGACTAAAAACCACAAGAAGGGCAGAATTCAATTCCGATTGTTAAGATACCAGAGCGAATTTTTTGAGTGCCATCCACTAACACTGCCTCTCGGATGATAGGATAATTTATATTTGGAAAATCAATATCCCGAACTGGTTTGGTGCCAGATACGCCTGTTTCCAGGTACTTCACCCGGTTGGATGAGTACATATTACGCTGACCAATATCGAAACGCCAGTCAAGAGTTAGTCTGGCCGTACCATCATCATTCAAGTTAAAGTAGGTACCCAAGCCCAACAGCAGGGAGATATCATCAGCAGCAAAATGATCCAAATCAGCACTCCCAAATTTCAAATCATCGCCACCGCCTGGGAATTCTTCAGAATAATGTATATAACCCGCGATCCCTCCGGTTCCATCATTTACCGGGTAAATAGGATTATTCTTCACTAGGATACTTGAGTTGACCGCCTTAAACTCAGTATTGTATTCACCATTCAGAATATGGTTGAAGGAAAGGCCACCGGTGATATGCAGACCAACTCGATCTCCAACCAGATTATACCTAGCCATGATGGGGACATTAATCGCCCTGGTTTCTATAGTCCAGGTCCTATTACCCTCCTCAAATTGCTGTGAATACTGGGGATTATTCTGATCATCCAGAAACCGTATTAATTCCTTGGTAACCGACTCTGTGCTGTACTTCATGTTTTTTAGGAAAAAACCAGGGGAGGCTAGAATAGAAAACTTTTCATTTAGTTTAACCCCAATCGTCAATCCACCATGAATATTCGTAGAGTTGGATGATATGTAGTTTTTACCTGGGTAGAAGTCTTTTGAGTACTCGTTTTTGAAGGATTCAAATTTCAATTTAGTGAAATTAGGGCCAACTCCAGCTCCAAAAAAAACTTGCGGTTGTGCTGATAAAGAAAAGGAGGAAATAAGTCCAAGGAAAATAATTAGGAGTAAATGTCTCATGAATAAACTACATTTTTATTGTTGTTGATCAATGTTAAGAAACCGTCGAAGTCGGTACTTATATCAACAAGAGTAAAGGATGGCAGGCAACGTTATCATGTTTATTCATTTTTTTTTGAAAGCTTAATCGGTCGTATTCAATATATTCAGAATAACTTTTTATCAGACAGACAACGGTAACTAAATTAATTGATAACTTTGTCTTGACCAATTTTCTCTTATTCACAAACCAAGTTTTCAAAATGGACGAAAAAACCATCCTAGAGATCTACCGGTCGGCTTATCCAGATATTGCCCGATACATAATGAATCGAGATGGAAGCGCGACCGAAGCGGAGGAAGCCTTTCATGCTGCACTGTGTTCAATGTTGAATCAACTCGAAAAGGGAGCCATCATTCATGACTATGGAGCTTACTTATTTAGATCTAGCTGGAATGCCTTCTTAAATGAACGCAAACAAGGCAATCGAGTCGAAGAGGTCAGCCCTCCACCAACTTTTTTTCGAGACTCGAACGCGAATGACGACCTGAACGCATCTTTAGTACCATCTGGAACCAATGAGGCAAAGGAGCCGGGACCGGGACCTGATTACTTGGCACACCGACAAATTCTGATGGAGGCCGCTGAATCGATTATTTCAGAGCTAACGATTGCCCAACAAAATATATTGAACCTATCCTTTGACCCTGAACTAAGCCTAACCGATGATCAAATTGCACAACGCTTACAACTTACCACAGATTATGTCCGCCTAGCACGGTTCCGAGCAATGAAAACCTTAAGGGAGAAAATGCACTTGCGCGGCTTTAGCTCACTTTAATAATTGGAATCACCAAAGACTACCACCCGTTAAAAGCATTTAATCCCTCTCAAAAACAGTATTTCAAGCATGAATTTTGACTATTTTGATAGAATTGATCGGTATGCAAGAGGATCTATGACTGAACCAGAACGTCATGAGTTTGAACAATTACTCAGATCTGACCCTCGGCTTTCTCAAGAATGGGAGGACTACTCACTTATTGCCAAAAGTGTCCGAAACAGTATCAGAGCCAAAACATTAGGAACCCAAGGACATATTTTTAAGTTAGTAGAGGATGCCAGAGAGCTGGCTAAAGAAAATGGTTTGCTAATCACGATTGAGGATGTCTGGGATTATCTACGGGGGACTGCTCCACCTTCCAAAAAAATACTTATTGAGCGTCGAAAGACTAAGGACCCTGCTTTTTTAGCGGTAATTGAAAGTGAACGTGCTATTATTAGAGGAATTCAAAACTTTGGTGCAGGCATCAAACTAATTCAGAAGGCCCGAAAATCCCTTCATTTGGAAGGATTTCCAGACAGTATCCATGAACAGATATTGTCGGATATTCAACAAGAAAAGAAAACCAACCAAGCCACCAAACCTGAAAATAGCCAAGGAAATGAATCCAAAATCTTTGCTGCACTAGCAATACTTGCCCTGCTAGTTGCTTTGATTATCCTTTGGTTTTTATTTTATACCTAATTTTATTTTACTTTTTTATGGACAGATGATAACCTGAATCGCAGTTCAACCCTCTTGAAGTTAGAATGCTGCTTATAACTTATGCAACAGAATCTCTAACTTTAAATTTTATCATCTGTCATGCTTAGCAACAAATACAACGAGCCTGCTCCTTCTAATCCTCCCCAAAACAGCAAGACTACTCAAATTATAGTGATTGCAGGCATTTTACTCCTGCTTTTGGTACTGCTAAATATTGTGATTTACCTTAGAGGTGGCGAAAAAGTAAAAGAAGCAAAGGCAGAGACTATCGAAAAGACAGCTGCGCTCGATGATCTAAAAAAACAAAAAGAAGCCGCATTTAATAGCCTCGATAGCTTAAAAGCGCTCTTTCCTGCCCGCGAATTAGAAATTGAACAACTCAAACAAAAAATTGAGGAACAAGAAGCCATCATCAGAAGAGGAATTAATGGGGGTGGGAGTAGGCTGACAGAGGCCCGAAAGCAGATCGATGAGCTAAACAAGGCAAATGCCTCTCTATCGGAGCAGCTCAGAGAACGTGATGGAAGAATTGCTCAACTTCAATCGGACAATGACCGACTCATGGAGGAGATAAAAGCAATCTCAAATGACCTCAATACTGCCAGGACGCGAATAGAATTGCTTGAACGTTCAGCATCCGAGGGGGGAGATGCTCAACCTTCCACCGCAGATGCCTCTACCAACAAAAAAAGAAACACAGTCGATAACTCCCAACCACTTGCCGTTTCTGGTGTATTCTTGAACCCAAAAGAAGTTAGTAAAAAGGATAAATCTGGCCAAACAGACCGAGATTCCAAATATGCCAGCAAAACAAGCCGTTTTCAGATCAGCTTCACCGTCGATGCAACTGAAGGTGTCTCGAATGGCGTACAGAAATTCCATATTCAGCTCATAAACCCCTCCCAAACCACTGTTGGATCACTGATTGGGAAAGACCGGTCAAGTGGACAAGAATACAAGTACACACTTGAAAAGGAAGTAAACTTCTCCGGATCCTCTGAACAAGTCCTCGTACGATTTGACTATCCTGGCAAAGTAGAAAAGGGAGACTATTCCGTCAATATCTGGCATAACGGAGCGAAAGTAGGGACAGCATCCTGCCAGCTAAAAAAGTAATCACCGTTTAGTCATACCACAACAACGAAATTTAACAAGACCACTTGTTGAAAGGATTCTCTATTTTCATCTTTATACCTTCCCATGTTAAAATATCTTATTGCTTGCCTGCTACTATCGCACAGTAGCCTAACCCTCCTTTACAGTCAAAAAACACCTCCAAATACGGAAAAAGGAATTTTTTTCATAAAAGGAGGAACTAATGGTCGATTTGATTTTGAGGAAGGATCACCCTTTTCTCTGGAAGTTGGAACAGGTTATTTCCCCCTACAAAATCTTCTAGTTGGAGCAGACCTTGGATTCCAAAAAGCAGGGCCCTTCAGCGATTTCTATGCAAGACCCTTTGCCCGATACTACGCTTTCCAACGCATTTTTGGTGGAGTTGGACTAAGCGCCAGCCAATTTACATCAGAAAAATCCCAATTTATACCAGACATTGAAGCAGGCTTCGCCCTTTTTCTTGATAGTTCTCTGGCCTTTGAGCCAACATTCCACTATCCAATACAAGAAAATGCACGGCCCTATATTAGCTTGAATGTTTCCCTCTTTTTTTCACGCTTCTAATTCCATCTAAACATGAATAACCTTAATTTATTTAGAAAAATTTGGCTCCCGTTTATCGCAATCATCCTAACCATAGGATGCGCTAAAGAAACGCCCTCCCCACTCGAAAAATACCATCTCCTTAAAGCACATGAAACTTTAGACTCATTAGCCAGCCTAGCGCTTCACAGCTCTGACCCTATAGCTGCCTTTGAAGAAATCGCTCAATCCGCATCCAATTTGAATGGCGTAGAAAAAGTGGTGGTAGCTGGTTACGCGCTGGTGGTAACTTACCAAAATGGAGGAAAAGAAATCTGGCTCCATCAACCCTACCGGTATTCACCACCCTATATTGAGGCAAATGATCCTACTGAAGAGAAGCCTTCTGTATCGCCCCCTTCCAACTTACATGACCGGGTAGAGCATGGTATCGTGGGAAATAAAAGGGTTTGCTTGATCAATCAAGTCTTCGATGATGAAACCTGGATCAGTGAACGGCAAATTTCTACCACCCTTCAGAGTGAGTTTAGCCAAGCTGGTTTTAATGCCGACATATATAATAGTACGGCAGCAGACCTAACTTTTTTCCAGACACAGCTTCAACAATATGGGACCATTTTTTTCAATACGCATGGAAATGTAGATGGGGATAATGTGACTTGGTTGTTGACAGGCCAGCGAATCAATAATTTTCTGGATGAGATTATGGGTCTGTATTATGAACTCTGGTACAATGGTGAAGTTGCCGTCTCAACCATCATGGAAGTTCGGAATGGAGTACCCGTTGAAGTCCAATACTTGAGCATTTCCTCTAAATTTTTTAAAAACAACTACAGCGATGATGCGTTCCCAAACGCTGTTTTTTACTTGGTAGCTTGCCAAGGGATGAAATCAATTGATTTAAAATCAACTCTTTATCAAAAAGGTTGTCAGTCAATTATCGGCTGGAGTGAGGTAAACGGTAAGGGGGCTCCCGTCGGAAAGGAATTTTACCGACTAATGCTATCAGGTAAAACCGTTGGGGAATCTTTCGAAGCCATCAGTCCAGAATCGCTGTCCGATGAAGTTATTTACAATGGAAATCCAATTATTTCCAAACTTGAATATTTCCCAGATCCAAGGGGAGCAGAAGGTCGGCTATTCGAGGATCCTGGACAAATGTTACCCATCGAAATTACCTCCGTTACCAATAATCAAGTGATCACCAATAGAGTGGTCCGAATAGCCGGCAAAATAAAAAATGCGCAGTCACTGTCTTCAGCAATTTTGACAGTAAATGGATCCGCCATCACGTTGCAATACGATGGATCCTTTAACTTTGACCAAAATATTGACTTGGTCGCAGGGAATAATAGTGTCAAAGTCACCGCAACAGGAACCCATATTAATGGAGGTCCTGCTTGGGGATCTACTTCTATAAACCTAATTGGAAATTTTCCACAGCTCGCTTTATGGACTAAACTCAGATGGAACACTCCAGAATCGGATGTCGATTTGCACTTGATTCCTCCCGGTGCTACTGTAGATGATTTATTCACTGACTTAGACTGTTACTACGGCAACCAATCGACGTTTTGGAATGCTTATTTGGATGTGGACGATACCGATGGTTGGGGACCTGAACACATTACCATCCCTTCTACCCCACAGCCAGGCATATATACTCTTGTTGTGCATTATTTTGATGACGACGGAGCCACTTCTACTGACGCTTTTGTAACCGTAGAAACACCATCCCAGCGATGGAATTCTGCCAATTTATTCCTCCAAAGAAGCTACACAAACGATATTACAGGGGATGCATACGCCGTCTGTCAAATCGAATATCCATCCGGAAACATCATACCACTTGGACAACCTATTATCACCTCAAGAAGTGAAAACTGGAGAGCTCCTGTAAAGATTAATCAAAAAAAAGCCGTTAAACAACGCTAAAATTGATAAAGGATTTCGAATTACCACTCATCGGTGGCTGTTTTCAACAGCCACCTTTTTTTATCCAAGCACTCACACTACTTATTTCATACTACCAAATCAGTAAAGGATAGCAACCCTACCCCTTCACATACTTCCGTTTCCTCCACCACAAAAACCCCAATCCAAACAGGGCAATAAATAACACCGACCCGCCGATGTTCAACACCTGCCAGAACAGTTGCTCTTCCTTGGCGCGAACGTTGTCCAACAAACGCAGTTTTACTTCCCGGCTCCTGGCCTCAATCACTCCAGAAGGATCCGTGAGGTATTCCACCGCATTCAGCATCAGTTCTTTGTTGGAATACGTGCTGCGCTCAAACCGGTTGAATCCTAGGGGCAACCATTGCTGTTCCCCTTTCTCATCTATCCGAATCGTATTCGCCGCCACATCTCCATCGCTGATCACAAGCATCTGGGTAGGCAAGCTCTGACTCCGATACTCCAGCCCAATCCGCTGCAGATCAGAGGCTAATTCCTGCGATACCCGGTTTTCAAAATTGGATGGGAAAACACCCTCCAGCAATACTCCTACCGTTTGCGCTCCTTTATCAAATTTTTTGGGGTCTGCAGGATACCTCAAGATGTCAAAATTCAAATCCACCGGACTGAATTGCAGGCGGCTGTACGTGCTGGACTGCAATAAAACAGTTTTTTTAACCGCTGTTTTGGTTCGAATGGTATCAATGGAGGAACAAAACTTCAACTCTGTTCGATCCAGGTTTTTCACAATGGGATGTGGAGCGGTGGGACGAACGGCAGGATGGTAATACCAGTCAAATAGTTCCAGCTGCGGCGCATTCCCTAACATGCCCGTCTGCAGTGGAATTTTGGTACACTGCAGGTCTACCACTAAATCAGGTTGTAACCGAACACCGTATTTAAACAAAATATCCTCCAAGTTGATAGGGTAATCTTGAGGGATAAACCGACCTCCCATGCGCATACTATCCAAATCCGCACCGAGCCGGTCTACCAACCAAATGACTTTCCCGCCGTTCATCACGTATTGATCAATCTTGAACTTGTCTTTTTCGGAAAAGGCAAACCGCGGTTTGGCAACAATCAACAAGGCACAGGGTTTGGGAGCAATTTCACCCGGTCGAAGGGTACGTTTTGCTAAAGTGGCTTCGGTAGGAATTTCTAAAACGGAGTCCAACGTAATTCGGCCTGTCTCATAGAACTGATCAAGGCTGCGCTCCAAATCCGTGGTTTGAATTTTTTCTAATTCCCCATGGCCCTCTGTAAACAACACAATGGGCTGCTCGGGAGCTTGAAGTTTTTTAATTGCGTTGGCGAATTTATACTCTAATAAGCTCACTGAGTTGTTAATCACCTCATCGGGCGACAAGGATGGGGATTCATTTTCCAACAATTTGACGGGCAGTTGTCGGTTTTTATAATGGAAAATGGCAACTGGATAAATCAACTTTTGAGTGGAAGCCCCATCTTCCATCACCCTAAGGTTCACCGGATTAATGCCAATTTCGCTTAGATTTTTCCGACGGGCATTAATATCTTCTACGCTACCTGCTCCCGGATCTTCAAAAAGATAGTCCAAGTAACCACTCTGCGACCTAAAATCATCCAGCATTTCGCGAGTGGCCGTTTGAAGCCGTTTGAAGCCGGCTGGGAAGCTACCTTCGAGCAAGACCTCTACATACACCCGCTCATCCAGCTCTTTTAACAACGTTTTAGTGGGCTTTGTCAGCGTAAACCGCTTTTCTTCGGTTAGGTCAAGGTGACCATAGAAGACATTCGCAATAATATTCACAAACACAATAATGCCAACTATGAGCGCGAATTGAAGCAGCGCTTGGGCACGCGGTGATCTACGTTTCATACGAAATTAGGATAAGTATTTTCCAACAATAGGCATTCGACGGCCCATTCCAAAGGACTTACGGCTCACCCGGATCACCGGCGCCGCTTGTTCACGTTTAAATTCATTGATATTCACCATACGAAGCACACGCTTGACGAGATCTGACTCAAACCCCATCTCTACGAGCTCGTTTGGCCCTTTTCGGCATTCTATATATTGGTATAAAAGTGGATCCAGGACTTCATAAAGTGGCAAGGAATCGCTGTCTTTTTGCCCAGGCCGGAGCTCCGCACTCGGTGGCTTTTCAATGGAATTGGGCGGGATGCAGGCTCCGTCTTTGTTGAGGTAATGCGCCAATTCGTAGACCTCGGTTTTGTACACATCTCCGAGAACCGCCAGTCCACCGCACATATCACCGTACAGCGTGCCGTAACCGACCGCCATTTCGCTCTTGTTGCTGGTATTTAGGAGAATATTACCAAATTTATTACTCATAGCCATCAGCAAGGTACCCCTTACCCGCGCCTGAATGTTTTCTTCCGTTAAATTGGCAGGAAAAGCCCAAAACAAAGAAGAAAGGCTGGTTTCAAAGGCTTGGTACAAGGGCTCAATGGGCACTAAATCATACTGGATTCCCAGGTTTTGAGCCAGTTGCCGCGCATCCTGAACCGAATGGTCGCTGCTGTGCTGGCTGGGCATAAGGACCCCTCGCACATTCTCAGCACCCAAGGCTCGAACCGCCAAAGCGGCTGTCACAGCAGAGTCAATGCCTCCCGACAAACCCAAAATGGCTTTTTTAAAACCCAATTTTGCAAAATAATCGCGAATTCCCAATACCAACGCATCGTGAATCAAGGCTGTCTTGGGAGGAGTGGTGGAGGTGAACGACCGGCCTTTCTGGACTTCCTCTAGCTCATAATAGGAAATTTGCTCCTCAAAATATGCCATTTCATCAAACAATCGCCCATCTGGGGACATGACCAGGCTTCCTCCATCAAAGACGATATCCGTCTGAGCCCCTACCTGATTGGCATAAAACAAGGGTAATTTATAGCGCTCCACGTTGGCACGAACCGTTGCCAGGCGAATTTCAGCCTGTTGGTAAGAAAACGGAGAAGCCGATAAATTCAAAATGACCTCCGGCTGTTGATCTATCATTTCATCCAATGGGCAAACGGTGTATAACGGATTCTCATTTCCCACATTCCAGATATCCTCACAGATGGTCAAGGCCATTTTTTTGCCCTTGAAGTGCACCACTTCATAACGGCTGGCTGGTTCAAAATAGCGGTACTCATCAAAAATATCGTAGGTTGGTAGCAGGGTCTTGTGTTGAACCCCCAAAATAGCGCCCTCATACAAGAAGTAAGCAGAGTTGTACAAATCTTTTCCCGCCAGCACCGGATTGCGGCTGGGGGCCCCTACCACAATCCCAATTCCAACACTTGCTGCCTGCAAGGAGGCAATCGACGCCTCACATTGCACTATAAAGTCTTCAAATTCTAAAAAATCACGGGGAGGATAGCCGCATACCGCCAACTCGCCAAACAAAACCAAATCAGCACCCACCTGCCGAGCCTGCTCCACAGCATCCAGCATTTTCTGAAGATTCCCTTCAAAATGACCAATATGGTAATTCAATTGTGCTATTGCAATCTTCATGTTCCAATATCCCGTTTTAGGGCCGCAAATATCCGTTTTTTTTGGCGCCCACTCAACTACTCACCACTTTTTCCATCTATCAAACCCAAATCAATTATAAGACACCCATGGCTAACAGCACCGCAAACACCAACATAAAGCAACCCGTCACCCATTGTACTAAGCGAAAGGTCACCTTCTTCAAGTACCGCGCTCCTATCCAAGCACCCGCAAACGCACAGGCGGTCGCAAAAACAACCATTCCCCACTCTTCCATTAATCCCGCTCCCTTAAATCGAGTGAAATAAACCGGTAATCGGGTAAAATCCACCAGACAAGCGACCACTACCCCCGTAGCAACATAGGCAGATTTGTCCAAACCCGCATTAATCAAAAAGGCAGACCGCAAGGCACCCTGATTTCCACTCAAACCGCCAAAAAATCCACTTAACAACCCACCAAGCGTTAAGTAACGTTGCGCAAACTGTACTTTTTTTAAACCCGGGAGCAACTCCATAAAGGTAAAAAAGACCATCAGGACCGCAATCACCAATTTCAACCAGCTGATCTCACATAAATGGGATCCTAAGTACCACTGATACAAAACCGGTAATTGAATTAAGCCAGCCAATAAAGTAGCCCCTACAAAACCACCCACCACGGAAGGTGCCCCAAACCGCCATACGGTGTCCCAATTGGCCGACTTCCCAAGTAGACTTAACTTGAAAAGGTTGTTCAACAAATGAACCACGCCCGTCAATGCTACCGCCACCGGTATTGGAAAAAAAAGTCCAAATACCGGTGTCAACAAGGTGCCCAATCCAAATCCCGAAAACAAGGTTAATAAAGAACCCAAAAAGGCCGTAATCCCTATAATCCAAACCATATTCTTGCTTTTTGCCCTCAAAAGTAGCAACTCCGTTCAGAAAGCCCGTTTTTTGCAGTTTAATTTTAACATATGAAGTATGAAACGGTGATCGGGCTGGAAATCCACGTCCAACTGAATACTCGATCCAAACTTTTCTGTTCAGACCCGGTACTATTCGGTGCTCCGCCCAACACGCAGGTGAGCCCTGTTTCGCTCGCTCATCCCGGCACCTTGCCCTACCTCAACCGAACCGCTGTCGAATATGCCGTACGCCTGGGCCTCGCGCTGGGATCCACCATCGATCGAGCATCCCGTTTTGATCGAAAAAACTATTTTTACCCGGATCTGCCCAAAGGCTATCAGATCACCCAGGATCGCCGACCCATTTGTGTGGGCGGACAAGTACTTATTGGCAGTCGAACCATCCGAATTCACCACATCCACCTGGAAGAAGACGCCGGCAAAAGCATCCATGATCAACACCCCATCGAAAGCTGGATCGATCTGAACCGGGCAGGGGTGCCGCTCCTCGAAATTGTGACAGAGCCCGACCTCCGATCCGCAGAGGAAACAGCCTTATTTATGGAAGAAATTCGCCGACTGGTCCGCTGGATCGGCATCAGTGATGGAAATATGGAGGAAGGTTCCCTGCGCTGTGATGTCAATATCTCCTTGCGCCCCGAAGGAAGTTCTACGTACGGCGAACGCTGCGAGCTCAAAAATATGAACTCCATGCGCTTCGCCAAAAAAGCCATCCAATTCGAACAGGATCGCCAACTTCAGTTGCTAAAAAAGGGCGAAACCATTCCTCGACAAACGCGGGGATTTGACCCAGAGAGCGGACAAACCTACGCTCAGCGCGACAAAGAAGAAGCCCACGACTACCGTTATTTTCCAGAGCCCGATCTACCACCCGTTCTGATCAGTGAGGAATGGTTCCGACAAATCCAAACAAGCCTTCCCATTCTTCCAAGGAATTACCAAACCCACTTTGAGGAAGACCTGGGGATGACACCCCAAGAAGCACAGCTGCTCTGCCAGGAGCGCCGAACTGCCGAATGGGTAAAGCAGGCTTCTACGCAGCTGCCGGCCCCGCTCTTCAAGTGGTTTACCCAGCTAATTATTCAAAAAATCTTGCCCTGGTGCGCCGAAAACGGCCAAAGTCCTGAAACGCTGCCCGTCCCGTTGTCCTCCTGGAGGCAAGTGCTGGAACTCATCCAATCGGAACAAATAAGTGCCTCTGCCGCGTATCAAAAATTAGTTCCTGCCGTTTTGGCAAACCCCCAGCGCTCTCCAGAGGAACTAGCGGAACAGCTGGAATTGCTGCACGAAGCAGACGAGGCATGGTTGGCAACAATCATTGATGAAGTACTACAGCGTTTTCCTGACAAGGTAAAAGAGTACCAAAAGGGCAAAAAAAACTTGATTGGACTGTTTATGGGAGAAGTAATGCGCATTTCCAAAGGCAAAGCCGAGCCCAAAAGCACCCAACAATTGCTTCAGAAAAAACTGCTCCAAGAGAAATAGGAGCTTGGTATTTTTTTTTCAAACCCTAACCACCTACCAGCCATTGCCGGAAATCGGCCGCTCGCTCGGTGCTCACCACCGTCTCTACATCCGCCGGTGGGTCCAGGTCGATCTTTAAGCGCGACTTGCTGTGTGGATGCATCTCTTTAATGGCGTGTATCTGTACAATAAACTGCCGGTTGATTCGAAAAAACAAACTAGCATCCAGGCTTTCCTCCAGGCGATCCAAGGGCATATCCAGCGGATACCGCTTCCCCGTACTTCGCGTCACCAAAAAAGTCAGTTTATCTCGGGTATAAAAATAAGCCACATCTTGCACTTCTACCAAACGCATGCTTTGGCCTAACCGCACCAAGATTCTACGCAGGGGTTCAGCAGGAGCAGCCTTCAAAACGGGCGTAACCACTCGAATCTGCCATTGATGAAATTTTTCCAAAGCAGCCTTCACCTCTTCCGATTTGATGGGCTTCATCAGGTAATCAATTGCGTTCACCTTGAATGCTCGAAGGGTGTACGCATCGAAGGCTGTGGTGAAAATAATCGGCGCTGACACCTCCACTTGTTCGAAGACATCGAAAGCGGATCCATCCGCCAGGTGGATATCCATAAAAATCAAGTCAGGCGCTGGCTGTTGCTGTAAATACTGCACCGTTGCCTCCACGGAATCCAGCCGTTGAACCACTTCAGCGTCTGGAGCGTGTTCCGCAATGATTTTTTCCAATCGGCGGAGCGCCGGTGCTTCATCTTCAATTAGGACAATTTTCATATTAAGCAGGCAATATCAATGGAATATGAACCGCAAACTGCTGTTCGTCTGCGCGAACGGTAATTTCTTTTCCGGCAATTAAATCATAACGATGGGCAATACTTTGCAAACCAAAACCAGCGCCTTCCTCCGGTTTTTTCTTCGGATTCAGATTATTTTGAACGGTCAGGCAAGGACCATCCTCGATGAAAACGCGAATTCGAAGTGGCTGTTTTTGGGAAATCACATTGTGCTTCACCGCATTTTCAATCAACATTTGAATAACCAAAGGAAATATCAAATAACGCCCGGGTACCGTTTCCGGCAACTGTACCTCCAAAGCAGATTCATACCTTCTTTTTAGTAAAAACACAAAATCATTGGCAATTTTGAGTTCATCCTCCAAAGGTATCAGGTCTTTTTCCCGATAAATTAGAATACTTCGGTAAAAATCAGCTAGATGTTGCACATACTGCACCGCCTGACCGGGCTGTTCTTCAATAATAGCCACCAAGGTATTCAGGCTATTAAACAAAAAATGCGGATTAATCTGTGCTTTTAGGGCGGTTAATTGAGCGCTCATTTTCTCGCGCTGCAACGCCTGCTCTCTCAATACCCGGCGCTCTCTGCCTAACAAATAAAACCAAAATCCTGCCACCAAACCACCGGTAGCAATTACCCAAAACCACCACTCCATCCAAAAAGGCTTCTGAATGGTGAAGGCATAAACCGCCTCCTGAACACCTTCAAACCGACCGTGTTCCGTGGATTGCACCCGGAAGCGATAATTACCCGGTGGCAAATTCGGATAAGAGGCCACCCGATCGCGCGACAAAACCCAATCAGGATCGTAGCCCTCTAGCTGGTAACGGTAATAAACGGCATCCGGATTGGTCAACCAAATTCCTCTGAATTCTACTAAAAATTGATTTTGATCGTGGGGAAACAGGTGCTCCTGCTGGAACTGAACGGTTCTGCCTGACACCACCACCGCCGTGATCGCTGTAGCAGGATCGGTCGCAAATTCCCTGGCAAACCCAGCTACTCTGCTGATTCCATGGTTAGAACCCAACCAAACCTGTGATTTTTCATCGCTCCAAACGGCATTTAATTGATATTCACTGCCCGGTAAACCACTGGTTCCTGCATGAAACGAAAAATGGGATCGCTCTGGGAGGAACAACTCAACGCCGTCCTCATAACCCAACACCAGGTACCCCTTCGGGGTGCTGGTCAGGCTGTTTATCTGCATACTATGTAAATGATCCTCCGTAGAATAACGGGTAAAAGCTCCATTCTCCAACTTGAATAGACCTGTATTTTCGCCAGAAAACCAAATTCGCCCCCGCTTATCTTCTGCTATGGAGTAGATTTTTTTCAAAGAAACCTCCAGGGCGTTTTCGTAACAGAACCACTCTCCTGCCTCCAACCGACAAAGTCCTTTTCCATCGGTACCCATCCAGATGGTACCGTTTTGGGCTACCAACACTTTATAAATATATACATCTGCGGCAACAGCTCGTCCATGCTGATCGTACAGCCGATTGATTTTCCAGGAATCCCAATCAATAGCGATCAGCCCTCCCAGCGTGCTTACCAACGCTTGATTTGTAGCTGCCATGCTCAAAATACTACCGTTCGGTAGGCCCTCCGCCAAGTCCAGGTGACGTATCAACTGGCCTTTTTCATCAAAAACATAGATCCCATCTCCAAATGTACCTGCCCAAAGATGACCCCGGGGAGTTGTCAGGAGCGACAATACATTCAAATCTTTGGGCCCAATTTGTCTCCAACCAGCAGCGTCCTGGCACCAAAGCCCTTGCGTGGTTCCCGCCCACAAGCGGCCAGACGGGTCAGTGCAAACGGCTTGAACGGACTTGGCCGGAAGCTCAACCTGTGCTAGTTGAAGATTGGCAGAACGGAGCTTTCCATGGTCCGAGAGCGCCCAAAGTTGTCCCTCCCGATCGCGTTGCAGTTGCCGGGCAGACCAGCGAGTGATTTGGGGAAAGATCCTGCCGCTACTAGGGTCGGCTAATACAAGTCCTGCCTCAGAGGTACTGCACCAGATTTCGTAGGCGCTAAACACCGCCATGGACCGAATTTCTCCGGCTTGCCAATCGGCAAATGGAAACCGCATTTCTAAGGATTGAGGGTGAACCGCCCAAATTCCGGCATTATTGGAGCCCATCCAAATCCAACCATCTGGACCTACGGCCAAACTGGTAATGACCTCATCTGGCATACCCTGCGCTTTGGTGAGGGATTGAACCGTTTTCGTACCCTCCTTAGAAATAGAACAGATGCTCACTCCTTGATCCGTGGCCACCCATACCCTCCCATAGGCATCCATTTCTAGGTCATATACATCATCGCTACAAAGAGCATCCCCTTCTCGGTTAAATTGCCAAACCCTTTTTGGGGTAATGGCGTACAAGCCCTCTCCGTAGGTCGACATCCATAGAAGCGAAGGGCTGGAGGAAGCGAAACCAGTGATTGGAACGGCAGGACAACCCTCTTCAGGTTCCCAGAGGCGTAATTCTCCTCGATGGTAGTTTCGAATATCATTGGCGCGCCCTTGTCCCATGGTACTTGAACGGGTAAGGTCGAGGGTTGCTACTTTTCCGGTACCAAAACCCACCCAAATCTGATGGTTCCATTCTCCAATAGCCCGAATACCTTTTGCTTGTTTACAAGAATCGGCCAATTGGTAATAATCAAATTGCTGACCATCATACGAAAACACTCGATTTCCCCCTCCCATCCAAATTTGCCCATGACTGTCCTGGAAAAACGTTTGAATAGGCGTATCTCCCCAGTCTTCCGGTTTGTGCTCCTTGAAGACGGGTAATTGCCCCCAACCACAAAAAAAGGAGAGAACACTTAGCAGACCCATGAGCTGTGTTCTCACGTTACGATTGCGTACGAGTGAGTGTGCCCGAGACTTTTACCTCCACGGTTTCTGCTATTTTTTGGTGGACAATTTTGGGTATATTGATGGCATGTTCCTGCAATTGAACCGAGAACGTACTTTCGAAAATAATGACCCTGGGATGCATGTCAACCTCTACCTTGATAATTCGTTCCTGCTCTACCCCATGGATCGTTAATTTACCTTTTGCACGGATGACCATTTTTTGATCCCGATTATAATCCACTTTTTCAATTATTTTTCCAGAAAAAGTAGCTACTGGATAGCGGTCTGTTTCCAGGTAATTTTCATGAAAATGACCTTTTTGCAGACCATTATTAAATCCATCGAAGGATAAGATGGGGACCGACCAAGCAAAGGTGTTTTCAAACGGATTCAAAATACCCTTTAGCGATTGGCTTTTTGCCTGAATCATTTCCAGCGGTGCATCTGACTTGAAATGAACACTCCCGCTAGAACAACGAAAAAGAAACTCAGATTGAGCAAGGCCCTCAGTAGAAAGCAGAGAAGCAATACAAAAAAGGAATAAAAATCGCATAAAGTCAAAGATAAGGCAAGCCATCCGATTCACCCGACCCAAACGGCTAATCCAGCATATTACAGAGCTGAATCTGGAAAATTAACCGCCGAACAGCATCCCCTTTCCCTTTAATCTCGCCAAACATACGGGAACAAGACATAGGTCAAAGCGAGCAAAATAGCGTCAATGGCCAATAAATTATAAATATCCTTCATGTAAGAAGTGTCCTGCATCAGCCGTAACGCAATAGAGGATAAGCGCATCAACGTAAGCAAAATGGGAAGAATTACCGGAAAGCTAAGGATGGCCATCAGTGTAGCACTGTTGTTGGCCCGGGCGGCAATGGCCGATATAAAGGTAAAAGCAATAGAGAAACCAGAACTACCAAGCAATAGAACCCCGGCAAATAAACCCATGTCCTTCACTGGATTCCCTGCTACCAGGGCATACACCCCAAAAGCCAACACACTCAAGGTCAGTAACAACAGGGTATTGTAAAGGATTTTGGAGAACAATATGGCTACCGGATCTGCAAGTTGATAGTAGTACAGCTGTCGGCTACCACTTTCTTGAACAAAACTTTTTACCACCGCATTAATCGAGGCAAACAACACAATCAACCAAAAAAGAATATTCCACACATTGGGATTCACTTTCACACTGGACACATAAACCACAAAAACCATACTAAATACATACAAAACAATACCGGAAATAGCATATCGCTGCCTGAATTCCAGTAAAAACTCTTTGCGGAGCAAGGTGGGGACGATCTTCCAGTTCATTCCACAAAGGTAGACCAGCGACCGGAAATGTTAAGCACTTGTAAATAT
Organism: Chitinophagales bacterium; assembly: GCA_046316495.1. Taxonomy (GTDB): domain Bacteria; phylum Bacteroidota; class Bacteroidia; order Chitinophagales; family Saprospiraceae; genus M3007. Next base: position 80,127 of record JBKDAM010000045.1, read on the forward strand.
TTTAGTTTTAGCTATTGCAACGCTCTCCGGAAGACTACGTACTTTTGCCCCACTAAACAACGATACTGTACTATGAGTTGGTTCAAACGATTACAGGAAGGCATCACCACTGCCACCAAGGCCAAAAAGGACGTACCGGAAGGTGTCTGGTATCAGTGTAAAAAATGCAAAGAGGCCAGTACCACAAAAGCCCTGCGGGACACTTTCTACACGTGCCCCAACTGCGATTACCACACCGCTAGTGGTTCGGATGAATACTTCCCATTCCTGTGTGACGATCAGCAGTTCAATCGGCTCCATGATGACATGATTGCGGTGGACATGCTGAACTTCACCGACTTAAAGCCTTACAGCAAACGGATTGAAGAAACCATTATCAAGACCGGACTGAAAGACGCCCTGGGATTGGCTGAAGGAACCGTAGGTGGTTTCCCACTGGTAGTAGCCTGTATGGATTTTAAATTCATCGGCGGTTCAATGGGTTCCGTTGTGGGTGAAAAAATCTCTCTGGGGATTGATCGGGCAATTGAAACTAGAAGCGCCTTTATGATTATTTCTAGGACAGGCGGTGCCCGAATGATGGAGGCTGCGTTTTCCCTAATGCAAATGGCGAAAACCAGCGCCAAGCTTACGTTACTTGCCAAAGCACGTCTACCCTATTTCTCCCTCATGACCGATCCTACCACCGGAGGAGTTACTGCTTCCTTCGCCATGTTGGGTGACGTTCATTTGGCAGAACCTGAAGCATTGATCGGTTTTGCAGGGCCTCGGGTTATCCGTGAAACCATCAAGCGCGACCTTCCGGAGGGCTTCCAAACCGCTGAATACCTATTGGAAAATGGATTTGTAGACCTGATCGTGAATCGAAAAGACCTTCAACAGACCATGACGGATCTTTTGCAAATGTTCAGCGACCAACTGCAAAAAAAGGCTTAAATCATCACTTACGTTGGAGTAGATAAAATGAAAACGACTTGATTCAGGTAATTGAACCAAGTCGTTTTTTTATTATGTACGCTTTTAAACGACCTGTTTAGGTAAGCTGGTATTATTGTACAACTAATTTGATACCATCCACTTGTTTGATATGGGCGGTTGTTCCGGCCTCCAGAGCAGCCCCCTGTACACCTACTGCAATCCACTCTGAACCGCGGTAAGAGGCTTTCCCCTCCCCATTGGCAGGAATCGCCACGGTAATCTGAACAGGGTCTCCGATAAATTCCCGGTAGCTACCGCTTTTTTCGTTGTTTCCGAAATATTGTTGAGCATACTTCCTGAAAACGACTAGCGAGAGCAGGGATGATCCCCCAAAACAAAGCAATTGAGCGGGCAAGCCTGGCAACAAGCCCATCCAAGCAAGGCCAGCGGTGACCAAGGCTCCAAAGCTCAGGAACATGGCAAAAAATGCCAGAGAAAACAATTCCAGCAACAGTGCTACTGCGGCAAGAATAATCCAGAATTGAGGTGAAGACAAGTATTCCATTGGACGATTATTTACTTTGTTGTTTAACCACCGACATAGCTGAGGCTACCAAGGAGGAAATATCGGAAAGGTTGGCGGGTACGATCATCGTATTATTAGTTTTGGCCAAGTGACCAAATTGTTCCACCATTTGTTCGGCCACTCGCAGCTGAACCGCTTCGTAACCCCCTTTCATTTGGGTTGCCTGTGCCACTTTTGTCAAGGCCTCTGCCGTTGCGTCCGCAACGGCGCGGATCGCTTCGGCCTGACCGTTTGCCTCATTCACTTGCCGCATCTGAATGGCCTCTGATTCGAGTACCACTTTTTGTTTTTGGCCCTCTGCGACATTAATTGCTGCTTGCTTTTCACCTTCAGATTGCAGGATGCGTGCGCGTTTTTCCCGTTCAGCTTGCATTTGCTTCTCCATGGCATGCAATACAGATTGAGGTGGCGTGATATTCTTTACTTCGTAACGAAGGATTTTCACACCCCAACCGATAGCGGCCTCATCAATAGAATTTACCACCGAGCGATTAATATTAGTGCGCTCTTCAAAAGCCTTGTCCAGGTCAATCTTACCTACTTCAGAGCGCATAGTCGTCTGGGCAAGCTGGGTTACCGCGAAAATATAATTGGCTACGCCATAAGAGGCCGTCTTAGGATCAATGACCTGTAAAAAAAGGACCCCGTCCACCTGTACCTGAACATTGTCCTTAGTAATACAGATTTGTTCCGGGATATCAATCGCCTGCTCTTTTAAGTTGTGCTTATACGCCAGTCGATCAAAAAAGGGAATAATGAAGTTAATACCAGGAGCCAACACCGCATGGAATTTACCAAGGCGCTCGACCACATAGGCCGTCTGCTGGGGAACCACTTTCACCATCGACATGATGACGAAAATGATCAAGACTACAAGAATAAGGGTAGTGATCATAGTAATAAGGTATGAAAATGAAATGATTGAATGTCTTTCTTATGTGCAATACAACTTCCCAAGGGAAAACGCCTTCAGAACTTGCACCCACCAGCTAGGAATGCTGAGAAATGCAATTGGATCCACACAAGTATTAACTAAACCATCCGGTGCCCATTAAAGTGCCCGACAGTTGTTACTTTTTTCCAAAAATTCAACTTTTCAATTTCCGCTACCTCCCACTTACTACCACTTATTACAAGAGCAGTGATTAATTGGGCATATTCCTAAGCCGGTCAATTTTAATCACCGTAATTACGCCATCGTGAATATCAATGATGCCTTCGTTTTTGAAATCGGTCAAGGTCCGGATCAGGGTTTCCTTCGCTGTTCCAGCCAGGGCTGCCAAGTCTTCCCTAAGCAATTGAATGGGGCCCTGAAGTTGGTCATAGAGGTGGACCAATGCAGTAGACACCCTTCTTCGAACGGAGTGGTAAGCCAGTTCGATCAGCTGTTGTTCCCGTTCTGCCACGTGGCTTGCCAGCATTTTAATAAAACGAATATTGACATCCCGGTTTCCAAACACCAGGGCAGCGAAATCCGCTCGAGGGACCAATTTGATAGCGCAATCTTCTACTGCAGCGGCGCTTTCAGGGTAAAGGGCATCTTGGAAAAGGGCAAGAAAGCCCAAAAAATCCCCTGGTTGTGCCATCCGGACGATTAATTCGCGGCCATCATCGCTGGTTTTATAAATTTTGACCATTCCTGATTCCACATAGTACAACCAGCGCGGATGTTCTCCCTCCTTGAAAATAATATCTTTTTTTCGAAAATGCCGCACTTCTCTGTTTTCAGACAAGTGGCGAATGGCTTCCAGAGCCCTAGCCTCGTCGATAAAATACTCCAAGCTGCCCGATTGTTGGGAAGAGGCCTTTCGCAGGCGCTCGCTCTTTTTCAATCGGCTCTCCACAGTTGCCAGCAAAGCGACATCATCGAAAGGCTTGGTGATGTAATCGTCAGCGCCCAAGGTCATTCCTTTTCGGAAATCCTCCTTTTCTGCTTTTGCGGTGAGAAAAAGAAATGGAATATCGGCCGTACGCTGGTCCCTGCTTAAAATATGCAGCACCCCGTAGCCATCCAGCTCCGGCATCATGATGTCACACAGAATAATATCCGGGTGTTCTGCGAAGGCGACCTCTACTCCTACCTTCCCGTTTTCCGCTTCCACCACATGATAATTACTCAGCATTAGAATTTCTTTCAGGTTCTCCCTGACATCATTATTATCTTCGATGATCAGTACTTTGCTCATTGATCGGGTAGTTATGGGTGGCAAATGTAACAAAATTTGAACGGACAAAGGAATTTCCGCTTTTTACTTACACTAATTTTATTGGAAGCGCCGTTGACTGGAGTCCTAGGCACTTCCCGAACGAATCGGCCTTGGATAAATATCACCCCGGCCGGTAACATAGGTCATCCGATTCAAAAACAAGAGATCTGACCTTTGTACAAGGAAATACAAACGTTTTCTTCATCATTCAAATTTATATTATCATGTTAGCATTTGAGCCCATTTCAAAATTCATGACCACCCACCTTATTACGGTTAATCCGGAAGATTCTCTAACGGTGGTTAAGGACATTTTCGATCAACATAAATTTCACCACATCCCTGTGGTGCGCTACAAAGAAATCGTAGGCATGATTAGCCGCTCCGATTTTGAACACTTCTACGGGGGCGCTTCCAACAGTGCAGACGATCAACAGTTGAATGAAATTCGCTTGAAGCGCACGGTGGTGCAGGATATCATGACCAAGGGTCTAGGAAAAGTAGAGCCGGATGATCGAATTAATGTGGCGTTAGAAATTTTTTGCATGAATTATTTCCATGCACTGCCTGTCGTAGAAAACGGAGAGTTAGTAGGGATTCTGACGCCTTATGACATCATGAAAGCCTTGCTCGACCAAAAACCATCTGCGCCCCATTTGGCGTATGAGTAATTGAACCTCTGCTATGCAAATAATTCCGGTACAAACCAGCTCCCCCTCCAGTGCCTGCACTGGTCAATGTAGTGGATGCGGAAAAATCCACGTTCGGATCTTCGAATCGCATGATTTACCATCCTTTGAGTTGAATGAACGGGTTTCAATGGCCCTGAATGCGTTGAAAATCCCCCATAAGCTCATCAGCACTTCCGCTCCGGAGGCTGCTGAATTAGCAGGAGTCAAGCATTTTCCAGCCTTAAAACTGGAACAGGAGCTGGTTTGTGAAGGATACGTTCCGTCCATCAACCAAGTTGTGCATTGGTTGATGGAGCGGTATATGGATCAGATTAAACTACATCAAATCCGGCATATCTCGGTGCCGGTCGATATGAGTCCGGAGTCAGGAAACGCGCTCCGGTATGCTGCTCAAATGGCCCTTCAACTAAAGAGTCAATTGGAAATCATCCATGTGATGGACAGTATTTTCGAAGGCAGCAAAGCCTCCGCCTCCGGTTTTTTGGCAGGTTATGGGGCGACCATGCAAGCAGAGCTCGATCAGTTTATACAAAAAGAGTTGGAAGGCTTGGAGCCTTCCTATCAGTCAAAGGTATTATTTGGCTTCCCGGACACCGCCCTAATTGAGTATTCTTCTCAAGTTGACCTGATGATTATTGGTGCCAATGGAAACGGAAACCTTCGGCGGCGCATTTTCGGATCGGTGAGTGCGGAGGTATCCCGCGCCGCCCATTGCCCAGTTCTATTGGTGCCGGAAGGTGCCAGGTACTACGGATTCAAACACCTCGTGTACACCTGCGATTTTCACTCTCTAAACCCCCTCCGGGTGGTAGAAGCAAGTGCATTTGCTCATCGTTTTGGCGCTGAAATTCATTTTGTACATGTTGGTGGCGAAAAAGAACGCGAGGGAGAATTACCACTAAGTGAAAAGTTTAACCAAACTATGGCTCTTTTGCCACCCTCACTCCAAAAAACGGAATTAGTACGCGTTGTAGGGGAATCAGTAATGACCGCCTTATATGAGTACGCAGGTAATCACCGCGCTGACTTATTGGTCTTTGTGACCCATGAGCGGCATTTCTGGGAAAACCTGCTCCACCACAGTATTACATCTGAAGCCTTAACCGATGCCAAAATGCCCGTTTTGGTCATTCATGAAACCGACTCAACTCCTCCGGAAGGGAAGGAGTGAGGTACTGTTGTTGACTCCATCTCGCTTGTTCAACCCTAACAAACAAAAGCCGCCTTCGTGACTGGGCGGCTTTTTTATTTTTTGAGGGCGGTACGTGGTGTTTGCTGCACCGCCCAGAAGATCTACTTTGTTTATAGATAGCGTTGAACGGCCTCCAACGCAGCAGGCAATCCACTGACATCGCTGCCACCCGCATTCGCGAATCCGGGCTGGCCTCCACCGCCGCCTTTCAGGAATTCTTGAGCCAGTTCCCGCACCATCGTTCCTGCATTGAGCCCCTTTGTCTTCACCAACTCATCGCTGATTTTGATCGTGAGCGATGGCTTATCGCCCGATACAGAGCCAAGCACCAAGACGGCATTCCCCTTCTCGCGCTCCAGTTCTGAGACCAGGGTTTTGATGGCATTTGCATCGCTGAGGGCCACTGTGGTAGCCAGGAAATGGATACCATTTATTTCTTGAAATTGAGTTCTGAGGCCCTCCCTAATTTGGGCGGCCAACAGCAGGTTCAGCTGCTCCATTTCTTTCGCCAGCTTGCGGTTGGATTCCTGTAGATCGGATACCGCTTTTACGGGATCTTTGGCTTTTAATGCATTCTTGATGGCTCCTACTTCCCGCTCAAGGGTGGAAACATATTGCTCGGCACCCGCACCAGTTACCGCCTCAATTCGGCGGACCCCAGCGGCTACAGCGGTCTCTGCAGTGATTTTGAAGAAACCAATTTTTCCGGTGTAGGGAACGTGGCAGCCTCCGCACAATTCGATCGAATAGGAAGGATCGAAGGTGATCATTCGAACCGTTTCCCCATATTTTTCCCCAAATAGCATGGTTGCCCCTGCTGCTTTTGCGGCATCCAAGGGTATATTTCGAGCTTCTTCCAATGCTACGTTTTGCCGAATTTTCTCATTCACCAGTTGTTCTACCCGTGCTAGTTCCTCCTCTGACATTTTCTGAAAATGTTGAAAATCGAAACGAAGGGTCTGAGCATCCAGGTAGGAGCCTTTTTGCTGCACATGGGCACCTAACACCTGTCGAAGTGCTGCATGAAGCAAATGGGTGGCAGAGTGATTGCTTTCAGTTAGGCGCCGTTTGGACGCATCCACTGTACAAACCACAGCGTCCAGGTCAATCGCCTCGGGTAATTTTTCTACCACATGAATGACCAAGGTGTTTTCTTTCTTCGTGTCCAGTACCCGGATGGGTTCATTCCCAAAATACATCCAGCCGGTGTCACCCACTTGGCCTCCTCCTTCCGGATAGAAGGGAGTGCGGTTTAGAACCAATTGGTATTGGGTTGCCCCCTTGGCTGCAACCGTCCGGTATTTGGTCACGTATGCATTTTCTAGTTCCAGTTGGTCATAGCCCACAAAGGCCACGTCCGCTTCATCGCGCAGCACCATCCAGTCACCTACCTGACGCACGGCATCTTTCCTGGAGCGGTCTTTTTGACGAGCCAAGGCTTGCTGGAAACCAGCTTCATCTACCGACCAGCCGCGCTCCCGGGCAATCAGCTGAGTGAGGTCGAATGGGAAACCGAAGGTGTCAAACAATTCAAATGCCTGCTCTCCATCTACGGTATTATTTTGAATATCAAGATGTTCTATTCGCTTAAGCCCACTTTCAAGGGTGCGTAAGAAGGCCCTTTCTTCACTTAAAATCACTTCTGTAATAAAGTGAATCTGCGCTTTGAGTTCGGGGAACACATCTCCAAATTCCTCGGCGAGGATGGGAGTCATGCGGTATAACACCGGCTCCTTGATATCGAGTACGGAGAAATAATAGCGAACTGCCCTGCGCAAAATACGGCGGATCACATATCCTGCACCGGTATTGGAAGGCATTTCGCCATCCGCAATGGCGAAGCTTACTGCACGCAGGTGATCAGCGACCACACGCATGGCCACATCTATTTTATTCCAGTTTTCATGGACTCCAGGGTAGGTACCTTGGTAGCTTTTTTGAGAAAACTGCTCCAAAAAGTTAAATAAAGGCCTCCATAGATCGGTATCGTAATTGGAATCGGACTGCTGAACGGCCCGCACCAATCGTTCGAAACCCATGCCGGTATCCACTGATTTAGCGGGTAGCTCCTCCAGGGAGCCGTCTGCTTTGCGGTTGAACTGCATAAACACATTGTTCCATACCTCAATAACGTTTGGATCATCTGCATTTACCAAGGTTTTGCCATCTACCCGCGCGCGTTCAGCATCTGAGCGCAGGTCCACATGGATTTCGGAGCAGGGACCGCAAGGACCTTGCTCGCCCATTTCCCAAAAATTTTCTTTTTTACCGAATGCCAGAATACGGTCTTCCGCAATGAATTGCTTCCAAATATCGTGTGCTTCCTGATCAAAGGGCAAATTTTCCTTTTCATCTCCTTTAAATACAGAGACGTACAATCGGTCTTTCGGAATTTTGTACACTTCCGTCAGTAATTCCCAGGACCAAGCAAGGGCTTCCTTTTTGAAATAATCACCGAAAGACCAGTTGCCCAGCATTTCAAACATGGTATGGTGGTAGCCATCCATCCCCACGTCCTCCAGGTCATTGTGTTTTCCGCTCACCCGAAGGCATTTTTGGGTGTCAGCCACCCGCTTGGAGGGCGGAGTTTGATTTCCCAAAAAGAAATCTTTAAGGGGGGCCATTCCCGAGTTAATGAACATCAAAGTCGGGTCTCCTTTAGCAACCATGGGGGCAGAAGGGATAATTTTATGGCCTTTAGAGGCAAAAAAATCGAGAAACTGGCGGCGAATTTCGCGTGAAGTCATTCTAGTATGTCGTTTAAAATCGGCCGCAAAGGTAGATAAAAAGCAAGAATTGAATGCCATTAATTCCCAATTAGCATGGAAGGAATAGGCGTAGAGTTGGTTTTTTCAGAAAAAAAGACGGTAAGATCTAAAAGAAAGAAGGGTGCATCGAGCACCCTTCGAAGGGAGCCTCGACTATTCGCCGGTTTTCTTTCCAGCAGCTTTAACAACCAGAAAAAGAGCCGTTCCGACAATCAAGAAATTGATTACCGCATTGATAAAGTTGCCGATTAATACAGGGCCAACCTTGATGGCAGAGAAGTCAGCATTGCCGGTAACCATCGCTAAAATCGGCATCATCACATCCGCTACCAGGGAGTCTACAATTTTTTGGAAGGCTCCTCCAATAATAACGGCAATGGCCAGAGCGAGTACGTCCCCGCGAAGCAGAAATGCTTTTAATTCATTTAACATACGTTGTAGATTGTTTTGTGAAGGGAAGAAATTGTTGGACAAATGTACCAAATCTACCGGATAGCAAAAGAAAACAGACAAAAAAGCCATTTTGCTTCCGCAAAATGGCCCTATTTCAATCATCAAAACCAAAAAAATACGAGTGTTCGAGCGGGAACAGCTTTTTCACCTTGCCCCAACGCTTCGGTCTATTTACTCACAATCTTCCTTCAATTGCTTGAGTTCCTCCTTCGAATTTAAGGTCACCAAACTGCTGTCTGCGGTCATCTGCACTGTGATGGGGAACACCAGCTGTGGGCGTCCATGCACGCCGGGGTTATTTTGCCTCCATTCCCGCACCCGATCGCGCATTTCCTGACGATTTGCTACTTCCACCGTGCTACTGTCCGGAAATTGCAAGGTAATGGGAAAAACGAGGTCAAAACAAGACAGTCCGTGGTGGCCATGTCCTTGCGGCCCATGGTTGCCAAACGTTCCCCTGCAGTCGGCTCTCAACTCCCGAAGGGCATCTTCATTTTCGACGGTAATCAACACTCCATCCTGATCCAAAACGGAAATTGGGAAGACAAACTGAATTGCCGGGCGATGTCGGCGAGGGCCATGTCCATGGTGGCCACCACCTGCTGTGCCATTTGCTTGAAAATAACCCCGAAGGGTATCTTTCAAGGCCTCGTAAGAACCCACTTCTACTGTGCTGGAGTCGGGTAATACAATAGACAGTGGGAAAACCAGCTCATAACAGCCATACCGACCAATCCCCCCGCGTTCCTGAATGGAATACAACGATTGGTCAACAGCCTCCTCAATCGTGGCATCCGCTGTATCCTCCGATTTGTTGCAGGCATTTAAAACTGCCATCAAGGCGATGGCAGGGACGAACAATAACTTAAGCAATTTCAACATCTGTTAAATGAATTGGGTTAAAGAGTGACTTGTGAAAGCATCGCGATGTAACAAACAAGGTCAGGCATTTCAGGAAAGGGTTGCAACAACACAACTTATTTTTCAAAAAAAGAAAAAAAATAGGTTTCGTACCTTGGCAGCCGAAGTGCTTCTGAAGGCATACCTCATCCACACGCATGATCCCCGCCCTACTCCATCGACTAGACCTGAGCCGTTCTATGCAACTGTATCAATTGATGCGCATGGGCACGGCGGTATTAACGGGCATATTATTGGCAAAAACGGGCTTGACAACCGAAGAGCTCGGGCGTTGGGAGGCACTGCTTTTTATAGGAACTCTGGTACTGTTTACAGGAGTTAACGGCCTGCTTCAGGCCATAGCACCCAATTACTTACCGCTCAGCGAACGCGAAAAGCCCCTGTTTTTTCAAGAGGTGCTTGGGGTCTTCTTGCTACTCGGCGGGTTCCTTCTGATCAGCTTTGTTTTATTGGAATCAACGCTGGTGCCGTTCCTGACTGGATTTAGCAACTTACCCGGGTTTAAATGGTACGCCCTTTTTCTCTTTCTACAACTGCCTTCCTTGCCCACGGAAATCTACTTTTTATTAAAAGAACGCCCAAAAGCTATTTTTTGGTGGGGATTTTGGGGCTTTGGAGCTCAATTAGTTGCGGTGGTGTTCCCTGCCTGGCAAGGATGGGGACTAGAAGGGATGCTCCAGCTCCTGTGTTGGCAGGCAGCCCTAAAAGTGCTGATCACCCTTTGGATACTAGGACCTTTTTCTGAAGGCCCTTATCGGTTTCAACGCATTCGGCGGTACCTGAAACTGGCTTGGCCGTTGGTAGCGACCTCTTTTACCGGCAATTTGATTGTATTTTTTGATACTTGGTTGGTAGCGCACTGGTTTTCAGATGGTAGCACCTTCGCCATTTACCGCTATGGCTCCAGGGAATTTCCGCTTGCGCTGGCATTGGCTACCGCACTGGGTACCGCAATGGTTCCCAGGCTGACCGCCAATTTGGAGGAAGGTCTTCAGGAACTAAAGCTCCGAAGTTCACGGTTGTTGCACACGGTATTACCCCTCACCGCGCTCCTACTGATCAGCGTTCACGAATGGTTCCCGGTGGTCTTCCATCCAAATCTGGCACCAGCAGCCTCCCTTTTTTCGATCTACCTGCTCCTGAGTTTGAGCAGGGTATTACTTCCTAATAGCGTATTAATCGGCCTATCGGATACCCGAATCATCTGGAAAGTGAGCCTTATAGAGCTTGTACTCAAGGTGGTGACGGGACTTCTATTTTTGCGGTTGTGGGGATTGGAGGGATTGGCTTGGTCGGCAATTCTTTCTTTTTGGTTTGAAAAAATAGCCCTCGGTACCTGGCTTTGGAAACAACATTCCATCACTCCTGATCGATGGCTCGACTGGAGAACCTATGGTTTTTATAGTATTTTGCTTCTTGTTTTGTTTGTAATGGTGCATGGCAAATAGGGAGCCCGTAGTCTTTTTTTCCTAAAAAAGCAACCTTATCTCCCAGACAAACAACGGGAATCAACAAATAAGGAGAACTCTTTTTGGGAAAAAAGGCCTGTAGAGCTGAAAAGAAAGGAGATTTTTTCCTTTCCCCTCTACTTTTATAAACAATCCTGGAGGGAAGCAGCTAGAACCTGCGGCTATTCTACTACTTTTGCCCATAAAAATTCATATTTATGGAAATAAGAAGCTTATCCCCCGAATCGGTCTGGACGCATTTCGCTGAATTGAATGCGATTCCACGCCCTTCCAAACGAGAAGAGAAAGCAGCACAAATGTTAGTGGACTTTGGCCATCGACTTGGCCTAGAAACGATCCGCGATGCTTTTGGGAATGTGATTATCAAAAAGCCCGGAACAGCGGGTAAAACCAAGCGGAAACCGGTCATACTCCAGGCCCACATTGATATGGTGCACCAAAAAAACGAAGGCACCAACTTTGATTTTGAACAGCAAGGCATCGAAATGTGGGTAGATGGCGACTGGGTGCGTGCTAAAGGAACCACGCTGGGCGCTGACAACGGACTGGGTGTAGCCGCCATAATGGCGGTACTTTCTTCCTCCGACCTAGCCCACCCTCCAATTGAAGCCCTTTTCACCTTGGATGAGGAAGCCGGAATGGGCGGAGCCAAGAATCTTGGGAAAGGACTACTCAAAGGAAAAATCCTGCTAAACCTGGATACAGAGGAAGACCATGTATTCACCATAGGTTGTGCAGGTGGTCTGGATACCCTGATTGATTGGTCCTACAAAGAGGAACCCTGCCCTACACAAGCTACTGGAATCAAGATTACCCTGAATGGACTCAAAGGCGGGCACTCTGGAATGGATATCCACACAGGTCGTGGAAATGCCAATAAACTTATGAATCGAGTATTGTCCGCTTGCATCAAAAGCGGATTGCGCATCGGCTCTATCCAGGGTGGAAGCGTTCGAAATGCCATACCCAGAGAGAGTGTCGCTCAGGTGGCTGTTACCAAACTGTCGCTCTTTGAAAAAACCTTTCAAACGATTGTGGCGGAGATCCAAGCCGAATATGCAACGGTCGAACCAGGGCTTTCCATTACCTGGACCGCCACTGCCCCACCTAGCTCGGTCATGAGTGCCCGAGACCAAAAACGCTGGCTCGCAGCCGTTCGATCGGTCCACAACGGCGTCTTCAGAATGAGTCCAGATGTTCCAGGCTTGGTCGAAACCTCTTCCAATTTCGCCTCAATCGAGCTAAAAGAAGGCCGCTTCCAGGGAGGGACCCTTCAACGCAGTGCCATTGAATCTGGAAAACTAGAGGTTGCTGCCGCTGTGCGCGCTCCTTTTGAGCTTATTGGTGCCAAAATAAGCTATGCCAACGGCTACCCAGGATGGAAACCCAATCCAAACTCACCGGTGCTCCACCAAATGGTCCAGCGGTACAACCAATTGTTCGGCCACGAGCCCGTGGTAGAGGCTTGCCACGCTGGACTAGAGTGCGGAATAATTGGAGAACGATATGCGGGATTGGATATGATTTCCTTTGGCCCTAATATCCGAGGCGCACACTCTCCCGAAGAATGCGCCAGCATTTCTTCCACTCAAAAATTCTGGAAACTACTACTCGCCACGCTCAGCGAACTGTAATAATTTGTACAATGTAGGCTGCTACCTCGACTCCAATAAGGGAAACCACCCCTTGAAACCGATGAGGTAGCAGCCTTTTTAGAGCGTGCCATTTAAAGTTTGAAACCCTATTTGCGGGATTCATCGTACCTTTGCGGGCTTATGAAAAACACAAAAGGTACTGCCGAAACGGCAGGTTTGTCCTCCCCAATAGCAGACCTACCCACTGCGGTAGATCAAGCCTCCCTGGAATACATCTCGGTGATAGGAGCAAGGGTGCATAACCTGAAAAATGTCGATGTGCGGATTCCTCGCAACCAATTGGTGGTGATTACTGGAGTCAGTGGTTCTGGCAAAAGCTCCTTGGCCTTCGATACCATTTATGCAGAAGGACAACGGCGGTTTATGGAAACCCTCTCCAGCTACGCCCGCCAGTTTATCGGAGAAATGGAGCGCCCGGATGTAGAGCAAATCTCCGGACTCTCTCCCGTAATCAGTATTGAACAAAAAACAACCGGTCGCAACCCGCGCTCGACCGTGGGTACGGTAACCGAGGTATACGATTTTCTGCGTTTGCTTTATGCCAGAGCGGGGGAAGCCTATTCCCACGTAACTGGAAAGAAAATGGTGAAATTCACCGAGGAACAAGTACTCGAAAGCATTTCCGAACGTTTTGCAGACCAAAAAATAATGATCCTGGCACCTCTGGTGCGCTCCAGAAAGGGGCATTACCGCGAGCTCTTTGATCAAGTTCGCCGTCAAGGATATACCAAGGTCCGGGTAGATGGTGAAATCCTCGATCTCGTCCCCGAAATGCAAACAGATCGGTACAAAATTCACGACATTGAGTTGGTAATTGACCGCCTTCGAATGGGCGAAGACCGAGGAGAACGCCTCGCAGAAAGTGTAAAAACCGCTATGCGCATGGGCGAAGGTATGATGATGGTGCTTCCCATGGAGGCTGGCGCCTCGGTAGCCAACTACTCCAAGCGACTCATGTGCCCTGAATCCGGGATTAGCTACGAAGAACCTTCTCCCAATACCTTCTCCTTCAATTCACCTTATGGCATGTGTCCTCACTGCAAAGGGGTTGGAGAAGTCCATGAGGTAGATATGAAGCGAATTATCCCAGACCCCAGCAAATCCATCAACGACATTGGAATTGTTCCCTTCGGTGAGGTGCGCGAAAACCTGACGTTCAAACAACTCAGAGCACTCGCTAAAAAATATAAATTTTCCTTTTCCACCCCGGTACAAGAAATCCCGGAAGAAGCGCTACAAGTGATGCTCCACGGTGGAGGAGAAGCCTTGGAAATTGGTGTAAACTGGGGTGGAGAAGAATGGACCTACAACCTGGTCTCCGAAGGCCTGATCAATATGCTCAAGCGGTACTACGCCGAAAGCAGCAGCGAAAAGGTACGTCAGTGGGCAGAAGACTTTATGACGGTTCAAACCTGCCAGGAATGCCATGGAACCCGGCTCCGGTTGGAAAGCCGCTGGTTTAAAATCGGTGAAAAAAACATCGCTGAATTAAACGAAATGGGCCTTCAAGAATTGGCCGATACCCTCTCCTCCATCGAATCCAAACTCTCCGATCGACAAAAGGCCATCTCCAAAGAAGTACTCAAGGAAATCCGGTTCCGACTTCACTTCTTACTCCAAGTAGGCCTCGATTACCTCACCCTGGGCCGAAGCGCCCGAACCCTCTCCGGAGGAGAAAGCCAACGAATACGGCTGGCTACCCAAATAGGCTCCCAACTCACCGGGATCACCTACATCTTGGACGAACCCAGCATCGGACTCCACCAGCGCGATAATATGCGGCTAATTACGGCTCTAAAAAACCTTCGTGATATCGGAAATACCGTCCTCGTGGTAGAGCATGACCGAGATATTATGCTGGAATCCGATTACCTGATTGACCTCGGACCAGGTGCTGGCAAGCACGGCGGCGAAATCGTGGATATCGGAACTCCCTCCGACTTTTTACGACAACCCACCAAAACTTCTGATTACCTGGCTGGCCGTGCCCGCCTGGAAATCCCCGTCCGCCGACCAGGTAAAGGGCAGTTTCTTCGATTGACCGGCTGCACCGGACACAACCTGAAAAACGTACATCTGGAAATTCCACTGGGAACATTCACTTGTGTTACAGGCGTCTCCGGCTCCGGCAAATCCTCCCTGATCAACGAGACCTTGTTCCCTATCCTGCAACAACATTTTTACAACAGCCTCAAACGCCCCCTTCCTTACACCGAAATCAGTGGACTTGAGCTGGTGGATAAAGTGATTGAAATTGACCAAAGCCCGATTGGACGAACCCCTAGAAGCAACCCTGCCACCTACACCAATGTATTCGGGGATATCCGAAAATTATTTGCCGATACACCTGAAGCCAAAATTCGAGGCTACCAACCGGGGCGCTTTTCTTTTAATGTAAAAGGAGGACGCTGTGAGGTCTGTGAAGGCGGAGGCATGAAGGTCATTGAGATGAACTTTCTTCCAGATGTATCCGTACCCTGCGACCGCTGCATGGGGAGACGGTATAACCGCGAAACTTTAGAGGTACTCTACAAAGGAAAATCCATCTCCGATGTGCTCAATATGACCATCGACGAGGCTGTAGAGTTTTTCCAGCCAATTCCGCCGATTTTCCGAAAAATAAAAACCCTTCAAGAGGTGGGGCTCGGATACATTACCCTTGGCCAACAAGCCACTACCCTCTCCGGAGGAGAAGCACAACGGGTCAAACTGGCTGAAGAACTCTCCAAAAAAGACACCGGAAAAACCGTCTATATCTTGGATGAACCTACTACCGGCTTGCACTTTGAAGATATCCGTCAACTGCTAACGGTGCTCAATAAACTGGTGGAAAAAGGAAATACCATCGTGGTCATCGAACACAACTTGGATGTCATCAAAATGGCCGATCACCTGATTGATATCGGTCCCGATGGCGGAACCCGGGGCGGAACGGTGGTGGCCACCGGCACTCCGGAGCAAGTTGCACAAGTAAAAGAGAGTTGGACAGGGCAGTTTTTGGTAGAAGAATTAAAACGCTAAGAACGATTGACAGGTCCGAAAAACTGGTTTGCGTTTTTCGGACCTGCCACTCCAACAACTATTTTTGAAGTTGGGTCCGGTAAAGAATTACCTTGTTTTTTTGATCGTAAATCTCTGTAATGGGTCCTACCTGGACCAGTTGGTTCTCCTCTAAGTACTGATTCATGGCAGGATACACCCTTATCAAGCCCACGAGGATGGATAATTCCCCCTTCCAAGGAAAAGTGGCCGTTAAATACTCGGTCTTTGGTGCCTGCCCGATCTTAACAGCCGAAAGCGCCGTTAACTTTGCCATCTCCAGGCTGTCCGCAACCCCAATGATCCAACCAATTTCAGACCTCAAATCTTCCGTGGCAACCTCCTGTGGGTTGTCGTAATACGTCCCAAACGCCGTTTGTGGCTGTAGGTTAGACCCCTCCTGAATCGCTTTCTGAACCCGCTCAATCACATCTGGAGCCTGTTGATAGTCTCCCCGGATTGCTTCATACACCAGCCATTCTCCTCCCTGAACCGAGGTGCTAAACTTAACACTGGAAAAACCTCCATAATATCCAAAAATTGCCAGTACAAACAGCAACAATACCAGCACTGCCAATCCGAATAGTTTAAGTATTTTCATAACGAACGAGTAAAGAGTTAGGTAATCCCACAAATCTAAGGAAAGGAAAGGACAAAAGGGCGTTAATTTATAAAAAAGGAACCCTTCTTCGCTTGTTTGTCCCCTTTTTTCTTTCAACAATGCACGTATAACGCAGTCCCCAATATGGACGACTCTTCCAAATGCCTATCTAAAAACGAGGACCCGAAACACCAAAAAGAAAGGGTTTCAAGCAGTCTAATGATGAGACCACTTGAAACCCTTTTCACAAAACAGCAGATCGCTTACTTTCCGCCTGCGATGGCTTTTATTTTTTCTTCCAGTTCCAGCTCGTCTCCTGGGTTATACCCCAAGTGATCGTACACAATTTCACCTTTTTGATTGACCACCATGGTCAAGGGAGGATTGGGTACGTTCATCGCCAATTGAAATTCCTTAGAGGTATCTGTGACAATTTTGAAGTCCCAACCTTTATTCGCCACAAAGGTTTTTACCCGCGCAGTGGTCCGGGCGTCATCCACACTCACTGCCACAAACTCAACGTTGTACTTTTCTTGCCACTCTGGATAAAGGTCTTTAATTGCATCCAACTCTGCCACACAAGGTTTACACCATGTAGCCCAAAAGCTGAATACCGTGATTTTCCCAGCTGGAGCCAAGTCTTGGACTTTAACAGTTTGACCCTCTGGGGTCTTTACATTCACATCCGGCAATTTTCTGCCCTGCGCATGAAGAGAAAATACGGTGGATAACAAAAGCGAACATACAAGGAAATACTTCATGGATATAAAAAAGGTGTTTAAATGGCTGAAGTGAATTGGATTAACATCTTTTTGAAAGCGGCCACTTTTTGGAACAAAGCAGGTCTCAAGAAAATTTTCCATCTCAAATCAAAAAAGTAGTTTGACGAAATAAAGCATTAACGGCCTAAATGTAGCAGCTTCAGGTGGACATAGAAAAAAGATTGACGTTAGTTTAACATTTCAACTGGTAGAAGGACGGCTCCATACCAGCATCAGGGCGGGTGTCCAGCCCAATACCGGATGCCATTCGGAAGCAAAATCGCAGCGAAGCCCTTTGAAGAGTTCTAATCCAACTCCAAAGGCCAGGCGGAGGGGCTGGTTGCGCGCACCCAACCGAAACGCCCAGTTGGGATAAACCTGATACACCATTCCAAAGCGGGTCTGAGCGGGAGCACGCAGGGATTTACTAACCTCAAGGGTCCACTCCAGAAGATTGGAGAGGACCCAATGTGCCCCTAAGCGCATGGATTGGAGCGTAAGAAGGTCCTTTGACGGGAAGGGATCCTCCAACACCGCACCAAAACGCAGTTCAGGTATTGGTTGAAGTAAAATTCCGAGTCCTACCCGAAACCGGGTGAAGGAGCCATCGGTTTCTGCTGCAACCCGGGGGATCAAAAAGCTGCCGCCCACCGCCCACTGTTCACTGAGCTTTCGGCCGTAGCTGGCTTGAAACCGCTGCTCGCTATACCCTTCCATGCCGGTATGGACGAGGCCGAAGCCCAAACCGGTCAGAGTAGTTAAGGGAAAAAGCGCCTGCGCGCCTTGACTGCGAACAGAAACCAGGCCGTAGGGGAGAGCGGACCAGGCGGAGAGCTGCCTGCCGTTTAATATTCCCAGTTGGGCCGGATTAGAAAGTCCGCCGATGGAGGGAGGAAGGGCAACTGCGGCCCCACCGAGGGCCATTTGGGCAGCATTTTCAATTGGGCGCATGAAGGCCTGAGCGCTGGCGGAAGGGAGTGCGAGCGCTAAAAACGGTAGAAAAATCAAATTACGGTTCATTATTTCATAAGTAAATGAGCAATATAGCCCTTGACCACGTCGAGCCCACGGTCAAAGCTTTGGTTGTTGTTAATTACAATATCCGCTTCTTCTTTATGAGGTGCAATGTATTTTTCGAAAGCCGGCAACACATGGTGCTGGTATTGGTACAACACATCTTCCACCGGATAATTACGCTCCACCTGATCCCGATAAATCCGACGAATAACTTTTAGATTTTCCTTGGCATTGATAAAAATCTTCAAGTCGTACATGGCTTGTACTTTTTTAAAATGAAATACAAATAAGCCTTCAACGAGAATGACGGGAGCAGGATGAAACACCAAGGTTCGGGGTGTTTTGAGCGGATTGTTGAAGACATGTTCCACCCGTTCTACTGTTTTCCAGTTTAACAAATCTTCCAGTGCCACTCGGAACGCCTTTTTATCAAAAGATTTTGGCAAATCAAAGTTCTTTTTCCCATTCGGGTCCTCCTTTTGAAATTCCACGGGCAGGTAATAGTCATCCATCGAAATGATGCAAACCTGTTCTTCCGAAAATTGCTCCCGGATCCGGCGGATAAACGTTGATTTTCCCGATCCGCTGCCTCCGGTTATTCCAATCAAGAAAGGTTTTGCGGGGCTATTTTGCTGTTCTGCTTGTTGCATAGTAGTTTTTTTCAAAAAAAGTTGGGTGCAAATTTAGTTCATCGATGGTCATTCACCTATCATCGCGTACTTTTGGCCGCGATTTTTTCATGCTCACAACTTTTAGTACAGAATTATGGATCGTTTGATCGGACTACTTGGCATCGTTTTAATTCTGGGCATTGCCTGGGGTTTTTCTAACAACCGCAAAGCTATTAACTACCGTACGGTAGGGATGGGACTGCTTTTACAGGCGCTTTTAGCTGTTTTTATCCTTAAAGTGCCGTTAGGGAAATCTATTTTTGGCTGGTTGGGCGAAAAAGTCACCAAAGTTTTGAGTTTTTCGGATGAAGGCGCCAAGTTTGTTTTTGGCATTTTGGGCGATGATGCCAAGCTCGCCCCGATGTTCGGAAATGACACCTTTATCTTTTTTGTGCGCATCATTCCCACCATCATCTTTGTTGCCTGCCTGGTGAATATTTTTTACTACCTGGGTGTCATGCAATGGATTGTGGAAAAACTGGCCAAGGGTCTCAATTACGTCATGAAAGTCAGCGGGGCGGAAGCCTTGAGTAATATTTCGTCTGCTTTTGTGGGACAAGTAGAAGCTCAAATCATGATCAAACCTTATTTAAAAGGAATGACCAACTCCGAATTGATGGCTTCCATGTCCGGTAGCTTCGCCTGTATTGCTGGCGGGGTGATGGCCACCTACATCAAATTCGGCGTTCCGGCAGAGTACTTGATCGCCGCCTCGATCATGGCGGCACCCGGCGCCTTGGCCATCGCAAAAATTATGTATCCAGAGACCGAGCAACCGGAAACACAAGGACAGGTCAAGCTGGATGTGAAAAAAGAGCATTCAAATCTGGTGGACGCCATTTCTGCCGGCTGTTCCGACGGTCTCAAAGTGGGCTTAAATGTAGCGGCAATGCTGATTGGCTTTTTAGCCCTGATTGCCCTGGTTAATTTTTTATTGAATAATTTGGGTGGATTAGCGGGCTATGCAGAACTAAGCCTGAACACGATTCTAGGCGGCATCTTCTCCGGATTTGCCTGGGCCATGGGCGTTCCAGGAAATGAAACCATGACTGCAGGAGCC
The DNA here is from genome assembly GCA_046316495.1 of Chitinophagales bacterium. Taxonomy (GTDB): domain Bacteria; phylum Bacteroidota; class Bacteroidia; order Chitinophagales; family Saprospiraceae; genus M3007. The sequence goes on from JBKDAM010000045.1 coordinate 100,137, forward strand.
CTGATGGGCACCAAACTGGTTGCCAACGAGTTTGTAGCTTACCTGCAACTGAAAGATTTGATCGCCACCAATGCTTTATCCCCCAAAACCATCGCGATCGTGAGCTTTGCACTCTGTGGCTTTGCCAATTTTGGATCTGTGGGCATACAAATCGGTGGAATTAGCGCACTGGAACCTAGCAGAAGGGCCGATCTAGCACGCCTGGGATTTCGGGCATTGGCTGCCGGATCACTGGCCTCCTACCTGTCCGCTACACTCGCCGGCATGTTAATCTAAGCCCCTTTTCCGAACCCAATCCACAAAAATGAACGTTCAACGCGCGTTTGCAGAGGTCACTTTCGCTGAAGAACTAGAGGCACTTCAGCAACAAGATCGGGATCCAAGGCCAGAACAATGGAGGCTGTCCCCACGGGCGGTGCTCACCTACCTTATGGGAGGAACCCTCGAAAATGGTCAACGCATCACTCCAAAATACATCGGTAATCGCCGCTTAATTGAAATCGCGATCGCCACGTTGGTCACCGACCGCGCCTTGCTGCTCTTTGGCCTGCCTGGAACCGCCAAATCATGGGTATCCGAACACTTGGCAGCGGCTATCTCCGGCAATTCAACCCTGCTAATTCAGGGTACCGCAGGCACCGGGGAGGAAGCTATTCGATATGGATGGAATTATGCCCGGCTCATCGCAGAAGGACCCTCCGAACAAGCATTGGTCGTAACCCCTATGATGAAAGCGATGCAAAGCGGTCAGCTTTGCAGGGTGGAAGAACTGACGCGGATCGGATCGGATGTGCAAGATAGCTTGATCACCTTGCTCTCTGAAAAATTGCTTCCGGTCCCAGAATTGAACCTGCAAATCCAGGCAGTACCGGGTTTCAATGTGATTGCCACTGCTAACAACCGCGATAAAGGCGTCAATGACCTCTCCGGAGCCCTCAAACGGAGGTTCAACACAGTGGTCCTTCCCACCCCAGCGACCCAGGAGGAAGAAGTAAGCATCGTGCTGCAACGAACCGCTCCTTTCAAACACCAATTAAAACTTCCGGAACAAGTAAACCTGCTGGCTGATATTCAACGCATTGTCACCATCTTCCGAGAACTCCGCAGTGGAATGACAGAAGATGGTAAATCCAGGGTTAAAATACCCAGCAGTACCCTCAGCACTGCCGAAGCGATCTCTGTGGTCAACAGTGGAATGGCACTCGCAGCCCATTTCGGAGATGGCCGAATGACCGCCGCGGATATCGCCTCCGGACTTTCCGGGGCCATCGTCAAAGATCCCAACCAAGACACCCTCGTCTGGAATGAATACCTAGAAACCATCGTCAAACGACGGACCGGCTGGGATGACCTCTACCGGGCCTGCAAAGAATTTGAATCATAAACCTATGTCAAGAGCACAAACGACCTCTCACTTGCTGATGGTGCGTCCAGCCCAGTTTGGATTTAACGCAGAAACAGCAGAAAACAACGCGTTCCAAAGCAGAGACCAGCGCCTTAGCCCTTCTGAAATGCGCGAAAAAGCCATTGAGGAGTTCGATCAATTCGTCGCCCAATTGCGCGCTGTCGGAGTGAATGTTCTCGTAGCAGAAGATAGCACCGAACCCGCCAAACCCGATGCAGTCTTTCCCAATAACTGGGTAAGCTTCCACCAAGAAGGCCATATCGTGACGTACCCGATGTTCGCCCCCACCCGGCGACTGGAACGGAGCGAGGCCGTCCTACAAACCGTGTTGGATGCGGGCTTTCAGCAAACAGGCTCCCGCTGGCACCTGGAGCAAGAGGAGGCCAACAACCGTTTCCTGGAGGGTACTGGTAGTATTATCTTCGATCACCCCCATCGCTTGGCCTATGCCTGCTTGAGTCCAAGGACAGATGCCGCACTACTGGATCAACTTTGCGACCTCCTAGGTTACAAAGCGGTCGTCTTTCACTCAGTGGATGCCCATGGACAGGCTGTTTACCATACCAATGTCATGATGGCCTTGGGTGAAACCTTTGTGGTGATTTGTTTAGAAAGTGTACCTGATCCGGAGGAAAAAGCAAAACTACTGGCACTTTTTAACGAGACCGGGAAAGAAGTGGTTCCAATTAGCCTGGAGCAAATGAACGCCTTTGCAGGCAATATGCTTCAGGTGCGCAATCAAGAAGGCAAGACCTATCTAATCATGTCTGAAACCGCCTATCAGTCCCTGAGTCCGGCACAAATCGAGCAGCTTCGTCGCCACACTGAGTTGCTCCACAGCCAACTGAATACGATTGAAACCTATGGAGGCGGCAGCGCCCGCTGCATGCTAGCGGAGATTTATTTACCGAAAAAAAACTAGTTTAAGAGGAGAAAGGGAGGAAAAGGCCGTTGTTTTATTTTTTTCAAAAAAAAGACAACGGCCTGGCAGCGATTGGAAGAAGCAGCTCGTTATCTATTTATTCTTCAATCAACGAGCCTTAACCATGACCATTACCCTTTCTTATACCGTTGGCTTGGCAGCAATTTACGCCATTCGTAAATTTTTTATTTTGCGTACCCTTCAGCGCATTTAAGGAGTGCTTCCCATACTCTTTTTAGCAGCGCCCAGCTAATTTTTTGCTAAAACCGTAGTCAACCGTGCCTTCCGAAGGGTTTCGAGTTGTTCCTCAAAAAGCACTTTATCCGATACCTTGATTGGTTGTGTTACAATAAGTTGTTCAGCCCTTAAATCTGGGATTTTTTTTCCATATTTTTCAAAATAAGCCCCTAACTGACGATGAAGCTCTTGGAGCGTCTCCATCGCTTCTTGGGGTTCTTGAAAAGGCAGGGTCCGAACCGCTGTCCGCAGCCACTGCAACCAAAAAGCGGTCTCCGCCACCGCAGTAATGCTGCTACCTCCCTCCAAAAATCCGAGGTACTGGTATAACTTACTCGCCCAACCAGGCTCCTCCGTAGAGGCAGGAAACACCCAACTCAAAACCCCCTTTCGAAGTAGTTCCAGCGCAGCCTTCGGCTCTATCCCAAGCTCCTGAAATGGCCTTTGCTCTCCCGGTGTCCAATTTCTAACCGTTTCCAGGCCAGGAACAGAGGTGCTCAACTGCACCGATAAAGAGCTGTAAAAAACAGGCAAATCCAGAAGAACCTCCAAAAAACCCTCTAATAACTTGGGATGAGGCCTTCCTTTTTCTGTTGTTGTTTGTAAAAACCACAGTTCCTCCGAAGCAGGTGTGGAGGAAACCTCCAGCACTCCCTCCTGGGTAGCCAGGTCCAACCACCAATCCAGGAGTTCTATTCCCAGATCAACCGCCGATTCTGGCCATTGCTCCACGGGAATTTCTTTTAGATCCAGGCAGGAACGCAGCAGCCCGTGGTTGGAGTGCACCAATAAGCGCTCCAGGGAGGAAAGCTCCAGCAGGCGCAACTGTTGTTTTAATAGATCAAGCAGAATAGTAGATGCAGGTGGCAAAGCAGAGGGAAGCTCTGCCTCCACTTTCCAACCAAAGGCCTGAAATACCTGAACGGTAAACGCCAGCTGAGAACCTGTCTTTTCTCCCATGCTGATCAAACGGGAAAAACGCGGGCAGCATTTGCCGAGGTCACCTGCAAAACAGTAGAAATAGGGAGCACTTTAATTTCTGAAATCATCTCGGCCACCAACCGAACATACGCACTTTCATTGCGTTTTCCGCGGTGTGGGACCGGTGGCAGGTACGGAGCATCCGTTTCGAGTACGATATTTTCCAAGGGCACCTGTTTTAGTACCGCTGGAAGTTCGGATTTTGGATAGGTAACCGTCCCACCGATGCCCAGGAGAAACCCGAGGTCAACCATGCGTTGCGCCTGTTCAAGGCTTCCTGAAAAACAGTGAAAAATACCGCGAAGGCGGCCATCCTGTCCGGCTTTTACCAATTCCAGACACTCTTCATTGCTCTCACGAGAGTGAATAATAATGGGAAGATCCAGGTCTTTGGCCCACTCAATTTGCCGGGCGAAGGCAATTTGTTGTTCGCGGAAGAAGGTCTTATCCCAATACAGGTCGATGCCGGTTTCACCGACGCCGGCCCATGTTCGTTCAGAAAGGTATTTTTCCACCACCGCCAGCTCCCGCTCGTAGTCGGCCGTCACCGAACAAGGGTGCAGTCCCATCATGGCAAAACAATGTTCTGGGAAGGCTGCTTCCAGTTCCAACATGGCTTCTATGCTTTCAGAGTCGATATTTGGCAAATACATTTTGCGAACTCCTGCTGCGAGGGCCCGTTGAATCATTTCCTTGCGGTCGGAATCAAACTTGGAGGAGTATAGATGGGCGTGGGTATCAATGAGCGTAGCTTGCATATCCATTTGAAAGAGAGGCGCAAAGGTAAGATGACTTGGGATTTCAGCACAAAAGGAGCATAAAAAAAACCGCCTCAAGGGGTATTGAGACGGTTTTATGGTAAAAGCGAGGGTGTTCTGCGCTTATTTCACTTCTTCGAACTCTACGTCCTGGGCTTGTCCGCCACCGGAAGAGGCTCCTGCGCCACCGGTTGGACCTGCTTCTGGGCCTTGTCCATCCTGGGTAGCGGCATAGATGTGCTGGCTAGCAGCGCCCCATGCCTGGTTCAGTTGCTCCAGTGCGGCATCGATCCGCGCCAGGTCTTCCACTTTATGGGCTTCCTTCAGTTCATTAAGAGCGGTGTCGATGGTTGCACGGTGATCAGCGGGCACTTTTTCGCCATATTCGCGGAGTTGTTTTTCCGTTTGGAAAATCATCGAGTCTGCTGCATTTAATTTTTCAGCGCGCTCGCGGGCCTGACGATCTGTTTCCGCATTGGCCGCTGCTTCCGCCTTCATCCGTTCAATTTCTTCTTTCGACAAACCGGTGCTGGCTTCGATTCGGACATTCTGTTTTTTGCCCGTTCCTTTATCCATTGCGGTAACAGAGAGGATACCATTGGCGTCCATATCGAAGGTTACCTCGATTTGTGGTACCCCGCGCGGTGCTGGTGGAATTCCATCCAGGATAAAACGGCCTACGGTGCGGTTATCGCGTGCCATGGGACGTTCGCCTTGGAGAATATGGATTTCTACCTGCGGCTGGTTATCAGAGGCCGTAGAATACACCTTTGATTTTTTGATTGGAATGGTAGAGTTGGCTTCGATGACAATATCGTACATATTGCCCATGGTTTCGATACCCATTGACAGAGGTGTTACGTCTAACAACAGGACTCCACTTACATTTCCACTCAATACTCCACCTTGAACGGAAGCACCGATGGCAACCACCTCATCCGGGTTAACGGAGCGGTTCGGCTTTTTACCGAAGAATTTTTCTACTTCTTCCTGGATACGAGGAATACGGGTAGAACCACCTACGAGGATCACCTCATCCACTTCGGAGGCAGACATACCGGCATCCTTGAGTGCTTGGCGGCAGGGTTCCAGGGTGCGCTGCACCAAGGTATCGACCATTTGCTCGAAGCGAGCGCGGGTCAGTTTGGTCACCAAGTGTTTGGGGACACCGTCTACTGCGGTGATGTAAGGAAGATTGATTTCCGTTTCAGATCCGCTGGAAAGATCGATTTTTGCCTTTTCTGCGGCTTCTTTCAAGCGCTGAAGGGCCATCGGATCTTTTCGGAGGTCCATGTTTTCGGTGCGTTTGAACTCATCTGCCAGCCACTCAATGATTACTTGGTCGAAGTCATCTCCACCGAGGTGGGTATCACCGTTGGTTGATTTCACTTCAAATACCCCACCACCGAGTTCGAGGATCGAGATATCGAATGTACCACCCCCTAGGTCATATACTGCGATTTTCATATCGCGATCACCCTTGTCCAGGCCGTAAGCCAAGGCAGCAGCGGTGGGTTCGTTTACAATTCGTTTCACGTCGAGTCCTGCGATAGCACCCGCTTCTTTGGTTGCTTGACGCTGGGAGTCGTTAAAATAAGCAGGAACGGTGATAACCGCTTCTGTTACTGTTTCACCGAGGTAGTCCTCCGCGATTTTTTTCATTTTTTGCAGGGTCATAGCTGATATTTCCTGCGGAGTGTAGAGGCGACCATCGATTTCTACCCGGATGGTATCGTTGTCGCCGCGGACCACTTTATAAGGTACTCGATCAATTTCTTTCCCTACTTCGCTGTGACGCATCCCCATAAAGCGCTTGATAGAAGCTACGGTGCGCTGTGGGTTTGTGACTGCCTGACGTTTTGCGGGTGCGCCTACCTTGCGTTCGCCATTATCGAGGAATGCAATTACGGAAGGTGTCGTGCGTGCGCCTTCATCGTTGGCGATCACGACTGGTTCGTTACCCATCATGACCGACACACAGGAGTTGGTGGTACCTAAGTCAATGCCGATAATTTTTCCCATATTGGATGTTGATAAAATTTTAAAGTTAGAAATGGTTTTGGATGTTTTCTCCTTCCTTATCAATCGCTGTGCCACTGAAAAAAAACCTGACGGTTTGTCAGGTTGGGTTCCTGAATGGCAGAGCTCCGGGCAGCCATCTGACAAAGCGGCTCGATCCGGAAGCATTAGGAGGCAGCTCCAGCCATGTACCGCTCTTATTTTCCAAATGTTTCCGGCAGGTTGAAACTTTTTTCCACCGGGTTGTTTCAATAACTTTGCAATCTATTGAACGAAAAGACGATTTATGACCACCCAATCTATACCGACGCCTTCAGCGCCGCTTTCTAAAGAACGCCTTCAGCAGCTTTACCGGACGGCCTGGTGGTTGGCGCTGGCGACCATTGTGTACAATTTGGCCGAAGGCTTTATTTCCACCTATCTAGGTTTGGAAGACGAGAGCTTTACGCTTTTTGGCTTTGGCTTGGATAGCTTCATTGAGTGCATTTCCGGGATGGGGATTGCCCACCTGGTTTGGAGGAGTCGTTCAGAAGCCACTTCCCAGCGCGATTCGTTTGAGCGGACCGCACTTCGAGTGACTGGATTTGCCTTTTACGGCCTGGCCATTGGCTTGTCTGCCACGGTGGTCTGGAATATTTGGAGTGGGCACCGTCCTGATACCACTATCTGGGGGATAGTGGTTGCCCTGGTATCGATCAGTGTCATGTGGGCCTTGATTTGGCAAAAAGAAAAAACAGGCACCGCACTTCGCTCTGAAGCAATTTTAGCGGACGCGCGTTGCGCCCGTGTTTGCCTTTGGATGTCTGGAATTTTACTCGCCTCCAGCGCAATTTACGCCTATACCGGTTTCCCTTACGCGGATGCGCTGGGGACCATAGGATTGATCGTATTCTCTATTCGGGAAGGAAAAGAATGTTTTGAAAAAGCCAAGAGCGATCAGCTCTGCACCTGCCACACGTAAGACCATGTTACACACCACCCAACTTCAGTTTGCCTACCCCGGGGGACAACCCTTTTCCTTCCCTGATTTTCAGTGTGAAAAGGGGGAAACCCTATTAATTACCGGAAAATCGGGAAGCGGCAAAACCACCCTTCTGCACCTTCTGGCAGGCATTCTCCAGCCAACTGGCGGAGGAGTCTGGATAGACGGCATCGATCTTGCTACCCTTCGAGGTAGCGCTATGGATCGATTTAGAAGTCAACAGATCGGTTTAGTGTACCAGAAACCCCATTTCGTGGCCTCCCTTTCCGTCCTCGACAACCTCCTGTTGCCTTCCTTTTTTGGACAAAAAAAACGCTCGAACCAGCAACTCCGGCACCTGGCAGATCAACTTGGGATTGCCCATACCTTGTCCAAAAAACCATTTCAATTGAGCCTTGGCGAGCAACAGCGGGCGGGAATCGCCCGGGCCCTCGTCAACGAACCACCCGTGCTACTGGCCGATGAGCCCACCAGCTCCTTGGACGATGAAAACGGTCACAAGGTATTTGAACTCCTGCAAGAACAAGCCCTCCAACGGGGAGCCAGCTTGATTGTGGTCACCCATGATAACCGCCTCAAGGCAGTCGTGAAGCGCCAGCTCCAACTGCACTAAACTCCTCTCTACCTATCCAACCGCCATCCATCCGTGTTAGCAAAAATTATTTTTGGAAACCTTCGCCACAAACCGCTTCACACAGCGCTTAGCGTGGCACTCCTGGCCTTGAGCACCGGTATTATTGCCCTGCTTTTGTCCATGCAGACCCAAATTGAACAAAAAATGGAGCGCGATTTGCAGGAAATTGATCTAGTACTGGGCGCTAAAGGAAGCCCTTTACAGCTGGTCCTCTCTGCCGTGTACCACCTCGACGCCCCCACCGGCAATATCTCCATGGAGGATGTTCAAAAAATAAAACGGCATCCTCTGGTCAAACAAACGATCCCACTGGCGTATGGGGACAGCTATGCCTCCTTCCGTATTGTTGGAACCGACTCTAACTATGTCAAGAAATACGATGCGAGGCTACAATATGGCCGGCTCTTCGCAACAGACCTGGAGGTGGTGGTTGGTGCCTCCGTCGCCCAAAAAACGGGCTTACAACTCGGCCAAACCTTTCACAGCACGCACGGTGAAGCTGCGCAGGGAGATGTCCACGAAGAACATGACTATGTAGTAGTAGGGATCCTCGAACCGAACAATACCGTATTGGACCAGCTCATCCTCTGTACCGTTGGAAGTGTTTGGGCCATCCATCAACCCAGTGAAGCCGAAAGCAACCACGAAGGACACGACCATGAAGGGCACGACCATGAAGGGCACGACCACGAGGAACATGATCACGAAGCAGCAGAACAAGAATTAACCGCCCTATTGGTGAAATTCCGTTCTCCAATGGGAATCATGACCCTGCCCAGAATGGTGAACGAGACCACCCAAATGCAAGCAGCCGTTCCTGCCCTGGAGATCAATCGCCTTTTGGGGTTGATGGGAATTGGCACTGCCGCGCTACAGGCGCTTGCCCTGGCTATTTTGGTCATCTCTGGATTCAGCGTTTTTATTACCCTGTACAACCGGCTCCAGGAACGGCGCTACGAACTGGCCCTGCTCCGCTCCTTGGGCTGTCGAAAAGGACAGCTGTTCTTTCTAATGATTGCAGAGGGCTTCCTCTTGGCCATCCTGGGTTTCGCAGGCGGCCACCTTCTCAGCAGGCTCGGTCTTGCGTACGTCAACCAATCCTCCCAAGCATTTCATTTTGCCTTCCAATACGATTGGGTCCCTACCGAAGCCTGGCTCTTGTTGGGCAGTCTCCTCGTCGGCATCTTGGCAGCCCTAATTCCTGCCTGGAAAGCTTATCGAATGGATGTTTCGGCAGCACTGGCCGATCCCTCCTAAGCAGTTCAGGTTCATACCCGGGTAGTGGCCAGTACTTTCTTGATACTGTACCGGCCACTGCCCTTGCCCATCAGCATCAATAATCCGCCGATGATGGCCATGTCTTTCATGAAAAGAATACTCTCCAAACGGAGCTGCTCCTTTGGGGCATTCCAAAAATCATGGACAATAAAGGTGACTGGCAGCCAGTAGCAGAGCAACAATAAGCCGCCAAACGTAGCGCGATATCCTGTCAACACCATCAATCCTCCGGTCGTTAGCAGAAAAATGGCCCCGTACAAAAACGCATCCTGGTTGTTGTCTAATCCATAATTGGTCATCGTCTCTCTGGTTTTTTCAAAATACCAGATCGTATCCCAAGCCTCAAAAATGAAAATGGCAGAAAGAAAAATCCGCCCAATCAAATCAATAACATCTCGCATAATCCAATTTATTTTAGTTCGAGCAACGCAACATTCTCAATGTGGTGGGTGTGAGGAAACATATCCACCGGGCGCACTTTCACCACCCGGTAGAGCTCCGACAACAACTGAATGTCCCTGGCTTGTGTGGCAGGATTACAACTCACATAAACGATTCGGGGAGCAGCAAGTTCAAGTAAAAACAAAATAGCTTTCTCGTGCATCCCCGCCCGAGGGGGATCTGTGATCACGACGTCCGGTTTTCCGTGCTTTTCAATGAACTCGGACGACAAGACCCGGCGGACATCCCCTACATAAAAGACCGCATTATCAATGTTATTTAACAACTGATTTTCCTTCGCATCCTCAATCGCCTCGGGTATTTCCTCAATCCCAATCACCTCTTTACACAGGTCCGCTACATACAAAGCAATACTCCCCGTCCCTGTGTACAAGTCAAACACCCGTTCATTTCCCGTGAGCCCGGCGAACTCCCGGGTCGTATCGTACAAGGCTTTGGCCTGCCGACTGTTGGTTTGGAAAAACGATTTTGGGCCAATTTTAAAGCGTAATGAGCCCAATTGCTCAATAACGTACCCTTTTCCGTGCCAGGCGATCATTTCCCGATCAAAAACCGTGTCGTTCAACTTGTCGTTGATACAATACACCAGGGTGGTCAGGGTCGGAAAGCGATCCAACAAGGCGCTCAAATACGCCTGAATTGCCTCTTGGTCATCGTAGGCGAAACTAAACAACACCATGATTTCACCCGTGGTACACAGCCGAACCATCATATTGCGCAGAAAACCAGTGTGGCGGCGCACATCGTAAAAGTCCAGCCCCTGTTCCAGGGCAATCTCCCGAGCCGCATTTCGCAGGGCATTGGAAGGCTCGGTTTGCAACCAACATTTTTCAATATCAATCACTTTATCGAAGGCACCCGCCTTGTGAAAACCCAACCCACTACCCGCCACAATACCGGTGTTCAGCTCCTCATTGAGCAGCCAACGCTTGCTGGCAAATGCAAATTCCAGTTTATTTCGGTAAAAAACCGTCTCCGGTGACCCCAAAATAGGCTGCATCTCTCCCACAGGTACTTTTGCAATGCGCTCAAAGGCATCTACCACGCTCTGGTGTTTGTGCCGTAGCTGCGTAGCGTAATCGAGGTTCTGCCATTTGCAGCCCCCACACACCGAAAAATGCTGACAAAAGGGCTCAATACGATCGGGCGATGGCTGTACCAAGCGCTCCAATCGGCCCTCTGCAAAACCGCCTTTCTTTTTTTGGACAAAAATATCGGCTACATCTCCCGGAACAACCCCTTCCGCGAACACAACCATGCCATCTTCGGTACGCCCCACTCCCTTGCCCCGGTCCGCAATCCCGTGAAAGGGAACCGCCGGAAGCACCAACTGTTTTCTTGCCATAACGTTGTTACATATTCAAGCCTCCGCAAACCGACAGGGTTTGTCCAGAAACGTATTTGCCCATATCGGAGGCTAGGTAAATGCAAGCATTGGCGATGTCCTCGCCCGCACCCAAGCGTCCCAATGGAATAGAAGTAAGGTATTTTTCTTTGGTGGACTCGTCCAAGATGGCGGTCATTTCGGTTTCAATGAACCCCGGAGCAATGGCATTGCAACGGATTCCCCGAGAACCGTATTCTTTTGCAATGGATTTGGTGAAACCGATAATCCCTGCCTTGGAAGCGGCATAATTGGCCTGTCCCGCCTGTCCGAATACCCCCACGACTGAACTCATATTTATGATACTTCCTCCACCCGCTTTCATCAGGTGCCGAAGCGCCTGTTTGGTCATGTTGAAGACCGACTTCAAGTTGGTATCGATGACCTCATCCCACTGTTGCTCGGTCATCCGAAGCATCAAGGTATCGCGGGTGATGCCTGCGTTGTTCACGACAATATCCAAACGGCCAAAATCGGCTACTACTTTGGTAATGAGTTCAGCGGCCTGCTCAAAATTAGCCGCATCGCTTTTATAGGCACGCACCTGTGTGCCCAGCTCCTGGGCGAGGGCCTCCGACCGGGCCGCAGATCCATCGGATACGTATGTGAAAGCGACGGAAGCGCCCTGCGCAACAAAACCGCGAACAATGGCTTCGCCGATGCCCCGTGAACCGCCCGTAACGAGCGCAACTTTTCCTGCAAGTAAAGTCATAACCGTATTTTTCGTTAAATTAAATCATCTTTGCCCCGCAAAAATGGTTAATCATTTACATATTTCGGAAAAAAACAGCTCGAACTATTGAAATCGACCGCTTATGTGGCATTTCAGACCCCAAATTTCCGACGTTTCGTCGGAATGCGCCTGATGACCACCCTCGCTATTCAAATTATGTCGGTATCCGTCGGGTACCTCATGTATGAATTGACTGACAGCAAACTCATGCTGGGCTACATTGGATTGACCGAGGCGATTCCTGCCATTGGGGTAAGCCTTTTGGCCGGCCACCTGGTAGATAAATACAACCGCAAAATCATCTTACTCCTTTGCCTCAGCGCCCTACTCGGCTGCGCCATCGCTTTGTTTAGCCTGGTCTGGAAGCAGACCGGTGTTGGCACTGCCAGCTTGATAACAGGCCTTTTTTCCGTTATTTTTCTCACCGGAATCGCCCGCGGCTTTCTGAGCCCCACCAATTTTGCTCTGCTCCCTCAGCTGGTAGAAAAAGAGCACTGGAGCAACGCCATTTCCTGGAACAGTAGTACCTGGCATGTGGCCAGCATCACTGGACTGACCCTGGGCGGGTTGCTCTATGGCTTTGTCGGGGTGGAATGGACCTTCTTGATCATGTGTACCCTACTGGCAGGGGCCCTCTTTTTTGCCATGCAGATCAGCCCGCAGGCGCCCGTGGCAGCAGATTTTACAGAGCCCGCACTGCACAGGATCAAAGAAGGGCTCCGGTTTGTATTCAGCCGCAAACTCATTCTAAGTGCCATCGCGCTCGACCTCTTTGCAGTCTTATTTGGCGGCGTCACCGCGATTTTACCTGTATTTGCTAAAGATATTTTATTCACCGGCCCCGAGGGAGTCGGTTATTTAAGGGCAGGAATGGCACTTGGAGCTATCTTGACGGGCATGGTGTTGGCCTACCGGCCCTTGCGGACCAACGCTGGTCGAACCATGATTTGGAGCGTGGCGGCATTTGGGGTATGCAACCTGGTATTCGGACTTTCCAGCTGGTTTTGGCTCTCCTTTGCATGCCTGTTTTTCGCTGGCGTATTCGATGAAGTGAGCGTTTTTCTACGGCAATCCCTGGTTCAACGACACACCCCGCCCCACTTGATGGGAAGGGTTTCTTCGGTCAATGCCATTTTTGTCACCTCATCCAACGAAATTGGAGCCTTTGAAAGTGGGCTCGCTGCCAGTCTGCTTGGAACCGTCCCCTCCGTTGTTTTTGGGGGCACCATGACCATTCTGGTTGCTACAATTACCTGGTGGCGCTCCCCGGAACTCCGACAGTACCATATTAAAGACTGATGTTATGCGCGTTGCTGGTTTTACCTTTATTCGAAATGCCGTACGATATGACTATCCCATCGTAGAAGCTATCCGTTCCATTCTCCCCCTCTGCGACCTGGTGATCGTGGCCGTCGGACAATCGGAGGATGGCACGCTGGAGCTGATCCAAGGCATCGGCGATCCGAAAATAAAGATTTTGGAAACCCTATGGGACGATCGGCTTCGGGAAGGAGGCCGCGTCCTGGCAGTTGAAACCGACAAGGCATTTCAAGCCATACCGGCCGATTACGATTGGTGCATTTACATCCAGGGAGACGAGGCCATGCACGAACAAGACCACGCCCTTCTCCGCCAACAAATGGAGGCGCATCTCCATAACCCCGCCATTGAAGGATTACTGCTAAATTACCACCATTTTTACGGTTCCTACGACTACATTGGGAGCTCCAGACGCTGGTACCGGAAAGAAATCCGAATTATCAAAAACAAGAAAACCATTTTTTCCTACAAAGACGCACAAGGATTTAGACTTCGATTACCCAATCAAAAAAGCCGCAAACTGCAGGTAAAACCGGTAAATGCCTGGATCTACCATTATGGATGGGTAAAACATCCCGCCCATCAACTGAACAAGCAACTGAATTTTAATAAACTCTGGCATCCGGATGATTGGGTGCAGGACCGGTTTGGCCAGCAGGAAGAGTACCAATACGATGGTTCAGAACCCCTTCGACGATTTGAAGGCAGCCACCCGGCAGTCATGCAACCACGGATCCAGGCTGTGAATTGGCAATTCAACAGCGACCCCAGCCGCATGCGCCGCAGTTGGAAAGACCGGATCTCCGACTGGTTGGAACGAACCACCGGCTGGAGACCCGGGGAATACAAAAACTACGATCTGAGGTAAGCCCGCTTATTGGCGCACTAAAACCACAGGCCCTTGTACCGATTTGGGCAAAATCAAGGCGAGACTAGCCCTTGACGTGTAGGATTGCTCCTCTCCGCGAACCACCTGGTACGTCCATACCAACGCGCCCTCGGCATTTTTCACCAAAGAAACCACTTGAATCGTGGTAGCCACCGCACTTTCAGGCTCCGCTAGCGCGATGACCCACTGTTGGGTGAAATCAATCGGAGTAGGAATCCCCCCCGATCCCATCACAGGGGCTGTACCAAAGACAGCTTCAAATTCAGCCTGGGTAGTGAGCGCTAAAGGCACTTGTTCTACCCCATTTTTGACAAAATAACGCTCCGCCACCGTGTAGGAAACCTGGGTTGGGGTAGCAGAAGCAGGCTCGGGCACCGTGGTTTTGGGAGATTGACAGGCAGCGAAGGCCCAAACCAGCCCGAAGACAAAAGAAGAAAGTCGGAAAATCATTTTAAATAGATTTAGGTAAAAAAAGAGGTGTTTTCTCCAAACAGGTTACAGAATTTGATTGAACTCCAACCGCTCCCCGTCTGGCCCTGCAATATTAAAGTATTTGCAGCCATTTTTCCAAAACGGCAAATACACCGGTGCCTCCTCAAAAATATAAAAGCCCGCCGCTTTTAATTCCTGAAAAGTGGCCTCCACATCCGAAACATCAAAAGCGATATGGTCAATGTGGCCGTTCTCGCGGTTGCGAATTGCCTCCAGCTCCTTTTCGGGAAATTGGTACAACTCCAATACGATAGCATTCAACTGCAACATCGCTACCTGACCTCGGTCGCCCTCATAATCAAACTCCGATTCCATCACTGGCTCAAAACCCAAGCGGCGGTAAAAAGAAATAGAGCGGGGCAAATCCGTTACCGGAATTCCAATGTGTTGTAAATGATTGATTTTTAATTTCATAAAAATTTAAAGAATACAGAAATACTTGTTTTGCCTACGATTAGGGATTAAAAAAGGGTAAGGTAATGCATTCCCTAAACAAAAAAGCCCCTCTTTTCTATGGCCAGCGGTGATAAATGTCACCGGAACTTTACGCTATTTGAACCAACTTTGTTCCATCTAAAACTAAAACACTAACCATGAGTAAGATTGTCATTGTAGGTGGGGGAAATGCAGGTATTTCTACTGCTTCCAAGCTCCTGCTGAAAAACCGCCAACTGGATATTACGATCATCGACCCAGCCGAAAAACACTATTACCAGCCCGCCTGGACCTTGGTGGGAAGCGGTGTTTTTGATCTCGCCGACACCGAGCGCAACCAAAAAGACGTAATGCCCAAAGGCGTCCACTGGATCCAACAGCGGGTTGATCGGTTAGAACCTGATCAAAATCAAGTTATTTTGGACAATGGAACGGCAGTTTCCTACGATTACCTGATAGTAGCCGCTGGCATTCAGCTAAACTGGAACGAGGTGAAAGGCCTAAAAGAAACCTTGGGTAAAAATGGGGTCTGCTCCAATTACAGCTTCGAACACGCGCCCTACACCTTCGAATGCATCCGCAACCTGAAGGCTGGAAATGCCATTTTCCACAACCCCCACACCCCAGTAAAGTGCGGTGGCGCCCCTCACAAAATTATGTACATGGCCGCCGATTACTTCCGCAAACACGGGGTGCTCAACAAGATAAACATCCAATACTGGAGCGGTGGAACCCGTTTGTTTTCGATTCCTGACTACGAAAAAACCCTTTTGGAAGTCTGTAAACGCGGTAATATTGACTTGCATTTTTACCAAAAACTGGAAGAAGTGGATGGCCCCGGCAAACGCGCCAAATTCGTTGGCTTTGGCCCCGATAACAAAGAGGTAGAAACCTGGGTACATTTTGATATGATCCACGTGACACCTCCGCAGAGCGCTCCCGACTTCATCCGTCAAAGTCCGCTGGCCAATTCTGGGGGCTGGGTGGACGTAGATAAGCACAGCCTCCAGCATGTCCGCTACCCCAACGTCTTTTCTTTGGGCGATTCCGCTGGATTACCCACCAGCAAAACCGGTGCCGCCATCCGGAAGCAGGCCCCTGTATTGGTGGAAAACCTTCTCGCTGCCATGAAAGGCACCGCCTTGACGGCTTCCTATGATGGGTACACCTCCTGCCCGGTGTTAACTGGGTACGGAAAACTGATGTTGGCCGAGTTTGACTACAACAACCAACGCAAGGAAACCTTCCCCTTCGACCAAAGCAAAGAGCGCTGGTCGATGTACGCCCTCAAGCGCTACGTACTTCCCTGGTTGTATTGGGCCAAGATCCTTCCTGGCACCGCCTAAAACGTAAAAAATCCCGAATGTTGATCTGATCAAGATTCGGGATTTTTTTTGGTGGATGCGATGGCCACAAAACAACGCACAGAACAGGAAGGAGGGGAGGTTAGCCTACCGCTGTTAAATTAAGGAAATCAATTGTCCGATGAGGCTCTTTGCCCGTACAAACAATCGTTCAATTTAAGGTGGGCTTTGTGGTGATTTTTGTGACTGTCGTTTATTTCACATGGGCTATTGAGATGGCACGGCCACGCCCCTTGGGTGGGGCTATTGCCGGGTGTTTTGTGGATGATCTGCATGAGGGTAGGAGCTGGGGTGGAGGGACACTCTATTTTGCCAATTTTGGGGCACCCCATTTCAGTTGACCATTCATATTGTCGTAACTTTAAACTACTAAAATAGCTGTTAATCAAGGGACACCTCTCGACAGATACACCAACTCCTAGTTAACCGTAAATCGAAAAGGGGCTTTAGCCCTGCAATCTCAATAGCCCCAAGCGACCCACCAATCAGGAAGGGGCTTTAGCCCTGTTATCTATAAACCCAAGGCGGTGCAATAATCAACAGGGGCAAAGCCCTGTGAGTCTATCAATAGTCAGCATTTCCATCACAAAACGCATCTTTAAAAGGAACGATTGTTTTGACAGCTCACTGGGCAATTCATTTCCTTAACTTAACGGCGGTAGGTTACGCCCTGTAATTTAAGTGCAGCGTTTGGGATTAATGAACTCATCCAACTTTTGTTCCTGGATTAATTCCACCCAAAAAAGGTACAATTGATAAGGCCGACCACGACCCTTCTTGGTACAAGATTTCCTTAACCTTTCTGAGGTAGGCTAAGAATGGTATTTTTTTTCGGAAAAAAAGACTCAATAAACAGCCTTGGGACCGATTACCTTCGCCCCATGCCGTTCAAAAATAGCTTTCCAGAGACTGCAGGCATACCGGACCCGGTCATCGTTTTGTGTAGTTCGATGGTTTACCAAATGGATTTCCACATCTTTCAAATCCGGTAGCACCAATTTAAACCGCTTGATGAGTTGCAGTTCAAAGGAATCTGCCTCCAGGTTTTTTTGAGCGTACAGGCTGGTGCCCCGATCCCCATTGTTTTCCAGCATATCCGAATAGATCACCACTTGGGTTTTCCCCTGGCCTTGCTGCCCTTCCGTCAGCTCTGTTAGTTCCTGGCAGAGCGGTTCGTAGAGGCAGGTTTTTTGGAAACCCGTAGGCATGCTATCCAATTGAAAACCTTTGAGCCCCTTCAGGAAATTTTGGTAATCTTTGGGGAGGATACCATTGGGATCCACCTCATCTGGAAGTGCCGGAAAGCCCATTTTCAGCAGCGGCTTATTTTGGCAATTATCGCGCACCTGCACCACTTTTAGTCGGCCGCCCAGACAAGGCTCGCAGGGGAAAAAGCCTCGTAGTTCCTTCTTAACGAGTTGAGTAGCATCTGAGCGAATCGCTTCGAATACCCTTGGGTCGGTTTGGTCCAGAAAGATAAGGAGTCGGTTTTCGCGGGGATTTGCGCAATCCTTGCAGGAACAATTGATTAAGGCCAGCAAGAGTATAATAAAATAAAGGAATCGTTTTTTCCAGTTCATTTGACAGTTCTAGTCCAATTTTAATTCTAATCAACGGGTGTAGGTGGAAAGTCCTTTTCAAGAGCCCAAAGGAAGCTATTGGCACTTGGCAAGGCTCTTAGCCCTCTTCGCTAATCAAAAGGTTTGAAAGGGAGAAGCGTTTCAACAAGCTCTACCTTTTAATGAATCTGGTCCGGCAAAAGCTCCTTTGCTGGCCGGACCAGAACTGCCGAATGGGGCAGAGGGTGGCACCCATCGGCAAGGACAGGTGACCCGGGGATAATGTTTCAAATCGTCTTTCTAAAAGGGGCAACAAGTGGATTAGAGATTGTTTTGGTATGACAACAAAAGGCCGAATCTTGGGGCGAAGCCTGCCCCAATTCGGGCAAGCTCCCGCAAACCTAAACCAAGCCTTTTTATTATTTTCAACTAATTAGTAATTGACCACTCCCATTTAGTAACTGGCGGTTTGGCTGAGTAATTGGATTTACCCAAAAGTTCATTTTACTGTATTTCTCTAGGAATACATCTCAATAACTTCGAGCTAACCTAAAGCCCAAATACCCTGCGCTTAGTGAGCTGGCGAATCTGCGGCGGTTAGTTGTGCGACAACGAGAGGCATTATCTCCCCAAGAACCTCCTCGAAACACACGATAAAATCCTGAGGTAGGCCCCACTGGTTGAGACTGTTCTTCCACCTTGTAATCACCATACCAATCCGAACACCACTCACCCACATTTCCTGTTAAATCATATAAACCAAGCTCATTTGGTTTTTTTCTTCTTACCGGCTTGGTTCCTCCTCCTGAATTCTCCTTGTACCAACCAATTTCCTCCAATAAGTTCCCTCCTGCATATCGAAACCTATGACTCTGCCTCCCTCCAAGCGCGGCAAATTCCCACTCAGCTTCGGTGGGAAGCCGATATTGGACTCCCGTGCGATTACTCAACCAGTTTGTGTAAGCCACAGCATCATCCCAACTCACGTAATAAACTGGATGCTCCTCGTATTTTCCCTCGATACTTTCATTAATGGCCGAGTTGCTGCGCCAATTAGCTCTTGACCTTCGTTTTTCTGCATCCGTTCGATAACCGGTTTCATCAACAAATCGCTTGAACTGCCCCACGGTCACCTCCGTTTCCCCCAAAAAATAATCTTCAAGAGAAACTTGATGAGAGGGCCGCTCGTCTCGTGCACATTCCCTTTGTTTCTTGGAACAGCCCATCTGAAAAATACCACCTTCAACCAAAATCATCCTACCCGCCAAAGTGTCTGAATAACTAGTGATCTGGTTTTGCAACGTCGAGGGTGTTTGCGACACCTCCATCCCAGATTGTCCTGGTGTTAATATCAGTTGACCGCGAAGACTACTTGACAGATAAGGGACCTGCTCAACCCCATACACCTGCACAGCATCTTGCGTCGCAGCAGCAGTCTTAGTAAACACCTGAAAAATATCTAAACCGGGCTCCTTTAAAAAACGGGCTAACGCGGTTGTGTACGGGCTATTTGGCCCATCACCATCCCAAGCCTTCTTACCAGGTGCCGTCGCATACGCCACAAGCGAGCCTTTGGGCGCAGTCAGCGCAGCCAAACCAGCTCCCATACTTTTACTCCAACCTTTCGGCAACGGATTGTCTCGGCAAGCATCTAAAACGAGTAATTTAGTAACAGCTCCAGCTGCGTCCATACCGTCGAGAATCCTCGCAGCGTCCAAACTACAGTACTTAATATCTGACTGACTGTTGGGCTTACCATCCACCGGCAACAAATAATTGGATCCGTTCACCTCCAACCCATGCCCGGAATAATAGCACAGCGCCAGTTCATATCCCCCACTCTCAATTTGCTCTGTGAACTTAGTCAGACTTTGCTCCATCACCTGCAAACTAGCATCTATTACTAAAATTACATCAAAGTTTAATTGACAAAGTGTCTGCTCCATTAGTACTGCATCATTCATTGGGTTTTTTAAGCGTGCTCCATGTGCGTACATTGAATTACCTATGACCAAGGCTATTCGCTTTCCGGGAATGGGTGAGGCCGGTTGGCCTGGCTGCAATCCTTTTCCAACTTGGGCGTTTGAAACAATGACCAACACCAAGCTAATAACGACCAATACTCTTTTTTTTAATACCATCCGGAAAATGTTAGTTGTTATCATAGGTAAACCTTCTCATGGCTCCAAAGAACCGCCACCAGCAAACGCAACCAAAGGTACTCTACTACTTGTATTGGAAAGCAACAAAATGGTTCAATTAAGTGTGCCCCCCCTCAAATGGAAATATTCAATTTATCAAGGCATCTCAATACCAGCTCAACAATCTGGTCAACTTACCAATGGCTCAGCACCACCTTATCATTCACCTGTCTGCCCCAACCGAACCACCCGGAAACCCCGGTTGTTGCTCCGGGAGGTAGGCGGTGCATGTATCCGACTGCTTACCCTCGAACGGGTAGCCTCCCGATTCCAGGCACCCCCGCGCAAGACCCGGGAGGGACTCCTTTCTGGCCCCAGCTCCTGCACACGACCCGCTTCGTGGTAGGACCCGTATTCATCCAAACACCACTCCTGCACATTCCCACTCATATCATAAAGCCCTAGTTCATTCGGCAATTTAGTCTGGACAGGATGTACCAGACCTCCTGCATTGTCCCAATGCCAGGCGACAGAATCCGCCTCCTGGCTACCAGCGTACAGGTTCCCATTGCTGAGGATACCTCCCCGGGCAGCATACTCCCACTCGGCCTCCGTCGGAAGTCGGTACACCCAACCGGTCTTCTCCGTCAGCCAGGCCGTATAAGCGCAGGCATCCTCCCAGCTAAGGTGCAAAACCGGAAAATTGCCCTCTTCCGCCGCTCGTTCCTGGCCCCGTTCATCCATGCGCCAATGCACGCCCTGTCGGTACACCAATTCTGTTCCCCGTCGAATAAAACTCCCGGTTCCCCGTTCTGCATCGGTTCGATAGCCAGTGGCTTGTACGAAGGCACTGAATTGAGCGACCGTCACTTCTGTCGCCCCCATGAAAAAATCACCCACTTCCACGGTATGCACCGGCCGCTCGTGGCCGGTGCAATTCTGCTGCTCCGAGGTGCAACCCATTTGGAATCGTCCGCCTTTTACCCAAATCAGGGCTGGAAAAGCATCCCGGGCGCTATCAGCCGGAGGTTGAGCTTCTAGTTGGCCAGGATCGTTCAAAACGAGGGCAAGCACCAACACCCAGCCCCCGCTTTTGAATAGGGTCGTAGTTCGCATGAACACTGATTTTTTTACGAAAAATGAACGACAAAGGTACGCGCCAACCGCCACGATCTTTTTATCTTCCTACCCCCTGGGAGCCAAATTTTCAGAAATGGCCCCTTTTTCAATTTCCTTTTTTAAGCGTTTTTCAAATATATTTTTAAAATTAATAAAAAAACACCCCATTTTTTATTTTCACAAAAAATTGAATATTAGTTTTTTGTGAAAATAACACCCAAAAAACACCTCTTTTTCCCAAAAAAAAGAATCAAAATTTGTCCGGTAAAGGCTAGGAGGTCCCCCGACCTTTGCAGCCAGAAAGCAGTGGACAGCCTCCAATCGCTTTTCTATCATACCATCTCTTTTATCTTTACTCGATCTGGTCTCTTGCTTTCCACCGGCCCTCTGGGTCCGGTGGAAAGCGCATTTTACCCAATCCCGTTCCACGACCTGCACGTTCCTCTCACAAAAAAGCCCTACCTTTGCCGATCTAATCTACTATTACATGTATAAACGATTTTTTTCACTCGCTCTATCTGTTAGCCTGCTAGCGGCTTGCCAATCCGACCCCGCAGCCAATACCAGCTCCACACCCGATCCCAACCAGCCGGTCATCGACTCCGCCACTGGACAAGCCATTCGCCTCCCCAATAAATGGAAAGGAGAAGCAGCCTGCGATCTTCTGACCGACCAAGAGTTTTATGGTCTGTTCAAGGTAGAAGAAAAAAGGGATGTGGCCAATCGCCGCACCTTGCCCAACGCCAACTACTGCCTGCGCACCTGGAAAAAGCCCGACTGGAGGGAACGCGAGGTCCTGGAAACTAAAAATCCAAAAATCGCCACGAACCCGGAAAGCATGCTTGCCATCGAAGTCCTGGACTTTGGCACGCCCATCGTCGCCCAAACCCAATTTGAAAGCATCCAAACAAACGCTGTAAAAGGCTACCGCACACCGGTGCCCAACCTCGGCGAAGGCGCCCTTTGGAGCACCGAAAATAGCATGCTCCTGTTCAAAAAAGGGCACCTGTGCATCCAAATTAAACTCGACCATGCCGATTCAGTAGACGAGAACCTGCCGCTGGCCGTCGAAATCGCCAAACTGGCCCTGCAGAAAATGTAAATACCCCGGCAACGGAACCAACCCTATCAACAGAAATATCTGTCCCCCGTTGCAGCAGTTTCTCCCGGCATGGTGTATACTTGCCGAATGAAACACATTCCATTTCTCTTTCTGGTCTTTTTTCTAACAACTGCTCCTGGCTACCTACCTGCCCAGGAGCAGTTGTCGTTATCGTACTTTCTGCCCGCCGGCAGTTATGACCCCAAGGTGCCCACCCCCGCCCAATTCCTGGGCGAGGAGCTCGGCTCGAGGCACCTGAGCCACGACCAACTCCTGGCCTACATGCGGCAGCTGGCCAGTACCAGTCCACGGATTCAACTCCAGGAATACGGGCGCAGCCATGAAAACCGACCGCTGGTCTGCCTGCGGATAGCAGGGCCTACCCTTCAACCCCAACTAGAGGCCCTCAAAGCCCGAAGAAGGGCCCTCATTGAAGGAAACTCCTCAGCTCCGGCCGACTTGGAGCGGATGCCCGGCGTCCTTTACATGGGCTATTCCATCCACGGCAATGAAGCTTCCGGCTGCCATGCCGCCGTCGCGGTCGCTTATTGGCTAGCCGCCGCACAAGGCCCCGCTATCGACGCCCTCCTGGAAAACAATGTGGTCCTCCTCGACCCCTGCTTTAATCCCGACGGATTGCAGCGTTTCTCCAGCTGGGTCAATAGCCGACGCAGCCAGACCAGCAGGACCGATCCTGCCGACGATGAATTCAACGAACATTGGCCCGGTGGACGGTACAACCACTATTGGTTTGACCTCAACCGCGACTGGCTGGTGCTGCAGCAACCCGAATCGGAGGGAAGGGTTCGCCTATTTCAGGAATGGCTCCCCAATATCCTCACCGATCACCATGAAATGGGCAGTAACAGCACCTTTTTCTTCCAGCCTGGGGTGCCTACCCGAGTTAACCCCATCACACCCGCCCGCAACCAAGAGCTGACGGCCGAAATTGCCCGTTTCCATGCCAACGCCCTTTCTGAAAAAGGAATCCTCTTCTACTCAGGGGAAAATTTTGATGATTTCTATTACGGAAAAGGCTCGACCTATCCGGATGCCAATGGCAGCATCGGCATCCTCTTTGAACAAGCCTCCAGCCGAGGCAGCGCACAAGAAACCAGCAATGGAATCCTCACCTTCGCCTACAGCATCCGGAACCAGGTAATCACCTCCTTCAGCTCCCTGAAAGCCCTGGAAACCAAACGGACAGAGCTCAATCAATACCTGTTGGACTTTTACCAAACTGCGCGAAAAGAAGCCGAAAAAAACCCTGTAAAAGGATAACTGATCCAAGCGAAAGGAAAAGATGCCTCCCATCTCCATGAATTTGAGCGCATTCTGACGATCCACCGGATTCAGTTCCACCCTCTGAGCGAAAATACCCGCGTCCAGGACCTGGAATTTCACAAAGAATCCGCCATCGTGGTTCCCACCAATCAAACCCAATACCGACTGATCCGGGGCATCTTCGAGCGGCCCACTCAATTCCGCGATAGCCTCTTTTACGATATCTCCGCCTGGACCCTACCGGATGCGTTTGGGCTGCAATGGGCACCCCAGCATGGTATGTGGCTGCGCCATGCTGGCGCAGAGCAGCGCCAGCATGGCGCAGCCACATACCAGCATGGCACAGATACGGCTGGCACAGATACCTATGGATATATGATACCAGCCGATGCAGCAGGCTTGCCCGCATTGCTCGTGCAGCTGCTCAAAAAAGGATACTGCGTCAAAACGGCCACCCAAACGTTTGAAATTGCCGGACAAACTTTCCAGCCCGGCAGCCTGTTCATCGCCTCCGACCGGCAGCCGGGCGACCTGAACCGCCTACCAGCCCTCTTGGAAAGCGCTACGCCGCACCACCTGGCCGTAGAAGAAGGGAGCAGCGACAGCGGTCCATGGCTCGGCAGCAACCACTTTGTAAACTGTAGTCTACCGAAAGTCCTAATCGCCACAGGAGAAGGAATAAACCCCTTGGATGCCGGTGAAATCTGGCATTATTTGGATACCCGACTGGGACTGGCCTGCACCCTGGTCGAAAAAGACCGCCTTGCCAACCTAGCGCTGAGTAAATACCAGGTACTGATTTTGCCGGATGGAAATTACAAAGAGTTGTCGGCCGACAAGCTCAAGGAATTTGTCCAAAATGGAGGCACCTTAATTGCGACAGGCAAGACGATTCAGTGGCTAAAAACGGCTGGAATCTCCAATGCGGAAGCCAGGCAATTGCCCGCGGTACCCAACCGTAAAAACACCCCTTTCAACCGACGCTCCGAGGCGGGTGCTGCCCGGAATATGCCGGGAGCCATCTTCGCGGCTACCCTTGATACTACCCATCCGATTGGATACGGAATGCCTGCGGACCTCAGCGTATTTCTTCCGGAGGCCCTCTTTCTGGAGCCCACTGACCAGCCTGCACAGACCCCGATGCGGCTCAGCAGCCAGCCCCTTTTGGCTGGCTACCTGCACCCCAGCCTGCAAGCGACCTGTTCCGGCGCCGCTCCCCTACTGCTGCAGCCCATGGGCAGCGGCCGGGTAATCCAATTTGCTATGAACCCCAATTTCAGGGGATTTTGGAGAGGCACCGAACGGCTCATGGGGAACGCCGTTTTGTTTGGACCGCTGATCCGAAATTAAACCGATTGGGCACTGGCTGGACTGCCGGCCAGTGCCCAACCAACGAAGGGTAAAAAGCAGTCGAGCGGACTTCCTGCTGAGCATTTTTTAAACAGAAAAACAATTGATAAATTCAATTAATATCAAGAGAAATCCCCTAATAAAATCCTGATTTTCATGAAATTACTTACAAAACAATTTTATATACATTTAAAACAATATTCGAGTTACTAACATTGTGGAAAACTATATACATTTTTTTTAAAATTGAAAATCAATTACTTGCGTAAGTTATCAACATACTGTGGAAAAACTCCCAAGCGGCATACTTCCTACTTGCCTTAATTTCGCAGTCTGATTGCGTTGAAACAAAAAACGGTTTTCCGTTTCCTTTCCGCAACGAAAACACCCTTAAAAAGAGCCCTTTTCACACGACCTGTTGAAGGTCAATACTTTAATAAATTCGGTTGTACGGACGGAACTTGATTCGCTCAAGGCCTCCTTTCGTTTTCTCCAAATCAAATGAAAAAGATTGACCTATGATCAGCCTGTTTCTACGCTTTTTTTAGCAATGTACCGGCCGGTTGCAATACTTCAACAGCGGCTTTTTTCCGCACCAAGAAAACTACCATAACAAGTAATCATACACCATCCATGTCACAAGCAATACCCAGCACAGAACCCATTTTGATGGAGAATCCCAACCGATTCGTCCTCCTTCCAATCAAGTACCCGGAAGTATGGGACTGGTATAAAAAAGCAGAAGCATCTTTCTGGACAGCAGAAGAGATTGATTTGGCACAAGACCTGAGCGACTGGGACAACAAGCTGAACGACAACGAGCGGCACTTCATCAAGCATGTGCTTGCCTTTTTTGCCGCTTCCGATGGAATTGTCAACGAAAACCTGGTGCTTAATTTCATGAGCGAAGTCCAGATTCCAGAAGCCCGCTGCTTCTACGGATTCCAAATCGCCATCGAAAATATCCACTCAGAAGTATACTCCCTTCTGATTGACACGTACATTAAAGACCCTAAAGAGAAAGACTTCCTGTTTAACGCCCTCCAAAACCTAGAGTGTGTATCCAAAAAAGCCAATTGGGCACTTCGTTGGATCGAAAACGCTCCCACATTTGGACACCGGCTGGTTGCCTTCGCAGCTGTAGAAGGCATCTTCTTCTCCGGCTCGTTCTGCTCCATCTACTGGCTTAAAAGCCGCGGGCTAATGCCAGGACTGACCTTCTCCAACGAGCTGATTAGCCGTGACGAAGGCATGCACTGTGATTTCGCTTGCCTGCTGTTCTCCATGCTTCAAAACCCACCTTCTCCAGAAGACGTACGGGCCATTATCACTGAAGCTGTAGAGTTTGAAAAAGAATTTGTTACGGACGCCCTGCCTGTAAGCCTGATCGGTATGAACGCCCAGCTCATGCAGCAATACATCGAGTTTGTGGCCGACCGCCTGTTAATGACCCTCGGCCAACCAAAAGTGTACCAGGCCACCAATCCCTTCCCATTCATGGATATGATCTCCATTCAAGGAAAAACCAATTTCTTTGAAAAACGAGTGGGTGACTACCAAAAAGCAGGGGTAATGGCCAACCGAGAAGAGCAAACCTTCTCCCTCGACGCTGACTTTTAACAAACGACCAAATATTTAATTTTTATTACACACATCTTAATCTGTCTCTATGCAAGTAATTAAACGATCCGGGCGCCGCGAAGACGTGTCTTTCGACAAAATCACCGCGCGGCTTAGAAAATTATCCTACGGCCTCGATCCTCAGTTTGTCAGTATCCATGAAATCTCCAAAAAAGTAATCATGGGCCTCTACGATGGTGTCACCACCGTGGAACTCGACAACCTGGCTGCCGAAACCGCCGCTACCATGGCCACCATCCACCCGGATTATGCCCTGATGGCTGCTCGAATCGCCGTTAGTAACCTGCACAAAGAGACCGAAAAGAGTTTTTCCAAGGTAATCGATGCCTTGTACAAATATGTGGACCCCAAAACAGGGGAACGCGCCGGCCTGATCGGGGAAGAAACCCACCGGGTCATTATGAAGCACAAAGACCGCTTCGATAGCGCTATTATCTTCGACCGGGACTTTGATTTCGACTACTTCGGCTTCAAAACCCTGGAGCGCTCTTACCTCATGCGCATGCACGGCAAGGTAGCAGAACGCCCACAACACATGTTTATGCGGGTCTCTGTCGGTATCCATGGCGAAGACATCGAATCCGCCATCGAAACCTACAACCTGATGAGCGAACGCTGGTTTATCCATGCCACTCCCACGCTCTTCAACGCAGGCTCTCCAAAGCCACAACTCTCCTCTTGCTTCCTTTTGAGCATGACAGAAGATTCCATCAACGGAATTTTTGAAACCTTGCAACGCTGTGCCCTCATCAGCCAAAGCGCAGGAGGTATCGGTCTAAGCATTCACAACATCCGCGCAACCGGATCCTACATAAAAGGAACTGGAGGCACCTCGAACGGAATCGTTCCCATGCTCCGGGTCTTTAATGATACCGCCCGCTATGTTGACCAAGGTGGAGGCAAAAGAAAAGGAGCTTTCGCCATTTACCTCGAACCCTGGCATGCCGATATCTTCGAATTCCTGGACCTGAAAAAGAACCATGGAAAAGAAGAAATGCGCGCACGCGACCTGTTCTACGCCCTGTGGATCAGTGACCTGTTTATGGAACGGGTACGCGATGACAAATCCTGGTCGCTCTTTGACCCAAGTGAAGCACCCGGCCTCTTCGATTGCTATGGCACCGAATTCGAAGCCCTCTACCATCAGTACGAGCAGGAAGGACGCCAACGAAAGGTGGTTAAAGCCCGCGACCTCTGGAACGCGATCCTCGAAAGCCAAATCGAAACCGGAACCCCCTACATTCTGTACAAGGATCATGCAAACCGGAAAAGCAACCAGCAAAACCTGGGAACCATTCGCTCTTCCAACCTATGTACCGAAATCATGGAATACACCTCTAAAGACGAGGTGGCCGTCTGTAACCTGGCATCCATCGCACTTCCAAAATTTGTTCAAAACGGGGCATTCGACTTCCATAAACTGGTCGAAATCACCCGGGTCGCTACCCGAAACCTGAACAAAATCATCGATGTAAACTACTACCCCATCCCGGAGGCACGGAATTCTAACATGCGGCACCGCCCCATCGGAATCGGAGTACAAGGCCTTGCCGATGTGTTTATCCTACTCGGAATGCCCTTCGAAAGCCCAGAAGCCCGGAAGCTAAACAGCGAAATTTTCGAGGCGATCTACTACGGCGCTATGCTCGAAAGCATCGAATTGGCCGAAAAATTTGGCGCCTACGAATCGTTCCAAGGTTCCCCACTGAGCAAAGGTCTTTTCCAGTTCGACCTCTGGAATGTAACCCCAAGTAATAATTGGGACTGGGCAGCCCTCCGTGAGCGCGTTAAAAAATCAGGCGCCCGCAATTCCCTGCTCCTGGCTCCCATGCCCACCGCCAGCACCAGCCAAATCCTGGGCAATAACGAGTGCTTCGAGCCCTATACCTCGAACCTTTACACCCGCCGTACACTCGCCGGAGAACACATCGTGGTAAATAAACACCTGATGCGTGACCTGGTACGCTTGCAGCTCTGGAACGAAGAAATGCGGGAAGCCATCATGGCCGCCAACGGATCGATCCAAGGAATGGAGGATATCCCCGCACCCGTCCGCGAAATTTATAAAACCGCCTACGAAATTAGCCAAAAAGCAATCATCGATATGTCGGCCGACCGCGGTGCATTCATCTGCCAAAGTCAAAGCCTTAACCTGTTCATGGAAGCACCTACCTTCGCAAAGTTGTCCTCCATGCACTTCTACGCATGGCAAAAAGGCCTCAAAACCGGCATGTACTACCTGCGCTCCAAGGCTGCCACTGACCCAATTAAATTCACCTTAGGTCAAAAGCACCAACAAAAATTCAGCAGCAGCAACATCGCGGTGTCCGCCGAAACCAGCGTGCGCACCAAGGTAAGCCCAAGTTTGCCCGATATTCAAGAACTCCGACAAGAGGCGCCCTCCGCTATATCTATGTCCGTTCCAGATCCAATGATCGGAAAGGTATGCAGTATGGACGATCCATCCTGCGAAGCCTGCTCTGCATAATACCCTTTATCCTTGACTATGCAGCCTAATCCAGGGTGCATAGTCTAAGGAATAATCCTAAACCCTCGGCGTCTTCCATCGATTTCGTAAGACCGTTCCGAATCTATCCGGCAAGCAAAGGTGTAGCAATCGTTTCAGCGTACATTAGTCCCTTCCCTTTGCTTTTCCATGAGTGTGCCGATCGCAGTAATGTATGAAGGCTCCGCTGTTAACTGATTTCCAGGCTTGACCGGGCTTAAGGAAGGCGTTCCCGCAGGAGGAGGCGCCTTCTTTTTTGTTTTCCGCCCAAAAACAGATCACCCGTAGTTCCTATCCCGCTCGTTTCACCGGGCATTAACAGACCTGCCCCCGAAAACACTAACTTCCATTATCATTCAACCACTACATTTGCAATCAAAAAAATGCCCAATACTTCTACTAAACGCAAAGATGGCCTGCTCCTGGCGGCGATCGCATTGATCGGGTTGACCGGGCTCTTCTTGATCCAAACCAGTCGCGAACAGCAGCAAACACCCGAAACCAACAAAACCCTGCTCCAACCGACGTCCAATCCCACGGAAACACCAACTGGCCCTCAAGCCAGCATACAAAATGTACCCCTGAACCTGCTGCGCGAAAGCGAACAGCCAGAAATGAATGTCCCCTTCACCTACGAATTAGCCGATTTCTCCAAAGGAGGTCAATACTTGCTCGACCCCGGTGACGGGAGCCCCTTACAAGCCTTTGTGGACGGTAAATTGAACTACACCTACCGACAAGCAGGCGTCTACTCCGTCTCCATTTTCGCCGTAGATGGGGATAAAAACTATAAAATGTTGACCGTCTCTAAACAAGTAGCCAATAAAACCGAACTCAAAAACATCAACCAAAAAACACGAAAACCCGTCATAGATTATTAATACACAATTTTTTTTGCCAAATACTCCGATTCTTTTGAGATTGAAGTAGATTTGTCGTCTAACAAATCACGAATCGATTGGTACCATGAAAAAAATCGGAATTTTACACGGTAAAGAAAATACCTTCCCAGAAGCCTTTGTTGAACGAGTTAACTCCAAAAACATTAAAAACGTCGTAGCAGAACGGGTTTTGGTAGATGAACTGGCACAAGGAAACCCTTCCCCTTATGCAGTCATTATCGACCGAATCAGCCAAGATGTTCCGTTCTACCGCGCTTACTTGAAGAATGCCGCCCTCAACGGTACCGCAGTAATTAACAATCCATTCTGGTGGAGCGCTGACGAAAAATTTTTCAATAACTGCCTCTCTACTAAAATTGGGCTGCCCGTCCCTCGTACCTTTCTCCTGCCTTCGAAAGAGATGCCACCCGATACCTCCGCGCAAAGCTTCCGAAACCTGAAATACCCACTCGATTGGGAAAAAATGGTGGAAGACCTCGGTGGATTCCCGCTTTTTATGAAACCACACTCTGGCGGAGGTTGGAAAAACGTGTACAAGGTGGATAATTTCGATGAATTGTTTGCCGCCTACAATGAAACCAATGACCTGGTCATGCTGCTCCAGGAAGCCATCGAATTTGATGCCTACTTCCGCTGCTATTGCCTGGGTGGTAAATACGTCCGCATGATGGACTATGAACCCCGCAACCCGCATCACCTCCGGTACGTGGCAGACCATAATGTTTCCAAAGAATTAAGGGAACAAATGCATGAGTTAGTCCTTCGCATCAACCACGCACTCGGATACGATTTCAACACCGTCGAATTTGCTGTCAGAGAGGGTATTCCCTATGCCATTGATTTCTGTAACCCAGCCCCAGACGCTGATGTACACTCCGTCGGAGAAGAAAATTTTGAGTGGGTAGTCGAAAATGCCGCTAACATGGCCATCGAAAAGGCACTGTCCCACAAGGAAGGCGGTAATAACCTGACATGGGGAACCTTCGTCCAAGGATCCGTTCAAGGAACAATGCCAGGATTACCTACCGAAACTGGCAAAAAATCAAGCAAAAACAAAAAATAAGATTCGCCAATTCGGCATCGAGCTATCAACCATAGCCAATTCCAGAGCCTGAATCGCCCTTTCGGTGCAATTCAGGCTCTTTTGTTTCACGACCAATCTTGAAATTTTAGAACGATCAAATTTAGAATTTCTACATTCTGCCGTTTACACTCAATATTCAAAATTCCAAAACAGTCCACCAGCCAACCTCTTTCTCCCTACCAAAAGTACCCTCAAAGGGGTAGAAGCGTTTTATTTTTGGCATTATTTTAGATACCGGTAAATTGTCTTTTTAATCCGATCCCTCGATAAGTACGACCTATCTATTATTGTTTGTGATGAGAAAGATATTTACCCTGTTACTTGTTAGCCTATTCGCTCATTCGGTTTCTGCACAATCGGTCAGCTTCGAAGAGTTTCTAAGCCAATTTCCAAAGGCTAGTCTGCCCTATTCTCTCAGCCAGGAGGCTCTCCGCAGCCAACTGGAGCAACGTGCTGGAAATCAGCCTGTAGAGCGCCCAAAATTGCTGGAATGGCAATACTATGAGTTTCTACCCGCTCTGGAAGAGGATGCACGGACCAACCGCATGCCCGTATATCCAGAACCCGTTGTCGCCCTGGAAAATGAAACCCACCACGCCGTTATTTACAATACCGGACGAAATTTTGCCCGCCAATACAAAACATACAACATCGCCGTATTTGATAAAAAGGGCAAACTAATTGCTACTCGGTGTATCGGTGGAGTAAACCCTGTTATGCTAGCCACCGCACACGTCAGCAAGGATTTCATTATTACCATCGAAGAGTTTAGCATTAATTGGGCAAAAAACTACAGCACCCACGGGATTGAAGGAAACTCTATTCAGAGCCTGACCCGACTCAGTACCCGTATAGTGAAAGCAACTGCCGCCGTAAGCAATGCAGAAGAAAACTGGAAAAACAACCCAGATCTCCTCGAAAACAACCTGTTCCAAGAATCAGCAAAGTAAGCCCCAATAAGCGGGAGGAAACTGTACTTGATTTCGTCTTGATAACCGTTAAACCTCTAGTTGTGGCGTATTCAAGACCTCCTCTCCTCCATTTGCTTTGAAACCAATTCGCTGCACGGTGTCGGAATCATCATCATAATCCTCCCAGCGAGCCACCTCCGTGATAAACTCTTCAACATGCCGCAAGATATACGGTGCTTTGATCTCCTCCGGGCGGTAAATGGCGATGGTCTTGGGAGGCAACTGCTCTCCGTATTTCTCTATGTAGGGATATTGAATTAAGACCAAAATTTTCCCATTGAACAACTGTTGGTAGACCAAGGTACCATTTTGTTTGATCAGATCCCGACGCAACCCGTCCCCCATAGGTTCGCCCAAGCCACTGCTGGCAACCCCAAGGGTGAGTACAATGGCTTCTAAATTGCCAATTTCACTGCGCAGCTCCACTTTTCCTGGAATTTCGGCAGCTTCTACCGCCGAATTGAGTTGTTGCTGGATCGCTTCCCTCAATTCATTTTGCCAAGCTAGCCGGTACTTGGCTGTATTTAATAAGGTTTCCTTATAGCGAATCACCCTCGCCTTTAGACCGCTGTAATCTGTTTCGTTAAATGACATACTAATTAAGTTGAATGGACGGACCGCCTCCCACAACCGCTGTGAAGCAAGCAGTGCCCGCATATTTTGCAAATATGCAACATCCTTCCCGACAAAGTGCACAATAATTTCCCAAATGCTCGTTCTCAACGTACTTTTGCAGCCATTTCTAAAAACAAGCACAGGCTACCACTCTTATGTCCACACCAGCTCGATTTTTTATCCTTTTATTATCCATCCTCTGGCTCGGAAGCTGCAAAAACGATCCGGCCACAACCGGTACCCCTGCCAACGCGCCCACAGAAGCCGGAACAGCAGCCCCCTCCGGCACTAAAACATATACCGTCACAGAGGGCATCGTCTATTGGGCTGGCAAAAACGACGTCAGCAATAGTCAACACAATGGTACCATTCAGGTCCAGGAAGGAACCCTTACCCTGACCGATGGCCAACTCACTGCGGGATCCATCAACCTTGATATGAATTCCATTACGGTACAAGACCTTAAAGACCCAGGTGAGAAAACCGATCTGGAATCCCATCTAAAAGATGCAGATTTCTTCGAGACCAATAAATACCCAACAGGAACGTTTACCTTCACAGAATCGTTCAAAAGCACCAATCCAGGCTTTAACGCCGTGGTTCCCGGTCAGCTAAAGCTGAAAGACAAAACCCACAATGTGAATATCCCTGTGAATCTGACGTTCAATGGAGAGGAATTAAGCATTAATTCCGCTACGTTTATTATTGACCGCACAAAATGGGGCATCAATTTTCGCTCAGGTATCCTGAACACCGCAAAGGATAAACTCATCAGCGATAATGTACCCATCCAATTAAGCCTGAAGGCCAAAGCCAATTAATAAATTCTAAAAAGGCCGGTGTTAGCGCATAAAAAGCAGCACCGGCCTTTTCATTTATCCCTACCGGTAACCTGGATCGTCGTACTCATAGACCTCCGTCGAGAATGCCTGCTCCATCTTTCCGCGATCAAATGCACCCTCCCAATTGGATACAACGATCGTAGCAACGGCATTCCCAATAAAATTGGTAATCGCCCTTGCCTCCGACATAAATCGATCTACCCCAATTAATAACGCCAATCCCTCAATCGGAATCACCTGAATAGCGGAAAGCGTAGAAGCCAACACCACAAAACCACTGCCCGTTACCCCAGCAGCTCCCTTGGAGGTAACCATCAACACACCGATCACTGTGGCGTATTGAGCAACGCTTAAATCAATGCCATAAACCTGGGCCAAAAACAAAACCGCCATCGACAAATAAATAGTGGTCCCATCCAAATTAAAAGAATAACCAGTTGGTACCACCAGACCAACCACCGGTTTTGGACAACCCATCTGCTCCAATTTCTCCATTAAAGCCGGAAGTGCCGCCTCACTCGATGAAGTGCCCAACACCACCAACAACTCTTCTTTGATGTAATTTAAGAGAGACAGGATTTTGACTCGATATTGCCTTAATATCCACCACAACACACCAAAGATAAAGAGCGCCATGGTCGAGTAAACCGTCAACATAAGTTTTGCTAACGGAGCAAGGGTATGCAGTCCATATTTGCCAATCGTAAATGCCATCCCACCAAAGGCCCCCAAAGGCGCCAAAAGCATCACCCAGTGCAACCAACGAAATACCCACTTCAACATACGCGATAAATACTCCAATACCCGCTGCTTCCCACGATAGTACCCCAATCCTGTACCGAATAACAAGGAAATTAGTAAAACTTGTAAAGTAGTATTGGATACCAAAAAATCCAACCAAGAAAAGGCTTGCGCCCTGGATGTGTAGTTAGCGACCTCCACCTCGGTGCCTGCAGGAACTACTCCCAGGCCGGGTTGTATCACATAGGCAACCAACACCCCAATTAATAAGGCAAGTGTAGTAACCACCTCAAAGTACAAAAGTGCCTTCAAACCCACTGTACCCACCCGTCGCAAGTCGCTCATGCTGGACACCCCAATGGTAATGGTCAGGAAAATAAGTGGAAAAATAAACAGCTTAACCAGCTCAATAAAATATTTACCCAAAGGCCCCATCTCCACCGCCTGCTCAGGATAAAAGTGACCCATAGCGGCACCTATTACCACCGCAAATAAAACCCATGTGGTTAAATTGGTTACGATTTTCCGCACGACGCCATACAAAAATTTCTACGCTGGCACCTGCCAACCATTGTAAACAAAACTCCCGAGAAGCATCTTGCTCCTAAGTAAAGTTGGCCCTCGATGTACTCCTCAAGAAGTGAGCCTGACAAAGGTACTCAAATAGACCCGCAGCCCGCACTTCCTTGGAAAAAGTGTTTTTTTTGACTAGTGCCGACTGCCCGAATTCCACATACCTAAAGCAAGGGGCAAAAAACGAACCAGCAACATAGCAAAAATTGCAATTGTAATAATGAGCATGACAATAAAGTTTGGTTGTTAAAAAAACCAGTGTGAAGGAATAAAACCATATTGTGCTCTGGGATGTGACGCGAATCTCCAACATTTATTTGGCCCAACCAAAAAACAACTGCATTTTTTTTCAAATTTTTCCTTTCCCCTATATGCTTCGTAAATTAATAGGATTTGTGTTACCTTTGCGGGCTTAATTTACAATAAAAATCTCAGGCGTATGGTCTATAACAGTATTTTAGAAACCATTGGCAAAACCCCCTTGGTACGCCTAAATAGAATAGTAGAGCATATCCCAGCTACGGTATATGCTAAACTGGAAGGCCTCAACCCCGGCTTGAGTGCAAAAGACCGAATTGCCCTGTACATGATCGAACACGCGGAACGAACCGGCAAACTGAAGCCCGGAGGGACTGTTGTGGATGCTACTAGCGGCAATACCGGCTTTAGCTTGGCCATGGTCTGTGCCATCAAGGGGTATCGCTGTGTTCTAACCGTTACCAGCAAAATCTCAGAAGACAAACTAAGCAGCCTTCGGGCCATGGGCGCAGAAGTCGTCCTTTGCCCCAAAGATGCTAAACCAAACGACCCGGAATCCTACTACCGCAAAGCACAAACCCTCGCTGAAGAAATCCCAGGTGCGTATTACATTAACCAAAACTATAACCTAGATAATAGTACGGCTCATTACCTCAGCACTGGACCCGAAGTTTGGGAACAAACAGAAGGAAAAATTACCTACCTGCTAGGATCAGCAAGCACTGGAGGTACACTTTGTGGAACCGGTAAGTTCCTCAAAGAACAAAATCCAAATCTAACGATCATCGCAACCGACGCCTACGGTTCCGTACTTAAAAAATACCACGAAACAGGCGTCTACGACCCCAACGAAATCTACTCCTACCAAATGGAAGGAGTCGGCAAAAATATCATCCCCTCCAACTTCGACTTTGGACTCATTAATGAGTTTATCAAAGTGACCGACCAGGAAAGTGCTATCAAAGCACGATCACTGGCTACCACCGACGGTATCCTGGCAGGCTACTCCAGCGGGGCCACCCTACAATGCCTAGACCAAATCGCAGATCGACTCACTAAAGACGATGTGGTAGTCCTGCTATTTGCTAGCCACGGGATTAAATACGTTTCCAAAATATTTAACGACCAATGGATGCGCTCGCAAGGCTTCCTCCCGGAAGAAGAATCAGTAGCCATCCCTCATACACACTAAACTATGGATTTATTCGATCGCATCCTGAAACAAGCCGGACCACTCGGAAAATACGCCGAAAGAGCCGAAGGGTACTATATGTTCCCTCAACTAGAAGGGGAACTCGGCAATCGCATGTACTTTAATGGTAAAGAAGTGGTCTGCTGGAGCATCAACAACTACCTGGGACTCGCAAATCACCCGGACATTCGGAAAGCAGATACCGAAAGCGCCCAAAAATGGGGTCTCGCATACCCTATGGGAGCCCGTATGATGAGCGGTGAAACCAAACGACACAAGCAACTGGAAACGGACCTCGCACACTTCGTTGGAAAAGAAGACGGATACCTGCTTAACTATGGCTACCAAGGTATCATGTCCGTCATCGACGCACTCCTTAGCCGCCACGATGTTGCTGTCTATGACTCTGAAAGCCACGCTTGTATCGTAGACGCCCTCCGGATGCACCTCGGCAAACGCTTCGCGTTCACCCACAATGATATCGAAAGCCTGGAAAAAAACCTGGAACGCGCCAAACGAATCACCGATGAAACCGGTGGTGGTATCCTAGTGATCACAGAAGGTGTGTTCGGTATGCGTGGCGACCAAGGCAAACTACGCGAGATCGCCGCCCTAAAGGATAAATACAATTTCCGCCTGATCATCGATGACGCCCATGGATTCGGAATGCTGGGGGCTACCGGCGCCGGCGCCGCTGAAGAACAAGGTGTCACCGAAGCGGTTGACCTCTACTTCAGTACCTTCGCAAAAAGCATGGCCCTGATCGGTGCCTTCATCGCAGGTCCCAAAGAAATTATCCGGTTCCTGCGCTACAATATGCGCTCCCAAATCTACGCTAAATCACTGCCAATGCCCATCGTAGAAGGAGCTATCAAACGCTTTGAACTACTCAAAAGCCAACCACAACTCCGCGAAAAACTGTGGCAAAATGTGCATAAACTCCAACAAGGGCTAAAAGACCGCGGTTTCGATATCGGGGATACCAATACCTGCGTAACCCCTGTCTATATGCACGGAGAAGTAGAAGAAGCAATGGCCCTCGTAAAAGATATGCGCGAAAATTTCGGCGTGTTCTGCTCAATCGTAGTCTATCCAGTCGTCCCAAAAGGAATGATGATCCTCCGACTGATCCCTACAGCCGTACACACCGATGAAGATATTCAAATTACCCTGGATGCTTTCTCCGCCGTAGGCGAAAAACTGAAAGCAGGGATTTACAAACCATCAGTACCCACTCCGGCATAAACTCCGGAACCGTTTTATAGCAAAAGAGCTGTCTCCTTTACGAGGCAGCTCTTTTTTTATCCCCAACCGAAATCATACAAAAAATTCTTATACCCCTTTTCCCCTTTTTTCTGAAATATTCTACCAAACAAATCGCCATCCACCATGCCATCTTCCTACATTACCCCCACAAACTAACTGAATACCAAGTTTTTCTAAATAAACTAAAAATAAATTTGTCAATCCAAACTAAATTACCGTACCTTTGCAGTCTAATAAATCGCGGGATGGAGCAGTTGGTAGCTCGTCGGGCTCATAACCCGAAGGTCGTCGGTTCAAGTCCGGCTCCCGCCACTAAGAAAAAGTCACTCCTCACGGGGTGGCTTTTTTTATTTTACCCTTCCAACACGCCGAAGTACCTTTCGACCATCCGCTAAGCTGATCTCCAAAACAAACCATTGCGAAGCGGCCTCTGCAGCCGGGATGAATACCCGATGTCCCGCCAAGTCACTGTCTGATCGAAGCAGGCGCCCATCCAAACTCCATATACGGACTTCACTCAGTTCGATTGACGACTCCAGCCACCAGCCAGCCTGCGCTAAAGTGGGATGCACCAGCAACACAGGCCCTGCCTCTACCCTTCCAACTCCGGTAGCACCACAATCCAATGCCAGCAAACGAAGCCACATCTGCTGATCAAATACAATCGGCACCGAACTTGTATTCGAACTGTTTCCTTGCCGCACAATCACCCACCCCTTACTAGGAACCACATGAATCTTTTGGTCGTTCTTGCCAAGTGCTGCATAAAGGTCCAATGGAGCCGCAGGACACAAGGGACCCGCAAAAGGAAACTGCAGTCCAGGCACCAAGTACGTTGCGCCCGAATTGAGCCACCATAAATACCCGTAGCTGGGATTCATCGGCTGGCTAGCCTGGATCATTGATTGAAAATACAAGGAATCACTCAGCAAAGTAGTGCCTCCCCACTTGCCCTTGGCCAACATCAGCAAACCAAATCGCGCCATATCCCGCGCGCGGCCGTATTGAACATGATTGATCCATAATCCACGCATTCCCGTCTTATCCAATAACCTAGTTTTCGTAAACTGCTGAAGTGCCAATCCTGTCGCTTCCTCCAAAACATCGTGCAATAAATGATAAGGGGCATTATGATATGCCCAACGAGTCCCTGCATCCGCCAAAAATTGCAGACAAACAGGATCCGTACAGTCATCGTCAGGAACCCCGTCGTTGAGCCCAGTACTCATGCTGAGCTGATGGCGAACCGTAATCAACTGCTCTTTTTCCGGCGTACAACTCGTCCAGCCCCCTCCCAAATAAGTAGAAGTAGCTGCATCCAGCTCGATCAGACCCTCTTGCTTAGCCTGTCCAATTAGAAATGCCGTTAAGGATTTCCCCGCGGAGGCCCAATACCAAAACGAATCTCGGGTGTACGTTCCGAAGTACTTTTCTAGCACGATCTTTCCATCCTGCAATAAAATAAACGACTTGCTATCAGTCGACTCCAAAAAGGAATACAAACTATCAATAGCTTCCGGACAAAAACCCACTTCGTCTGGCGAAATAGTTTCCCAAGTCGTTCCAACAAGCGGTGGAAAATAGAGAGATCCCCCCTGAGCAAACAGCGATCTGCTGAAAACAAACAGAAGTCCCCAAATAAGTACTCGCATAACTGATTGTATCGTTATTGAAGTGAAAATAAATCCTCGACCCCGGGCACCCGCGCACAAATAAACCCTTCGGCATAAGCGGCCTGAATAGGTCGACCAAAAACGCGCGCTTTTGCCTCCATAAAATCCAGAAAATCCTTTCCGGAAATAGGCGTATTCGGCGCCTCCGCCTCTGGAGCATAAAACTGTGACTTAAAAGCTAGAATCGCCTTCATTTTTTGTTCGAAAAAGGGCGTAATATCCACCACAAAATCAGGTTGCAACTGCTGGTCTTGAATGTAATGATAAACAGCCTTTGGACGCCAGGCAGCCTGTGGCATTCCTCGATCGTCTAACGTTTCAATCTTCGTCAAACCAGCATAAAAACAAGCGTCCAACACTAAATTTGCAGCCCGACCATGATCAGGGTGTCGATCCTGAGGTGCATTGCATAAGACAATTTCCGGCTGGTGTTGTCGGATTTGACGAACAACCTTCATCCATTGCTCCGGAACCTGAGTAAAAAAACCATCCGGAATATCAAGCCGATTCCGAAAAGCCGCCCCTAATAAAACTGCCGCCTCCTCCGCCTCCATTGCCCTGATCTCCGCCGTACCCCGGGTACCTAATTCCCCCTTGCTTAAGTCCAGCAAACCGAAGGTCTTGCCCACCACTGCATGCTTCAGTAGGGTGCCAGCTGCACTTAATTCCACATCATCCGGATGAATTCCAATCGCTAAAATATCTACTTTCATGGTACAAAAATAAGACTTATTTTTCCGGACATCGACCCTCTACACCATTCGACTAGAAAAAAGGAACCTGGTTTAATGACCTCTGATATTTCAGTCGCTGAGCAGGTGGATCTTGCCAAAACTTTATTCCTACCACAACAGAAGTCTACTTACTTTTGTTACCAAATTGGAACGACAGTACGATGAACGACGAAAAAAATCCGGAGACAAATAACCCACAAGCTGGCTCAAATCAAGCCTCGGCAGCCAAAGTGCTGGAGGAACTCCTTGGCCAAAAAGCCCAACTCCAACAAGATTTGCTCGACCAGCAACGGGCAGCCCAAAACCTGTCCCAAAAAGCAAAGGCACTAGAATCCGAAATCCATCATTGGCAACACGATTACGAACAACTCCGGATTCAAAAAGGGGGATTTGGCTTTAAAGCCCTCGCCGCTTTTAGCTTTGGCACCCTGCTCTTCGGCATCGCCCTTGGCTGGCTATTTTTCAAACAAAAGCAACCCGACTCCATCGTATTCGATAAATTTAACCATGCAGCAGGCTTTTCTCTGGAATACCATATCGCTCACCAAGAATACCCCGCTGCAGAACGCCTGATCAGCCAATACCGCCACGATCCATATTACAAAACCATCTTGCCACAGCTCGACCTGCTGCTGCACCTGGTCCAAGCTGCGAAAACCGCCTCCGACTCCACCCAAAACCTCCATCGCTAACCAATTGAACGCAGCAAAAAGA
Source organism: Chitinophagales bacterium (assembly GCA_046316495.1). Classification (GTDB taxonomy): domain Bacteria; phylum Bacteroidota; class Bacteroidia; order Chitinophagales; family Saprospiraceae; genus M3007. Next base: position 140,699 of record JBKDAM010000045.1, read on the forward strand.
CCAAATCAGACAAACTACCTCAAATGATGTCCTAACAGTTTCGATATTAACTAAAAAGCTCGGTGCTTCTGCTACCTTTGCCCACTACTAATCTATACTTTTTTCTGATGCATTATTACGTACGTTCTCTGTTACTGGCAACCTTTACCCTTTGCCTACACCTTCTTTCTTTTTCCCAAAACACCAATGTGCAACTCCGCTCCAGCATCACATTCCCGGGTCAAACCTTGGCGAATGTGTGTGGATGGACTAGCCCTGACGGCAAAGAGTATGCCCTGGTTGGCGGCTCTAAAGGCATGATTATCGTGGATATTACCAACCCTGATTTGCCCGTTCAGATTGTACAAATCCCAGGACCCGATAACCTTTGGAAGGAAATCAAAACGTACTCCCACTACGCTTACGTGACCTCCGAAGGGGGTGGTGGTGTACAAATCGTAGACTTGAGTGGGTTGCCTAGCCCCAACCTAAATTACCATAGCTACTTCGGGACCGGAGCAGCAGCGGGCAACATCAATACCATCCATGCCCTACACATTGACGTTACTAAAGGTGTTTTGTACACCTACGGCAGCCAAGGACAATTTAATGGTGGCGTAGCACATGACCTTACCGCTGACCCCTACAACCCCACTTACCTCGGAAAATTCGATCAGCTCGGCTATATCCACGATGGCTACGCTGAAAACGACACCCTTTATGGATGCCATATCTATTCCGGGCTACTCTCCATCGTTGATATGAGCGATAAACAAAATCCAGTTCTGCTTGGAAGCATCCAAACACCTGGAAAGTTTACCCACAACGCTTGGCTACTGGACGACCGCAAACACATCGTCACCACTGACGAAACCACTCCTTCTTTTTTAACCTCGTATGATATTTCTGACCCTACCGATATCAAGGAACTGGATCGCTTTTCAATCGACAATGGTTTCGGATCGATTGGACACAATGCACATATTATCAATGATTTCTCCGTTACCTCTTGGTACACTGGGGGAGTAGTCATTACAGACTGCAGTCGTCCATCCAACCTGGTAGAGGTGGGCAACTACGATACTTGGCAAGGAACTGGGGCCAATTTTGATGGATGCTGGGGCGCTTATCCCTACTTCCCTTCTGGTACCATGATCGCGAGCAACATCAGCCCAGGACAACTGTTTATCCTCACGCCCACCTACAAGCGGGCCAGCTTCTTAGAGGGCTCCATTAAAAACGGCTGTAATGGCTTGCCAATGGCCGATGCAAAAGTAGAAATCATCGGCGGGCCAGCTTCCTCCACCACCACTTCCAGCAACAATGGCGAAGCCAAAACAGGAATGGCCAATGAAGGGGAATTCACCGTGCGCATTAGCAAGACCGGTTTTATCACCCAGACATTTACCGCTAACTTTATATCCGGAGAAGTAGTCACCTTTGATGTAACCTTACAGCCCGAGTCAGTTTACGACGTAAACGGCTCTGTAACAGACGGTAGCAACAACACCCCGCTCGCGAATGTACCCGTAACCTTGAGCAATCCTAATCAATCCTACCAAACAACGACTGAAGCTGACGGTAGCTTTGGGCTAAGCTGCGTTGCCTCTGGCACCTACCAAGTATCCGCTGGACTATGGGGCTACATCTCCGCGACCCAGTTTGTTACCGTGAACGCAGGCCAACCGATCAACTTAACGCTTCAGAAAGGATACTACGACGATTTCAACCTAAATTATGGCTGGACTACTGAATCCACAGCGTCCGCAGGCCTTTGGGAGCGCGGCGAACCCATCGGAACCGATTTCAACGGAACGCCTAGCAACACCGATACAGATGTACCCACCGATGTAGGCGATCAATGCTACGTCACCGGAAATGGCGGAGGCGGAGCAGGTGCTGACGATGTGGACAATGGAAAAGTAACCCTTTCTTCCCCAGCCATGCAACTCGGAACCGCGTTAAATGCGGTTCTAGACTTCCAATACTGGTTCTTCAACAGTGGGGGCAGCGGAAATCCAAACGATTACTTTGAAGTTCGAGTGTCCAATGCCACTCAAAATGTTCAAATCCTGAGCACCGCCAATTCAGCCTCCCAGTGGGTGCCTGTTAGTGGAGTTAAACTAGGCGATTTTATCAGCTTGGATGACCAAGTCCGTGTACACTTCATCACAGAAGATCTTACTCCAGGTCATTTAGTGGAAGCCGCGGTAGATGAATTCCTCGTTACCCCTATCTTCACCAGCAACACTTCCACCCCAACGTTCGATTACCAGCTAAGCAGCAACCCGAACCCAAGCCGCTCAAGCTTCCAATTGAAGTACCAATGGCCAGTGGAATCTAACCTGCAACTCGACGTCATCAATATGATGGGCCAGATTATTGAGCAACACGACCTATCAGACCGGGAAGGCATGCTTCAAATCGGCCAAAATTGGGCACCAGGCTTTTATGCCGCTCGTTTGATGGATGAAAAAGGCCGCGTACAAACGATCAAACTGATCAAACAATAAGCTGGAATCAAATTCCACAAATGCTAAAAAGGGTGAGAGGAGCTGTTCCTCTCACCCTTTTTTTGGCAATTTTTCCATTTGTAATTTGCAGCACTATCAAATGCCCCCTCTTACTACTCGGGATAAAGTGTCCTGAAAAGGGTTCTCACCTCCACTGCCTCTTTCACATCGTGTACCCGCAGGATATCTGCTCCCTGTTGCAAAGCCACCATGTGCAAGGCACTGGTACCATTGAGTGCCTCAGAGGCTGTGCTGCCAAGGGTCTTGTAAATCATAGATTTCCTGGAAACACCAGCCAAAACGGGCAGCTGAAGCACCGTTTTTAACTCCCCCATACGCCGTAAAAGCTCAAAATTGTGCTCAATTGTTTTCCCAAAACCAAAACCAGGATCAATTAAAATATCCTTGACGCCCAACGCTCGGAGCCGAATCACTTTTTGAATCAAAAAATCCAAAACCTCCACCACCACATCCGAATACATCGGGGCAAGTTGCATGGAGTCTGGACGACCTTGCATGTGCATCAATACATACGGAACCCCCAAAGCAGCAACTGTTTCCAACATAGCCTCATCCAGTTCACCAGCAGAAATATCATTGATAAGGGAGGCCCCTGCTTCTACCGCCGCTGCCGCCACCTCAGCCCTCCAAGTATCAACCGACAAGACCGCCTCCGGCAGCGCCGCATGGAGTGCTCGAATGACGGGAATTACCCGACGGAGCTCTTCCTCCACCGACACCTCCAGAGCTCCAGGCCGAGAGGAGGCGCCCCCCACATCAATCAGCGTGGCACCCTCTTCCCATAATTGCTTCCCACGAGTAACCGCCTGCTCCAGGACATCATACCGCCCCCCATCAAAAAAGGAATCCGGAGTGGTATTCAAAATTCCCATCACCAAAGGGGTGGAACAGTCAATTAGTTTTCCGTTGCAATTCAAAACAGGCACAAAACCCTTCTCCATCACAGCCCTCACTGATTATTGAAGCATATTTTCTAATTGTAAAAAAATAGGTACCAAGCCCGTACCCTTTTCTGACAACCGGTACTCAATGTGCAACGGCTTTTCCCGAATGACGGCTTTGTCCAATAATCCTTGCTCCTCCAACTCATGCAAGGCTGTAGACAAGGATTGCTTGTTCACTCCCTCCATTTCTCGCAAAAGCGTGTTAAAACGAAGTGGCCCCTCCATGGCCAACCGAAACAATTGCGGTTTCCATTTACCAGAAAGTTGCTTCAGCAACTGTTCCGCCGGACAAATTTCACCGGCCGTAGTACCATTTTTAGTAGTCATGTTTTTTTGACTAATTGACTAGGATGAAGAAATACCAGAACTTTGTACAAGATTTAAAGAAAGACGGAAACCAAAAACATGTTACCATCTTACTTCTTTGCCAATAGATTCGGCTAAACCTAAAAAACCAGCAACAAATTAGGACAATTCTCACATTTTCCAGCAAAAACAAAACTTAAATTTCACTTAAAGAAATGCTTAGTCAAAATCCCGTTTTCAACAAGTGCCTTGGTTATCCTCAACAAGCATTTTTCGGGATTGTTTTCACCATCCTGGTAATTGGCATGGCCATTTCACCCGCCTGCACCCAATCCAACCAATCAAATAACGTAAAAATGCCACCCAGCAACCCGCTACTTTGCGATCCAGGCACCGGCATCTGCGCCTTGCCTTCTGAACAGAGCCCTCTACCTTCAGCCACCCCGGCTAACGTAGAAAACAAAGTAAAAATTATCTATTTCACGGACCCTATCTGCTCCTCCTGCTGGGGAATCGAGCCCCAACTTAGACAACTCAAACTGGAGTATGGACATGCCGTAGAAGTTGAGTACCGAATGGGTGGTCTCTTGCCCGACTGGAGTTACAACAGTGGTGGAATAAGCAAACCCTCTGATGTGGCACACCACTGGGACGAAGTAAGTGCCTACTATCAAATGCCTATTGATGGAGATATTTGGCTGGAAGATCCACTTTCTTCCTCCTTTCCCCCTTCTATTGCTTTCAAGGCGGCTCAAGTCCAGGACCCCAACAAAGCACTCGTGTTTTTACGGCGGATTCGGGAAATGGTATTTATGGAAAAGAAAAATATCGCCAAGTGGGAACACCTAAAGAACGCAGCTCTTGAAACCGGGCTAAACCCTATTCAGTTAAAAAACGATCTGGAAACCATCGGTAAACAGCGGTTTGAGGAAGATTTGACGCTGGCAAAAAGCATGGGGGTTCGAGGCTTCCCAACCTTATTGGTGTACGATTCCAACCAACAATACCAAATTGTTTATGGCTCAAAACCCTACTCAGCCATTGAACAAGCCTTGAAAAAAGCCCAACCCAAGCTCGAAAAACACCCTTATAGCCGAACGCTGCCTGCTCTGTTCACACAATTCAACAGCCTGACTACCCGTGAATTTGCTGAGTTGAGTGGCCATCCAACTGAAACCGCTGTGCAGATGCTTGAAAAAGCCGCCCAAGATGGAACCCTTCAAAAACAATCCATTAAAAACGGAACCATCTGGAGACTCAGCTCCAACGCCGAGAACTAAACCTAAAAGACAAAAGTTAACCTATACTTCATGTTGTTCTGAGAGCGGTTGTAGGTCACCCTCTACAGCCGCTACAGAACAGAACAGAAAACTTAATGAACGTAGCGTGCAGAAATTCTAAATTACCATAAAAAAAGAGTTGACCAAGGCCCAAAAATGTATCCCCATTCGCCGCAAAAGAAGGAAATTTGTGCGGTAGAATGAATACCATGAAAAGACGAATCATCTGGAACCTAATTGGATTAATACTGCTTGTGTGCCTCAGCTTTCTAACAATCAACAGTAAGACTCCCGACCCATTGCCGGAAAGGCAAGGGGTCGTTTTTTTTTGGAAAGGAAAACAATACCATCTAAAAGCACCCTTAAAGCTAGAAAAAACCTTGGTCTACCAACGTGGAGGCCTGTCTGCAGCAGAACTGGCCCTCACCGCAAATTGTTATTATTCCGATCGACAGTACGTGGAAATTGTTCGCCAAGATGCAGCGGTACAACCTCGGCTAGGAATTGCCATCGGCTTTGAATTTGATGAAAGCAATGGAGAGTACCCTTACACGCCCGCTGAAGCCGTCCTCCAAATCAAGGACTTCAGTTGGGGAGGAGTAGAATTTGCCACACTGGACACCTTCAATTACACTGGAGTTTCCAATGCCGTCAGCAATGACTTTAGTTTGGAGATCCTTTCTTGGGAACAGGATACCATCACAGGCACTTTTTCAGGACTGTTGCTAAATGGCGCGGGTGACCAAGCGGCCATTGATAATGGCTACTTTAAAATAGGGCTAAAACGCAGATAACCCCTTTCTCCTTAAATCCCACTTTGCTCCACCATTGACTCCCAGTTTACCATCACATCCGCCAACTCTTTTTGCTTGCCTTGATACTTCTGAAGAGTGGAATCTGCATCTGATCGGCCATAAAAATCCGGATCGGCCATCACTGCTTCCATATTTTTGATCTCAGCTTCCAGCTCTTCTATCCGCCGCTCCAATTTTTGAACATTGCGCTGAAGTTGTTTGCGTTCTTCTGGACTAAGCGGCTCAGCTGTTTTGGTAACTGCTTCAGGTGTGGCAGTGGAGTTGGCCTTATTGCTGCGCATTTCCACCTGACGCATATTGTCTAACTTCCTTTTTTCAAGGAAATAATTGACATCTCCCAGGTACTCATATAAATGGTGGTCCCTAAACTCTATGGTCCGGGTTGTCAAATCGGAAAGAAATTCGCGGTCGTGGCTTACCACAAGCAGGGTACCTTCAAAATCAAGGATCGCCTGTTTCAACATCTCCTTCGAGAGGATGTCAAGGTGGTTGGTCGGTTCATCCAGCACCAAAAAGTTGATGGGACGGAGTAACATACAAGCCAAAGCAAGTCGCGCACGCTCTCCCCCCGATAAGGCGGCCACTTTTTTGTCAACATCCTGTCCTGAAAACAGGAACGAACCCAAAATTGCCCGTAGTTTGGTCCTCATTTCAGGAGGAGAATGGTTTTCCATGGTCTCCAGGACGGTTATTTTTGGATTAAGGGTCTCCGCCTGATTTTGGGCATAATAACCCAAGTGAATATTATACCCCAAACCTGCCTTTCCGGAACTAGCCGTTTCAGCCCCGATCAGTATTTTTGCCAAGGTCGTTTTACCTTGACCATTTTGCCCTACAAAAGCTATGCGTTCCCCCCTGAGAATTTTAAAATCTACAGCATCCAGCACCACTGAATCCCCGTATTTTTTAGTCATTTGCTCAGCGGAGGCTACAATTTCTCCAGAACGGGGAGGAAGTGGAAACCGCAGGTTCATCACCGAGGTGTCTTCATCTTCGATTTCTATTCGCTCTACTTTATCCAGCTGCTTTTGCATGGACTGCGCCATCTTGGTTTTGGTCGCTTTCGCCATAAACCGCGCGATGGTCCGCTCTTTGTCGGCTAACACACGCTGCTGATTCTCATAAGCGGACTGCATTTGCTCTTTCCGCTCCATACTTAACTCTACATACTTGGAATAAGCGGCTTTGTAATCGTTCAAGCGCCCTAAAATAACCTCCACCGTCCGGTTCGTCACGTTATCCAGGAAGCGCTTATCGTGACTGATTACAACAGCCATTCCTTGGTAACTCGACAGCCAATCCTCCAACCAAAGGATACTTTCAATATCCAGGTGGTTCGTAGGCTCATCGAGCAACAACATATCCGGCTTTTGTAGTAGCATTTTGGCCAATTCAATCCGCATCTGCCAGCCCCCTGAAAACTCATCGGTCAGCCGTTCCAGGTCGCTGTTGGCAAAACCCAGACCACTCAAAACACGGGCGGCATCAATTTCCATGGTATCACCACCTAACCGTGCCAAACGCTCTGTCGTGTCCGCCAATTCCTCTAAAATGGCGTGGTAGGAATCACTTTCGTAATCCTCCCGGCTCTCTAACTCCAGCTGAATTTCATGTAAACGCTTATCCAAACGCAATACCTCATCAAAAGCGGTGAGCGTCTCTTGAATCACCGTTTTGCCTTTAGGCAACAACATGTCCTGGTGAAGATACCCTATGGTAAACTGAGAGGGTGTCACCACATTGCCCTCTTGCGGGGAAAGTTCGCCCGCCATAATTTTAAGCAGCGTTGACTTTCCAGCCCCGTTGCGGCCCACAAGGCCAACCCGTTCTCCTGGCTTGATCACTAAATTGACCCGATCCAACAAGATACGCGGCCCATACTGTATGTAAATATTCGAAAGAGTAAGCATCAAAAATTGCAGTTTTGGGGTGGCACCACGAAACATCAGGACCTATTCGCCACCAACCGGAAACGAAGTCAGCCTATTTTTTTTCGAAAAAACAACCCGCTGGATTTAAGGGCGCAAAATTACGGCAATTGTATGAAACCAAAGCCCCAGGCTCCAACTATCCACTGAAATAAACAGAGAATTAATGCCCTGGACTCCCTTTTTTTCGCTTGATCGACCAGGTAAACCAAAATTTGGCAGCCAGAGTGCCATCCGGCAATCGCCCCTCAGATACCAACTCAAACTCCACCGCTTCTCCGGTTGCCAACGCTTCCTCCACAGCGGCTTGCGCCACTTTACCCATTTCACATTGAAACAAGAGCGGCTTATCCGCTTTTTTGTAAAAATCGGCCCGCATTTTAACCACTAACATAGACATGGGGGCCTGCTCGGTGAGCGCATATAGGCAAAGTAAACCAGTACTCAGCTCCGCTGCCGCGCTTTGTGCAGCAAAATAAATGCTGCGAAATGGATTTTTTGAAAACCAAGAATACGGCAAGCGAACTTCCGCCCGATCCACCTCAAAAGTGGCCAACCGCAGGCCGGCAAACCATGCAACCGGCAACTTTGAAAGTAAAAAGAACCACCATTTCCAGGGCGTGGTCAAATTTCGAATCAAGCTTTCTTTTGTCATTTATATTGCCAATTATATGGTTATGTTCTGATTATTCGGATTGGTAGGGATATTTGTCCTTCCACTGGGTAAGCAGCCATGCTCGCGTGCGGTCTTCCGTCGGATTTTTTCCTGGCTCGTACAATATAGTACCCTCTAAGGCTTCCGGGAGGTAGGATTGCTGAACAAAATTACCCGGAAAATCATGGGCATATTGGTAACCTGAACCATAATTTAAGGTTTTCATTAGCTGGGTGGGAGCGTTGCGCAAATGGAGTGGCACTGGAAGATCCCCTGTGCGGGCAACCAAGTCCAACGCTTGGTCAATCGCCAAATAGGAGGCATTGCTTTTGGGAGAGGTTGCCAGATAAACGGCACATTGAGAGAGCACAATCCTGGCTTCCGGCATCCCAATCATTTTCACCGCATCCATAGTAGTAGTAGCGAGCAACAGCGCATTCGGATTGGCCAAACCAATATCCTCAGCAGCTAAAATCAACATTCGGCGGGCGATGAACGTAACCTCCTCTCCACCGTGCAACATACGAGCTAACCAGTACACCGCTGCATTAGGATCACTTCCCCGGATGCTTTTAATGAAAGCAGAAATGATATCGTAGTGCTGCTCCCCCGCTTTGTCGTACAAGGCAGGATTTTTCTGGATAAGCTCTGCCACCAGCTGATTGGTGACTACCAATGGCTTCCCTTCTTCCCGCATATTGCTTACCAACTCCAAGGCATTTAATAACCGCCGGGCATCCCCTCCAGAGTACAGCAGTAAAGCATCGTATTCCTGCAGCTGGATATCCACTCGCGACAAGTAAACATCCTGTGTGAGGGCTGTATGGATCAATTCAATGAGCTCCTCCCTGGAAAGCGATTGTAACACATACACTTGGCAACGCGATAAAAGGGCTGGAATAACTTCAAAAGACGGATTTTCAGTGGTTGCACCAATTAACGTGACGATTCCTCGCTCCACAGCCCCCAGCAAAGCGTCTTGCTGGCTCTTGGAAAAACGGTGAATTTCATCAATAAACAGGATAGCACCCTTCGATTGAAATAGATTCTGCCGGTCTGCTTGTTCAATAGCTTCCCGCACCTCTTTTACGCCCGCATTAATGGCCGACAACTGAAAAAAGGGCTTGTTAAGTAGCTTGGCAAACAACTGGGCCAAGGAAGTCTTGCCAACTCCGGGAGGGCCCCAAAGAATGAAGGAGGGAATTTTCCCTCGCTCGACGGCTTGCCGAAGGACGGCACCCGGTCCGACCAGGTGCTTCTGCCCGACATAAGCATCCAAAGTTTGCGGGCGCATTCGTTCTGCTAGAGGTGGCAACATTGGGCGAAGATACGGCATTCAGGTCGCACCCATCGGCAGAAATTCCTTGAAAACACCTGACTAGGGGTGTACGGAAATGCTGGTACTACTTTTCACCTCCGTCATCACAAAATAACTCTGCACCCGGCCGATATTATCTAAAGTCGCTAATTTTTCTTTTACAAAACGTTGGTAGGCATCCATATCGGTCACCACTACTTTCAACAAATAATCGAATGCCCCCGCGATGTGATAGCATTCCATTACCTCCTTCAACTGCAAGACAGCAGTTTCGAATTGCTGAATGTAATCCAGGTTGTGCTCTTTGAGCGACACATCACACATGACTAACAACCCTAAGCCTACTTTCTTCCGATTCAGAACGGCCACGTACCGATCAATATAGCCCTCTTTTTCCAAGCGTTTGATGCGCTCAAAAACGGGGGTGGTGCTTAAATGCAGCTGCTCTGCCATTTCCTTAATCGTCCTTTTGGCATTGGTCTGCAATAATTCCAACAATTGCCGATCCAGCTCATCCAGCTGAACCGTATTTTTTTCCACCACAGCGTATTTTTAGTTTAAATTTTAGAAATTATTTCTATAATAGTACAAATATAAAGAAATATAATCTATACATAGAATATTGCTTGGAAATTTTTTATATTTTTTTTCATCTTTGTGGATTATTATACACCACCACGTATGAAAAAACAGCTTCAGCCCGAAACCCTTATGATGTCACACGGCTACAACCCTGAATGGTCAGAGGGTGCCGTGAAATGTCCCATTTTTCAGACATCTACTTTTGTTTTTAAAAAAGCCGAACAAGGCAAGGCTTATTTTGAGCTAGCTTATGGACTTCGCACACAGGATGCGGATGAATCGCAGGGGCTTATTTACAGCCGATTGAACAATCCAGACATGGAAATTCTGGAGGAACGCCTCAAATTATGGGATGGAGCAGAGGCTTGCGCTGTATTTGAGAGTGGGATGTCTGCGATCACCACTGCCTTGTTTGAGTTCCTACAACCCGGAGACCTGTTGCTTTTCAGCAATCCTCTCTACGGCGGAACCGATCACTTTGTCCACCATGTTCTGACAAAATGGGGGATCACCGTCCGGGGTTTCCGCCCCAATGCAACACGGGAAGAGATTGTCGAAATCGTCGAATCCAGTGGAAAAAAAGATCGTTTGGGAATGATCTTGATTGAAACACCGGCCAACCCCACCAATGCATTGACCGATATTGCCTTGTGCAAATCCATCGCCAACCAATACAGCAGCTCGGATCGACAGGTGGTAGTAGCGGTTGACAATACTTATATGGGACCACTTTGGCAACATCCTTTGAAACACGGAGCCGACTTGGTACTGTATTCGGCTACCAAGTACATTGGAGGGCACAGTGACGTGATTGCAGGTGCTTGTCTGGGAAATATGGAGCTCATTCAGCGCATCAAAGTACTTCGCACCTTTTTGGGCAACATGATCGCTCCCCATACTGGCTGGCTATTGCTGCGAAGTTTGGAAACCTTGAAAATCAGGATGGAAAAACAAGCCGAAAATGCCCAAGTAATCGCCACCCGGCTCTCCCAACACCCCAAAATAGCCAAGGTCTTTTACCTAGGACTGCTAACCCCAGAGGATAGCGTGAACTACGAGGTCTACCACCGGCAGTGTTCCTCACCCGGAGCAATGATTTCATTTGAAGTAGTGGGTGGCGAGCATGAAGCTTTTACCTTCCTAAACCACCTGCAAATCGTCAAATTGGCCGTGAGCTTGGGCAGCACCGAATCGCTGGCCCAACATCCCGCCTCCATGACCCATGCAGGAGTGGCACCAGAAGATAAAGTCGCTTACGGAATTACCGACTCCCTTGTGCGCTTATCTGTGGGCGTAGAGAACGCAGAAGACCTTTGGTGGGACCTAGAACAAGCATTGGATCAGATCCAAACCGTCTAATAATTTGTGAACAAAATGGCCTTTCGTTGAGCCGGGACTTCGTGCCCGGCTCCGGGAGAGGGTCCTCAGTAAGGCTCCCAGACTATCCGAACTTGCTTACCATTCAAGGAGCCTTCTAAACTCCATTTCTTTTTTTCAACAACGGAAGCTAAAGAAAAAGAGGTTTGTCCGGTTGGGGTAAATCGAATCAATGCGCAGCTAGCATCCACCGAATATTTTCCTTCAAAAATTTCCGTTCCACCAGAGGTGTACAGCGCGGTCCAATTAAAACGCCCTTGTCCATCTGACCCCAGCGGCTCCATGCGGCACACCACACTGGAGATGGTACCGCCAGGCGCCATTCGCTCCTGTTCATTTTCCAGCCAAGAAGTACATCGCCAAGAACTGACCAGCAGCGAACAGGGAGAGGGATCCTCCTTTTGACAAGCGAAGAATAGAAAAAAAAGGGTCAATAACAGTGGTTGGCGCATGGTAAATCGATTTAAAGCACAAGGTACTGATACCTAGTAAAACAAACTTATCGCTGTTATCACTCACCGATAGATAAATCGAAATCAAACTATTCCCCAGGGTCCAAAACGAAACCCCTACCTTTGCCAAATCAACCTAGCCCTCCATGAGTAACCACAACATTCGAGTCCAGCAGCTCATATTAATCCTCGGCATCTTGCTATTTGCAGGAAAAGTCCTCGCCTACTGGCTCACCCACTCTGTCGCAATTTTAACCGATGCCTTGGAAAGCACAGTCAATGTGGTAACCGGATTGACGGGCTTGTACAGCCTGTACGTATCTGCCCGCCCAAGAGACCACAACCACCCTTATGGACATGGAAAAATTGAACTTATATCTGCCTCTTTTGAAGGAGCGTTGATTAGTTTAGCCGGAGTGATGATCATCTATGAAGCTGTTCGGGGCCTCTCCACTCCTAGAGCAATTCAACAGCTGGATCTTGGTATTGGGATCTTGGCTCTTTCCGCCCTGGTGAATTACCTCGCAGGCCAGTGGAGCATTCGAACCGGCAAAAAAAACCACTCCCTTGCGCTGATTGCGTCTGGGAAACATTTACAATCCGACACCTACACCACTGCAGGAATCATTATTGGGCTTTTTGCTGTAAAATGGACCGGTATTTCTCAGCTGGATAGTGTCATTGCCATTGCCTTAGCCCTGTATATCATCTATGAGGGCATTCAGATTTTAAGGCAAAGTATTGGTGGAATTATGGATGAGGCAGACACCGTTTTATTGGAAGACTTGGTAGGTGTACTTAATCAAAACAGGTGCAATAATTGGATTGATTTACATAATCTCCGGGTCATCAAATACGGACAGATCCTGCACCTGGATTGCCACCTGACCCTGCCATGGTATTTTAATGTTCGCGAGGCACACCAAGAAATTGATCAGTTGGACCGGCTTGTTCGCTCCAACTTCCCACAATCTCTGGAAATGTTTGTTCATACCGATGACTGCCGACCACCGTTGGCCTGCGCCATTTGCCCCAAACAAGACTGTGCACAACGTCAGCAAGACCAGCGACAGCGGTTGAAGTGGACCCTGGAGAACATTACCCTCAATCAACGGCACCAATATGATCCGGCATTTCCTCCAGGATTAGGCGAAAATACCGCTCCGCCTGCTCCTTGAACGCCGACGAAGGGTTGGATCCCCACTGCAACAGCACTACTTTCAACCGAACATTCGCACGATAAGCCTTGAAAAACTGGAACAAGATGTTGTCTTCCGCCATTGGCATGACCACCCAGTATTGCTGATAAGCTTCCAAAAAAAACGAGGACAGATCCCCTCTTCCCTGAAAATCAAGGTCCATACACAAAAAAGCCAGCTCGCTTAACACATCATGCTTCCGGAATACCGGACTAAATTCAATACAATCAAATACAATCGGTTCGCCAGGGAGCAAAAAGATATTTCGACTGTGTAAATCTCCGTGCCCCTCCACCCAAAATCCTGCCTCCGCTCGTTGAAGAAAACGCTGTCCATGGTGCTCAAAGAAAACAGGCAAGGCAGCCCTGATGCGGTGCAACTGCTGAACAGCCTCCTCTCCTAAACAAGCTAGAAGCTGGGATTCAAATCGAAATAAATCGTCAAAATCTTCCCTAATTTGATCCGGTTGAACTTGCTCCAAATGCAATAATCGGTTTGAAAGGTGAAAGGTAGCAAGTTGAGCGGCCAACAAACGAAGATCGTCCAATGGAACCATTCCTTGTTGGAGCAAGCCGTCGAGCTGATATTCCTCCTTCATTCGACGCATTTGAACAGCATAATCAATTACCGTCCCACCATTAGCAGTCCCCAGGCTTAGAATATTCCCCGACTTTAATAAGGGGAGTACTGCTAAATACATTCCGGGAGCCAACCGCTGGTTTAACCTCAGCTCCTCCTCACAATAATACCGACGCTTTTCCAAACTGGAAAAATCTAAAAAACCAAGATCAACAGGCTTTTTGAACTTAAAGGCAAAATCAGGCGTGAGCAGTACCCAGGAAATATGGGTCTCCACCATCTGAACAGGCCCTGAACGCCCCGGAAAACCTCCTTGCTCAAGGAGTTGTAATAGGTCCTCTTTTTCCATTTTCTAGTACGTATTCCCTGATCTTAGACACTAATATTGAAAGTGAATCCACATCGGTGCGCAACGACAAGCGATGGGGTGGCAGTGGGTCTGCAGTATCCCGAATTTGTTCGTAAACCGTATAATCGGCTTCACTGTCCGGCCTTGGGTGTCCAAGTCGCTCTCTAAGGATGTTTTCGGAGGCAGTTACCTCAATCCAGCAAAGGGGCACTCTGAGCTCTTCCGCCAGTTGAATAAAGGCGCGCTGAACCGAGGCCTGGTGAAAAGTGCTGTCTACCACCACCGTCTCCCCCTGTGAAAGGGCCTTTCGAGCGCGCAAAAGCAGCTCATTATATACCTTTTGTTTGGTTTCTGGGCTGTACTTTCCCCGCAGCTTCAACTCGTTCCTTAATGCATCGCTGTTTAAGTGAAGTACTTGTTCACTAGCAGCATACGCGGAAGCTAAGGTCGTTTTCCCAGTTCCGGGGAGTCCTGCGATTAGTATAAGCATAAATTACCGCGAATTACCAACTGATTCCCTGCTCCAGGGCTTGGGGATGTAGCTGAAAAAAAATGGATCCCCCAAAGGTAGCACAGGAACGAAACGTATAGGTTCGAAGTGCTGCTACCGTTGGATCCGTGGCTGGGCAGCTTTGGATTACTTGTACCCCTTCCAAAGAGGTCACCTCCTGATATAGCCGACCATGGTCAGAATGCCCTAACTCGAAGCCCTTTTTGGCTCGATAATGGTCTTTGTAGCGCCGAAAAAGATCATTTCCATCCCAGTAAAGTGCGCCTTGAACAGCCTCCACCACCGATTCAAATCCCCAAAACTGCCGGGTAAACAACCGTATAACGGCCAAGGTAGCACTGCGCCTGCGTTGTTCATCACCAGACTCTCCGTAGTACTCTTGTAAAATAGGGCTGTTAATCCCTTTAGTGTACCCCGAATCGTTCAATAAATCCTGTAAACCATAAAACCGCTGGGCACGTTGGAAGGCCGCACTTTTGGAACGTGCATACTGATACATAGTAACGGCCATAGCAAATGCTTCCCGCTCCATCTCTACTATAGGCTGAACGGGATGAATCTGACGGAGCAATCCCAAATAGGTACTCTCCGCATAAATGATGGCTGCGTACCGCTGAAGCTGCGAACCAGTTAGATAGGGTACACGCTGGCCCGCATAAATAGCGTCATCTGCAACTCCCGGCTGGATTCCCTCCAGTGCACCCGCTTTATTGTAAATTAAACTCGCCATCTTATTCCTGAAATAGGGGTCCTTTAATTTGCCAATTTCCAAACAAATTTCCGTTGATTGGCTTTTTCCTTTCAAATGTCGGGAAAATAATAGACTTTCGCCCTACTAATTAAGCTCAAACACAAGAATAATCACTATGGTAGTAGTTCATTCACCTCGGCTGATCATTTGCCTTCTTTGCCTTTTGTCCTTTCGCCTCTGGAGCCAAACTCCGGAGCAGTTAAAAGGAATCAACATCCGGTCTATTGGCCCAGCCGCTATGTCGGGCCGTATCACTGCGCTAGCCGTGGATCCGACTAATGACCAAATCATTTATGCAGGTGCCGCCTCCGGAGGTGTCTGGAGGAGTACTAGCGGAGGCACCAACTGGAGCCCCATTTTTGACAAAGCCCCTACTCAGAGCATCGGGTCGATCGCTATCAACCCCCACAACCCGGATGAAATTTGGGTGGGGACCGGGGAGGGTAATCCCCGAAACTCACAGAATTTTGGAGCCGGCATCTTCCGCTCCATCGATGGCGGTAAAAATTGGGTCTGCATGGGGCTTCAAAACTCCAGAGCAATCCACCGGATTGTCATTCACCGCGACCACCCAGAAATCATCTGGGCAGGGGTCATAGGGTCTGCCTATGGCCCAAATGAGGAGCGCGGGGTCTTCAAAACAACCGATGGCGGGAAAACCTGGCAGAAATCCTTGTTTGTTAATAACCTGACCGGCTGCGCAGATTTAGTAGCCGACCCCAGTAACCCCAATAAACTGGTCGCAGCGATGTGGGAATACAAACGCGACCCTTGGTTCTTTAACAGCGGAGGAAAAGGTTCCGGTCTCTACATCACCTTTGATGGAGGAACCACCTGGGAACGCCGAACTGAAAAAGACGGACTCCCTGAAGGAAACCTTGGCCGAATTGGCCTGGCCATAGCCGCCAGCAACTCAAAAACCATCTATGCCCTGGTTGAAGCCAAAGAAAATGCGCTGTACAAAAGCACAGACGGAGGCTTTAACTGGCGGAAAATGGCGGACAAAAACCAAGGAGACCGCCCCTTTTATTACCATGAGCTCTATGTAGATCCATCCGATGAAAACACCCTCTACTCCGTTCACTCCCAAATCACCAAATCAATTGATGGCGGTAGAACCTTCGATGGCTGGGTGAACTATTGGAAAATCCACCCCGACCACCACGCCTTTTGGATTAATCCCAAAAACAGTAAACATATCATCAACGGAAATGACGGGGGACTAAACATAACCCTAGATGGGGGCGCAACTTGGCGCTACGCAGACAATATTCCAGTAGGTCAATTCTACCACATTAACCTGGATAATGAAACACCCTACAATATTTATGGAGGACTCCAAGACAATGGCTCTTGGGTAGGCCCCTCCGCTGTATGGAGTTCCAGCGGACTACGAAACAGCGAATGGCAGGAAGTCTACTTCGGAGACGGCTTTGATGTAGTGCCACAACGCGATAACCCACGCTGGATGTTTGCGATGTCACAAGGGGGTAACCTGGCGCATATCGATCGAATTACTGGAAAAAATACGTTTATACAACCGTTGCACCCCGAGGGAAAAAAATTACGCTGGAACTGGAATGCTGGTATCGCCCAAGACCCACACCGCGATCATGGCATCTACTTTGGATCTCAATACCTACATTACTCCCCTGACCTGGGTGTAAGCTGGCAAATCTTATCCCTCGACCTTACCACTAATGATACCTCCAAAATGCACCAGGATATTTCTGGAGGCCTCACCATTGATGCTACCAATGCCGAAAACCACTGCACCATTATCGCAATCGCTCCCAGCCCGGTAGATAAGAACACCATTTGGGTCGGAACCGACGATGGGAATGTCCAACTTACCAGAGATGGGGGGCAAACCTGGACTAACTTTGCGGATAAACTTCCGGACTGCCCCAAAGCAGCCTGGATTGCACAAATAGAAGTATCCACTAAAAATGCCGGAGAAGCCTTCGTCGTCGTCAATAACTACCGGCAAAATGACTGGGATGCCTACCTCTACCATACCCTGGATTTTGGAAAAAAATGGAAACGACTAGCCTCTCCCAAAAACGTCCGTAGCTTCTGTCTTTCGGTAGTCCAAGACCCCGTTGAACCCAAACTGTTGTTTCTCGGAACCGATCAAGGACTTTGCTACAGCACCGACTATGGCAATAATTGGCAACAGTGGAATATAGAGCAGTTTCCAGCTGTACCCGTCCAAGATATGAAAATCCACCCCAACACGGGCGACCTGGTACTAGGCACCTTCGGCCGGGCTATCTGGATTCTTGACAACCTCTCCCCACTCCGGAAAATCGCTGCAGAAGGCCCTTCGATCCTCGAAAAACCCCTCGTTCTCTTTTCACCTCAAGATGCCATCCTCGCGAACTACACCTCTTATAAAGGTGCCCGTTTCGTTGGAGATGAAACCTACAAAGGACAAAACAAATCACCTTATGGACAAATACCAATGTGGGTGAAAAAACAGAAAAAAGAAGAAAATACGTCCAAAAAAGAAGAAAAAAAGGAGGATAAACCAACACAAGGAAGAGGACGCGGGCGCGGAGGTGACAAAAAAGAAAAAGCGACCGTCTGGATCATCGATATGAAAGGCGACACCATTCGTCGTTTTAAATCAGAGGTCGATACCGGCTTTACCTCAATATTCTGGTATTTAGATACCAAAGGTGTGGCCTTCCCAAGCAACCGCGAACCAGACAAGGACCAACTGGAACCAGGAAATGGACCCTCCGCTCTGCCCGGAACATATAAAGTGGTCGTCAAACTGGGTGAAAGCCTGGACTCTACCCAAATAAAAGTGCTGGATGATCCCCGAATGCCAGAGCCTATGGATGTTCGAGTTGCCCGAATGGAGGCCCTTCGCTCCTTCAACCTGACTGTAGAAAAAGCTACAAAGGCCTATCAACGATTAAAGGACGCTGAAAAAACCATCAACCTCGTAGAAAGCCAATGGGTAAACGTACCCGATAGCCTAAAAAAAGAGGCACTCAAACTTGGCAGTGCTATTAAAGACTCCGTCTCTGTCCTCAAGAATGTCTTCTTTTCCCAAAAAGAAAATGTAAAAGGAATACAACGAAATCCGGAGGAGCTCAACTCCTATTTCTGGCAGGCAAGAGGATATATCGAAGATAGCTATGGCCCACCGAGCCCAACCGCTCAACTGGCTATCAAAAAAGTAGAAGATGCCACCAACCAACTCCTTCAGCGCATCGATGCAGTCCTGGGAACCCAATGGAAAACCTACAGAGAAGCGGCCGAGAAGGTACCCTATTCGCTTTTTAAAGAGTAATATTCTTGATAAGTAGATACCTCATGGAGCCCGCCCTGTTTTCCAGGGCGGGCTCTTTTTTTCTATAAGCGCCTCCCCCCACGAATGCTGTTATTGGAAAAACCGATTGGGATACAATACCCAAGTAAGACCAATACTACTTTCCGCTACCGAAAATGGATACTTACGACCAACCTGAACCCATTTTAATTGAAACTGTCCGTTGCGACGACCAAAATTTAAAGATAAACCAGGTTCAATCACTGAATAAACACGGTCTAGCTCTGGGAAACCCTCCAAAACAACACCAAACGGTGGTGTTAAATCTGAGTCTAGCTCAAAGTAGCGAAGGGCGCCTAAACGCAAAGAGGCGTGTAGCTGAACATACCGCGATAATAAGGCTACGCCCGGTTCGAGGTAATACTTCCGAAAACGCATATCCGTTTGACCCAAGTACACCGGACCCACTCCTGTAACATAATTTTCTTCTGAAAAAATATTCTCTGCTCTTGACTGCTGAAGCGCCAAATGGGCCGAAAAAAGCCAGCCTATACGTTGGCTTCTTTCATACAAGTGATACCAACCGCCAGCCGCACCCAGAAAGCGACCTTTTCCATCATTGCCCAAATATTCACTCCCTTCGAAAAAACCTGCTTCCAATGCACCAAAAAAGTGGTTGGAAAAGGCATACCCTCCCTTCATTTCCCATCCAGATGAATGGTCCTGAACACCTCCCCCCGCCATCAGCATCACATCGCCTCGCTCCTGAAATCCAGGAGAAAGGGGTAGCGAAGGCGCATAAAAATAATGAGTACATCCTGAAAATAAGACGGGCAAGAGGATCGCCGACAATCGAAAAAAATGGGTGTTAAGGTGCATCATAAGGTAGTATTTTATGTGGAAAAAATCGAAATCATCGACTACTCGGTAAAAACAGCAACAGGCATTACTGCGATAAACCTGTCCCCTTATTCCCTCGAGGATAAAGGACCAAACCAATTCCAACCGTTCGATCTAAGGCATTAAAAGAGTAGTTGGGAAAGGAATACACCCATTTTAGCTGCAATTTCCATTGTTTATCCCCATAGGAGAGCGCAAAACAGGGCTCCATTACAGGAAAAACCCGGTACAATGGAGGAAAAGACTCCCTCCAGCCCGTGGTAGTGGCACTTAAATTGTCCAATAAACCAAAATACCGAAGAGCCCCCAATCGGATAGAGGTATAAAAATGAAACCTACTTCCTAAATAAGTAAGACCGGGCTCAAAGGTGCTTTTGCGAAAACGGTGTTGCGTGGTACCACTAAAATAAGGCGTTGGAGACTGAAAATAACTTAGGGAATAATAGGTATGCTCTGTTCGAGCCACCTGAAAAGCGAACGGTAAGGTAAACAACCAGTTTTTGCCTCCACCCGAGCGGAAGGGTTGGTACCACCCACCGGCAAAACCAACATATTGGCCTCTTCCCTCATTTAGGTCTTTTTGCTTCCCCCTAGCTGTGCCCCCTTCAATAGCCGCAAACAAATGGTTAGAAAAAGCATACCCTGCTTTGACGTCTGCTCCCACCTGAGCTTGTACCTGCGTACCAACGCCTGCTGTTAGCATCCAGTCACCCCGCTGCTCAAATATAGGTGCTAAGGGCAACGCTGGGGCATAATATGCATGCTGACAACTAGTTCCCAATATAACAAGTAGCCCAAAAACGGACCATAGGGAAGCCCACTTAAGCGTATTCATAGCGATCTCTTTTTCAGCATAAGGTAGGCATTTCAAATGAAACGCACAAATTAGAATACTGTACGCTCTATGTCTTTACAAGGTCGAGGTATAAACTAACCCGGTATAAATTTGGCTCATCTTTTATCTCAAGATGATAACGATCCGGATAGAGCAATTGCAACCGTTGACGGACATTGACTAATCCAATTCCACCGCTTCGATTAAAGGATACGGCCGGTAAATTTCCAGATTTTGCATTTTCAATAACAAATACCAACTGATCAAATGCTACTTCCAGCTTGAGGTGTACATACCCACCCCCATTGATTTGGTGGTTTAAACCATGCTTAAAGCTATTTTCCACGAAGGGCACCAACAAAAGAGGTGCTATTAATTGATGGCTGACCTGCCCCTCCACCTCAAATTGAATAGAGGCACCTTCTGGTTGACGAAGCCGTTCAAGGTCCAAGTAATTATTTAAGTATTGGATTTCCTTACTCAGTAGGACCTGCTGTTCGTTGCATTCGTACAACATGTAACGCATAATTTCCGACAACTTAAGGACAATTTCAGGTGCCAGATCACTTTTTTTGAGGGTAAGTGCGTAGAGGTTATTCAGCGTATTGAATAAAAAATGAGGATTGATTTGACTTTTTAATAAACGCAGTTCACTCTCCATGGTACGGGTAATCAATTCCTTTTTTTCTTGTTGGTACCGCCACCAATCCATGATGATATGGAGAACGGTGGTCAACAGCGCAAGCGATATGTTTCCTAATAAAAATAAAGGCTGTTGTTTAATCAGGGCTGCTTGAAAGTTAACATAACCAGAAAGCTGTAGGAAGAGAGCGAGCACCTGAATAGGGGTAATCAACACGCAAAAGCCAATAAGTAGGAGGAGGTACATTGGAATGCTCCTCCGCATCCACCGGGGAATCAGGTATAATAAATTGGTGTAGGCGATTAATAAATAAAAAGCAAGGGTAATACTCTCATTCGCCAACGCCAACCCAATATTACGGTTTTGCCCATAATCGAGCAACAACAGGGTGCTATACACCACCAGCCAAAAAAGTAGATGATAAGCGGCCCTACGAGAGAGGAATTCGTAAATTCGATCGAGAAAAGAGTGGGTTACTTGCATAGCAGATTCGGCTACAAAGCAACAATAGATTTGGCGAATGGACCAAAGTTTTAGATCAAAGCACCATTTTATTGCACAAAAAAAGCCGTCCCGGGTGTGGGACGGCTTTTTTAAAAGCAGTAAACAGCTTTAATTAATACTGCCAAAGATCGTGCTCAAAGTTGAAAATTTCATTTTTGATCTTTTCAGACTCCATCAACAGATCTACACCAGTGAGGTATTCTTCTAGTTTGCGGTCATACACATTGGACTCCTTGTAAATATAAGAAGCGAACTGACGCATTTCGAAAAGGTCTTCCCAGGAGATAGAAGCGTTGGTATTTCCACCAGGAGTGAACACACGCTGGCGAGCAAACATTTCGCGGGCCTGTGGGTAGTAAACCCAGAAAAGTGGACGCTCGAAACGGAAATTACCTTGTTCATCTTTTACATCGATCAGGGGAGCAATACCCATCACACGAACGTTCATGGTAGATGTTTCTTTATCGAAGAACCAAATTTCTTTGATACGGAAACGCTTAACGTCCTCCCAGTTGATATCATTCCGAACGATTTGCACTTTCTCTTCGTACGTTTCAGGGTCGAAGGTCATTACCGTATCGGTTTTTGACAACATACCCAGTACGTCGTTGGTGCTCAGACGCTTGGTAAATTTATCATCTTCGGTGCTATAAACGGGCAGTTCACCTTTTGTAGCTGCATCAGAGAGCATTTTGAAGAAAGGCGCTTCAGGGTAGGAGAACGGGAGATTCATTTTCTCACGAACGTCTACAATACGCCATACGCGCTTTTCCCAGAAGATATCGCTTTCACGAATCGGCTGGTAAGCAAGGACACGGCGCTGGGCCATCACCTCTTTTTTTACCACGTCATCGATCGGCATATCACCTGACATCGGTTCGCTCACCTCGGTTTGTTCTTCTACCTCAATCTCTTCTGGATCTTGGGCCATTATTGCCAACGGCATAGTAGCCATAAAAAGACAAAGGGAAGTCCACTTTAAGAAGTTTTGCATGACTCGCAAATTGTTTTTATTAGAAAATTTGTTGAAAGGGTTTGGATTGTATAAGCCGTTAGGCGAATTCAATCCAAACCCAAGAACGATTTATCGGATCTTGAACGCCAAACCACCTAGGTTACGTGGTTGAGCATCACCCGGGCAACGTGCCTTGATGTTATCAAAGAAATACTGATCGCCGGGACCTGCTGCACGCACAAAGCTCAATACTTTCTCATTGAAGCGAGGGCCTACGTTTGGAATTTCAGGAGATGGGTCTTGACGCTTTTTCAAGTAAGTAGCTTCAAAACCAACCACTTCGCATTTTGCTTCGAAGTCGAAGTTTTCCAAAACGGCAGCAATACCAGACTGAGCTTTGAACTCACCGTTACCCATTGCTTTAGAGCGGTGCTGAGCACCCAACAATGGAGTAGGATCTGGGATACGCTTCACGCGATAGTTGAAGGTCTGAGAAGCACCACCACCAGATACTGTAAGAGTAGCTTCGCCTGGATTAGTAACGCGTACGGTGTATTTGCCACCTCCGTTTGAAGAAACGGAAATACCACCACCATTACCTACTACTTTCACATCGTTAGAAGATACACCCGCTGCAGATACCGAAATAGGGTTATCTACACCAATGTAAAACACATTCATTTTATCCAAAGAGACCGCCACAGAACGTTGGCCTACTTCGTATTTGAACTCTTTGCTGTAATTTTTGAGTTCACCTGTTAATGGGTTTTTTACATTGATGCTTACGTTGTATGAGCGCTCTCCAACTCCGCTGGTACCCACCTCATAGCGAGCAACACCATCTTTAATAGGTAAAGAGCTTCCACCTACATTGATGCTGATATTATCAGCCTGCGTGCTGTAAGCACTCAAAAATACGTCTGCTGCATAGCGGTCACCAGAAATCACATAGCTTTTCTCAGCAGAGATTGCCGGTTGGAACGCATCGAACTTGATTTCTGTTCCACCGACTTTTTCAGCGCAGTAATTTAAGACTGCGGTTGCTGAGTTTTTGGCATCTGACTGGATCTTACCCAAGATAGGGAATACAGCTGCTACTGGCATTTGTTTGAACTTAAATTCTGCCCAGCTATTCATTTTGGTGTTAGCTGGCAAAGAATCCAGTACCAATGGAAGGGCAGAGGCTACCGCTGCATTATCATCAGCCAAAGCCAACAATTCTGCGCGGGTCTTCTCGATCCGATCTTGGATACGGAATCCCATACCTTCATTAATAAAGATACGAGTAGTAACGTCTTTGTTACGGATATCTTTCGGAATGGTAGGGTCATCTTTAGATGGACCTTTTGCTACTTGAAAGAGAGTATCACGCACCGCATCGATGTAGGCAGAGAAATCAGCAGCGATTTGCATTGCCTTTTTCGCATTCTCGCGGTATTTTTCATTGTTAGGGTTCTTATAGGCATCGGCCTGTTTGTTGATCCCTTGTAACAGTTGCTCATTATTGCGCTCAACGATGCTGCGGCTATTCTTCAAGCCTTTATCTAGGGAGAAGAAGGCATTCATTACCTCGGCCGATACGTTGAGGGCCAGCAGCGCGGTCAGCACCAGATACATCAGGTTGATCATCAGCTGCCGCGGCTCCTTTGGTATTGACATAGTTTTTTACGTTTTAAGTTTGAATGATACTTGTTTTTAAACTTACCGGATAAATGAACCGGATCCGATTAACTATGTCAATTATTGGCGACCAATGTTCGACATTGCAGAAAGCATGTTGCCGTACACGGTGTTCAAAGAGCCCAAGTTTTTATTAAGAGCAGAAAGCTGATCTTTGTATGCCTTTACATCTTCTGCAGACTTGGACATATCAGCCATTGCTTCATTCATTTTTGTGTAGAAGTTGCTCATAGATTTGATTTGCTCCTGTGTGCCAGAGAAATCAACTTCTTGAAGCGCCTTCAAGGAAGCCATGCTTTTAGACATAGACTGTAATTCAGTTAACATTCCACCCAACTGACGTTCAACAACATCACCGTGCAAAGGAATGAACTCTTCATTTTGCTGCGCACCACCACCAGTGATTGGCTGCAAACGAGCGTTGTAGTCAGAAAGACCTGGGTAAAGCTTATCCCAGTAGTAATCTGGATCTGGACCCAAGATACCCAACATAAGGAAGATAAAAATCTCAATACCCATTCCAAGAATCAGGAATTCAGAGGCATATGGCCAAGATTCCAACTTGAACAAAGCGCCGGCTAGAACGAAAGCAGCACCTACACCAATCAACAAGTTTTTGAGGTACTTGAAACCTTTAGATTTGACGAAACTCATTGTGAAATGTAACTTTTTAGCAGTTTAAGACTGGGTTAAAGCAAATAAAAACGGATTGAATTTTTTAAACGCTGCAAATGTAAAAATCTGATTTGAATGTTAAAGAAAATTTATCCAATTGCAAATAAATTCCTAATGAACGTCCAATGAAAGGGATTGAATCACTCAAATCAGGGCCTGGAAAACAAGTAGTTTGTTTGTTATCCGGCAAATTACACACCCCGTCAAGAAGGAAGAATTAAGAAATGCTTCCTTCCTGACAGCGGTACGTATTACTAATGGTCTAATTAGAAATCGTTGATAGAACGGCCAAGGAATGCCAACACACAACGGAAACCCACATAACACTTTGTAGTATCCTGATACTCCCAAGAGCGAGAACCGGTCTGTAAAAAGAAAGCTACGTCTTTCCAAGATCCACCGCGAATTACTTTACGCTTGGAGGTGATTGGATCTTCGTCTTTAGCATCGTAGCGGATATCCGGGTTCAAATCGTGCATAAAGGAGTAAGCATTCTCGAAGTAAGCAGTCTCCGTCCACTCTGATACGTTACCAGACATACAGAACAAACCGTAGTCATTAGGGTAGTACTTATCAACAGGAACGGTGTACAAACCACCGTCTTCAGGATAGTTGCCGCGGCCAGGCTTAAAGTTTGCTAACAAACAGCCTTTCGCATTGCGAGTGTAGTAAGCACCCCATGGATATGGAGCTAATTCGCGTCCACCGCGAGCAGCCCATTCCCACTCGTGCTCTGTTGGTAAGCGGAAGTCTTCTGACATAGGCTCATCCACTCCGCGGTACATGTTCCAAAGCTTGGTTCTCCAATAGGTGAACGCTTTGGCCATTTTCCAGTTAACACCTACTACAGGGTACTCGTCAAAGGCAGGGTGCCAGAAGTAGTTACGAGTCATTGGCTCATTGTAGGAGTACGCATAGTCACGCACCCAAGCCAAGGTATCTGGATAGATTTTTACTTTTTCTTTCTTAAGGTGGGAAGTACGGTTGGCATTACGGTCATGCGCCGCTTTCTGCCAATCCAGCCACTGCATTTCAAAAACCAGTTTGCTGGTATTTAATTCTTTTCTTCCAGAGAAGCGCTCATTGCCTTGGAAGAAGAGATCTTCAAGCTCTTGTGCGCTTTCCTCCCAATCGATGGGTTCTTCCCAGTCGATAAGCTGCTTGTCTGCAGAACCATCGCCTTCATCCTCTACATAATGTTGGAGGGTTTCATGTGCCAATGAGTCAATAACCCATTGAACAAATTGACGATACTCGTTGTTGGTAATTTCGGTTTCGTCCATAAAAAAGCCTTGAATAGAGATGGCTTTTGGACGAGCAACCATTTGTTTGCTAAGGTCCTCGTCACCTGCACCCACGTGCAAAGTTCCGGATGGAATGTAGAGCATTCCGTAAGGATTAACACCTCTCCATTTCGGACGGTCGAGCACACCAACGAGTTGACCTCCTTCTTGGCGGCCGCAAGAGGACAGGATTGCCGCGAAAAAGCTGAGAAGCAGAAGCGATTTTTGTAGTTGTTTCATGTTGAACACCCGTGTAAAGTTACCTACTAAATTTGTTCGGTTTAAAAAAATCAGCCGTAAAGGTAGATGATTAGGTTGTATGCAAACAAATGATGCGAAAAAAATTTGTCTGAAAATATTTTCAATGGCCAAAAGTAGCGGAGTTTGAACGAAAACAGGCCCTTTTTTCGTATTAAACCCTCAAAATTTTAACATTTCAAGGAGAATTCAGAAGATAAATTCCTACCGAAAACGGGGATTGTTGATAACAGGCGGCAGCTTACCGGCTCCGATGGGAGCCCCCCACCGATATTGTAATCCAATCTCATGGCTCCCGCGGTTCACCGCGCCTAAGCCGGACAGTGGCCATTCATAGGTATAGAGCAGCAGGGTCTTTTCATTGAGGCGCATTCCTAAGTGCGCCATGATTGCATCGCGGGAATTGGTTGTTAATCCTCGAAAACCTACACCTACCAAGAATTTTTCGCGGTAAAAAGCTTGAAAAGACCCATCCAGCTGGTTGGCTTTCCCATCTGTTTTTACTAATACACCAGAGCGGAACGCTAAGTCCTCCCCCACCGCCTGCTGATAACCTACCTGCAGCACGTAATGCCGTTCTGGCTGTAAGCGGAATCGCCCGTCTTCCTGACTTCTACTTAATTGTGGTGCAAAGACCGGAAGTGCGGCCAAACCGGCCTGCCAATTGCGCCACTCTATGTAAATTCCCAACTCCGCAACCGGGGCAGCAGCTGACACCCTACCTTCAGGTAACCATTGATCGTTGTGTTGAAACGAAGGATCTTGGTAACTCCCCTGTGGACTACGCAATTTTCGACCATCCAAACTATATTGTTGTATCCCAGCACTGACTCCAAGTGCTATTCGACCTTCTGCGCCCAACCAACGCTGGTAACTGTAGCTGGCCATCACTTGGGTAGTCTGGTGAGGGCCCAATTGGTCGTTATCCATTTTGATCCCCAACCCACTGCTAAGAAAACGAACCGGAATGGCAGCATCCAAGTGCTGGCTCACCGGAGCACCCTCTAAGTCTACCCACTGGCTGCGGTAAATTCCGTTAGCAACTAGCGTTTCATCCAAGCCAGCAGCAGCCGGGTTATACAAATAGGGGTTATTCAGCCAACTAGCGTATTGAGCTAGTTGCTGTGCCTGTATCCATTGTCCTCCCAACAACAACAGTGCAGTAAATCCAATTTTCCAATTGTATAGTGTCATCCCTGAAATTGGTTGGGGTAAAGGTAACACACGCGAATGGTTGTTTGTTTGTTTTCAAAAAAAACTACCTATACGAATGCCCAGAATGTTCAACCATTCCTAGGAAGGGCCCTAGCCGATACCACTTGACCCCTTATTGGCCCACCACTACGAAGGGTGGGAGCTCTCAATGACAATCTAAACTAGCTGGTGGAACAGCTGAATTAAACAAACTTAAATCGAGTTGCAGGCCTCTCTGAATCAATAATGCGCCCGATACTATTAACAAAACAGGCTGTATGTACCGAAATCGCGTCCGAATGGCCTTACTAAATCGGTTGCCCACCAGGGCAGCTCCAAGCATCAAGGGTGCGGTCCCTAATCCAAAAAAGAACATAAAAGCCGCCCCTTCAACTGGATCAGACATGGAAATGGCACCTGCCAGAGCGGCATAAACCAAGCCGCAGGGAACCAATCCATTTAATAGGCCAAAGGAAAAGGAGGCCCCATTAGGGTGGCGCCGTAGCAGGCCACTCATGTGGTGCTGGAGCCAAGCAGACCAACGCTGCAGCAGGGTCCAGCGATGTAACCAGCGTTCTAAACGCCAGGCAAGAAGGGCAAAAGCAACCATAAATAACCCTGCGAACAGCGAAAGGGCCTGTTGCAAACCAGCAAGAGCAATCGCCTTTCCTGCTAATCCAAAAAAAACACCGAGTCCGCTGTAGGTCAGGATCCTACCAATTTGATATTCCAATGTGCGTAGCCAAGGCTGCCCGGTAGCTCCCCCTATCAACGCCAGTTGAAGAGGGCCACACATCCCTAGGCAATGCAAACTGCCCGCCAATCCAAGGAGTACTGCAGCTAGCATCTTAATCAGATTAAAATGGCGGTTTCGTAGTAGTAATTTTTTTGAGCCGATACCCAATTCAACTCAACGTGCCAACGGCCCCCTACTTTTGATTGAACAGGAATTTGAATCAAGCTTTTTCCGGCAATTTCAACATATTGATCGTCGGCTACGGAGGCGGAGCGATAAAGCTTCACCTTTCCATCGCTGGCAGTCATCCCCGCAGGTAGCTGGATTAGGACCATTTTTTGTGTTTCATCGTACAAAACAGCGGGCTTAACTTCTAAGGCCGCGGTATTTTGTTTACCATTAAGGTGTTCCTGGTAATTCAAATCCAGGTCGTAATAATCCTTTTGTACCAAACCGGGGTCGTGTTTGGTTGAGATCAACACCATAGTGACCATACCGATAGCGAACGTGGCATACACCAAGGCAATTCCGGTTCCCCAATTAAATTTTATCATATTCTTTATTTGTTAGGTCCCATAAAATTGGTCGTCACTTTGTCGATGACTTTACCATTGCTGATTACTTCTATTTCCAATTCTGTTTTTCGGCCGTTCAATTGGTTCAAAGGCATATTCACAAAGAAAGCACCTTCAGCTACTTTGTCTTTTGTAAGCTGATCATGCGATTGTCCCACAAATTCAATCTTCCCTTCTGGTTGCTTCAATTTAAGTTCGAAAGGCAAATCCTTGCCAGATTTGTTGATTAACTTATAGGTGTACAGATTAGTAATATGCTCTGCGTCCTTTTCTTGATAAAGTTGTCCAGGTGAGCGAAGAATGATACTTTCAATCATTCCTCGGTTAGCAATCAAGACCACATCAAGTGCTAATAAAGCCATCAGTACAAAACTGTAGGCATACACACGAGGCGTAAAAATTCGGCGAACCCCACTGTTGATACCTGTTTCAGAATCGTAGCGAATCAATCCTTTCGGTTTGTCTACTTTTTCCATAATCTGATCACAAGCATCGATGCAGGCAGTGCAGTTAGTGCACTCCAACTGGGTTCCATTTCGGATATCGATTCCAGTTGGGCAAACGGCGATGCAGAGCTTGCAATCGATACAGTCCCCTTGGACCGATGCTTGAATCTGCTCAACTGGGTTTTTCTTAAGTTTCCCCCTGGGCTCCCCTCGTTTATGATCGTAGGCTACAACAATAGAGTCCTTTACCAGCAGCACCCCTTGGAGGCGTCCATACGGACAAATCGTGGTACAAACCTGCTCGCGCATCCGGGCAAACACCCCGTAAAAAACACCAGAAAAACCGAGAATAGCAAAAAAGCCACCCCAGTGCTGGGTGACTGGTTCCCGCGCGATCTTGAGGACCTCGTCCATCGTAATGATGTAAGCCAGGAAGTAATTGGATACCACAAAAGAGATGGCGAAAAAGATGAGGTGTTTAAGGGTTTTTTTCCGAATTTTCTCTGAGTTCCATGGAGAGGCATCCAATTTGCGCTGGGCACCAGCATCCCCTTCAATCCAGTATTCGATTCGCCGGAAGAACATCTCCATGAAGACCGTTTGGGGGCAAACCCAGCCACAGAAAAACCAACCGAAAACGACGGTGAACAGTATTATAAACACAAAAAAGGTGAGCAGCACCAACACAAACAGGTGAAAATCTTGAGGCGTAAACAAGATTCCGAAGAAAATGAACTTACGCTCCAAGACATTAAATAGAAACAACTGTTCCCCGTTGTACTTAATAAATGGAAATACCAGGAAAACGGCTAGGAAAACAAGGCTTACGATGGTCCGGGCATTGTAGAAGCGGCCGGAGGGCTTTTTGGGATAGAGCCAAATCCGTTTACCATCTTGATCGACGGTGGCGATGGAATCTCGGTAGGCTTCGGTATCTTCCTCCATTTTTTGCATCAAATCGGAATGGATTGCCATGGTGTTTATTTTTTTGAATCGAACGAGAATTGATAAGGATAACCAGCGAAGTGGTAGCGTTATGGGTTGGTAGTAAGGGTTTGCATCTTTTTCTTCTTCCCCTGCTCTCCAGAGGATGCTAGACGGTACGTTCCAAAGGCACCCAGCTGGAGAGCGGGAAGTAGAAGGTTATAGAAGATGGATCAGTTTCCACCGCTTGTTTATTTTCCAGTCGCAGGAGTGGCCGTTGAAGTGGTATCGGCTGCTGCGGCTTCCACCCATTTTTCCCCTTGTGGAGCTTTCGCGTTGGGTGGATTGGATCCTGCTTTACTAATAATGTAGCTTGATAGTTTCTGCATGTCTCCAGGACCGATTTGGGCTTGCCAAGCGATCATCCCTTTTTCAGGAACACCATATTTAATGGTTTTAAAGACATTTTTGACACCTCCTCCGTGGATCCAGTGTTCATCGGTCAGGTTAGGGCCTACTCCACCTTCCAGGGCCTTTCCATGGCAGGCAGCGCAGTTGGCATTGAATACCACCTCCCCTTGGCTCAGGGCACTCGCATCCGTAATCAGGGTTACGGACGATTCATCCACCTTGTTTGCTTGTCCGGCCAGGGCCATAGCAATTTCCTTTCGGGCGGTTTCGACCTCCTTGTTGTACTCTTGCTCCTGAGAAGGGCCATTGCCTCCAAAGTGGTAGTAATATAAATAGCCTACTGACCAGATAATGGTCACGATGAACATATTGACCCACCAAGGTGGCAGGCTGTTGTCCAACTCGCGGATTCCATCAAAATCATGGTGGGAGAGAATTTCACCTTCCCGTTCAATCGGAACGGCATCCTCCCAGTACTTTTTGCGGAACTTGGTCCAAAAGTCCTCCCCTTCCAATTCGGCGATCTCTTCCGGCAAGGAAAGTCCAGCTTTTTGCGCCTCCAGTTTAAGGATTCGTTGGTACATAAATTTATTCACCCAGAGCATATAGACAATGCCCAGAACGACCATCAGGGACGCGGCAGTGACCAGTACCCAGGTCATGATATGGCTAAACTCAGTAACCCCATCCGCTTTTGCGGTTGCTGCCGCAGCCGCAGACTGCCCCCAAACGGGTGCTGCGACGATCAGGGCCATCATGAGTATGAAAAATTGGCGTGATCTCATTGAATTAGATATTTATGGTTGAGCGTTAGGTGTTTCGTTTTATTCATCCCGAAGCGGCATTTCTGCCATGCGGTTCATTTCTTCTTTATTTCCCAAAAAAGCACGAATCGCAGCGATGCAGAAAACACTGAAAAAGAGCACCAAGGTGAATATGCCAAACGACTGTATTCCGTCAACGGACTGAAGCAAGTATTTATACATGGTTTACAGACTTTTTAATCGTTAAAAATTATTTCACTTTGATGTCAGTACCCAAGCGCTGCAAATAGGCGATCAAAGCAATCATTTCGGTGTTCTCGATGTTGCTGTCCTTTACGCCTTGCTCTGCCAAACGGGTTGCGATGGCTTTTGCTTGTTTCTGAGCTTCCTCTACCGCAACTTCCTCATACTTGGCAGGATACGGTGTGCCCAACTTGCGCAACGCGTTGATTTTTGGACCTAAATCGCTGTAATCCACCTGGGCATCCAGCAAGGCAGGATACGCCGGCATAATAGAGCCTGGTGACATAGAGGTTGGATCCATCATGTGGTTGTAGTGCCAACTGTCGGGATACTTACCACCCACCCGCAACAAATCTGGACCAGTACGCTTACTTCCCCACAGGAAGGGTCGATCGTAAATATATTCTCCACTCTTGGAGTACTCCCCATACCGCTCGGTTTCACTGCGGAATGGGCGTACCATCTGGGAGTGGCAACCGACACATCCTTCACGAATATAAATATCGCGGCCTTCCAATTCAAGCGGAGTATAAGGCTTAACAGTCGAGATTTTAGGAACCTGGCTTTCAATAAATACCATTGGAACAATCTGTACAATACCACCGATGGCAATCAAAATGGTGCTGTACAACAACATCTGCATGGGACGTCCCTCAATCCACTTGTGCCAATAAGCACCTGCTTCCGTGGGCGCTGGTCCGATGGCACGTCCAGGCGCTTCCGCTGCTTCCTCTGCCAGGAAAGAACCCTGTTGTGCAGTTTTAACGAGGTTGTAAACCCCCAAAATGGTACCTACAAAGAACAAAGTACCTCCAATGGCGCGCATAGCGTACATCGGAATCAATTGAGTCACCGTATCCAAAAAGTTACCCCACTGCAACATGCCCTCTGGTGTGAATTGCTTCCACATCATTGCCTGCGTCCAACCTGCAAAATAGAGCGGAACTGCATAGAATACTATCCCAAGCGTACCCAACCAAAAGTGCGTATTTGCCAAACTGACAGAATACAACTCCGTGCGATACAACCGAGGCCACAAGTAATACAACACAGCAAAGGTCAAAAAACCGTTCCAACCTAAGGCCCCAACGTGCACGTGTGCAATGGTCCAGTCTGTAAAGTGACTGATGGCATTAAAACTCTTGATGGACAACATCGGACCTTCAAAGGTCGCCATACCATAGGCTGAAATCGCCACCACCATAAACTTCAGAATTGGATCTTGCCGAACACGGTCCCATGCCCCACGAAGGGTCAACAAACCGTTCAACATACCCCCCCAAGAAGGTGCTATCAACATGATGGAAAAGACTGTACCCAAGGACTGCACCCAATCTGGCATAGAAGAGTACAATAAGTGGTGCGGACCCGCCCAGATATAGATGAAGATCAACGCCCAGAAGTGGATGATTGATAACTTGTAGGAATAAACTGGACGATTTGCCGCCTTCGGAAGAAAGTAGTACATCAATCCGAGGTATGGAGTTGTCAAGAAAAACGCCACCGCATTGTGACCATACCACCATTGAACCAAGGCATCCTGAACCCCTGAAAACAAGGTATAGCTTCCAAAAATTGAGTACGGAAGCTCAAAACTACGAACAATGTGCAGCACGGCTACCGTCACCCAAGTGGCTATGTAAAACCAAATTGCAACATAAAGGTGGGATTCCCGACGCTTAATGATGGTCCCAAATAAATTGATACCAAACACCACCCAAACCAGGGTGATCAATATATCAATGGGCCAAATCAATTCTGCGTACTCTGAACTCGTCGTAAAGCCCATTGGTAAGGAAACGGCCGCCAGCAGAATCACTACCTGCCATCCCCAAAAATGAATCCAAGAGAGCGCATCGCTGAACATGCGCGCTTTCAACAAGCGCTGCAAAGAGTAATACACCCCCATGAAAATACCATTGCCCACAAAAGCAAAGATTACCGCGTTCGTGTGTAAAGGCCGTAAACGACCAAAAGAAAAATACGGAATGCCGTACTGGCTCATATTGAGCGATGGGTAGATTAAATCCAATGCAATAATGATACCCACCAACATCCCTACGAGTCCAAAGACGAAGGACGCAATCCCGAAGGCGCGTACTATCTTGTTGTCATAATGAAACTGTTCAATTCTGCTCATATTAATGTAGAGTAATAAGTGTTTTGCCGTTTAATTATTCCTTTTCCTCTTCCACAGGAAGCTGATCGTCAAATAAAATGCGAACCGAGGGCGTGTAATCATCCTCAAATTGTCCATTGCCAGCCGCCCAGAGGTACACCAATAGGAACCCCGCTGCCAGAATCAGGCTCATTAGAATGAGAAAAAGCATAATTTTCATAAAAAAGCCGTTTTTTGCTTGAAAACGGCTGCAAAATGCACTATTAACCCCTTGTTAATAGATGATTCAAGTCAGGAAAGACAATGACTTTAGTCGAATGACTCAGAATTTAGGAACGGTAGGGTGAACACCCTTCAGTACAATTTGTGCAGATATCAATCTGGTCACGCCCTTTTAGTAACTTACGGCGAAAGGCATCATAAGCAGGACTCTGCCATAGTTGCTTAAAACTACTGGCCCTCAAATCTCCAAGCCGGTGGGTAGCATCTTTATCGAAACAACAGGGAACCACCAGTCCATCCCAGGTAATAACACAAGCATGCCAAAGTTTCCAGCAATGGTTAGCCAAGGCGTGCTTCACTTTCCAGGTGCCGTCCGATTGCTGCCGGTAGCGGGCATACTTATCCTGCAACGGAATTAAAGGATTTCCGTTTTCATAATCATACACCTGTGCGGACTTCAATTTAACTTCGTCCACCCCAATTTCTTTCGCTAAACGAAAAATCTCCGGAATCTGGTGCTCATTGGGTCGGACTACCAAAAACTGAAAAATGATGTGCGGGTGCTTTTTTCCTAACTTTTTTCGCCACTTGACCACATTCCGCGCACCCTGTAGCACCGTTTCCAATTTACCCTCCATCCGGTACTGCGCATAGGTGTCCTGCGTAGTACCATCTACACTGATCACCAAGCGGTCCAACCCACTCTCAATGGTCTTTCGAGCATTTTCTTCGTTCAAAAAATGACCATTCGTACTGGTAATGGTATAAACCCCTTTTTCATGAGCATAGCGTACCATTTCCAGGAATTTTGGATTAATGTAGGGTTCGCCTTGAAAATAAAAAATCAAAACCATTAAGCGCTGATGCAATTCATCTAAGGTTTTCCTAAAAAAATCCTCTCGAAGATTTCCAGTTTCCCGTGTGAACGACCGCAAACCAGAAGGGCATTCAGGACAACGCAGGTTACAAGCGGTTGTCGGCTCCATACTAATCGTGATAGGCAATCCCCACTGAATAGGACGCTTTAGCCACCGGGTTAAATAATAGGAGGAAAAGACCAGACCAGCATTCCAAAGCCGACCAATCGTTAGTTTTTGAATAAATCGCAGGCTGTCGTTTAGGTAAATCTTCATCGTTTGGTACAAGCTTGGTCATTCCGTTGGACACCCTTACACCCCGTAAAGGTGAAAAGGGCCACCCAACTCGGAGGCAAAGTTCCAAAAAAACGCGGAACATCTGACGAAATCAAAATGAAGCAGGTCATTTCGTTCGCTTTCTTTTTCTCCAACAATGATTTCCAGATTCGGTTCGGTCGAAACCTGAACAGCTGTTTTTACTCAATGCCTCCGCGCATACCATCTACCCATTCTACCTTTTCTTTTTTTTCGAAAAATAAAAATTACTGACCACCAGCCTCGGCAATCCACTATTTTTGTGTATGTTTTATCGTTCCATACTTTGGATGACCCTCCTAATGGCGGGTATTTTCCTGCACTGCCAATCCAGCACCAGCAGCCCTCCAAAGGCGGTTCCTCCCGCCCCTGGCACCCCAACCCAAGCACAAATAGAAGTGCCTTACGCCAAAATCCCCATTCAAAACCCGGTTAAGATTAAAGCGTTTTTTCCATTCCTTCAAACGTTATTGCAGGAAGTGGACAGCACCCCGGGGTATTTGCTCACCGAACCTCTGCTCTTAAGAGCAAACCCTTGGATCCTCGACCGACTGGTGGCCACTGATTATGACCTTCGGCTGGCACAAGGGGAATTTGTGTACGACCAACGGGAACTGGAGGTGCTGCTCCCGGGTGATAGTCTGCTGATTCCCAACGCAACTGCTGCGCGAATACTTTCCGAAAAAATAGCGAAAACCCGGATTGACATCAATTTACCGGCCTTCGAGTTACGACTCCTTGAAGGAGATAGTCTTTTGCACAAAATCAAAATACGGGTTGGGAAAAACGAAAAAAAATACCTGGAAATGGCAAAAACAATGGTGGACTTACGAACCCATACCGGCCAGGGAACGATTATTCGGGTCAATAAGAATCCCGTGTTCTATGACCCCGTTGACATGAAAATCTTCAAGGAAACCAAACGGGATGACCATCGCAAGACAAAGATGCCGCTGATTCCATGGCTGGAACCTGAAATTAATGGAATACGATACGGACAATTGATTCACCCAACCACCAATCCAAAAACGTTGGGCAAAACCGCATCCAATGGTTGTATTGGAGCCAGCGAAGCCGACGCTTGGCGCATCTATTATTATGCTCCTGTGGGTACCCCAGTACAAATCCGGTACGAACTACAAGTGCTCGATGAGAATGGGGATACGATTCGCCTTAAAGATATCTACCCAAAAAAAGGCCCCAAACTGACAAAAAAGACCGTTCCAGTGCAAAAAATGGCCGAACAAGTGCCTGCTGATGCCTGTTGGTGCGAAGAGCACCAGAGTTAACCAACCTATTAATCTGACCGACATGCCACTCAAATTCCTTTTTCCAACCTTGTTTTTCCTCCTCCCCAAAAGTGTATTTGGACAGGATCAGCAGTTCCTAGGCTTGGGCATTCTCCCTTCCTATACCCACCTGAGCCCGTCCCAGTTCTGGACAAGCGAACCCAATCGCTGGTCCAATAATTACCAAATAACGTATCGGACCCGACTAAATGCACATTGGCACCTTCAAGCCAGTTTGCTAAGCTTGGCAGTGAGCACTCGCTCTGAAAAGCAGGCGCTGCAATGGCCCTCCGAATTTGATCCGGTCACAGGAAGCTACCTGCCGGACCCTAATTTGCCTAAATTTATGCGTTTTTCGGAAATGCATTTTTACCTTGCCGCACCGCTGGAACTGCTTTATTTCCCGGGGAAACGTCAAATTTGGGGCGTCTCCTTTGGCTTTTTACCCAATACACCCTTGGTTCGTCGTGTGGGCTCCGTCTTTTATTTTTCAGATGGAGGAGAGCAATGCAACCTCAGTAGCCAACCCCTACCCTTCAGCCCTCGTTTGGGGGGAGTTATTGGAATGCCCATCAGCATACCCATCGCACAATATTGGAAACTAGAACTTCAACCGAAAATAATTACGTACCAATTCGGAGACACACTCAACTCCCAATTCGCCTTTCAAACAGGAGGATCCGTGCAACTGTTTCGCCAGCTCGGACA
Organism: Chitinophagales bacterium; assembly: GCA_046316495.1. Lineage (GTDB taxonomy): Bacteria > Bacteroidota > Bacteroidia > Chitinophagales > Saprospiraceae > M3007. Next base: position 178,077 of record JBKDAM010000045.1, read on the forward strand.
ACGTCCTTTCGCTTTCCGCAAAAAAAAGAAGCCCCTGTTAAACAACTTGGATTCATAGGGAGTTAACCCCATGTTCATATAACCATTCTGCTATCACCTTTTTTGCTCAACAGAACATGCTGTCCTATTTTTTACTTTCGTTAACCAGTTTAATCGGTACTTTTTTTCCTTTTTCGGAAAAAGAAAATACACCAGAGGCTGTGCCAATGGCCATGTGCCATACCCTTGCTCCAGAAAGCATGGCTGCTTTTGCCCATGACCCTGCGTTTCAAGCCCTTCACGAAAGCCCACTCCCTTTCGAGTATGAAGGAATGGGCACTATGATTCAATTTGAAACCCAAACAGGAGAAAAGGGGAATGCTTACCTCGTAAAAGCAAGCTCCAAATCCAATAAATGGCTTTTTGTGTACCAGGAGTGGTGGGGTTTGAACGACTACATCAAACAGCAATCCGATGTATTCTATAAGGATCTAAAAGGGGAAGTAAACGTATTGGCTATTGATATGTATGATGGACAAGTCACCACCGACCCCAAAGAAGCGGCAAAACTATTGACCACCGCTAAAGAAGAGCGGTTGCAGGAACTCATAAAAGGAGCTGCTCGTTACGCCGGTAAAAAAGCGCAAATTGCCCAGGTAGGTTGGTGCTTCGGCGGAAGTTTATCCCTGAAGTCCGCCATCGCTCATGGAGATCAGTCTATTGGATGCGTCATGTATTACGGCATGCCTGTTCGGGAGGCCAGCGCCCTAGCACCCCTTCAATGTGATGTACTCGGTATTTTTGCGACAGAAGAGCGTATCTCCAAAGAAATCATTGAAGAATTTGCCCAAAATATGAAAGCGGCAGGCAAAACGCTGAACTACAAAATTTTTAACGCTGCTCATGCCTTTGCCAACCCCTCCAACCCCAAATACGACGAACCAGCCGCAAAAGAAGCCTACAAAATGGCCATTCAGTATTTGAAGGGTAAATGGGGGAAGTAAAAAGTCAACCAGATTTAAATTGTTTTTAGAATAGATATCTACGGCAGCCTTTTTTATACAGAGGGGCTGCCGTAGCTTTTTTGGGGAAAAATTAGGCTAGCTGGGGGAATCCAAAAGGTGCTTAACGCTCCAGAAAATCAAGGTCTCGACCATAAGACTCCCTTATCTTCCAGGCAGCTGCAATAGAAAGACCAAATAACAAAACTCCCGTTAACCACGCTCCCTGCAAATAATCGCCTGACCAGCTGCGCAGGCTACGGAACAACCACAGAATTAAGGGCAAAGCCCCTCTAACCATATTGGGTATACTAATTGCCGCAGTAGCCCTCAAGTTGGTTCCAAATTGCTCCACACCCATGGTTAAATACACCATATTAAAACCAGCCCCTACCCCCATTCCAAAACAAATGGAGTAAAAAACAGAGGGAGTCGTACCCCGTTGAACAAAGAATAAAACCACAAACAATAGGGTGATCCCCATAAAAATAAAGTATGCCTTTTTACGGCTTTGAAGCACATCCGATAGCCAACTGATCAGTAGATCTCCTAATCCAATTCCAAGGTACAAGGCCACCATCGCTGTCCCAGGATCAATGCCCTCAATCCCCATTGCCTGCCCAAATTGATCTGCAAACGTTACCAAAACCCCTATAATATACCATACCGGCAATCCAATTAAAATACACTGCAGGTACCGAAGAAAACGGTTCGCATCCGTAAAAAATAATAAAATATTCCCTCGGGACACCTCCGTTTGACTGGCTTCTTTGAATAGCTTGCTTTCAAAAACCCGTACCCGAAGGACTAGCAGAAGCAAGCCCAATACCCCACCGATGTAAAAGCAAACTCTCCAGTCAAAATATTGCTTGATTATAAAGGCGAACGAAACACCCAACACCCCAAAACCAGCGATCAGCCCAGCTGCCATACTTCGTTTTTCTTTTGGAAGCTGTTCGCTGACCAACGTCAGCCCAGCCCCTAATTCCCCAGCCAATCCAAATCCAGCTACCAACCGTAAAACCCGGTAGGTCGTTAGGTCAGTCACCATACCATTCAACAAATTAGCCACTGAATACAGAAAAATAGAGCCAAAAAGAACTTGTAAACGCCCTTTTCGATCGCCCAGCATGCCAAAAAAGATACCACCCAACAACATTCCAACCATCTGAATACTAATCAGCCGCTCTCCCTCCTCTAAAATGGCGGTGGGGCTCAGCCCTAAATCTGCCAAACTGGATTTTCGTACAATTGCAAATAGAAGAAGGTCATATACATCCACAAAGAAGCCGAGTGCACTAACCACCACGGATAATTGAAGTAATTTCTGCTTTGATTCCATTATTTAATAGTTCATCCTGCTCTTTACGGGGCCAAACATACACTATTCTGTTGAAATGATCTCCATGAAATGGTTGGCAAACGAATGATCATTCCTGTTCATGTAATCTGTTGTTCTTACCAGGGTCACGATCACCTTTTTACTCGGATCCAGCTGTGCAAAAAGAACCCACTCCAAGCCTCCCTCAAGCCCTCATCCAACACAATGGAATTCCGAAAGGGAAAATAAAAGTGTCAAATAATAGCAAATCACTCCTGTTTTAAAAAATATTTAATGGAATCAAAACCCAAAAATTGAACGAAAAAGGTGTTTTTCAGTTAGATTATGCCCTATTAATGAAAATAGTTTTACTTCTTTGAAAAAAAGTAAAAATTTCGAGAACAACCTTTACCTACTGATTAGTGTTTAACTTTTCTATTTAATTTTTATTAAATAATTAAACAAACATTATGAAATTCTTACTCAACGCTATCGCAGCTCGAAAACTGGCATTAATCGGTTTTCTTTTCCTTTCTACGCTGCGGCTACTAGCCCAGACCAACGTGTATGACGACGTTATTGCCGTTAGTCCAGCACACACTGCCCTTGCAGCTGCCCTTCAACAGGAAGGCCTCGTAGGTGCACTGCAAGATCCGTCTGCTACCCTCACCGTATTCGCGCCCACGAACGAGGCGTTCGACAACCTGGCCGCAGCTCTTGGGACTGATATCAATGGCTTATTGGCACTTCCCAACCTGTCTGACATTTTGCTCTACCACGTTCTTGGTGCTACCGTTCCTTCCTCCGCGGTTACCAACGGTGCTATTGTTACGCCTCTGAATGCCAGCAATACCATTAAAATGACTCGCACGAGCGCCGGAGCGGTGTATGCTAACCAAGCACTCGTGAATGCTGCTGATTTGACTACCGATAATGGCGTGGTGCACTCCACCGCCGCGGTCTTACTTCCTGTAGAAACCGTAGTAGATATCGCAATTGACAATGGATTCACTTATTTAACTGCAGCTGTTGTAACGGCTGAGTTGCTTCCAGCCCTAACGGATCCACTCGCTCAACTGACTGTTTTCGCTCCCGAAAATGCAGCATTCGATAACCTCGCTGCCGCTTTGGGTACCGACATCAATGGTTTGTTGGCCTTGCCTAACCTCGCTGACGTATTGACTTACCACGTACTAGGCGCTGAAGTAGCTTCTTCTGCCGTAACCAACGGCCTGATCGCTCAACCAATCAGCACCAGCAACACCCTCAAGTTCACAGTTACCAACAGCAACGAAGTATTCGTTAACCAAGCTCAAGTAACTGCAGTAGATATCAACGCCGATAACGGAATCGTTCACGTCATCAACAGTGTCGTACTGCCAGTAGAAACAGTAGCCGATGTAGCCATCGACAATGGTTTCTCCTACTTAACTGCAGCAGTAGTAGAAGCGCGCTTGTTGCCTGCTTTGACCAACCCACTCGCTCAACTGACTGTTTTCGCTCCTGAAAATGCAGCATTCGATAACCTCGCTGCCGCTTTGGGTACCGACATCAATGGTTTGTTGGCCTTGCCTAACCTCGCTGACGTATTGACTTACCACGTACTGGGCGCTGAAGTAGCTTCTTCTGCCGTAACCAACGGCCTGATCGCTCAACCAATCAGCACCAGCAATACCCTGAAGTTCACAGTTACCAACAGCAACGAAGTATTCGTTAACCAAGCTCAAGTAACTGCAGTAGATATTAACGCCGATAACGGAATCGTTCACGTCATCAACAGTGTCGTACTGCCAGTAGAAACAGTAGCCGATGTAGCCATCGACAATGGTTTCACCTACTTGACTGCAGCAGTAGTAGAAGCGCGCTTGTTGCCTGCCTTGACCAACCCACTCGCTCAACTGACTGTTTTCGCTCCAACCAACACAGCCTTCGAAAATTTGGCTGCTGCACTTGGAACAGACATCAGCGGATTGTTGGCTAATCCAGCACTTGGCTCTATTTTATTATACCATGTGATCGGAGAGACCCTATTATCCACCGAACTAACGAGTGGACCACTCACTACTCTCAACGGGCAAGCGGTTACAATTAGCTTGGCAGGTGGAGTGACCGTGAACAATTCCAATGTGAGCTTGGCAGATTTGCAGGTGTACAATGGTGTGGTGCACGTAATCGACGCCGTTTTGGTACCAGGTCCAGTTAGCACCAATAACCTACAGGTAGGTGCAGTTGAAATGTATCCAAATCCAGCAACTGAAATGGTTCGTTTCAACAACTTGCCAGAGAGCAACTTCACGATTATCAATGTACAAGGCGCCATTGTTAAAGAAGGAACAACTGTAAACAGCAGCATTCAGGTGGCAGATTTACAGGCTGGAAATTACTTCTTGTACTTGCGCAATGAAAACGGCCAGTTTGTAACCAAGTTGGTGAAACTGTAAACCGAGCTTTATTGACTGGAGCAGTTAATTCGCTAGAAAGCTACTATTTTCTGATCCAAAAGCATAAATAAGAGGTCGGCTGCGGAGAAATTCGCGGCCGACCTTCTTTTTTTAGGTACAGAAAATAAAAAAGCCTGGTATTGCAAAAAGGATGCAACACCAGGCTTTATTGTGAAAATTAGCAAGGACGACTAGTCCATTCCCAAATCAATGTCCACTTTTTCGTGCCAGGGAAGGCCATCCAAGTTGAGACGCTCCATGAACGGATCCGGGTTAAACTCTTCCACATTAAACACCCCTTTACCATTCCATTTCCCTTCCAAAATCATCCGAGCACCAATCATGGCAGGGACTCCGGTGGTATAGCTTACCCCTTGAGTTCCGGTTTCTAAGTAGGCATCGCGGTGGGAGCAGTTGTTCCAAACGTAGTAGGTACGTTCTTTACCGTCTTTGATACCCTTGATCCTATTGCCGATACTGGTGTAGCCTGTATAATTTTCGCCCAGTTCTTCTGGTGCGGGCAACACTGCTTTCAGGAATTGAAGAGGGACGATATCAATGCCTTTATACCGGATTGGTTCGATTCCGGCCATACCGATATTCTGGATAACCCGAAGGTGGGTGAGGTATTGCTCGCTGAAAGTCATCCAGAAACGGGCGCGGCGGAGGGTTGGATAATTTTTAACCAAGCTTTCCAGTTCTTCGTGGTAAATCAAATAAGAGCGCTTAGGTCCGATTTCTGGATAGTCGATATCCTTCCAAATTTCATGAGGCTCGGTTTCTACCCACTGACCATTTTCCCAATATTTTCCACGCTGGGTGACTTCCCGGATATTGATTTCTGGGTTAAAATTCGTAGCAAATGCCTTGCCGTGGCTGCCTGCATTTGCATCTACAATATCCAGTTCGTGCAATTCATCGAAGTAGTGTTTTTTCGCATAGGCCGTATACACCCCGGTAACCCCTGGATCAAAGCCACAGCCAAGCAGTGCCAGAATCCCTTTTTTCTGGTAGCGCTCCTGATAAGCCCACTGCCAGGAATACTCAAACTTTGCTACATCTTTGGGTTCATAATTGGCGGTATCCATGTAATTAACTCCCGTCTCTAGACAGGCATCCATAATTGGAAGGTCTTGGTAGGGCAGCGCAACATTAATAACGAGGTCGGGTTGGAACTTTTGGATAAGCGCCACGGTTTGTTCTACCACATCGGCATCCAATCGTGCCGTTTTTATTTTACGGCCACCGTAGGCTTTATAGATGGCATCTGCGATCGCATCGCATTTTTTTTTGGTACGGCTGGCCAACATTATTTCGCCAAAAACGTCGCGGTGTTGGGCACATTTGTAAGCCACCACGCGACCGACGCCACCGGCGCCAATAATGAGTACTTTATGAGACATAGTGAAAGAAAGAACAACGGACTAAACCGTTTATTAGGTGTAACAAATAAGCCCACAAAAGTAGGACATATTCAGACATAATCCTGAAATTTGCAACAGAATATGCACGATCGCAAGTTATCCATCTTTAATGACATCTCCTTTAATCCCCACCCGATTGAGGAATACGTACCTATGGAGCCTTTGGATCCAGCGGTATTTGATCGCTTCTGCGAGGATGGATGGTGCTATTGGTCCGATTTATTATTCCGGAGAAATTATTTGACTTGGAGAGGGCATGATTGTCGGGTTATTTTGGTTCGCATCCGATTGAAGGATTTTACGTTTAGCAAAAGCCAACGCAAGTGCCTCCGCAAAAACAGTGACCTGTTCACTCAGTTTCGAAGCCTGAAAATTGCCCACGAACACGTCCTTTTATTTCAGCAACACTCCAAACGGTTTGGGCATAACCAGCCGCACCGCATTGAGGGTTTCTTTAGCCGATACAGTGATATCATGCCCTGCTTTGGGTACGAGTTTGATGTGTTTACCCAAGAGCGGGAGCACATCGCCTCCAGCTTTTTCCACATTGGAAATAAAAGTATGGCAGGTAACTACGGCTTGTTCAGTCAAGCCCACGCTGCTCGCAGCCTAGGAACATTTACCATGCTCCTAGAAATTCTACACGCCATGCACCTGGGTTTGGAGTATTATTACCCTGGTTTTGTTTACGATATCTCCAGTGAGTTTGACTACAAGCTCAATTTTAATAACCTCGAATATTTTGACTGGTGGGGCAACTGGTACCCACTGGAACGATTACCCGTTCGGGACTGGCGGGCCAACTGGGAAATACCGTTTCCAGATGAGCCCCTTTTTGTGGAAGAACCCTCCTTAATCCTCCCTCGGGCAGACCGAACCGCCTAATGGACCAACGATCGCATTCATCGACGCTGATTTGAGAAATAAACAAATAAATACTGACAATGATAGAAGAATTTAACGACTACCGCGCCCGGATGAACGAGCGTATTTTAGGACAAAACAACCTGGTAATCAAGCGATTTTGGAGCCTTGATAACCAAACCTATCAAGAAGGAGCCTTGGATGTGAAGACCAAGGAAATGTTGGGCTTGGTCGCCTCCATGGTATTGCGTTGTGACGACTGTATTAAATATCATCTAGGAAAATGCCACGATCTAGGGGTGACCACTGATCAAATTTTCGAGATTTTGGCAGTGGCCAACATGGTTGGAGGTTCCATTTGTATTCCCCATACCCGTCG
>JBKDAM010000046.1:0-19925 GCA_046316495.1 Chitinophagales bacterium
AACAAGCGTTGGGCAGTTGGGTTCTTCCGGAAAATTTATTTTGTGGAAGGCTGGGGCCTTTTTATCGGGGTAGGGTGTGTGCGGTTTTTTCAAGGAGCTGACTGGTTGATTCAGAAAGGCTGGCTTGTGTGGCGCGATCTAATTTTTTGTAAGAAAGGGGGCTTATACAATCGTTTCTTACCCTGTATCTGTAGATTTCTTCAAATTGGGCACCAATGCTGGTTGGTATTTCCAAGTTTGGTTACCTTCACCTGCTCAAATCAGCGTTTTATTTATGGTAACTACCACCTTTTATAACTGTCAACTTTATACTGGTGACCAGGTGCTCTCGGGGGCCTCGTTTACGGTTGAACAAGGAAGGATACAATCAATAGGTACTGTGGACAATCTTCCCTCAGGTGCTCAATTGGTGGATTTGGGGGGAATGAGCGTTGCTCCAGCTTTGATGGACTTACAAATTTATGGCGGTGGCGGAAAATTGTTCAACAACGAACCGAGTGCAGAGTCCATTCAAGCAACCTGGGAGGAAGTGCGGGCGGGTGGAGCCGCCCATTTCCAGATTACCCTCTCTTCTTCTCCGCTAAGTACCATTCGGGAGGCGATCGATGCCTGCCGGGAATACTGGGCGAAAGGGGGGCAGGGTCTTTTGGGGCTACACTTGGAAGGCCCTTATTTTAACCCTGAAAAACGGGGCGCACATCCCCTGGAATTTATTCGAACACCCACGCGATCCGAACTTATTGAACTCCTGGAATACGGTAAAGGGGTGTTGAAGTACCTGACGCTGGCCCCTGAAATGATCACAGCGGAGGACCTTGATCTGCTGCTTTCCAGTGGGGTCCACCTCTCGGCAGGCCACTCGAATGCTACCTACCAACAAGGTATGGTGGGCTTTCGGAGTGGAATCGGACGGGCCACCCATTTTTACAACGCGATGAGTCCGCTGCAAGGCAGGTCTCCTGGAATGGTGGGTGCCATATTAGACGCTCGGCCTTTTACCAGCATTATTGTAGATGGAGTGCATTGCGATTTTGCCGCAGTGCGGATTGCAAAGCAGGTACTGCAGGAAAAATTGTTCTTGATCACGGACGCCGTGACCGAAAGTAGGACCGGAAGATACCAGTTTCGGTTCAAGGAAGATCGGTATGTAGATGTCGATGATACCCTCTCTGGCTCCTCCTTAAATATGTGGAAAGCCGTTCAAAATACTGTCCGAGAAGTAGGTGTTCCCCTTGAGGAGGCCCTTCGAATGGCTTCGGTCTACCCAGCAGCGGCCATTGGGCAAGCCGGGCAAATCGGTAAGCTAGCGCCGGGGTATCCTGCCCAATGGATCTTATTCAATGACCAACTTGAACTGCTCCAACTCCATGGTTTTTAAGAGCTAAAGGGCTTAGCGGACTACTAAAACAGGGATTTCAACTGCATGGCGCACAGCATCTACTGTGGCGCCAAATACCAGGTCCTTGAGGAGCTTGTGCCCATGAGCACCCATCACTAATACATCGGCCCGCTGCTCAAGTACTAGTTTGGGTAGATGCCTTCTGGGGGATCCGTAGGCTATACAGGCAGTAGCCTGATAGCCCATTTGCCGCAATGCCTGCACATATTCATTAAGGGTATGCAAATCGGAACCCGTTTCTGCGTCCTGAATATCAGAGCCCATCACATGTGCGCCAGCGGTTTCTACGGCATGGAACAAAAAGTATTCTGCCGATTTTCCACCGATATGAAGGGCGTGTAAGAGGGCTTTTTTGTCGCTGTCAGTAAAGTCCATTGCCACTGCTACCCGTCGATAGTCTGGAATGGGCTCCTCTGATAATCCTACAAAAAAGCCATGTGTAGTGTTTTTTTTGCGTTCCAGGCGGCGGTGTATAAGCGGACTAAAGGTGATGTAAGCAAGCATACTGCCTGCAAAAACCAGCAATGGTATCACCAACCACTGCACCAACCAATTGTATTCTCCGGGATTACTGTGCCAGTCCGCAACCGAACCCACCACTAGTTTGATATTGAGCCCAACGATTACCAATGCACTTCCCCAGCCTGCCAGTTTTGTCCAAAATCCGATTGCAAAGTCGCCCATCCGATCTTTACTGCTTACATAGTGTAGGAGTGGAATCACAGCAAATCCAAGCTGCATGCTAAGAATAACCTGACTAAGCACCAACATTTGCCCCGTCGCTTGTTCCCCAACAAAATAAATAACCAACATGGCGGGTACAACCGCCAGTAACCGAGTAATCATTCGCCGCAACCAGGGCGCTATCCGCAGGTGTAAGTAGCCTTCCATGACGATTTGCCCGGCCAGCGTTCCAGTAATGGTGCTGCTTTGGCCCGCAGCAATTAAGGCAATGGCAAATAGGATGGGGGCATAACTTTTTCCTAAGAGCGGTTCCAACAGTCGGTGCGCATCCTGAATTTCCGAAACACCTGAATAGCCATGCTGATGAAACGTAGAGGCCGCTAAAATCAAAATGGCCGCGTTCACAAATAATGCCAGGTTCAATGCAATGGCCGAATCAATAAAGTTAAACTTGAGGGCTCTCTTTAAACCCTCGTTGCTGCGTTCTACTTTTCGGGTCTGTACCAAGGCGGAATGTAAGTATAAGTTGTGCGGCATCACCGTAGCTCCAATGATGCCAATCGCAATGAAGAGTGCACCTTCGTCGGGTATGGATGGAATCAGTCCTTGCGCCATCCCCCCCAAACTTGGTTGTGCTAATACCATCTGTACAGCAAAAGCCCCTCCTATCACCGCGATTAGACCTATGATAAAAGCTTCTAACTTCCGAATGCCCCAGTGCATCATCATAATCAGCAAAAAGGTATCCAAAACGCTTATACCTACGCCCCAAATCAAAGGAATCCCAAAAAGTAATTGCAGGCCAATGGCCATCCCAACCACTTCCGCCAGGTCAGTAGCGGCAATGGCGATTTCGGCAAGCAAGTAATTGAAAATATTGGCACCGGGATGGTACAAATCTCGAGAAGCCTGTGCCAGATCCCTTCCCGCTACGACCCCCAGTCGGGCGCTCATGCTTTGCAGCAACAAGGCGATGAGATTGCTCATCACCAAGACCCACAGGAGGCTGTAACCGTAACGGCTTCCTCCTGCCAGGTCCGTCGCCCAATTGCCAGGATCCATGTAGCCGACACTGACTAAATAAGCTGGACCTAAAAACGCGAGTAAGCGTTTCCAAAAACTTCCTTTTATGTTGGTATCGACGGTTTCATGGACTTCTGATAGAGACAAATCGGGGTAATCTCCTTTCAATCGTACTTTGCTCATGGTTGTTTATTCAGCTGAAGGGTGTACATATAAATTGCGAGCCACTTTGTCGCTCAGGTTTTGTGGGGCCCCGTACTCAATCACCACCTGGAGTGACTGGTCGTAGGCAACCATTTCCTGGAGTGAAATGCGGGCGCCAAGGGTCAAGCCCAATTGTTGGAGGTACTGCAAAAAGGCTGGGCTATGGTCGTTTACACCGCTCACAATACCTGACTGACCGGGGATTAATTTGGACAATAGGACTTGCTGGCGGTGTTCCCAATGCCCGTTGGCATCCGGGATGGGATCTCCGTGCGGATCGAATCGTGGGTGGCCCAAAAAACGATCCAGCCGTTCAATGAGCTGAGGGCTCTGGATATGCTCCAGCTCTTCTGCGATATCGTGTACCTCATCCCAACGAAATCCCAATTGCTCGGTAAGAAAAACTTCCCAGAGCCGGTGCTTGCGGATCAGTTGGGTAGCCACTCGGCTGCCTTGCTCGGTAAGCTGCACTCCACGGTATTTCTCGTACTCCAATAACTCTTTGTCGCTGAGTCGTTTAATCATGTCGGTGACGGAAGCAGCGGTGGTTTGCATGCGCGCAGCCACGGAATTGGTACTGACCGGAACCCCGTCGCTTTCTGCGATTTTATAAATAGATTTTAGGTAGTTTTCTTCTGTAATGGAGAGCATGAAATAAATTTTTTTACAAAGTTAAATAAATTTTTAGGCAAGTCAAAAAAAATATTTTGATAAACTTTTTCACAAGAGAAATCACTTGTTTGATTGAGACCGATTTGGAGCGCGGTGGGCTGAAATGCGCTGGTGTGTTGAGCTATTTTGAAACACGAAAAAGAGATTCTGGGGTTAGAAATGGATTTATTATCCATTTGAGCAAGAAATCGGGCCAACTACTTTACATTTGTTCAAACTTTATACCCGATGCGTTTTTCTATTTTCTCTATTTTCCTGATCGTTTCAACTGCTTTAATTGCCCAACGCCCCACAGAGGCGCAGTTGCGTTGGCATGAACATGAATTTTACCTGTTTTTGCATTTTGGCCCAAATACCTTTACCAATGTAGAATGGGGACATGGAACAGAGGCGGAGGATGTATTTCAGCCCTCTGCACTGGATTGTAAGCAGTGGTGTCGTGTGGCAAAGGCGGCCGGGGCAAAGGGGCTGATTATAACTGCCAAACACCATGATGGTTTTTGCCTGTGGCCCTCGGCGTTTAGCAAACATACGGTCCGGGAATCACCTTGGAAAAACGGTCAGGGCGATGTCTTGCAAGAATTGTTAGAGGCTTGCAGGGAAGAAGGGCTGCTGCTGGGATTTTACTTGAGCCCTTGGGACCGCAATCATCCTCAATATGGCACACCAGAATACAATGAAATTTATGTGCAGACAATGACTGAATTGATGACCCAGTACGGGGATCTGTTTGAGTTTTGGTGGGATGGGGCCAATGGAGAGGGGCCAAATGGTAAAAAACAAGTGTATGACTTCCGGCGTTTTGAAAAGGTAGCGGCCCAAGTCCAGTCTCAGGCAGTGGTGTTCAGTGATATTGGCCCTGGTTGCCGCTGGGTGGGAAATGAAAATGGACTGGTTGGGGAGACCAATTGGTGTACCCTCGATACCGCAGGCTTTAAGCGGGGACTAGGTGCTCCTTCCAATGATACGTTGTTTCACGGGAACTATAATGGTGCTGCTTGGATTCCAGCTGAATGCGATGTTAGTATCCGTCCAGGCTGGTTTTACCACCCGGAGGAAGATGACAAAGTGAAAACCAAAGAACAATTGCTCCATATCTGGTTGAACTCCGTTGGCCACGGAGCTAATTTGTTATTAAATGTACCACCGGATCGCCGTGGTCTGATTCATCCCAACGATTCTGCGGCCTTGGTGGAATTTGCGGCGCTCCGAAAAACGTTATTTGGAACCAACCTGGCCAAAGACGCCACTGTGAAAATTGGTAAAAATCGGGTAGAAACCCTCACGGATGCGCTCTCTGTCACCTTTGAATCGGTTGATAATCAATGGATTAATATTGAACTACCTGCGGAGCGGTCGTTTAAATACCTTCAAATCAAGGAGCATATTGCGAACGGGCAGTCCGTCCGTCAATTTGAGGTGGAGGGTTGGAATGCTTCAGCCCAGTCGTATGAGCCATGGGGCGGAAGTACCACCATTGGCCCCAGGAAGATCGTGGCCCTTCCGGAGGATGCTGCTAGCTCGAAGCTCCGTGTTCGGGTAACGGCGGCCAAGCGCTGGCCAGTGGAGCTAAGTGAGATTTCTTTGCATTAATTTACTCCTGCCAGGGCAGCAACTTCCCTTGTTGTGGCTCTAGGCAGATAGGCGGCAGGGTATGTACCTGGTACCCACCCAAGACTTTTTCATAGAGGGCTACGTACTCCCGGGCCATTCGGTCAGATGTAAATTGATCGGCTACATATTCGTGGCAGCGCTGTCGGGAGTAGGAGCCAGCATCTCGGATGCCCTCTATGATTTCGGATTTTTTGAGTGAAATACAGCCAAGTTCGGAGAAAATGCCATCAACTACCCCATTTCCATTGTTTCGTTGGTGGCCATTTTTTCGAATGTCACCGACCAGCTCCGGAAGGGAGCCATAGGGTGTTCCGAACACCGGGCATCCAAACCACCAGCTTTCCAGCATTGCCAACCCGAAGGGTTCGTGCCACAGGGTTGGGTAAAGCAGGCCTTTAGAGCCGTTCAGCAACACATTTTTACCATCACCTCCCAGCATACCGTGAAATCGGACGTGGCTGTTCAAGGTAATCCGGAGTCCTCTTCGGAAGTTCACCCTGGAACCACCAATTACATGCAGTCGGTCGCCGGTGCGTTTGGCGAGTTCGATGGCCCCTTTCACATTCTTTACCCTCCAATCTGCTTTTCCCAAAAAATGCAGGTACATCCGTTTGTTGTCCAATACAGGTGTTCCGTAGTCATTAAGATCTAATCCGTTGTACACAAATTCCGTTCCTCCATGTCGTTGTGCATGGTTTCGGGATAAAAAGACGGTATTTGGGTGGAATTGTTGGGCTTTTTCACTGTTTTCGTGGTAGGTGAACAAGGTAGGTTTGGGCAGCTCCTCCTCCGACTGAAAATGCAGGTGTATCAAGTCGCATTCCTCCGGAATTTGGGCTGCGAGGGGGCGTTTTTCATCGAGCCAAAGCACATTGGCAAATGGGCAAGTGGATTTTTTTTGGACTAGGTAGGTAACTTTGTGTCCCATTTGAACCAGGGCTTTGCCCAGCCACCAGATAATGCGCTCGGCACCGCCGTAAGCAGAAACGGGTATTTTCGATCGGTTAACGATAAGAATATGCATGATTAGGGCGGTATCGTGATAATTCCGGATAAAAGTGAAGGATTGAATAGGCAAAGAAACTCAATATTTGAGGAACTGCAGCTATTTATCGATAAATTAACCAGCTGCCGACCACCGGAAGTCGGTTGCTGGAATAGGTAGTATCAACGACGGTAACAGTAGCATTGGTATGTTTAATTCTGTTTTTTACCAAGAAAAAAACATCTCATCGGGGCAAGCACTCGGATAAAAAGCACTCTACCTGTAAGAAATCTTAGCGCATTTATTATAAATGAAATCTATGCTTTTCCTGGTTCTTTCTACAACTTAAATCCGGATGCCTTGTTCATTTTCCGGAAAAAAAACAACTGTTCTAGTCTTGCCAATTGGCTCTTCATTTTATGCAGCAATCGTATCAGGAAACCCTTGATTTTTTATATGCCCAACTACCCATGTACCACCGGGTGGGTGCCACTGCCTACAAGAAAGACTTGGGCAATACCCTTGCTTTATGTGCTCATCTGGGCAATCCGCAGCAGCGGTTTCCTACGGTCCATATTGCTGGAACCAATGGGAAGGGCTCAGTGACGCACTTGATGGCAGCGGCCTGTCAGGCGGCTGGCCTCAAAACGGGCATGTATGTAAGTCCGCACTACAAAGATTTTCGGGAACGGATTAAAATCAATGGCAGCTACATACCAAAGAAAAAGGTCGTTGAATTTGTTTCACAGCACAAAGAAGCTATACAGCGCATTCAGCCTTCCTTTTTTGAACTCTGCGTGGCTATGGCCTTTCAACATTTTGCCGAAGAAAAGGTGGATATCGCGATTATTGAGGTTGGCCTGGGCGGACGGCTCGACAGCACCAATGTAATCCAACCCTTGTTGAGTATAATAACTAACATCAGTTTTGACCACATGGACATGTTGGGCAATACCTTGCCATTGATTGCCGGTGAAAAAGCGGGAATCATCAAAGCCAAAACCCCTGTGGTGATCGGGGAGACCCACCCCGAGACCCGACCGGTCTTTGAGGCAAAAGCCGCCGAGCAGCAAGCCCCAATTTGGTATGCTGACCAGGAATACCAAGTGCAAGTACTTTCAGACCTGCAGGAGACACCTGGCCGGGCCAGTTATCAGGTGTTCCAGTTCGGACAGCCATTGGGTGGGGTGCTGCAGACCGATGCGGTGGGTCCTTATCAGCAGAAAAACCTTGCCACTGCCTTAAAATCAGCAGAGATTTTGGGGGGGATACCTGCATTTCAGGCCATTTGTGCTCGAAAATCGGAGGATTCCTTTTTCCCACAGTGTGTTTGGGAAGGGTTTTATCGGCTTAAAGAGCTGACCCGATTGCAAGGCCGATGGCAGCAAATAGGGAGCCATCCCACTATTCTATGCGATAGTGCGCACAATGAAGCCGGGCTTTCCGCTGCGTTCCAGGCGGTGAAAGGGATGTCATTTGAGCAATTACACATTGTGACGGGTTTTGTCAATGACAAAGACCTTGGGAAAGCGCTTCGGCAGTTTCCCTCCACAGCCCGGTACTATTTTGCGAAAGCCAACATCCCTCGTGGGTTGGATGCTCGTGAATTGCAGCAGGCTGCCGCTGCTGAAGGGTTGGAAGGAAGGGCTTACAGCTCTGTCAAAAATGCCTTGAAAGCTGCCCGTAGAAAGGCAGCTCCTTCTGACCTAATCCTAGTGATCGGGAGTATTTTTGTAGTGGCAGAGGTGATTTAGTAGCCTTTAAGTTCCCATTCCAGAAGGTGTGCTTTTTTTCGCGCTGTTTTCCGAATCGCTTCCAATTGGCCGATGACCTCTGGATGTTCTGCCGCTATATTTTTACTCTCCGAAGGGTCTTTTTCCAAATGGTAAAGCTCCCATGTACGGTGAGGATATTGCTTGAGCTGGCTTCGAACCCCCTTCCATGGCCCCATACGAATCGCCATCTGACCCGCTTTTTCTGAAAATTCAAAATACAAATAGGGATGAGTCTCTTGGTTTGCCTTAGCGCCTAACAAGGTAGGAAGAAACGAGCGTCCATCGGTATTGCCGGCAGACTGCCCGGTTAACTCGGCCAGGGTAGCCATCAGGTCATACTGAGCGGAGATATGCTCAGAAGTTTGGCCGGCCGGAATGGTTCCCGGCCATCGAGCTAGAAAAGGTACCCGAATGCCGCCCTCATACAAGTCCATTTTGAGTCCCCGCAATCCCGATACACTTTCAAAAAAGTGGGCATCTGCTCCACCGGCAAACGAGGCTCCGTTGTCACTGGAGAAACAGACGAGGGTGTTCTCTTCCAGTCCAAGCTCTTTTAGCAACTGCAAGAGGATACCGACTTGGTCATCTAAAAACGTGACCATTCCTGCATACGTGGAGCGAGGGTAGCGAGCAGCCGCATATCCTGCTTGTCCGAAATACGGTTGTTCTTCCCACTGTCCACGGTACAGGTCTATGTATTCGATGGGTACTTGCAAGGAAACATGTGGCAAGGGGTAGGGCAGGTAGAGAAAAAACGGATTTTTCTGGTTAGTCCGTATAAATTCCACCGCTTTTTGGGTGATGAGCGCTGGGGCATACTCCTTCCCGATGAATGAATCGAAATCTGCTTCAGTAGCGGTAGCGGGATTGAGGGGGCGGTGTACCTCCATTGGAGGATTTTGTAAGACTACGGTTTGGTCGTTTTCCCAAAGGTGGGTGGGGTAAAAATTATGCGCTTGTTTTTGGTCTAAGTAGCCGTAATAATAATCAAAGCCATGCAATAAAGGGCTGCCTGAGTTGTGGTGCATACCCAATCCCCATTTTCCGCAAAGTCCCGTTCGGTAACCTGCGCGTTGGAGCATGGCCGGCAATGTATAGATGCCTTCTGGCAGAGGCATCTGTCCTCCCTCTAAGCTATCAGGGAAGCCCCCTAGTTCATAGTTGCCTCGGATATAGGAATGGCCGGCGTGTTTACCTGTCATTAGCATGCAACGGGCGGGAGCGCAGACAGGAGCCCCAGAATAGTGCTGCGTGAACCGAATTCCTTCCCTCGCCAGCTGGTCGAGGTGTGGGGTTCGGATTTTTTTCTGGCCATAGCAGCCTAGTTCGCCGTACCCTAGGTCATCAGCATAAATATAGATAATGTTGGGCCGAGTCGAGTTACTGGACTGACTCAGGGCAAACGCAGGGAGGCGGATGGAGTAGCTAATTATCAGCAGTAAACGGAGTGCTAGAAGGCGGGTCATAAGGAGCAAAAGTATCCATAATGGGAAGGCTACAAAGGTATTCTGTTTGGAGGAAGTCCTGTTGCAAACGGCCCTTGGCTTTTCCAGTTTTTAGGAAAAAAAGCGAACTCAGTTTGTTTTTTGCCAAGTGGGCTGTACCTTTGCGTCCCCAATGAAAAAACGGGCCTTAGCTCAGTTGGTTTAGAGCGCCGCCTTGACAGGGCGGAGGTCACTGGTTCGAATCCAGTAGGCTCGACCAGAGGGGAAGCACCAGGTTTTTCTGGTGTTCATGGATAAACAGATCTCTGTATGTTTGATTTTGAAAAGCTGGAAGTGTACAAAGTGGCACGCATTCTGAACAAGGAGGTGCTTGAGTACGTTTTCGCGCATACGGGGATGGATTCTGTTCTTCAGGAACGCCTGAAAAAGAGCAGTTTATCCACGGTTCTTTTTTTGTCGGAGGGAGTGGGCAGGATGGATGATGCGGAGAAGCGGAGTGCTATTACTTCTGCGAGAAGCGCGGTGTATGAGTGTGTGACACTGATTCATTTATTACTGGATCTTGATCAGTTAGATCCTGAATTGTACAAGCATTTTTACGACCGGTACGAGCAACTTTCTAAAATGTTGCTTGGAATGTATCGGAGTAAGGTATAAACGCTACGGGATGTAGCTCAGCCCGGTAGAGTACACGTCTGGGGGGCGTGTGGTCGCAGGTTCGAATCCTGTCATCCCGACTTTTTTTTTCCGAATTTTTGGGTATTTCGCGGATTGCACGGATTTTTTGGGTTGTTACAAAAAATCCGTGCCCTCTCAAAATCCGTTTGCCCCGTGCTCTCGGCCGGTAATTTTCCCAATACTAGTCTCTTAGATCTTAACCTTTTGCTGCTGAAGTTGATAAGCAAGCCTATCATCAGCTTGTAGGCTCTAAATAGTTTAATGTTTGAGCCAAATGCACGTCTTCCAACTGAATCTTTGCTTTTAACTCGACCAGTATTTTCCTTCCACTACAAAATCTGCTCTTCGAATACCGATGGGTTCTTCAAGGTCCTGGTAGAAAATTTTTTGTGAAATTTCTCTGGTAAACTCTAACCCAGCCTGACGCATTTCAATCGCCAAAGCCCTTTGGTCAATCATTTCCTGGAAGCCATTTCCCCAAAATTTATGCACTTCAAAAGAGGCCCCAGTAATTTTCTCGGTTATGTCCTTGTATTTTAGTTCTCCAGTTATAATCCTTGCAATCCATTAAACCAATCAATCTGTGTTTTAGGAGAGGAGGTGTGTGATGGTTGCCGACGGTTTGTCAGCTGCTCCATTCAAGTTTAGGTCTATAATTTTTCAGTAGGTTCTATATTCTTAAAACTTATTCTAAGCGGGAGGGAAATTTACACCCTAAATTTCCTGCCTGGTACTGGATCAAAACGGTTGTATATACAAAGGTAGCCGATTGATCTCCTAAGTTACCTTTGATTTTAGGTCATTTTTAGGATTTTCTAGATTTCATTTTGATCAGCCCCCTAATCATCCATTAAATACCATCCAGTTTTTCTTTGCTTGTTTGGCTGCCGCTGGAGCTCCGTTTGGTTATTTTCAGGTCCTTGAAATAACCGATGGTGCCGATATCCACGTATAATCCAAGGCTTCCGGCCTTGGTTTCCCCTAGCAATTTACCTACGACAAAGGAGGAGTATTTAAGGTCATTGATAAACAACTCAGCCGTCTCTCCATCAATTTCAAGGCGCATTTTTATCCATTCATTCAGGCCGACCGGGGCGGCTCCTTCATACTTGGCGGGTGCTATTTTTCGTAGTTTATCAAATTTATAATCGGGGTAGGCGATGTATTGGACACAACGGTTTCGATAGAACTGGTTTTTCACCCTGCCTACTTTGGGCCTTAAGTAAATACACTCAAAGGCGGAATCATCCTCCTTTACCCTAAAAAAAACACCTATAAACCCCGCTATACCGGAATAGGGCGGCGGATTCTGAAGCTGACTATACAGACTAACTTCAATTGTCCCATTTTCAAAATCATCTAAGCCAGCGATGCGTGCGTAGTGGGGCTCGTCAACGGTTGCTTCAATGTTCGTTGAATCAAAAGGAATGGCTTTCAAGTCTCGTTCAATTTTCAATACTTTCTCACCTTGGAATTTGATCACTTCGCCTGTGACGTTGTGTAATTCAAAACGGTGTTTGCCTAAACGGAGCGTTTGCGCGGGAGCGGAAAGGGTGCCAATGAAAAATAGGAGTGTAAATAAGTATTGATTCATAGTTGCTTAGTTGTTTAAAAATGGAACTAAACTTGTCCATACCGCAGGGAAATTTTCCAGAAAAACAACATGCCCTGCATGGGGGATTATGCTTAACTGGCTATTAGGAATCATGTGATAGGCATTAATTACTGTATGTAGTGGGGCATTTTGGTCGTTTTCTCCCGCCATCAGAAGTACCGGGCAATGGATGCTCTTGAAAAGTGCTTTACTGGCACTCATAGTATTGTAAAACTGTTCCATACTCGCCCAAAAGGATTTTATTCGATCCGGTTCAGGCATTAAAGCTGTTCTTTTTTTCCAAAATTCATTTTCCAAGTCAAATGCCTCCCCAGAAAAAACTACTTTTCGAAGCCCCGGAATTTGCTCTCCCGCGCCGATGGCAATCAACTTTTTAACCCGATTAGGAGCTAAACTGGCCACTTTATAGGCAGTGTAGGCGCCATCGCTAAATCCGAGCAGGGTTACACTATCTGTTGTTTCCGTCTCGATTACCCGGATAATATCGTTTGCTTTTGCTTCATAGGTGATTGGTAGCTTTCCAATCTCTGATTTCCCATGTCCCCTAGAGGCTATCACAATTACGTAATATGAATCTTGCAACTGTTCAATAAAATCTGCCATTTCCTCTATGGCGCCCATGATTCCACCATGGAGCAAAACAATAGGTTGCCCTTTTCCGTAGGTTTCATAGTAGATTTTTGCATCGGTTGACTGAACGTATTTTCCTGCAGCTGGGTTATTTCCATATGGAATCGCTAGGTGGCTGGTAGGTCCAGGTTTGATGCTAGAGGATAAAGGTGCTTGCGCCCGGATTATGGTCATGCTACACGCCATAATCAACAAAAATAATGGTCCTTTCATGTATACTGATTTATAATTTTTGGGCAAAAGTAGACCTAATGGTATACTTTTGTAACCAGGTAAGTTAATAGTAGTAACCTTATGGTAACCAGAAATTTTAATTCGAGATTTATTGAAAACCCATTAAACTGCCCTGTTACTCGTACGATGAGTATCATTGGGGGCAAATGGAAACCTATTATTCTCAATTGTATTGGGGAAAAATCGATTCGATTTGGAAAACTCAATCAAATCATACCCTCCATTTCCAATAAAGTGCTTTCGAGTGAGTTGAGGGAATTAGAACAATTTGGGTTGATTGAGCGAATCTCCTTTACAGAAGTGCCGACCAGAGTGGAGTATTCTTTGACGGATGCTGGGAGGTCCTTGCTGCCCATATTGCACGAACTGGCTAGTTGGGGGAATACGCATATTGCAAAGCAAATAGTCGAGGAGCGCTTGTAGCTGGTTGGCCGTTTGTATTAGTCTCTTGCATTTGTTCTAAATCAAGGTTTCAAGAAAACTTCTATCAATTTTCAACCGAGCGCGTTGCTTTCATCCATCCTTTTTTTATCGTAATTTTGCGATGAAATAATCTTTGTCCAAATAATTGGGTATTCTAGTAGCCTAGTCGATAGTATTAACAGAGCTAAATTTTTACAACCATAAACAATAAAAAATGACCTTAAACGAAGTAAAACAACGGCTCAGCGCCTTGGACGCGGTGGCATTTAAGTTGGAAAATGGAACTACTGTTCCCGCCCATTTCCACGTAACCGAAGTAGGAGTGATTACCAAGCACTTCATTGACTGCGGTGGTACCATCCGAACGGAAAAGGTAGCCAATTTTCAACTGTGGAGTGCCAATGACTTGGATCACCGCTTGTCTGCCGCCAAACTATTGAGCATTATCCAGCTTTCCGAAGAAAAACTGGGGATGGAAGACCTGGAAGTGGAGGTTGAGTACCAGTCAGATACCATTGGGAAATATGGGCTAGAGTGCTCGGGTGACCAATTTGTGCTCACTTCAAAGCAAACCACTTGTTTGGCAGCCGATCACTGTGGGATTCCTGCGGAGCAATTAAATGTACCATTCACAGTGATTGCTAGCCAGTCTGTATGCACTCCAGGGGGAGGTTGTTGTTAAGCGCACTTTTTAAGTGAGGTAGTTTGAAAGGTATTTTAGGTTACTGGCTACCATTTGGTACAGGTCTAGATTGCGTTTCTTGACACTTGTTTGCGCTTATTCGCTGGTTGTGCGACGCTAACTTTACCTTGTGTAGAGCATTCTAGTGATATTGGTCTTGCTTTATCCTTTCCAAATTCCAAATAAAAATAGGAGGATTGGTTTATTTGCAATGAAAAACGTGCTTTTTTAGGAATTTGAATCTGTTATTCCCTGTTCCTTTTTACATTTGACCCAGCTCGGCACAACCGGATTGGAACCTCTTTTCTGTTGGTTGTTTTCTGGGGCGAGATGGTTAGCTCCTTTTTCCTGCCGATACCAACCTGTTTTTTTGTTCAACAAAAGCGTAGACTATGCGTACATTCCGACTTCTTTCTTTGTTACTTCTGCTGGCTTTTTCTGCCCAGTCTCAGGTGGCCAATATTATTCCGGCACCGGTAAGTTACCAAGCCAAATCAGGTTTTTATTTATTGTCCGATAAAATGGCTGGACCAGTGGTGGCCAGTAGTCCAGCCGAACGGGTAGCAGCTTCGCACCTCGTTAAATCCTTGGGTTTGAGAGGCAAGAATTGGGATACAAAAACGGCTGCCAAAGCGGGCCAAAAACCCATTACGCTGTTGCTTAACAGCCAACCTGCGCCCAACTTGGGGAAAGAGGGCTACACATTGGAGGTGACATCGAAGGGTATTACGTTGCGCGCCAATGAACCAGCGGGCTTGTTTTATGGTGTGCAATCGTTGGCACAGCTGATGGAGGGGAACCAGATTGCGGCCTGCAGTGTAGTAGATTACCCTCGTTTTGGTTGGCGCGGGTTGATGTTGGATGTAAGCCGGCATTTTTTCACGAAAGAGGAAGTGAAGTCCTTTATTGACCAAATGGCCCGCTACAAATTGAATACCTTTCACTGGCACTTAACCGACGATAATGGATGGAGGGTAGAAATTAAATCCCTTCCCAAGCTCACCCAAGTGGGGGCTTGTCGGGTGCCCCGCATCGGTCGCTGGGGAGAAGTAGCAGCTCCAGGGGTGGATGAACCTGCTACCGATTGCGGTTTTTATACACAAGACGATATTCGCGAAATTGTGGCGTATGCTTCGATGAAACACATCACCATTGTTCCTGAAATTGATGTCCCAGGCCACAGCATGGCCGCCATTGCCGCCTATCCGGAGCTTAGCTGCACGCAAGACCCCAGTATTCGCGTTAATCCGGGAAGCAACTTCGCGGAATGGTTTGGAGATGGAAAGTTCAAAATGTTTGTGGATAATACCCTCGACCCTTCCAGCGAGCTGGTATACGAGTTTCTGGACAAGGTATTCACCGAGGTGGCGGCTTTGTTTCCCGGACAATACATCCACATTGGTGGAGATGAGTGTTACTATGGCTACTGGGAAAACGATGCAGACTGTCAGGCATTGATGAAAAAAGAAGGGATGACCGCGCTGCATGATCTGCAGAGCTATTTTAACAAACGATTGGAAAAGATCATTTTGGCAAAAGGGAAAAAACTCATCGGCTGGGATGAGATCTTGGAGGGTGGGCTTGCCCCAAGCGCCGCCGTTATGAGCTGGCGCGGAACAAAGGGTGGAATCGAGGCGGCCAAAATGGGCCACGAAGTCGTAATGACCCCAACTTCCTTTTGCTACCTCGACTATATGCAGGGTGATCCAACACTGGAGCCACCGGTGTACAGCTGGTTGACCCTACAGCGCTCCTACAACTACGAGCCAGTCCCCACAGGGGTGGATCCTAAATTTATCCTTGGTGGACAAGGGAATTTGTGGACGGAAAAGGTGCCGAACTTGCGAACCGCACAATACATGACCTACCCACGGGCCTTTGCCTTGGCGGAAGTATTCTGGACGCCCTCCTCTCGCAAAAACTGGGAGGATTTCTCCCGTCGGGTCGAAAAAGAATTTGAGCGCTGTGATGCCTTGCAATACCGCTACTACCCCAACATATACGATGCGGTGGTGTGGCCCCGCCTGAAGGAAGGTAAATTGATGGTGGAGTTGAAAAGTGAAGTGCCTGGTCAGGAGATTTATTACACCATCGATGGAACCATGCCGGATGCCTACACCAGCCGCTATACTGCTCCAGTTGAAATTCCTGATTTGCCCATTACCCTACGCGTGACCACTTATCGGAATGGCAAACAGACGGGAAGGACCATCACTCTTACCCGGGAGCAGCTACTAGAACGGGAGGCGCGCATGAAGTATTATGAAAATATGTTTGAATAAGCGAACGTCTTTAGCGTTGCTCGCACTGGTGGGTTGTAGTTAAAAAAACCTCCTGCAATTAGGTTCAACCACGGTTGATCGGCTTGCAGGAGGTTTTTTTGTTATAGTTGGAAATTCCTGAACAAGAGATGCTTGATTACCGATGATAAGCGAGTAGTGGATATCATTGCATTCCACTTATTGAATCAATTCCACTTACAATCAGTATATTTGAACATTCTATCCTAAAATGTCCCAAATTTTCTGCTTATAACCATGAAAAAATCGAGTTTGTTCTTTGTTTTTTTAAATTTTCTACTCCTAACTAAATTGCTACCTGCCCAGGCACAGTTAGATACCTCTGCTACAAGGTTGGAGGCGGACCAACATATCCAGCGGGCGAATTATCTTTTTCAGAACAGAAGGTTCCCGGAAGCCCTTTCGGCAATAGATCAGGCTGAAAGCAAAATTTTGTTGGTTGATGGATACTGGTCAATTCGTTATTCCGGTTTGTGTCATTTGAAAGGGAGCGTATTATTTACGAGTGGTGCTGGAAGAGAAGCGGAAAAATATTTGACGAGTGCCTATGAAATATGTGTTAAACTAGGAGGAAAAGATAGTCCGGTATATGCTCGTATTGTGCATGACTTTGGGTATTTGTATGCCACATTGGACCACCGAGAGCAAGCTGAGGCTTATTTATTGGAAGCGCTTTCACTTCAAAGAAATTGGGAATCCCAGTTTCTGATGGACTATGTGAATACTTTGTCCACTCTTGGATTATATTATTCTAATGTAGGCAATTATCAAAAAGCGCTCTATTATTGGAGTGAGCAAAAGGATAAACTTGGTTTGTATTTTGGGGAGTATCACCCTCAATATGTAATGGTTCAATCGAATATCGCCCATTTAAATAGCCAATTTGGAAATTATTCGGAGGCCGAGGCTGGATTCAAAAAAGTGCTTCCTTTCTGGGAAAAAGCTGGTCCCTCCTTCCATTTAGAATATATTCGAAATTTGCTGAATATGGCTGCCCTTCTTTTTTCAAAAGGAGAATATAGACAGGCGGAAGTATTTTATCAAAAAGCGTGTAAACTGCAAGAAGAAAAGCTTGGAAAAGCTTCCATAGACTATTGGAGGGTGGCAGCTGTTCTTGCACAATTTTACTCTAATACGGGTCAATTTCAAAAAGCAATAGAACTATATGAGGAGGTAGAGGAGTCCACCATCCAATTAATTGGAGATAAAAACACTGAATATGCAGTCCTACTCGGCCGTATTGGATGGCTATATAAAGAAATGGGCCTGCAAAAAGAGGCAAAAATTCGATTAGAGAGAGGGTTAGCAATCATTGCAAAACCCTCCGGACAACAACTTTCTGATTACATATTCATAAAAAGCACCTTGGCTGCACTTTTGCATTCCTCTGGCCAACTAAAGGAGGCTGTAGAGCAGTACAACTCCCTTCTAAGCCAGATAGAATCAAAAATAGGAAAGAAAAACCAATTCTACATTGATCAGCTGTGGAACTTATCTACTGTTTATACAACTCTTGAAAATCAAGTCAAGGCAACGGTGATGATGGAGGAGGCACTCGCGATTCAGGCACAACTGCATGGTAAAAATTCACCGCAGTACGCCAAACTACTATGGAAACAGGCTCAAAATAGCCGATCGATCGGCAATTTCCAGGCAGCACTTTCTATCTGTCAAGCTGCTTTGAAAATCCAGGAAAATACTATCGGTACAAAGCACCTAGATTATTGGTTGATACTCGATGAACTGGCTTATCTCTATTCTGTGACTGACCAGTTTGTGAAAGCAGATTCCATTTTAAACTTCCTTCTTCCCGAAAAGGCTGCTTTCTACGGCGAGCAGAGTATCGAATATGGGAATACACTTTTAAGTTTGGGTATTTTGGAGGCAAGGGTAGGACGGTGGCGGTCTGCTGAAGTTCGTTACAAAAAGGCTTTGGCAATATTCGAACGGACCAGCGGTAAACTGCGACACAACTACATTCGAACTTTAGAAAATTTGGCAAAATTGTATGATCAACTTTTTGAGTTTTCTAAAGCACTTGAGTTGCAGCAAGAAGTACTCTCCATACGGGAAAAAGTACAAGGAAAAGAGCATCCTGAGTTCAGTCGGGCGTTAAATGCGCTTGCAAATATTTATCTACACTCTAGGCAGCTCAACGATGCTCTTCGCATTTCGGAACAGAACCTTCATAACCTAGAGCTCATTAACCAAACAAATAGCATTACGTATGCATCTGCTCTTGTTGTTTACGCGCAAATTTTATCGGTGGCTGGCGAGGTTGAAAAGGCAGAAAAAATATTCCTTCGAACACTAGAAATAGTGGCAAATACAAGGGGTAAAAATCACCATGATTACCTCGCTACGCTTCAAAACTTAGCGGTTTTTTACAAAGAAATAGCGCAGTATAAAAAGATTGAACCGCTTTACCTCGAGGTGCTGAGTGCACTGAGAGAGGACCAATTGGTGTTGAAGTCATCCGTCCTCAAAGGACTGTCAGCACTTTACAAAGACTTGGGTAATTTTAAAAAGGCCTCCGATCGATATCAGGAGGCAATGAAGGTGGAAGACCAACTTCAAAGTAAAAATTTAGAAAATCGGGTACATGATCTGGTAGAAGTTGGTTATTTATTACAGCAAATGCAAGATTACGATTCAGCATTTTCTACATATCTGAAGGCCATTCAAATAATTCAGAGTTCAGGTGAGGAAACCGACAGAACCTTCTCCACTGTCTTGAGTGTGCTTGGTTTTCTGATGAGTGATATTGGAAACTATAAAGAAGCACAAAAGTATTTTGAAAAAGCGATCAATGCTCACCAGCAAAATCAGTTTGGATCCAAAAAGGAACATTATGCAGGCCTCCTTCTCAATTTGGCATCGAACCACATCTCGCTCCAACAATATTCAGAGGCAGCCCCGTTGGTAGAAGAGGCGAAAACAATTCTGTCTGTTGAAGAGGGACAGCCAATTCATCCATTTTATTGGGTAGCCTTATCCCAGGAAGCAGACCTTCTTTGTGTTAATGGAGATTTTGAAAAAGCAGCGGGGAAGCTCGATTCAGTCTTAAGCAGGTCGAAACAGACCCTACTATCCGGCATGCAATTTATGTCGGAGAAAGATCTTCGAGCTCTTTCGGAGAAACAGCTCAGTAATCGTATCAAATTGTTTAATTTACTTAATTTTAGCGGTACATCCGCTGAATTAGCCGGACTTGCCTATAACGAACTGCTGTTTCAAAAAGGGTTTCTGCAAATGGCGGCGCTTCGCTTAAATCTGCTGTCAGATCAATCACCACACCTTGATTCTATACGGTATCAGCTCAAAAGTTATCGAAGGCAGTTGTACGAGTTATCAATTTTACCAAAGCCCGAAACTGCCGTTATCCATGTACTGGAAGAGAAGGCCAATACTTTGGAGGGACAGCTGGCTAGAGCGTTAGACGAGAAAGAATCCTTCATAAAATTTGGTTGGAAGGATATTCAAAGGTCTTTAAAGCAGGGGGAAGCTGCCATAGAGTTTTTTCAATTCCCAATCCAGTTCCCTAGCGCACAAGACAGTGTAC
>JBKDAM010000047.1:0-9326 GCA_046316495.1 Chitinophagales bacterium
GATCAGCACCGTTGGCTTTGAGTTGTATCAGAACACGCCGAACCCATGGGTAAGCAAGACCCAGATTGGATTCCATTTGCCAGAAGCAACGGAAGCACGTCTGACGATCTACGACGCAATGGGTGGGGTATTGTACACTGCGAAGGGCCAATTTGGTAAAGGTTACAACGCCTTCCACCTGGACCGGAAATTAGTAGAAAGTACAGGCAGTTTGTACTATAAAGTCGAGACCGACACTGATCAAGCAGTGAAAATAATGGTAAATGGTTAATGGTTAATTGTTAATTGTTAATTGTTAATGATTGATTGTAGATAAGAAATGGGTGGTGAGCATTTTGCTTGCTGCCCATTTTTTTATTTTTCAACATTTTACCTGGACTTTCCCGGCATAACGGATACCAAGGGGCGTAGCCCTGCCATCTCAATAGCCTCCAATTGATCAGAAGATTGTAGATAAGAAATGGGTGGTGAGCGTTTTGCTTGCTGCCCATTTTTTTAACCAGTGTCAATAAAAGCCCCCTCGGTGCAGAGAACATCGAGGGGGCTTTAACTTAAATCTCTAAGTCATTAACCATTAACCATTAAAAACGATTGTTTATATTGTTTAGGTGTGATTCCAAATTCTTTTCCGAAAGCGGTAGAAAAGTAGTTGGGATCAGCAAATCCGCAGGCGTAGGCGATATCGGACATTGACATGGTATTGGATTGTTCGATGAGTTGTTTTGCTTTAGAGAGACGATAAAGGCGTATCATGTTTCCAGGGGAGCCGCCGCCCAAAGCGATGACCTTTCTACGCAATTGGGATTGGCTAATGTAGAGCATTGAGGCTAATCGTTCTACGGTAAAATCTTCTTGTTGGTAATGTTGGGCAATGAGGCCATTCAGTTTAGTGATGAAATTTTCCTCGGGATCAGTTGGATTTGTGGTGGATTTGGAGGCTTGGGCTTCCCATTGTTGCTGGTAATAGGCTTTTGTTTTTTGGCTGATTTGGAGGGAGTTGGCAACATATTGTTGCAGTAAATGGGTGTCGAAGGGTTTTTTTAGAAATAGGTTAGCGCCGTAGTGAATACTGTTTTGTTGGGAGTCAGCTCGGTCATTTCCTGAAATGATAATGACTGGGATATGGCTGGTCCTGATATCTGCCCGCATGCGTTCGCAGAGGGCTACACCGGAGAGGCGGTGCATCACTAGGTCTGAAATGACAAGGTCTGGAATATTTTCGAGAATCGCATCCCAGCCGGCCTCTCCATCTTGTGCCAGAACGACCTCACAAATGGGCTCCAGAAGTGAACTAATGTAAAGAGCCATGGCCGAGTGGTCTTCTACTACCACTACAATTGGACGCTCCGAGTTGCTTCCAGCGATCAAGTCCAATGGGAAAAGTTTAATGGATGGGTGCTTAGGCTGTATCTCTTTAAAAACGCCCGAATGGATTTGGAAGGTAAAACAAGATCCAGTCTTATCCGGTGGAAGGGGCTCAAGGAATAATTTTCCCCCCATTTGAGTAGCCATTTCGGCTGCGAAGGAGAGGCCGATTCCAAAGCCACCGATTCCGGTATGTTCCCCTTGGTAAAATCGTTGAAAGATCTGCCCAGCCTCCTCTTCTGGGATTCCGGGACCCGTGTCTTGGACTTTAAAAGAAAGTTGATCCTCTTCAAGTTGAACCTCCAAGAAAATAGATCCCTTCGAAGGAGTAAATTTGATAGCGTTGGAGAGTAGGTTTCCTAGTATCATCTTGAGTCCGGATTTATCCATCCATACATCTGGCAGGTCTGAAGGCACTTGGATTCGTACCGAAATGGATTTTTCTTCAGCTTGAAAGCTGTAGCCGGCAAGCAATGAGGGAAGTTCGGATGAAAGGTTGATTGCTTGTGGATTCAAAGGGATGGATCCAAACTCTCGAAGGGTACTGAATTGAAGGATTTGGTTAATAAGGTCCAACAGCTCTAATGCTTGGTATTTGATAGTTTCTGCTGCTTTGATTACGTGTTCTGCTTGATTTTCCTTGATTTTTTTAGCCATCCCAGTAATTAAGGTAAGGGGAGACCTGAGGTCGTGGGCTATATTTGTTAAAAGGCGCTCTTGTGCTACCATTAACTCTGTTTGGTACTGTGCCTTTACTTCCAAAATCTCACGGTTATGCTTTTCCTTTAGAAGCATTTTGCGATTGCGAAGAAAGAGGAATAAAATGCCTCCTATACTTAAGAACGACAAAAATATAAACCAGGAGGTTGACCACCAGGGTGGTCGGATGTAAAAATGAAGCTGGGTACTAGAAGACCAGTTACTTCCATCACTTGAGCCTTGGATTTCAAGAGTATAATTGCCAGAGCGCAGTTGGGAGAGCACCAAAGATGGGTTGGTCCCATTGTAAATCCAATCATTCTTTTTTCCGGTTATGTATCGAAATCGATACTGAGCAGGCGCGGGATCAGCTGTATTTAATAGGCTAAAATAAATGAAAAGGTGTTCGGTATTGGAGGCGAGTTTACCCAGTTGATAGCCTTTTTGATCAAGGATTAATTTATATTCTTGGCTTCCGCTGCTGACAGCTGAGACGGCCATTTGGCCGGTTTGATCGTCTTTACGCTCTTTTTGGGGAGCCAAAACAACCCAGCCGCCGATGGTCCCCATGATTATCTTTCCATTCGGGAGTAATATGGCAGTGTTTCGATTGAATTCATTGGCAGGGAGACCGTTGGAGGTAGTGTATAGTTGAACGGATCCTGCGAGTTGGTTATATTGGAGGAGTCCATGTTTAGTTCCTAGCCATAATGTTTCATATTCGTCTTGCGTCATACAAAAGATGACTTCATGGCTATGGCGGTTGAGTGGAACTCGATTTACCTGATTCAAAGAAAGCTCCCACTTAAAGAAGCCATCCCAGGTCCCTATCCAAACTGTATTTGCATCTCTCGTATCACCTTGTGCAAAGACGAATCCAGCATTTTCATTGAGCGCTTCTGGATGGTCGGAGAGGCTCATGGTTCTGGTGTAGCAGGTCCCCTTCGACCAATCGGGTAAAATTCCGATTAGTTTCCCCGGCAATGTGATCCAAACCCATCCTGAAGCAGAGGGCCCTGTGAAAATATTACTGACATCCCAAGCACCGCTGACATGAAAAAGGTTCATTGAATTTTTCAGGGTGATAATTTTACCAGTTTGGGGTTGAACAAAGGCCAGCGTATTTCCATCTTCTGCAATCAACATTAAACTACCGTCTCTAAGGGCACTTACTCCTTTGGAGGCATTCAACCGATCGATGCCTGCAATCCCGGGGTATATTTTTTTACTATTCAGTTCAATAAGTTGTTTATTAGGGTCAACAGCCCAATAATTTCCGGTTGTCGATCGGGTAGCGTAATAACATAATGGCAACGAGGAGAGCTTCTTACCGGTGGTGGGGTCAAAAAAACAGTAGACTCCGGGTTGAGGGACTCCGGACAAATTATCGGTTTCAAATAGGCCTAATGTCGTATTATTTTCAATAATGGGTGGATAAATGGCCATTTTTCCTGGTTGGAGCGTTCGCTCCACGATACTTCTTTGTTCACTAAGCTTCGCCAGGCCATAAGTATCCAATCCTAGCCAGCGCACTCCAGCGCGGTCCACTAAACTGGCGGTAATGGTTTGATGAAAAGGGAGTTCCAACCGTGTTAAATCGGTGCCATTCCAGAAAAAAATGGCTTTATCGCTGGTAATAAGGTATCCATCTTTCCATTTTCTACCCAAGTTTTCTTGTCCAATTTGATTCCTTTGGTTCCATTTAAAGATCCACTTTTTATCTTTATTTAAAAGAATTTG
Source organism: Chitinophagales bacterium (assembly GCA_046316495.1). Classification (GTDB taxonomy): domain Bacteria; phylum Bacteroidota; class Bacteroidia; order Chitinophagales; family Saprospiraceae; genus M3007. Next base: position 3,805 of record JBKDAM010000047.1, read on the forward strand.
AGAAGCTGACTGTGCTATTATTAGATTTTGGAGTTCATCCATCCAAATTTTATAAATTGCCTCTGCAATCGTTGGGTCTTTTCGGATGACTTGCGTAGTTTGGTTGATTTGGAACAGGCCGTTGCTGCCACCAATCCATACCTCTTGATATGCTTTGAAGATACATAAACCATCTCCAATGGTTTTAAGTGGGCAAGGTGTTTTGTTTGAAAGCTCCCATACCGGTTGTCCCTTTACTTTTTTTTGATGCCACTCAAAGATGGTATCCTGTTGAAAGATTAATAGTTGATTTTGATGTAGGTAAAATAGGGCATCATTTGTGATGGTCCTACCATCTGGAAAGAGTTGTACGGGGATAAAGATATCTTTTTGGGTATCGTAGTGGTGCAGTTGTTTGTTGGTGGCTACCCAAAGTTCTCCCGCTGCATCGGTTTCCATGTGGCGGATACTATTGGAGCTTAGGCCTGTTTGGGGAGTGGTTTGGTATCGATATTGTTTGAATTGATAGCCATCAAAGCGGTTTAATCCATCTACGGTGCCGATCCATATAAATCCATTTTTGTCTTGCTCTATACAGGTAATATGCCCATGGGATAGGCCGTCTTCGACGGTAAATTGTTGGAAAATGGTTTTTTGAGAAAAGAGCGGAAGAGCCGCGAGGGCCAGAAGTAGGCTAAATGCGCTGGGTTGAAGTAAGGATAAGTGGTTACAGTTCATAGATTTTAGGCAGGGAGGAAACTTGCTTTACAAAAATAGATTTGGGCAAAGTATAAAAACTTTGTTTTTCATTCATATAACTTGAAAAAAGGAGCAGTTACGTTTTTTTATTTCCTCTGGCAACTTTTAAATGTTAGGAAGGATGATATAGGTCCTCTAGATTGAGCGTGGTCAGATTTTTATTTGCCTCTAAAAAAGAACTTTCTTAACCAACCTTGGGTATTTTCGCTCTCATAAATTAGTATGTGGGAGAGTCCGTGTTTTCTTAAGCAGAGGATGCAATAGGATTGAGCCATGCAGTGTGGGAACAGGGCCGTAGAGGAGCGATATCCTAGGAGCTCGTTCCTCTACATATTCGTGGTGTTTCCGTTCAAAGGCAGTTTATAATACCCTTAATTTATCTATTTACCTTGATTTTTTCGAACATCAGAGGGCGACATATTGAATTTTTTGGTAAATAGGGTAGAGAAGTGGGATCGCTCTTTAAAACCTACCCGGAAAGCGATCTCTTTGGTACTTAGAGTGGGGTCTTGTTGTAGTAATTCCATGGCTTTTTGGAGTCTGAAATTGCGTAAGAGTTCCATGGCACTTTGATCAGAAATAGAGGCTAATTTTCGGTAAAGCTGTGTTTTACTGATGTGCAACTGCCGGCAAAGCTGAACGGAATCAAAGGACTCAGAGGTATAGTGGTCTTCGAAGACAGTATAGATACTTTCCATAAAGGAGTCCGTCGCGCTTAAGCTCTCGGCCGCAAAGTGGTTAGGTTCCTCAGTGGTTGTCTGGCTTCGATCCAGGTAGCGGTTGGCATATCTTTCTTTCCATTTTTGCTGGAGCTTAATTAAGTTTTGCAGGGTAAAAAGTAGTTCCTGGTCGTTAAAAGGCTTGCCGATGTAGGCATCTGCACCTTGTTGTTTGCCAGAAATGCGGTCTGCCACCTCATTTTTTGCACTTAATAACACAATCGGGATATGGCTGGTTAACTGGTGCATTTTGATTTGGTGGGTCATTTCGATACCATCCATATACGGCATGACAACATCTGACAAGATCAGATCGGGAATTTCTTCTAGGGCCATTTCAAATCCTTCCTCCCCATTTTGGGCAAAAAGTAGTCGAAAATGGGGTTGCAAAAGCTGTTTCAGGTAGTTTTGAATGGAGGCATTATCGTCTACCAACAGGAGCTGTGGGGCATCCTCAGGAGCAAGCGAGGTGTTTGGAGCGGAGGGCACCTGGATCGGTTCTGTGGGTAAAGCATCGGAGGAGTGTTGTTCAGGAGCTTGTGTGCGAATGGGTAAGGTAACCGTAAATGTGGTTCCCTTGCCCAGTGTACTTGCTACCTGAATAGATCCTTGCAACAATTCTGTGAGTTCTTTGACGAAGGAGAGCCCCAGGCCATAGTTGTAAGGGGTTGCTTCTGCTTCAAATCCCCGGTAGTATTTTTCAAAAATATGGGGAAGGTCGTCTGGATGGATACCTGATCCTGCGTCCTGGATGCTGAGTTCTGCCTGATGTGCGCTGGTTTTATGCAGGGTGATTCGTATTTGTCCTTTGGGGGGCGTGTGTTGCAAGGCATTGGACAGCAGGTTATTTAAAATGTACTGGGTTCGGAGCCGATCCACATCCATTTCCAGGTGAGGAACGGTACTTTCAAACGACAGCCTCACATCATAGAGGTCGGTAAGAGGTTGGTAAGCGGTAACGAGATTTTCTAGTAGTGCTACCAGATCGCGGCGCTCGTAATTGGGTTGGATGGTTTCGTCCTCCATTCGGGTTACCCCAATCATTTCTTCAATGAGTTGAAGCAGGTTTTTCCCTTCTTTTAGGATTGATTCAGTGTAGTCTTGGTTTTTGCCTGGAGGTAAATTTCGTTTCAGCAGTTGGCTGGCGCCCATCATGATGGTGAGCGGAGTTTTAAATTCATGCGCCACGTAGGCATATAATTTATTTTTGAGTGCGTCCAGCGATTGTAATCGTTCTTTTTCCTTCCGGTCTAGGTCTGCCAGGTGTTGTCCTGCAAGACGCGTTCTTTGGTAGCGGAAACCCATCCAGATCCCCATTGAAAACAGTAATAAGTAGGCTAGATAGGCCAAATTACTCTGATACCAAGCGGGAAGTACTTCAATGCTGACACTGGTTTTGCGGGCATTGTCCCATTGATCGGTTGCGTAGATGGCCTCTATTTCCAATTCGTAATCACCCGGGGCAAGTCCGTTAAATTCGATAGTATGTTCTTGGCCAATGTGTATCCATTCTTCGTTGGTTCCGAGTAATCTATACCGATAAAGGAGAATTTCGGTAAGGGAGGCTAAGGGTAGGGCAAACTGGATGGAGAGGAGTTTATCCAGGTGGTTCAGGGTAATTTTAGTGTGGTTAGTAGGATCTACCTCCACTTTTCCTGCATGATCGGGATGGTTCCAAGCTTGCCGGTTAATACTTATCTGGGTGAGATGCAGTTGGCCGGCGGTGATTTGTTTGGTTACGTTATTAGGTCGAATCGCCAGCATTCCTCCGCTGCCACCTAATAGGATCAGGCTATCGCCGAGGGCGATATGCGCTGCCGCATCAAAATCGTTTTTGGGGAGGTGTTCCAGTTCGTTGTAGTTAACAAAGATGGAGGTGGCGGGTCGGTAGCAAAACAAGCCTTTATTGGTACTTAGCCATAGGTTGTTGGAGCTGTCCGGAAGAATCCCCAGTACAATATCAAATTTGAGGGGGTGCGCTGCTTGAATATAGTGGACTTGTTCGGTTTGGGTATTAAACTGTGCCAGTCCACCGGAGAGGGTTCCCAGCCAGAGGAGGTGGGAATTTTTTCGATCTGGACATACGCTAAAAATGCCATTGGCTTTGAAGAGTGGCCCTTTTTCGGAATAGTTATGATAGGCTTTGAAAAGTGGCTGAGGCTGTTGGGGCGTCATTTTGACCAACCCATGGTCATTTCCAATCCAGATAGAACCAGCAGCATCTTCTACGATCGATCTGGTAATCAGTTGGTTTGGATCTATTTTCCCCAAAAAAAGATCTAGATAACTCCAGTGATCTACTTTTTGGGTGTAATGGTGGTAAAGGACCAGTTGTCCTCCAGTACTAGAAACCAAGATATTTCCGGAGCGGTCCCGCAGCAGCTGGACGGGGTCACCGGTGGGTTGGATCGAAAGGCCTTCGATGGGGTGAAGGCTTTTTTCTGGAAGGGAGAAACGATTCAGTTGGAGCTGTTGGTTAGGTTGGGTCAGTACTAGGTAAATGGCTTGTTCCTCGGGTACAAAAAGGGCGCTATTGACACTATGTCCCGGCGGAAGTAAATGGTGCCAGAGGGGTGTTTCCAAGGTTTGGGAGGCCAAGTTAAGGGCCAGGTCTTGTTGGTATTTTCCTGCCCAGATGGTTTGGTTTGGGAGTGCGGTAGGATTACAAAAATGGGTATTAGGAAATAATTTTGTGACTGTGTTAGGTAGAAAAGATACCACTTGCACCCCTCCTCCAGTGGTTCCCAGCCAGATATTCCCTTGTCGATCTACCCATTTAGCAATGCTGTTGGGCTGTGGCAGGGAGGTAGCGACCGGTAATTGTCCGGATTGCAGCTGGTTTTGGAGATTCGATAACGAGGTCGTTTCAAAGACTTGGCTCTGGTAGAATTGGGAGATATATGTTTTACCATTGGGTGCAAACAGCAGTCCCAGTCGGTCATCAGGTGCTAGTGGGTTGGAGAAATCGTGTTCTGGGAACAAAATGGTTCCCATCTTGGGGTTATGGAAGGAGGTCAGAAACAGCGGTTGGCCGTTGGCCATTGGATTGGGTAGATCTTGAATTACCCTTTGGCTTAGGTCAAGTTGGAAAAAACGGCCTTGTTGGTCAGCAATCAGGCAGGTATTTTTGGTAGTTTGGAAAAAGAGTCGGATAGTGGGGCTGGGTAGTGGGATTGGGCTGATTTGAAAGCCAGTTGGCCGCTGGCCTTCTCGGATCGCTTGTAGGACATCTTGGGTGGATTGAATTCGATGGAGGTTAGCTCCTTGGGTATTTCGAGAATAGCACCAGACATTATTTTCAGGATCAACAATGATTTTTTTTGTGACTCCAAAAGGGGCCTCGGGGATAAGGTCCCGGAGGTGAACCATTCGGTCGGAATAGCTATCAAAAAGTACCAGACCATCTTCGGTACCGATCCAGAGCAGTCCATTTTGGTCTTCTTGTATAGCGGTAATAATATTGCTGTGCAGGGACCAAGGGTCAAGTTGGTTCGGAAGGTAGCTTTTACACTGATAGCCATCGTAGCGGTTAAGGCCATAGATGGTACCGATCCAAACGAACCCCCGGGAGTCTTGAAACAGCGTGCTGATATAAGCATGCGAGAGGCCATCTTCTTCCGTGATGGACTTGAAGTGGGCCTGTTGAGCAGGAATCAAGCAGGGGAAAATAGCGAATAGGAAGAGTAGGGATAGTCGTAATTGGTAACACATGATGAAGTAAAGATTGCTTGCAAATGTAACTGCTGGGGAGTGTTACACGTGCTCTTTATAAGGAAATTATTGGACTTTGTGATTTTTTTTATGGAAAATGACGGATTTTGGCATATTTGGGGGGGGAGGGTATGGATAAAAAAGGTGTGTTTTTTAGCAACCAAAATAAAAATCGAGTAATTGATTGATTTTTAGTGTTTTCCCCCAAATCATACTCTAAAAATGTAAAAAAACCTCTTTTAATACAATTTTCTACATTTATTAATTTTGTTATACAATTTTCGCTTAGTTGTGGATCTAATTTCACACATTGTTTTAATCCAAAAAACCAATCTGTAAAGTTCACCACTGATT
>JBKDAM010000048.1:0-2605 GCA_046316495.1 Chitinophagales bacterium
CGACAACGTTACAGATGAGGCAGACGAGGTGATTTACTATACATTGAAAGGGCGCTTTACAGAGTGTGTGGGATATACAGTTGGCGTCACTAATTCGAACACACCAGGTATTACTGTACCAAAATCAGCCACCTTATCAAATAAGGCTTGCTATCCACAGCCGTACTTTACCAACCTAAACGGCCCATTTTGCATAAATACACCTGTTTTCACCATTGAGGTGGCAGACGCGAACGGAGCTCAAGGAACGTTTAGTAACACTCTTATCAATGGGATTCCAAGTCCACAGTTTAATGCTGCTGCTTTGGGTCTGGGTTTCCACACGGTGATGGCGACCTTTGATGCGGGAGCAGCGAGCAATTCGTTCATGGTGAACGGCGTACTTCAGTCTGGCAGCATTGCAGAACCACAGCTGGATCCCGGATGCCTGATCACAAGCACGAAAGTGGTACAGGTAGTGGGTACGCCCACGGCAATTGCTTGTCAGGATGCGATTCAGGTGGCATTGGACACGAACTGTATGGCGACTGTTGGAGTAGATGCGGTATTGGGTGGTTCGTATGGATGCCTGGATGACTACAGCGTTCTGTTGGACAAAGTAGCACCGATGGGGAACGGTCCATGGGTTCCTGCCCAGCTGAATGCGAGCGATATTGGTAAAACCTACGCGTACCAGCTGGTACATGCATTGAGCGGTAATATTTGTCAGGGTACGGTAACGGTGGTGGATAATTTGGCCCCTGTGCTGACCTGTCCGGTGGATGTCACCATTGCCTGCAGTGCGCCGACTAACGTTTCTAACACTGGCAACATCCTGGTATCAGATTGCGATAACTACACAGTTCAAATAGACAATACGTTGGTGAACAACGGTGAATGTGGTAACCCGCGTCAGGTAATCACACGGATGTTTGTGGTGGCAGATGCTTCGGGTAACCAATCTACCTGTGTACAAATGATTACGGTGGCGCCTTTCCAGTTATCGGCAGTAAACATGCCAGTAGATGTGACAGTTGATTGTGAGGCGGTTAACCTGAATGAAGCCGCGACTAATCCTACTGCAACAGGTCGGCCAGCGATTAATGGTGCTGCGGTTGCCGGAGGGCTCTGCTCTGCCTCTATATCGTATACAGATGAGTATTTTGATATTTGTTCTGGCAGCTACACTATCCACAGAACCTGGAAAGTTAGCAATGAATGCCTACCGTTGGGATCTGGAAATCCAATAGTACATATTCAACGCATTAAAGTGCGCGACCTTGAAGGTCCGCAGTTTATTTGTCCTGCTAACCTTACGGTGAGTACCGATGCAAATGCTTGTTGCGCCACGGCTGCACTTCCAAATGTAATGATCTCTGAAGGCTGTTCAGAAATAGCAACATTGGTGGCGAAAGTATCTGGAAACGATCCAGCTACGGGTAGTTTTTTCACCTTCACCGTAGAGGGTAGTTTGACGGATTTTGCTGGAAATAATTATTGGTTGCCAGATACGCTGGCGGTGTTCCCTTACACCCAATGTTTAGCTTCCGGTACATACACAGTAGCTTATTCTGCGACCGATGGATGTGAAAATATATCCAGTTGTTCGTTTGAGCTGACGGTATCCGACCTGACCCCACCCGCAGCAATATGCGACGAATGGACGCAAGTAGCTTTGGGAATGGACGGTACAGCACTGTTACAGGCAGCGGCGATGAATTCGGGCTCTGTGGATAATTGTAGTGCGGTGTTCTTCAAAGCTAGACGAATGAACAACAACGACTGCCAGCAAGACAGCTTGTTCCAAGACGAGGTTCGGTTCTGCTGCAGCGACGTAAACGATACCATTTCAGTGATCCTGCGGGTATACGACCACCCACAATCAGTTGGTTCAGTAGCCATGGTGAATCATGTAGGCAACTACAATGATTGCATGGTGAATGTATTGGTGGAAGACAAGATCAAACCCATCTGTACGGCTCCGGCCAATGTTACAGTGTCCTGCGAATCGTTTGATCCAAGTCTTGGAGCGTACGAAACGGCAAACGCCGTCGACAACTGCTCCGCGCCAACACTCACTTTAGCAGTCGCGTACAACCAGTTTGACAGTGTGTGCAACAAGGGTACCATCACGCGGCGTTGGACGGCGGTTGATGCAGGTGGGAACACCGCCACCTGTTCCCAGTTGGTGGTGGTGGTAGGAAACCAGAACTACTACTTGAAGTTCCCGGATGATAAACTCTTGACAGAATGTGATGGCACAGGTAATTTCGGACAACCAGAGTTCTACGGCGCACAAGACTGCGAATTGATGTCAGTATCGTACACGGATGAGTTCTTTACCGTAATTCCGGATGCCTGCTTCAAGATCGAGCGTACCTGGACGGTATTAAACTGGTGCCAGTACAACCCGAACGGCGCTTGCATCGTGGTTCCAAATCCGGAACCCAATGCCACGGTCAACAACGCGCAAAACCGCTTGGGCGTAACAGTATCTGCTCCTGGTACAACAGTTCCTGGATGGGAACCAACGGTACGTGCTTTGACACCGGGTGCTCCAGCGACCGATTTCAGCAGCTTCTGGAACAAAGAGGCGAACTGCTACACGTACAAGCAGATCATCAAG
>JBKDAM010000049.1:0-50548 GCA_046316495.1 Chitinophagales bacterium
CTCCCACGAGGCCTGCTCCCCACCCGGACCCCATGAAATAATCGTATGCTTCCACCGCGAGACCACTTACACATTAATTGAAGGCTGAACCCGACTCGAGAGAGACCCCTTCTGGGGGTTGATACGGAGAGAAATGCTGGATCGTTTGCATGGTTACGAAGCCCACTGCAATGCCCACTAATACGCCGAGGATGGCTCTGATCTGAGGAGGTATCATCCGCAATTAATATTCAGAGTCATCTGCGATGTCATCCATATCCTCATCATCCCCTCCTTTTCGACGAGTTACAATGATGTGGTCGTTTTCATCATCAGACCCATCATCGATGTCATCATCTTCTCCCTGTCCGTCGAACTCTGGTCCAACGGCGTCCAGGTCATCACCCCGCAATGCTACATCGTCATCAAAGTCGTCTGCAGCATCGTAGCGCTTTGCTTCCTGGGTGGTCATTCGGATGAGGTAATAAGTATCCTCTGTCTCGAAGGGGAGGGCTGAAACGAACTTACCGTCCTTATCGGTGTAACGGATGAGGTGTTGTTCGTACCCGTTTGGGTATTTCTCTCTCAAATCACGGAGCGTTTCCTCCGTAAGAGCCTCGTAATTCTTTACTATACGCTTTTTTGCCAAGGGTTGTACTGTTTTAATTTGAGGCAAATTTAAAAGGACATTGAGTGAATCAACAAAGTTTTTCCCTAGTTAAATTTTAAGAACTTTTTTTTGTGCAATTATCTGCCCTTTTTCATTGTGCACCAGAAGGAAATAAGTTCCGGATGGTTGTTTTTCCAGCGAAAAAGCGCCTAATAATTCTTGATCAAATCGTTTGAGCAAAATAGTTCGCTGAATGCTTCCTTGTTGGTTCAACAGGCTGCAAATCGCTTCCGACTCGCCCGGGAGGGCAGGAATGCGGACCCAAACCAGATCAGTAGTTGGGTTGGGGGTCACTTCAACAGCTCTGGAAGTGCTTGGCTGCGCGTTGGTTCCAACTGTCCCGATAAAGAAGGGGTAGTAGCCCGCACAGGATCCCGCATCAAATACGGCTAAGACATAAGCTCCACTGCTCAACCCAGTGAAGGTATTGGAGTTGCTGGGGACAGAGCCATTTAGGCTATATCTGTATGGGGGCGTTCCGCCTTGAACATTCGCAGTGACCTCACCATCTGCAGTAGTAGCCCCAGAGGTGTTTTGAATCTGCAAGTCTGGGACGAAGTCGGCACAAGGACTGCTCGGGCAGAATAAGGGGGAGCTAATTGAAACGCTGAACGTATCGGTAGCCGGGTTATAGTTCCAGATAGGTTGATTGGTTAACTTATTAAGTAAAAGTGCATTCCCTTCAAATCCATTCCCAGCTGCATCCAAAAGCCGGAAGTAGTAACAGCTGTCGTTTTCAAGGCAAAAGGTCTCAAAAACAGCCAGATAATTAACGGCATACCCGCCACCAGAGGCGATTAGCGTACCGTTCCCTGCGTAGAATTCCCAGGAGGTTTCGGTGGGTTTTTCTTGTAATCCAATGTATAATTCAACGGGAATTCGATCGGCTGCTACTTCAAACTGGGTAGTAGCTAGGTCATTGTCTGCGAATTGGTCTTGATTCTCTGCATTTACACGGGTAATCCGGGCTGCAAGCTCATTATTTCCATTTTGGGCATTGGCTAGGCTGAGCACAATTCCGCGTTTTTCTCCAGGTAGTAGGTACGTTTGGGGAATAAAATAGGTGTAAATACTTCCATTAAGGGTGTACTCTATCTCAAAACTGTCAATAATGGAAAGTCCAGTGTTCTCCAAGAGTATTTCTGCTTCATTTTCATCCGGGCGGTTGCAGGCCCGAGCCTGGACGCCTAAAAAGGCAAGATCCACTTGGGCTTTGTGTAGAATTGGGATTGTTTTTTGGTCGTTTTCTGGTAGTTCATCCCCCGCTACTGTTGCTTTTATCTCCAATAAGTAGGTTTGTCCGACCGTCGACAAGTCAGCAGGCGCATCTGGGAAAGACACAATGGTGGCTGCTCCTGCTGGAATAGTGGGTTGAAGTGGAGCTTGGTTCCAGTTTCCCCCTGGCCAGCGCCATGAAACGGTAACATTCTCAGCTGTTTGAAGCCCAAAGTTTCGCAGCAGGACGCTGACAGGTTCTGCTGCTCCCAGGTTGGGTCCGGAGATGGGCTGTATCAGCGAAATGGCGCCCACGTCCTGGTTTTTTCGGTTAGGGGTACAGAACGAAATCGTTTGGGTTTGTGGACTAGCGTTGGTAATAGCTGCGAGTAGGTTGCCAAACAAATCATACAGTTTAAAGTCGCCCTCCCATTTAAAGGTAGTGGAACGCAGGATAATTTTGTAGCAAGTATTGTTGGCGCTGCAGATTTCTCGTACTTGAGCACCTGAGCTAAACGTGCCTTTGTCCAACAAATCGTTATTGACTTGTCGGATTTCATAGCTGAGAATACCCAGGTTGGTGGTTGCTTGGGCGGTTAGGAAGGCACCGCTGAGGTTGGTATAGATTTTTTGACTGATTTTGTCGTTGGTGGTATCTTGGTCTAGTTGTCCATTGGGGAGGTACACTTGCGCTTTGAAGAGTGATTGGGTACCGGTTAGGCCTGTGATTGGGACGAGAAGGGTATCCTGTGCACCAGGTGCAAGGTTTCCTGTCCAAAAAATACTATTTTGAGGTTGATTCCCAATTCTCCAACGGACTTCAGCGCTGGTCATGGGTAAGCCAGAGGCGTTTCGTAAAAGTAGTTTAAGGGTATAATCCGGGGTGCAGATCAGGTTGGGTAGATCTGCGGCACCTGGGATAGCGGCATTAAAGGAGGTGAGTTTTTCTACGAGGGTACTGACGGTATCATTGCGGTTGAACTGGTCGAGCCCCCAGTTGGTTACCACTGTAATTAGGTGTTTTTCTCCAATGGCATTCCAGTTTACATTTGGTTGGAAGGTATGGATAAGGGTTTCACCCGGAAGCAGGGTGCCGGTTATAGTTTCGGTGGCTATCAGAATCTGGTCAACAAAAAGTTGGGCGGAGAAGCCACTGGCGGGTTCGATTCCTCCATTCAGAATTTGCACACTTACCTGATCGGCATTTAAAAGGGCAGAACTGATAGGGCTTGGGATTGCCTCTGGAGTGATATCGAAGGTGTCTCGGCGAATTTGGAAGGTACCTATTCGGGTGCCCCAGGCTTTGTTGGCGGGTTGATATTCACCTGTAAACCAAAAAGTTTTGCCGTCGACAGGATCTACCGACATACTGGAGTAGTCGCCCCAACGATTATCTCCGGTATGGCTTTTTCCTCCTGGGACAAGCGTGAACTCTTGGATGGGCATCTCTCCGGGCGGATCACTGATTCGTCTTCCCGTAATTCGGAGTCCTGGGAAGGTGAGTTGGGAGGCGGTAGAATAGCCTGCACCAATATTTCCTTGTGCGTCCATGGCCAAAGTGCCTGTGAAACGGTTTTCCTGATCTGGGGCATAGGTTCCTTGTTGGCGGATATACCAGCTTAGATCTCCGGAATCTCTCCTGAGTTCGTACCAGCGCATACCGGCATCTCCTCCATCTCCGACTTGACTGGAGATATCGGTAATGTGGTTCAGCACGATGGATTCATGGGTGTCGAAGCGCCGGTAGGGGGCACTAAACATGATAATATTTTCTAGAGCGGTAATCCTGGTCACAGCGGGGTGCCCGGGCTGTTCAATGCAGTCGAATAGACCACCTCCAAAGCAAACCCTGGTTTCAAAGGGAGCGGTGGGGAAATTAGTAGGGCCAAAAGCGTAATTGTTGCCTGGATTGGTCCAGTCTACAAAGATTTCCCATAATTGCAACAAGTCTTGTCCTCCATCCCAGGCATCATCGTACACCCGAAAAATCATTCCAGGACTTCCGGCGGGAGGGGGAGGGCCTCCGATCCAGTCGACTCCGGTGGCGGGTTGGTATCGAATGGCTTGGTAATTTGGCAGGTTAAAACGATAGGCATCAATCAATTCTTCCCCATTCAGAAGTGCTTCCTTGTTGAGGGCATATCCAGCACATTGATTGGTGTTTACGATTTCATTTACTGTAATATAATAGGCATTGTGCCAGATATAGAGTTTGGGATAATCTGGGAATCCTTGTGTGGGGATTCGCCAAGCGGTCCAGGCACCGGTAGGGTCACTATCAGCCGAAACAGCCAGTACTAATTGGTTCTCGCCAAATCCCTGCATTTCCATCATAACCCATCGTTGAGCGTCGTGGTCATAATTGATAATGGGGTCACCGATGGAGCCACTACCCACCTGACTCCAGATGGTACTGGTGTAGGCAGGACCATAAACTGATTGTCCTTGTTTGTCCCAAATTTGGAACGAGGATCCACCGGAGGAATTGATCATTTGCATGTAATGCTGGAGACCCACATCGCCGACTGGATCCGGGGGGGTAATCCATTCTTCACTGAGTCCTTCCAGGTTGAGGCCAGGGACGATTTGTGGCCCATTTTCGGTGGTATTCGGTGTTTTTCGAACTAAAGGGTCTCCGTTTTTGGGTAGGGCATCCGGATTTCGGAGTTCGTTTGGAAAAAAATAGTTACGCTTGGACCAGGTTTTGGTCAGTGGGGGCTGGGGAGCTTGGGTATGGGGGCTTAGATCCCTTAAAGCAGGGGTTGTTCCAAGGCGAACCGCCTGGGTTTTACTGGGGTATTGTTTTTGGGCCTCTGAGGGATCAGCGGCACCTTGTGCATGGGCGGTTAGTATGCCCAACAGGGCGAGTACGGAGGTAAGAACAATAGACTTATAGGATGCGTGTAGCATAAGAATGCGGTTGAAACGAATAATGGGCGGAAAGATAAGCAAACTTCCTTGTTCTTCTTTGGCAATACCGATCAGGGGTCAATTCTATTCAAAACCCAATGTCAATTGTGAATAGGTTTCTTTCTGAGTAAGGAAAAAAGCGTAGAGGAGCGGGTTTCTAAGCGCAGGATTTACCCAATTTTGAGAGTGCTGGAAGTTAAGTATTTTAATATTCTTGTGAATACAACCCAAAATCTGAAGAGTGACACACCGGTTTCGGCAATTGACCGTTATATTTGCGGATAAAATAATTGAACTTATGAAAATAGCCATTGGCTGTGACCATGCTGGATTTATTTACAAAGACGGTTTGGTTGAAATGTTGCAGAAGGAGGGCCACATGGTGCTTGATTTTGGTGCGCACTCTTCAGAATCGGTTGATTACCCTACTTTTGCCCATGCGGTAGCCAATGCGTTGCACGAGGGGCAGGCTGAAAGGGGTATTTTACTTTGTGGTTCTGGAAATGGGGTAGCTATCACCGCCAATAAGCATCAAGATATCCGTTGTGCCTTGTGTTGGACGGAAGAAATTGCGGAGTTAGCTCGTCAGCACAACGATGCCAATGTTCTTGCTATTCCAGCTCGTTTCGTTCCAGAAATCTTGGCGCAGGCCATGGTTCGAATATTTATTCAGACCCCTTTTGAAGGAGGCCGTCATGGTAGAAGAGTCGATGCGATTCCTTGTCAATAATTTTTTCCTCCAACCCTGTTCATAACTTGTCGAACGCACTTGTAATCATACCCACCTACAATGAGCGGGAGAATATTGAAGCTATTCTCCGGGCTGTATTGTCATTACCCGATCAGTTCCAGGTTCTTATTGTAGATGATGGATCGCCGGATGGAACTGCGGAGATTGTTCGCGGACTACAGAGCAATGAATTTGCTGGTCGGGTGCACCTTTTAGAGCGTTCTGGAAAGTTGGGGTTGGGTACTGCATACATTGCAGGCTTTAAATGGGGGATTGACAAAGGGTATGATTACCTGTTTGAGATGGATGCTGATTTTTCGCACGATCCAAATGATTTGCCCCGCTTACTCCGGAAATGTGTAGAGGAGGGAGCGGATGTAGCGGTTGGATCGAGGTACTGTAAAGGGGGGAAGGTGGTAAATTGGCCTTTTGATCGCATTTTTCTATCGATGGGGGCATCCATTTATGTCCGACTCGTTCTATGGATGCCGGTAGCAGATCCTACCGCTGGATTTATTGTTTACAAAAGGTCGGTTTTAGAAGCGATTGATTTTGATAAAATTCGGTTTATTGGCTACGCCTTTCAAATTGAAATGAAATATGCGGCTTACGCATTGGGTTACCAAGTAAAAGAGGTGCCCATCACCTTTAAAGATCGAGAAAAAGGGCAGTCCAAAATGTCCTTGAAAATCATTCGGGAAGCCATTTTAGGGGTGTTGGAAATGCGCTGGATTGCTTTGGTTAGTTCTTTTAGGAAGAAGAAAAGCGGAGAATAATACGGCCCTCTATTTTTTACTCTTTACGATCTTAAGCGTTCAATGATTCCAAAGAAGGTTCCGTTGGAAGGTGCTTTTTTAGCATTTTGAAACGAGTCTATAGTCGTCTCAAAATGCTTGCCATCCCGTTTTTCCCTTGTTGGATCTTCCTTTCGTCTTATTCGTTTCGCTTAGCATGGGCGGCAGCGATCTCCGGAGCCCTTATTTAGCGGGTGTATTTCAAAGCAGGATACATAGGCGTTGGAGAGCGTATAAAAAAAGAGGCCCTTTCCAAACGCTGGAAAGGGCCTCTGTAGTAACAGGATAGCGTGTTTATCGAACCACAGTTATATCTCCGCGGTACAAAAGCACTTTTTTATCCAAGAATTTAACTTCGATGGCGTAAACGTACACGCCTGGATCCACAAATTTTCCCCGGAATCGGCCATCCCAACCACTGGTAAGTTCCAGATCAGTTGGCAGGAAGGCCTCCCGCTCGTATAACAACTGTCCCCAGCGATCATAAACGCGCATGTAGTTGATGGTTTCTACTCCTACTCCTACGCCCGGCATGAAGTAGTCGTTTTCTCCAAAGCGATTACCGGGATTAAAGATATTAGGAATGTACACATTGCGGTTTGGATCCACCTGGATATTTACGCTGCCCACTCCTGTACAACCATTTGCATCGGTGACAGTCAGGGTGACGGTACCGGATTGGAACGTGTACAAATTAGGTTGAAGTGTATCTGGGTTGGTGAAAAAGCTAGCCGGCTCCCATTGGAAGCTGGCAGGGGTTGAGCCGGTGATGAACGGGGTGAGTGTTAGGGAATCGCCCAGTTCTAGCTCTACCATTTGAGGGCTGAAGGTGATAATAATCTCATCAGGTTCAGGTACCACGATTTCAATGGTGTTTTCGCAGCCTTTTTTGTCCAAGAATGTCAAAAAGTGAGCACCACCGGTGATAATGGAACCTAGGTCTGTTGTAATTGGAACTCCATAATCAATGGTGTAGGTGAAAGGTCCACCGGAACCCCCTTGTACATTGATCACATTGATGGTTGTTTCATCTCCATAGCAGCGTAAGGGCTCGCCCAACACATAGTCACCCTGGACTGCTGGAGGGTCGAACAAGTTGAGTGCTGTGCTGCCTGTGCAACCGAGGTAATCGGAAACAGTAACGGAATAAGAACCAGCCATCAGCATACTAATCGGATTGGTTGTTCCAATTTGATTGCTGCCATCCGACCAGGCGTAGGTGTATTGAGTCACGCCAACTGGAGCAGTGTTTCCACCGCTGGCAATTACTGCTAGTGCACCATCATCATCTCCGAAACAGCTGATTTCGAGGGAGTTGGATAAATCCTGGTTAATAGCAATTGGTGTAGGCTGTGCTACCACTGCAGTATAGGTGCCTGTGCAGCCCGTATTATCCGTGATGGTCACCGTATAATTCCCTTGGGTTAGGTTGAACAGACAGTTAGTTGTTCCTCCCTGGGCCCAGGCATAGGAATACGGAGCGCTGTTTCCACCAGTTCCTACGATACAGATGTTACCATCCGCTCCGCCGTTGCAGGTGACATTTTTGAGGGTAGTTTCTGTCGGGTCGATTGTGACAGGAGCAGGGCTAGGAACGGTGAGCTCTTGAATGACAAAGCACTGAGTGGCACTTTGTTCGGTAACGGTCACCGTTGTTACTCCAGAGCAAAGGTTGGTCCGGATGGAGTCCGTACTACCACCATCTTGCCAGACAAAATTGAAGTCGCTACCGGGTTGGTAACTGGCAGTGATTGTGAGGGCACCATTGCAATCGCCAAAGCAGGTCGTTGGAGTAGCGGAAGCCACTACCACTGCTATTTGAGGAGGATCTACTAAATTGAAAGAGGTAGTCGCTGTACAGTTTTTGCTGTCTGTAACGGTTACTGAGTAGGTGCCAGCAGAAAGAATTGCTGGGATAACTGGGCTGTTGGGTGGCGCTGCAGTCGTGGACCAGTTGTAATTATATCCGGGTGTTCCTCCAGCAACTCCAATAGCGATAGACCCATTGTTGTATCCAAAGCAGGAAGGGTTGACTACCGTTGTACTCGCTACTACAAGGGGCTGAACGGGGCTCAGGGTAGCAGAGCTGGTATTGGTACAGCCATTCGCATCGGTAATCGTGACGGTGTAAGTATCACCTGCCAGACCGGAAATTGTCGCCAAGTTTGGAGTATTGATCACGGAGCCACCTGTTGCTGCCCAGTTGAAGGCTACAGCAGTAGGTGCATTTACCGTTAAGGCACCATCATTTCCACAAACCAGTGGGGTTGTAGTGATGCCATTAATTACCGGTGCAGGCGGTAAAGCCAGTGTGGTGTCAAAAACGGCAGTACAGCCGTTCGCATCAGTGGCAGTCACAGAGTACGTACCCGCACCTAAGTTAGAAAGTGCAGAGCCGGTAGCTGTTGGATTCCAGTTGTACGTAAAGTTGGCTGGGTTTCCTGCACCGCCCAAACCAATAACAGAGAGCGCCCCGCTGGTGACATTCACGCAGGTAGGGTTGTTCACCGTAAGTGGAGCAACGATAAATTGCGCGGGCTGACCTAATTCAACAGTTAAGGTATCAGAACACCCCAAAGCATTCACGGCTGTTACGAAGAAGGATCCAGCGCTGACACCTGTGTTGGTGCTACTGGCGCCTGGGCCCGCTGGAGTGATCACCCCACTAGTAGCGGATCCAATCGGCAACCAAGAAAAGTCGTACACCGGACCACCTGGCTGTGCAGGTGTTTCTGTGATACTTACGCTCAGTACTCCATTGGTTAAGCCAAAGCAGGTAGGAGAAACGGCGTTGGTTTCACTGAGACTAACATTGCGAGTAGCAAAAACAGTTACAGAGTCGGTGAACACACATCCACTGGCGTCCGTTACCACAAATTTGTAGCAGCCAGGAAGTAGATCGGTCCGAACGTATGGATTGCCTAATCCATTATTGTCAATAACTTGCTTATTTGGATTTGAGCAATCATCTGCATAAAGAACCTGAAACTGATAAGCGCCACCGCTGAAAGGGTTACCACCGGTCATAGGGAAGACAATTTCCCCATCTGCCACTCCTGTGCAAGTGGCTGGTGTTATTTGAACCGCCCCATCATTCATTGCAGGGGGATTGCCGAGCGTTCCGGAGGCCACTGCGGTACAACCGGTGCTAAGCTGGGTAACGGTTACGTTATAGGTGCCGGCACTTACGTTGCTGAGGCTGGATCCACCACTTACGGGTACCCCATTCTTGGTCCAGTTAAAGCTGAAGCCAGCGAGGTTGGTTACCAACGTGGAGCCTAGAAAGACCTGTGCAGAAACAGAACCATCTGATCCGCCATTACAGGTGGGTAAATCAGTGAGGTTCAGCGCCGCACCGAGTGTCTGAGGCTGATTGATTGTAAGAATAAGAGTATCTGCATTGAACACATCGACTCCATTTTGTGGGATGGCCACCAGCCTGTATTGAACTGGGTAGGTGCCTGTTGGTGTCAAGGTGATAAAAAATGGGGTATTGGCATTGATTCCAGAAGCGGAAGGCACCGCTCCAGATGGGAGTTGTTGCCAGCTTAGCTCATAAGGCGGCAATCCTCCGGTAATCGTAATTTGGTAGCCCAAGTTGCTGCTGTTACATCCCAAGGGTTGTGGAACCGCTGTGATGGCTACCGAGTCATATTCTACACAAACTTCTCCAGGAATTCCTTCAAAAGCTAATTCTTGTCCAATACTGTTCGATGCATTTACAGCAGAGGGGGTATTGGTAAACACCACGGTAGAGCAAACACTGTCTTGCTGGGAAATCGATTGAAAACACACCTCCATCAGCACTTCATTCGGGCTGAGGGTGGCTGGGATGGTAGCAATATTTACAATTCCCAAGAAGCCATTGTTTGCTTGGGTAGTATTCGTGAAAATAACAGGATCAAAATCCACTAGGTCTGGGTTGACATTCTGAATAAAATTGTTCGCTCCAGGCAACAGCTGAAACAAACTTGGATCCCAGCCAAGTGAAAAAGAAAACCCTTGAACATCCGTGTAGTTACTGGTTGTGATCGGTAAGCAGAACGTATCACCTGGCTCCACCTGAGTACTAGCTGGTAATTGAAAAACAATATTACTTGCTCCATTGCAAGTAGTCATGTTCACCTCCTGCATCAAACCACAGCTTTTTCCATCCTCAATCCGAACCACGTAGGTTCCGGGCTGGGGAATACTGAAGACTATGCTCACGTTGCTTTTGATCTGATTCGATGGGTTGGCAATGAGTGCCTTTACACTGGGATCCGATTTCAAGTAGATGTCCACTGTGTACAGCGCGTTTGCCTGCCATTCTGGAAATCCACCTTCAATTTTGAATCGGCCAAGGCAGTTGTTACCTTGGTAGGGGTTGGTAAATCCAATCATTTGAATCGGATTCAGGTACACTACCTCAAATGAAGAAGCCGTATTTACATTTACACAAGGGCCGGGAGGGAATCCTTGCGCAGCGGGCTCAAACCCATTGGTAGCTACATTGTCAATAGTAATCGGGGCGAAATGCAGCAGCATGGGTAGCCCTGCGTTAAAGTTGGTCTGTAAAAAACCACTGTTGAAAAACCAAGTATCCCCATTGGGTGTGCTTGGGGAAACCCAAATTCCGTTGGCCGCAGGAGGAGTGCTCAGCAGACAGGGGTCTGGGGCCAAAGGCGGGAGGGCACTACCAATAATATTTTGGAGGGTAGGTCCTGTATTGTTGGGCGAACAAGTGTAAAAAGCATAAGAGATCCCGGGCGTGGTAGCCGGATTTGGATCACCGCTCAGGTTGAAATCTCCGTTGTGATCGATGAAAATGGAGTCCCCGCCACACAGGTACAAGGTATCCAGGGTGAGATCGTTACTTTGAGTGTTGGTACCAGTTGGGCCAAGCGTAAATGTGCCTGCAAAATTATTGCAAACCACATCTGGATTGGGGTGGCTGTTAGCCGTGGCGGGTTCTTTGGGAAGTCCGATACTGACCGGATTTTGTGCAAAAAGCATGCACGAGGAGGCAAGGGTGGTTGCCAGGATTAGAAGTTTTTTCATCGCTGAGTAGAATTTACAACGGATTGATCGATATAAATATGGGATGTACTTACCGACAGACTCGCTGTTTTTTCAAAACGCTGTTTGTCGATTCATATATTAAAGAATATTTTTACATTTAAATAGCTTTCAGTGCGAGGCTGTTGGAGCCTATAAATACCGTTAAACAACGGTAAATTGCCGCAAAAGTAGTCAAATTTGGATAAGGGGCCTAATAAATCACTAATTTTAAGATTTGTCCAGCGATCCTTTGCTGAACGCTTTGATTGGCAATTTATTGTCATGAGCTTTTGTCTTAAAATGGCAATCCATTGATTAGTACTTGCCGAATGGCGGAGCTTCCAAAGGAGTAGGGTAGGTAAGCTAAGGAGGGCATAGGGTCGGTCAGTAGCAAATTGGCTCGTTTTCCCCGGCTGATGCTACCACACTGTGCACTCAGCTCCATCGCAGCTGCTCCATTGATGGTGGCTGCTTGTAGGGCTTCCTCCGGAAGCATTTTCATTTTGATACATGCCAGACTAACCACCAACGACATGTTGCCGGAAGGGGAGGAGCCCGGGTTGTAATCCGTTGCAAGGGTCACCGGTAATCCCGCATCCAACATCGCTCTGGCAGGGGCATAAGGTAGTCCCAGGAAAAAGGCGCAAGAAGGAAGCAGCGTAGGAATGGTAGCACTCCCGGCTAGGCTGCTAATCTCCTCCGGACCGCAGTGCTCCAAATGGTCAACCGAGAGTGCCCCTTGTGCAACCCCAGTTTGTACTCCACCCGTAAGTCCCAACTCATTTGCATGAATCTTTGCTTTGAGCCCATACCGAGCTCCTGCTTGGATCAAATAAGCGGTTTCGTCAGGTGTAAAATACCCACGATCACAAAATACATCGATGTAATCCGCCAATCCTTCGCCCGCAATCACCGGCAACATTTTATAGACAAGATCGTCCAGATACCCTTGTCGGTTATTGCGGTATTCCTCCGGTATGGCATGAGCTCCTAAAAAGGTGGATTTGACCGGGATAGGGCTGCGTTCCTTAATTTTCTGAATAACCTTCAACATCTTCAATTCACTGTCCACACTCAACCCATAGCCACTTTTTATTTCAATAGCCCCTGTACCCATCCGGATTACCGCCTCCAAGCGCTCCCAGGCCGCTTCAAACAGCTGGTCTTCAGAGGCAGCCCTCAACTTCCTGGCGGAGTTTAGAATACCACCTCCCTTCTCAGCAATCTCCTCATACCCCATGCCTTTTATTCGAAAAACAAACTCTTCTTCCCGGGTAGCCGCAAAAACCAGGTGGGTGTGGGAATCACACCAGGCTGGTAAAACCCATCCTCCCTTCGCATCCACCACCAAGTCTGCCCTTTCCGGGCAATTATCCATGGTGCCATATTGAGTAATTATACCATTTTCAGCTAATACCCAGGCATTTGACAAGGTTGGAAAATGGGCCATTTGGGCTCCGCTCACCCGTTCGGGGTAGTCATCGGCGGCCATCGCCAGTACTCCGGCATTTCGAATCAGTGTTGAAGACATGCCACAAAGGTATCCCAATTTGAACGATCCGGAAAAACAATCCCGGAACTGCTCAAAAAGTTTCTTACTTTTGCCCATATTCTAACGGAACAGTAAACAGCCAAGCCATGGTGTACAAGCAGCTCTTGCGCGATACCGAACGATTTGTCGAGGATTTTTTTTCAGGACGAATCTCCTCTAAATATGTCTTCCACGATTTTGAGCACACGGTCCAGACCGTCGCTGCTGCTACTTCCATCGCAGAAGGCTTTGAGATCAATGAGCATGACCTCTCCCTGCTTCAATTAGCCGCTTGGTTTCATGATACCGGCTATTCAGATGGCCCAGTTGCGCATGAGGAAAGAAGCTGTGACCTCGCAGCGGAATTTTTATCGGGAAAAGTTAGCCCGGAAGAACTATCGACCATTCAAGGTTGTATTAAAGCAACCAAAATTCCACAGTCTCCCGTTACTTTACTCGAACAAATCTTGTGCGATGCTGATTTGAGCCATCTGGGAATGAAAATTTACTGGGATCGAACCAGCAAACTTCGGCAAGAATTGACCCTTACGAGGGACAAGGTGATGAGCGATCAGGAATGGATTGATTTTGAACTCAACTTTATGTTGGGGCAGGAATACCATACCACGGTGGCAAATCAGTTGTTCAATGAGCGGAAAGCCAAACACGTGCAGCAATTGCTCAAACAAAAGCGCAGGCTGAATCCGGATAAAGCTCCGACTGTTTTTGAAATTGCGTTGCTGGATGAAGGCTCCCGCAACAAAGAAATCGAAAAAGTAATGAAGGAAAGCGAAACGGAACTGAAGAATGCACGGAGAGGAAGAGGGGTAGAAACGATGTACCGCACCACTTACCGCACGCATACCAACCTGAGCGCGATGGCAGATAGCAAGGCAAACCTTATGTTGTCGGTCAATGCCATCGTGATTTCAATTATTATTTCCAACCTGATTCCTCAGTTAAAAAACAACCCCATGTTCATCGCTCCAACGCTGCTGCTGACCGCTACCTGCCTTGGCTCCATGGTATTCGCTACCCTAAGTACTCGCCCAAAGGTTACGGAGGGCAATACAACACGGGAGATGATCAAAAACCGGAAGGTGAATTTGTTGTTTTTTGGAAATTTCCACAATATGCCGCTCGAGGATTTTCAGTGGGGTGTGGATCAAATGATAAAAGATCCTGACTTTTTGTACAGCTCCATGAGCAGGGATTTGTATTTTTTAGGCATCGTACTGGCCAAAAAATACCGTTACTTAAGTATCTGTTACAATGTATTTATGTTCGGTCTGATTTTTTCCGTCTTAGCCTTTGGGGTGGTGTTGGTATTTTAATAAATGGATCCGTTCGAACTACAATGGGAAAGCAGGCGATTTAATTAATCCATACCTCCCAGCTCGGAGGGGCGTTGGACAAGAGAAATACACCTTATTTTTTTCATAAAAAATACTAAAACGACCAGTAAGCTGTTTTACTGCACGTACTAGGAAATCTTGATTTTTCTAAAAAGGTTATTACATGAAATATTTAGTTATCGCAGCACTTCTGCTTCTGGGCTTCCAGGCTCAAGCTCAACAGGAAGAACCAGACCGTTACATACCGCCGCCCCACCTAAAAATGAAAAAGAAGCGGCCCGGTGGAGATTACGAACTTCCTGACCCCAAGCCGTTTGGAGCGGGAATTTCAGCAGCTGATTTACAAACCCTTATCACCGTTTTGGCCTCCGATTCAATGCAAGGTCGGGAGACGGGCCAACCGGGCCAGCGCAAAGCAGCGGACTATATTGCACAGCAATTTGAAGCAGCGGGTATTCCTGCCAAGGCGGACCGCAATTCTTATTTTCAGAAAATTAGCCTGGAAAAAACGGCCTGGAAAAGTATTGGAGTGAAGGTAGGGGATCAGGTTTTCAAAAATCGAGAGGATTTTTATGTGTTCCCTAATTACACCTCCGATGTGCCAGTAACCAACTTTAAAGAAATCATTTTTGTGGGTTATGGGATTGAAGATCCTGCCTACAATGATTACGGCAAAACCAGCGTGGAGGGTAAAGTAGTGCTTTTGTACGATGGAGAGCCAGTAGATGCAAAAGGTAATTCCCTGTTGACCAAAAGTACGTATCGCTCTGAATGGTCTATGAATTGGAGGAAAAAAGCGGCCTTGGCAAAAAGCAAGGGTGCAACGATGGTGTTCATCATTGATCCTAAGCTTGGTGAGAACCTAAAGAAAAACCGGCAACTCACCTCCACCTTCGGCTGGACTCCAATGGATATGACCGCGGGTGAAAAAGCAGCCAGTGTAGTCAACACCCTTTTCATCAGCGAACAAATGGCTTCCAGCCTGTTTGGGTCGAAAGCAGAAAAAACGGAGGAAGCCCTTGCCCAACTAAAAGCAGGTGCGGGCTTTAAGCCGATCAAAATCAAATCAAAAGGGGAAGTGTGGTTAGATAAAGACGTCCAAACACTGGAGGGAGATAACGTAATCGCCTTCATCGAGGGCTCTGATTCCATTTTGAGTAAGGAGTATGTCATTGTAACCGCCCACTATGATCACCTCGGGTTTGTGGAGGATCGCATCTATTATGGTGCAGATGACAATGCATCGGGTACAGCGGGTGTGATTGAAATCGCCCGTGCCTTTGCAGAGGCAAAAAACAGGGGAGTTGGTCCCAAACGAAGTGTGATCTGTATGTTGCTCAGTGGGGAAGAAAAAGGCCTGCTTGGCTCAAAGTACTATGTAGAGTACCCTTTATGGCCTTTGAAAAAGACAGTTGCCAATATCAATATTGATATGATTGGACGTATTGATGATACCCACAGCAATGGGAATTATATTTATGCGATTGGCTCCGACCGGATGAGTACTGAACTGCATCAAGTACAAGAGTGGAACAATGAGCTCTATACGCAACTTGAAATCGATTACAAATACAACGACCCTAAGGATCCCAACCGCTTTTATGAGCGCAGCGATCATTACAACTTTGTGCTTCAAGGTATTCCAGCTGTATTCTATTTTAACGGAACCCATCCCGACTACCACAAAGTGACGGATACCGTAGATAAGATTAACTTTGAGGCGGCTGCCAAGCGTGCACAATTGGCCTTTTACACAGCATGGGACTTAGCTAATCGGCCCCGTGGACCTTTGGTGGACAAAAAATAAATTCTTGTCTGGGTTGTTTTGAAGGATGAAGCAGCGTATTGAGTAGGAAAGGCGTCTTGGAATGGAACACCTGTTAGCGGAAAGCAAAAGTCCTTCCAACAAGGCCGGAGTTGAAACAACCCCCTTTCCAACTAAGTAGTTGCCAGCGCCGGCGTTGTACTTGACAACGCTGGCGCTGGTTTTTAGAGCCCAGCGATCAAAAAACGCAGTAGTACTTGGTTCAAGCCCATTTCTATTTTGATTATTAGGCTGCAATGCAGACATTTGCTTTTCCAACGGTAAAAAAGACCGTTGATCTAGCAAACGTATGATTCGATTTAATGTCACTACCCTATTTTCTTGCCTTCTTGGCCTTCAACTGTCGAGCCCACTCTTGGCTCAAGTGGCAGAACCCTTTCAGGACCTTTCGTTTTGGCGCCCTACCAATGCTGCCAATTGGCAGGTGGCAGGGGCCGTTACAGCCGATCCCTTTACTAACGAGGCCATGCAGGCGAGCAAAGGGAAAGGAGTCTTAGTTAATTTACCGGACTCTAAAAACCGGGCCAACCTGATCTCCGCAGCAGAATACGGAGATGTGGAGGTTGCTTTTGACTTTATGATGGCTCGGCATTCCAACTCTGGTTTTTACCTCCAAGGGCGGTATGAGGTGCAGCTCTTGGATAGTTGGGGGAAACTCCAACCCACTTTTGGTGATTGTGGGGGGATCTATGCCCGCCGCCGCTTTGTTCCAAAAGAAGAACTTTTTGAAGGATATCCACCTATTCAGAATGCCTGTGCTGCTCCTGGCCTTTGGCAACGGATGGAAATCAGCTTCCGTGCTCCGCGCTTCGATGCCTCCGGAAAAAAAATCAATAATGCCCGAATAACCGTTCGGCTCAATGGGGTGCTGGTACAAGATAACCGCGAGTTGACCGGCCCCACAGGTGGACCGATCTCTGAACAAGAGGCAGCGCGTGGTCCGTTTATGATACAAGGGGACCATGGTCCAGTAGCTTTTCGAAACCTTGAAGTAAAAGAGGTCGGCTCAACACCCCCTGTCGCCGGACCCGTCTCGTATGAGGTGGTCTATGGTAACTTTAGGGAAATAGCAGAGTTCAAAGATAAAAAGGCGGAACTTATGGGGACCTCAGAGGCCCTTTCCTGGGAACTAGCCCGGAAAGAAAATGGTTTCGCGCTTCGGTGTAAAATGAACCTCGAGGTTAAACAACCCGGAAAATACACGTTTCAGTTACAAGCAGGAGGCAACTCCGTTCTGACGGTCGCCGGGAAAGAATTACTTGCCAAGCAGTGGACTGGCTCTAATAGCCGCAGAACAGCGACCATGGAACTGAGCGCAGGGGCTGTCCCGATGGAAGTCCTCTACTACAAGATGGACGGCTGGCTAACACCAATTTTAGCGCTTTGGGTCGAAGGCCCAGATGGCAGCCGAGGGGCCTTACATACCCTCACCTCTACGTTGGCACTTACTCCTTCCGATCCTATTTACCTGGATGCGGCTACTCCAACTACCTTCCGCTCCTTTATGGATTATTATGAAAAGGGTGATTTCAAAAAACGAATTGTACACGCAGTAAATGTAGGGCACCCCAGTGGCGTACATTATACCTATGATTTGGATAATGGCGCACTCGCCCAACTTTGGAAAGGCGCGTTCTTGAACACTTCACCCATGTGGGATAACCGGGGAGATGGATCAGCTCGTCCTCGTGGATCGGTACTTGCTGTAGGCGATTATCCGGCACTTTGCACCTTTGAAGAGCTGACGGCTATCCAAAGTGATCTCCCTCCTGTTTCCGCAAATTTCCGACCCCTTGGATACGATGTTGAACAAGAACTTCCAGTTTTCCGATACCAGTTTGCCGGAATAGAAGTGAATGACCGTTGGACAGTGACAGACCAAACGTACTTAAAAAGGACGATGGAGTTAAAGGGAGCCCCTTCTATACCCTTGTACTGTCGACTGGCAGTAGCTGCAACCATTGAAGAAGTGAAACCCGGACTTTATGCGGTGGACCAAAATCGGTATTACGTGCAAGTTCCTGCCGGTCAAAAACCGCAGATCGTCGAGCGGGATGGACTAAAAGTGCTTTGCCTGCCGGCTGGGAATGGACTGAGTTATTCGATCCTATGGTAAGCGAAGATTGCTACCTTATTTATCCACCTGTTTAAATTGTATTGAATTAAATAATATGAAAAATAAAATTGTATTCGTTTGCCTATTGTCTGCCTTAGGGCTTGGGTTGAGTGCGCAAGACAGTTTGCCGCCCTTACCCTCTGAGAATGATTATTATAAAATTTTAAAAGTACCTATTCCGGAGGGCGTGGTGCTAGAAGTAGGTGGGGTTGTTACGTTACCTGACGGTACAACAGCTGTTTCTACGCGTCGAGGGGAAGTTTGGATGGTAGAAAATATTCAGGGGGAGCGGCCTCATTACCGAAAGTTTGCTTCAGGGTTACACGAGATTTTAGGGTTGGCTTACCAGGATGGTGCATTGTATTGTGCACAGCGTGGGGAGTTGACCAAGTTGGTAGACCGGACAGGAGATGGGATTGCGGATCGATATGAGACCGTTTATGCTTGGCCCCTAAGTGGCCATTACCATGAGTACAGTTTTGGTCCTAAGCTGCTTCCGGACGGTTCTTTTATGGTGACTGGAAATGTCAGTTTTGGTAATTCCGACTGGTGGGCTGGTCAGTCGACGGTTCCCGGAAGAGGATGGGCAATGAAGATTCGTCCGGCTGGCGAGATGGAGCTATTTGCTGCTGGATTGCGCTCTCCTTGTGGGATTGGTACGGTAAATGGTGATTTCTTCTATGGCGATAACCAGGGAGATTGGATGGGTTCTGGTTTTGTAATGCACTTGGAGGAAGGTGATTTTGCAGGGCACCCTGCTTCCCTTAGATGGGCTGATCGCCCTGATTCTCCCGTTAAGCTGAGAAAAGAGCAGGTATTTGCGGAGGTGGATCCGAGGGATAACCCGAATCAAAAACCGGAATATATCAAGGAGGAGCCATGGACGACCATCTATGAAATGAGTAAAAAATACCCTGGCATGGGCATTAAGCCTCCAGCGGTTTGGTTACCGCATGGGGTGCTTGGTGTTTCGACTTCCGAAATAATTACTGATGACACGGAAGGTGCTTTTGGTCCATTTGCCGGTCAGTTATTCGTTGGGGACCAAGGTATGTCCAAAATTGCTAGGGTTTTTCTAGAAAAAATAGAAGGTCAGTACCAAGGTGCAGCGTTTGATTTTCGGAGCGGATTTCGGTCTGGAGTACTCCGAATGACCTGGGGAAAGGAAGGAATGGTGGTAGGAGGAACGAACCGTGGATGGGGTTCTACCGGAAAGGAAGACTATTCATTGGAGCGCCTGATCTGGACGGGCCAAATGCCTTTCGAGATGAAAGCAGTGCGCGCCATGCCGGATGGTTTTGAAATCGAGTTTACCCGCCCAGTCGCTCGCGAAACCGCGGAAAATGTTGAAAACTATGCTGCCACCAGCTATACGTACAAATACCATCCTGTGTATGGAAGCCCTATTATTGACTTCCAGGAGCATGCGGTGCGCGGTGCACAATGCAGTGCCGATGGAAGAAAGGTGCGAATTGTGGTGGATAGCTTACGGCTAGGATATGTACACGCAATCAACCCTGAAGGTGTGCTGGCTGCAGAGGATCGGGTTCCGCTTTTGCACGGGACAGCCTATTATACACTAAATGCCCTTCCCAAAGGAGCAAAAGCAGATTTCCCGTTGGTGGCTGCCCGAAAAACACCCAGCTCTAAAGAGGCTCCTTCCGATCCGGGGACCGCTGTCAATACACCCGATAATCAGACCAAGGAAGGACGTCAGGGAGGCGCTATCAATGCACCTGCGAAGGAGAAAAAAACTGCTACGCCCGCTCAGCCTGCTGCTGCGAAAGTGGACGTTGCGGAGGTTCAGAAGTTGCTCTCCAAACATACGTGCAGCGCTTGCCATAAGACCAATGAGCGTTCAGTGGGTCCTGCTTTTACGGAGATAGCCAAACGGAAGTACTCTAACCCAAAAATAGTCTCCCTTGTCCATAATCCGCAGCCTCAAAACTGGCCCGATTACACTCCTATGGCGCCTATGCCCCATGTACCTGCAAAAGACATTGAGAAGATTGCATCCTGGATTAATTCCTTGAAAAAGTAATAAAACACAGCGGCCTGGTCACCATTGGTGAACAGGCCGCTCTTTTCCAACGATTACTGCTGTTCCTTAAGCTTGAAAACGGTGCAAGTCAAGCTTTAAAGCTACCCCAATCAAAAGGGTAAAACCAATTAAAGAGGAGCCACCGTAACTAATGAAGGGGAGTGGGATTCCAATTACAGGAAATAGCCCCATGGTCATTCCTATGTTGACAATAAAATGGACAAATAAAATCCCTGTTACTCCATAGATGTAGATGCGCGAAAAATTGCTTCGTTGCCGCTCCGCCATCACCGTGAGCCGGATCAATAACCAGGCAAACAGGGCAATCAAAGCAAAAGATCCAATAAATCCGTGTTCTTCCCCTACCGTACAAAAAATAAAGTCCGTGCTTTGTTCTGGCACAAATTTTAGCTTGGTCATGTTCCCTTCAAAGAGCCCTTTTCCAGCAAATCCTCCCGAGCCAATCGCCATTTTGGAGTGCAATAGGTTGTAGGCGGCCCCTTTTGTATCCGTAATTTCCCAAGGACGCAACCAGATTTTGATGCGCACTTGCTGGTGAGGGGCCAACAGGGTATAACTTGCAAAATTGGCGCTGAATACCAAGATGGCTGCTGCCCCAACCAGCAACGCCCAACCTTGCAGCTGAGATTGAATAATGCTGTTTTTTCGCAAATAATTGGCCAAAAAAGTACCGACAAACAATATTAAATGAGGAATTACAACCCATAAATGAAGATGCTCCGGGAGAATTACTTCCGTGCCCTCTGTAGTGGTCATCAAAAATCGGGCTGTATCTTCCCACCACCACGTTATTGGAATTAACGCTACCCAAAGTACCCAAAGCGGGGTGGTTTTGCTCTTAAAACGGTTAATTAGGACGGCGTTCATTCCGATTAATAGGTGCGCCACTACATAAGGTGGCTCAAAAATCAACCCTAAAATGACCAATAAGGCGGTTCCAAATCCGATGATATACCAAGTGGGCGATAAGCCCTCTCGGTACATAACCAGTAAAAAGGAGAAGAAAACCAAAGCGGATCCGGTGTCCTTCTGAAGCATCACAATCAGGATGGGAAGCAGCAAAATCGCAAAGGCGTACATCCTACTTTTGAAAAGCCGAATGTTCACTCCAGTACTGCTTAGGTAAGCCGCCATCGCCAGACAAGTACCAAATTTCCCCAATTCTACCGGTTGAAAGGTAAAGCCCCCCACCTGGTACCAGGCATTGGCCCCATTGACCTCTCTCCCAAAGAAAACGGTTCCAAGCATTAATAACATGGAACCCAAAAAAAGTAGGAAAGCAAATGTGCGCCAGAACGCCCAGTCCACCATCATAATTACAAACAACAACCCACTGCAAAGCACGATAAACATCAACTGCTTGCCGTGGTTGCTGGATAAATTGATGATGGAATAAGGGTCCTCTACGTCCCGGGTCACCGCATAGATCATGAGCCAGCCACAAAGGACCAAGGCGATGTATAGGGTAAGCAACTGACGGTCGATGTCCTTTACATTTATCGGAGTACTGCGTAATGTGCTCATTGCTCAATTAAAAAGTCGGAAGGGGGTATGTTGGGGTCTTTGGCAGGGTAGCATCCTGGGTAATCGTTTTGTAGTTCCAAAACAAACGTTTGTGCTGCTCGACGGGTTCGAAAAGCGCCGGCCCTTAACTTATAGAAGGGCTTTTCATGGACCCAATCTGCTGGAATTCCCGGAAATTGGCTCTTAAAGCGGTTTTTAGCCAGTTCGGCCTGCTGCCGATCGGTCGTCGAGAGGATCTGAACCCTCCACCCATCCATTTTCGGATGTTGTCGGTTGTGCTGAATCCAGGCATCCATAAATGCTCCGATTCCGGGGCCTTCATTGACCTGAATATAACCCTGCGCACGGGCTTGCGACAGGAGAAAAAAACTAGCAATTAGAAGCAGTATGCGCAAAGCAGGTGCTGGTTTAGTATCGATCAGATAAACTGAAGTGCCGAGGAGGTTCCAATCCGGTCGGCTCCCGCCTGAAGTACTTGCTGGGCGAGTTCCAGGGTTTTGATGCCTCCTGAGGCTTTTATTTTTAAGGAAGGGTCAGCCATTTTTTTCAATTGGCGAACCATTTCCGGAGTGGTTGGGTGGCCGTGCATGCCGGTGCTGGTTTTAAGGAACTTCACCCTGGATTGATGAGCAAGCTGAACAACTCGCTGTAGCTCGTCGTTAGAAAGCAAGCCCATTTCAAGGATCAGTTTCAAGGGTTTTCCCTTTAGGTTGCAGGCAAAAGCCATTCCCTCGATATCATTTTCAACCACATTCCAAAGGCCGCTTTTGACTGCCGCTATGTTCAATACCCCATCAATTTCATCTGCTCCCTCATCTACAGCGCGTTTTATTTCTTCCGTTTTGGCGGGGAGTGCGGAGTACCCCATCGGAAAAGCAACCACAGAGACAATTTTCACTTTGCTCATCTCCCCCAGGGTTCGTCTTGCTTCTCGCACAAACGGGGGAGGGATACAGACCGCTGCAAACCCATGATGAGTTGCTTCCTCGCACAACCGCTTCACATCTGCCAGCGTGGTATCTACCTTTAGCAGGGTGTGTTCAATGTATGAATTGATTTTTTGCTCCACGTCAAAAATTTTGATATTCCGCAAAGGTAACACTACTTATACTAAATATTGCGCCTGCTCTCTAGTCGTTTTTGATGGTTAACTGTTAAAATGCAGCAAATTTTTGGTGGTAAAATTGTTTTAGTCCAATATAGAAGGTCTTCTGCTGAAGGGAAATATCCGGTTGTTATTCTTGGAAGAGTCCTTTGTTCATCGGTTTGGAATTTGTTGCAGAAACCAACTGCGCTCTTGTTCCTGAATCGGGTTGGTTTCCATTACTGCTTTTCGGAATTTTTCTACCTGGGTTTTGGAGTATTTATTTAGATGCAACAATTTTTTCATCAATAAAATGGTGTTCTTAAAGACGATTTTATGGTTGGAGCTAAGGGCTTCCTTTCGTTGTAAAAAGGAGCGCATGGCTTCAATCAGGGATTCCAAAGCATCGAGTTCCCCAAGTTTGTAGTAGATTTTGAGCAGCATGGTTTTTGCCACGGCATTTAGCAACATATCGTCGTAATCAAAATCGCGGAGCAAGGTTTGCGCTTTATGGTAATCGCCTTTTTCATAATACAACCTGGAAAGGTTAAACTGTACGGTACTGTGTCGTTGTTTTTCCTCTAATCGCTCGCTAAAGATTTTTATAAAGGCCTCAGCCCAGTCAAAGTTTTTGGTTTTGATAGCACAATACACAGAGTTGGTGAACATAAACTTAGACACATTGCCCTCATTGTCCACCAAAATAAATTGACCGAAACCCGTTCTGTACAATTCGAAGGCCCTGGCAAAAAACCGTTCTTCCCCCGCATTGATTCGACTAATACAATAGTTAATGGCGAGTAGATACAATTCCTTCAACTCTGCGGTGGGAAATGATTTTCCATGTTCCTGCAGGATACTGGCCAGCTGCTCGAAGCTCTGGTCATCGGTTCGCTGGGTAAGCGCCTTGAATCCGTAGTAGTAGACCGCCACCCCTATCTCTTGTAGCATATTGCCCTGCTCTACTGCTTGCAAAATTGGTTCCAACAGCCCGATTTGGTACTCTGCCTTTTTATTAACCGTCTGGTGCGATATCATTCGGCATGCCAGCCGGAGTTTATTGGCCACATACGCCATATCCAGCTCGTCGGATACTTCTTGTAAATTCAATTCCCCAGTACGTTTGATTTCCGCCAGGTAAAAATACTGCTCTTGTTCGAGGTAAAATTTGTCTTGGTGGTACTCACTGTTTCGCCAGGCAGAGCTATCCAGTTTCCGCTTTGCCTCTTCAATGGTCTGCCGAAAGGGCTTATCAAGTCCTCGGCGACGGTATAGGCTTGCGAGGGAGAGGGCGGGTCGGATAGACTCTTTTTTGTATTCTCTGAAAATAAAATAATCTTCAATGGCCTTAAACAGGAAGTACATTACTTGTCGGAGGTAGGCATCATCGAATGGTTTGGAAGGGAACATGGCCTTCCACATCAAGGATTTATCCTCCACGCCCTTATTTTTGGCTAAAAAAGTGAACAGTAGTACAGCGTCTTCCCGATGGTTATGGGCCGGGGAAAGCAGCCATTTGTTCAGTTCCCGGATTTCCTTGTCGGAAAGGGATTTCACCACTTCTACCAAAACACTTTTCCGCATACCGCTTTTTTTTGTTGGCAAAAATAATTCTTTTCAACAAATTAATAAAAAAAGCCTCAACTTTGTTCGGTCGATTGCCCTGTTAAATTGGTTTTTCAGGGATGTTGTAATCCATTTAATCTAAAAAACACCTCCAATCACTCACTTTGTTTTTTCAACAAATTAAATAATTTGTCTTGCCAATGCAACTCTCCTCGTCGCACTTTTGTATCGTCAAAGAATTCACCTTGCTATTTCAATCTATGATCAGGCATTTCATTATCCTCTTATTTCTTCTGACTGGCCCTTTTGTAAACGGCCAGGGCTGGGAACGCGTTTATTCTGGCGGAGGACAGGATGAGGCCCGGTCTGTCGCGGTAACCCCAGATGGTGGGTATGTGATGAGCGGCATTTACAACGGCCTCAACTTGCTGTTGATGAAAGTAGATGTGGATGGCAACTTGCAATGGAGTACGTTCAACATACTTCCAGCCCCTTCTTTTGGAACAGCTGTTGCGGTGGGTACCGACAGTACATTTTTAGTAGCAGGTTATGTTGGTAATGGCAGCAATCGAAATAGTGTATTGTTGAAGACCGATTTTAATGGAAATTTGATCTGGTCAAAAAACTTGGGAGTGGCTTCGGAAGACGCCTTGAATGACCTACAATTATTGAGCGATGGAACAGCCATTGTAACGGGTTATGTTCAGGGTACTGCTCAGTTGCGCTTACTTCGATTGGATACCCAGGAGGGTACGATTTTGTGGGACAAGAGCTTTGGTCTTGGAGATCACACTGAGATTGGCCATCGCATCACCGTTGCTTCTAACGGAGACATAGTGGTGGTAGGTGAGCGTAACAAGACAACCAAAGATGTATATGTATTGCGGGTGAACCTTTCCGGTGATCTCATTTGGGAACAGACGTATGCCACTTCTCCTAACTCTGATGAGATTGGATACGGTATTGCAGCCGCTGAAAACGGTGGTTTTGTGATTGCCGGCAGAACATTTGTGGCCAACCAATCCATTGTACAGGGGCTTTTAATGAAGATTGAAGATAATGGAGCAGCAACTCCAGCATGGACACAATTCTTCTTTCCAGTCGCACAGCAACTAAACGATGTCACGAATGATGGGGAGGGTGGATATATTGTTGTTGGAAAAACTTATGAAGTGGGTGGAGCGGGCGTTCAGAATGAAACGTTCCTGGCGCGCGTCAACGCAGTGGGAACTACCCAATGGGTGACGTTGGCCGGGAAAGCAGGCTTGTCGGAAGGATACGCTGTAGCACAAGCTCCAAATGGAGGATTTGTAGGCGTGGGTTACACTCAGACCAGTTCCAATCCCTTGCAGGCACCCACCTATGCTTATATGGTGCGTACCGATGCCAGCGGCACGATATTTACCAACTACTTGAAAGGTACTGTTTTTTACGATCAGAATGAAGATTGTGCCTTGCAACCCAATGAACCGGCTCTTAAGAATTGGTTTATTCAGGTATCCAGTCCGGACTTTACTCGGTACACGACCACTAATGCAGCAGGAGAATATTTCCTGATGGTGGATACAGGGGTGTATAATATTAACGTATTTACTCCCAATAAATACTGGGCAACTTGCGAAGCTAGTATTACAGTGCCGGTATCTACCTTTTATGATACCCTGACCACCGATATTGGAATTGTTCGGGAAGAAACGTGCCCGTTCAACCAGGTAGATATTCAGACTCCTTTGCTTCGGCGTTGTACGACCAACACCTATACGGTTCGCTACTGCAATTCGGGAACAGTCGCTTCCCAGAATACAAAGGTAATGGTTGAGAAATCGGCAGATTTTGCGGTGGTAGGGGCTTCTATCCCCTATACACAGCAAGGAGACTCCCTGTTTTTTAACCTAGGTTTGTTAAATGCCGGTGACTGCGGTTCGTTTACGGTGGACGTATTTTTGGATTGCAACGTTTCTTTGGGTACAGCCCACTGTATGGAGGCGCATATTACACCGGATACTTTTTGTGGGGTGACTTCCAACTGGGATGGGGCAGTAATTGAGGCTCGGGCGCGCTGCAAGGAAGGAAAAGTATTGCTCTCTGTAGCGAACAAAGGGCTCAATAAAACAGAAAATTCGCTGGAGTACGTCATTATTGAAGATGTGATTGTGTTGCTTACACCTCCCAATATGTCTTCCGGCATCATTAAAGATATAGAAGTTGCGGAAGATACCCTAGTGTTCGAACGCAACGCCAATGGAAAAACCTACCGGCTGATCACCGAACAAACCAATGGATACCCTGGCGTGAGTATTCCGACCGCTGCAGTGGAAGGTTGTAAGACCGACACCACCAGTTTTGTCAGCTCAGGGTATTTTACCATGTTCTCTGAGGATGATGCAGAGCCATTTCAGGCGGCAGATTGCCAGGAGACTTATGAGGTTACATTTAATCCGACATTCTTAAAGAGAGGCCATCCCAAGGGCTATAAAGATCAACACTACATTCGACCCAATACCGATGTAGATTATTTAATCCGTTTTGTCAATGATGGTATAGATACCGTTCAAGAGGTCATTATTCGCGATACGCTGTCCCCTTGGTTAGATCCAGGCTCTGTTGTAGCAGGTTCTGCCAGCCATCCTTACACCTATTCAGTGTATGGAGTGGGAATTGCATCGTTCACGATGAGTAACCTTCAGTTGGCGCCAGGTGCAGAAGGTTTTGTAAGGTTCCGTGTTTCCCAAAAACCGGAAGTGCCCTGCTCCTCGGTGATTTACAACTCCGCCTTGGTGCAGTATGATTTTAATGCTCCGGTGCTGACGAACGAGACCTATCACACTGTCTGCGACACCTTTCTCGAATCGGTGGTTCAAACCAAGGAGATTTTCATTCCGGGTGCTGACCTAAAGGTTTATCCGAATCCATTCGTAGAAAGTACCGTCTTCGAGGTCACGGGTATTCAAGCCTCCACTTATCAGTTGGAGTTGTTTGATACCAAGGGCCGTACTGTTTTTAATCATCTCTACAACGATGCGAGTTTCCGCTTGCATCGCTTCCAAATCACATCGGGCATTTTATTCTACCGGCTGGTTGCTGACGGCCGGCCGGTAGCATCCGGAATTTTATTGGCTCGGTAAATAATCTATTTAATCCGTTTTAATCCGCCACACCAATTGTTTATTCCTCCAGAGTGGCCATCCCTCACCGATTTCTAGTATTTTAATCAAAAAATCAGGAGATGAGTCCTTTCGTTCGTCGAAATGGCTCATCTTCTTTTTCGTAGGCTCGAATATGAATTCCTATTCCGTTTTAAAGCCCTATTTTCAGCTACAACTCCTACGGCTTCACCGTTGGATGAAGGAAGCGGGTATGCCAGTGTGGTTGGGTTATGTGCTTGGTATTTTATTTTTTATCGTAGGTTCCATTTATTTGTTCTCGAAAACGGAGTGGGCAGCCTACGTGTACTCGCTACTGGCAGTACAAGTTTGCCTCCCTTTGGCGGAGACCAACAGAAGTACTTTTTTGAAGTTGCACTACGAAGAGGGGGATTTTGTTCGGTTGCGAAGGCTGGAAAATAGCTTTGTAGTGCTTCCGTTTGTTCTTTTTTTGATCATTAAGGGTTCTTTTTTGCTAGCAGGCTTTTTGTTGGTCTTTGCTTTTTTGCTGGCGGGCGGGTCGGTCGGGCAGCCGAGTAACTGGGTGTTGCCCACCCCATTTTCCCATCGTCCATTTGAATTTATGGTCGGATTTCGGCGGACCTGGTACTTATTGTTATTGGCTTACGGGCTTGTGGGAATCGGTGTATGGGTAGGAAACTTTAACCTTGGAGTGGTGGCAATCTTTTTTCTGTTTCTTATTTTTTTAGGGTATTATACTTGGCAAGAGCCGGTTGTTTATGTTTGGTACCATACTTCTTCTCCGGCTGCATTTTTACGAAAAAAAGCGAAGGAAGCCTGGATACATTCGAGCACCGTGGTGTTTCCTCCTGCCGTCCTTTTGTTTTTCTTTTTTCCAAGCCACTTTCACTGGATACTAAGCGTACTTCTCATTGGATACTTCTTGTTGGGTACCGTTTTATTAGCCAAATATGCAGCTTACCCTGCTCCCATTGGCTTAAAACAAGGGGTTGTAATGGCTATTGGACTTTATCCTCCAATCTTGTTGATCCTGGTTGCCTATTATTTTTATAGGGTTGCTAAAAAACAATTAAACACGCAGTTATAATGCTCAAAATAAAGGAACTTAATAAATCTTATGGTCCTAAACGAGTCCTGCAAGACATTCACCTGGAGCTAGAACCAGGAGGGATTTATGGAATTGTGGGGGCCAATGGATCTGGGAAAACCACTTTGTTTCGCTGTATAGCTGGACTAGAGGATTACGATGGCTGGATAGAGGCCCCGAACCAGCCGATTAAAAACAGCATCGGATTATTACTTGCAGAGGCTTATTTTTTTTCTCGCATGACTGGACGCGAGTACCTTCGGTTACTTTGCAGCGCACGTGGGGAGATGTTGGAAGACCTGGATGAACGGAACATTTTTGAGTTGCCCCTGGATGCGTATGTCAGCACATACTCCACGGGAATGCAAAAAAAGCTGGCTTTTTTAGGGGTTTTATTGCAAAAGAATCAATTTTTCATTTTGGATGAGCCGTTTAATGGGGTGGACATACAGAGTAATATACTCTTTCAGGAGATCTTGCTCGAATTAAGGACATTAGGGAAAACGGTACTTTTGTCCTCCCATATTTTTTCCACGTTAAGTCATACTTGCGACCGTATTTATTGGTTAAAAGAGGGAAGAATCGAGCAGGTAGCTCAGCGGGAAGAGTTCCCTCAGTTGGAAGCAGAGTTGAGGGAAGTAGTGGTTGGGCAGCGATTACAGCGCTTGGGTTTGAAATAATTCGCTCAAGATTTGGGCCATTGGATGGAGATAAGCCTTAGTTTACTACGATTTTCGGAGGGAATTAAGCACTCATTGGCGCTCATTTGGATTCCATCGCGAAAACGGATTCTCAATCCTTTGTTGACTGTGCTGAGCAGGCTGTTTCGGTCAAAGGTTCCATTAGGCAGTACAATGTATTCGCTGCAGGTGTTTTCATACCGGATTTCGTCGTTAAACAAAAAGTGGAGCTGCTTGGGGCTGCGCATCAGGAAGTAAGAGGAAAAAATCGCCTCATCATCCTGTGAGTATTGTTTTTTATGTAAAACGGAGCTCCAGTCGACTTTTCCTTCCGGGTCAAGGCTCACTATAAATACATCTTCATAATAGTAGTCCGTCACAAGCCGGACATCGCGCATGATTCTGGACGGATTTCCGGCTCCTCGTTGGATTTCATAGTGCCGCTCTACCACCATCGCTGCTCCTCCGTCCTCCCTCAGAAGCAGCTGAGCCACATCTGCATTTTCAATTCCTTTGGAATCGCCGGCTACGTCTTTGCTTCTCAAAACGGAGATGAGCTGGTCGTCGAACGAGGTCCGCTGGAAGATAGCGGCCGACTGATCTTCACGGAAGGCCCTCATCAGAAAGGTGCCGTTCGCGCGCTCCCGGGTTTTTTCACCCCAAAGGCCTGCAGCGGTCAGGCATTGATTGGCGTGGTCATAGGCGAACTTCACATCGTTGGTCAGGAAACCGGCTAATGATAGTTTGATGACCTCTTCCTGATCGGCTCCAATTTTGAGTATATGCCAGCGGTGTTGATCTATTTTTGGTTTTTTATTATCGTACTCGGTGGTAATGAAGAAGGTCCCTTGGTTGTTAAGGGTAAGACTTGCCAAACTGCGGTCCGTAATGGTTTGTTCGTACAAGGCAGTTTTGTCCCACAGCAGTTTCATTTGATCAATTTTGAAGCAGACTACCTCAATTTTATCGCGCTCACCAAGGTTATAGACTGCTACACAATTGCGGTCTTCACTGAGGCTGGTTTCAAGCAGGGGCGGGGAGAAGGTTCGCTCACCATAAATTTTGAGGGTGGCGGTATCAATTAAGACGGCTGCTGGGTCGTATTTGTGGATACGCAAGAAATGTTTTCCTCGAATTCGCTGGGAAAACAGGATGGAGAAATCATTTTTGCCGGGTATTACTGACAAAACGCGCGTTCCTTGCCGGTTCAGGTCTTCCAGCTCTTTGCTCCAGGCCGTCCTCAGTTGTTGATCAAAGGCCTGGATTTCAAAGTTGTCATATCGGTCCCTGAACACGAGCACCCGGTCTTTCAGCCGTCCAATGATTTCGTAGCCGTAATCATTGCGGATTTGAATGGGGTCGGAAACCAGTACAGATTGTGCCTGACTGGTGCCCAGGGTAAAGAGTAAAAGGCTTAGAAAAAGGAACCGGATAGTTGCCATGTTGTGCAAGTGTTGCTGACAGTACGTTGCCAGGCGATTTGAGGTAGAGGGGATCATTTCTTCGGCGTAGAAAGCGCGATCGTCCACAAAAATACACCGGCCTCCCATTCAAACTTGCCCATTTTTAAGGTGTATTTAGAAATTTTTCCTTCTTTTCTGATTTCCCCATTTGTTTCGACGGTTTGGGGCGCCCTCCAAGAGAATTGATCTACCCAGAGGTGTTCCTTAAAATCGAGTTCTTTCAGGCCATGTGCCTTGTATAGGGCTTCTTTAGCGGTCCAAAACAAATGCAATAGCTCCAAACGCTCTTGTGGAGGGTACGTATCTACCCAGTCAAAATCGGAAGGGGTCATGAACTTATGTGCGATACGTTCAATTTTAGGGACCAGCATTTGAATATCGCAACCACATACCTGCTCGCTTAACAGTGCAGCCACCGTTCCGTGGGAGTGTGATAAGGAGCAGTGCAGGTGCGGGTGGTCTAAGAAGAAGGGTTTGGAATAGGTATTCTTGATAAGGAGAAGGCGCTCTGGGCTTCCGGTGAGCCGGTGCAGGAGCCATCGAGCAGCCAGCCACTCCAATCGGCGAAGTGGCAGTTGGTAGCGCTGAATTTCGGCTTCCTCCGCCGCTGCAAGGGGTAGATCCTGTCTAAAAAATGCTTCGTCCTCGGTAATTTGCCAAGCAGCAAATTGAACAGAAGCGTCAAGGTGTTGGCTAAAAAGAAGCATTTTGCTGTTGGAGGGAATAAAATAGAGGTGGAGCGGGTGCTCTACTCGCAAAGATACAGGATGCATCGAAAACAGCTTGGGATATTCTATTGTCGAGATAAATTGGGCAGTATCCCCTTTGTTATTGGTAAAAAAACCGAACCTTTGTGTTTTAATTCACTCTGACACTATGTACGCTGCCGACGAACAACGCGCACTTTATCAATTATCCAAGGAATTACTTTACCAGCCTGCTGCGCAAACCCTTTTTGATGATCCCGCTTCCCGCATGGCGGATCTTTGTAAAGTATTGCGTTACCATGAATGGCGATATTACGTTCAGGATGATCCGGTTATCAGTGATTTTGAATTCGACCAGCTATTTGACCTGCTTCGGAAACTGGAAGCTCAACATCCGGAGTTGGTGGCCCCCGATTCTCCCACACAACGGGTGGCAACCGACTGGTCGGGCGCATTTGAACAGGTGCCTCATTTGACACCCATGTTATCGTTGGATAACTCTTATGATGCTCAAGATTTGATGGATTTTGACACCAGTGTGAAAAAATGGTGCGGACTAGATAAAGAGGCTAAGGTAGAATACTGTGTGGAGCCGAAATACGATGGGGGGACCATTGTTTTGGTGTATGAAAACGACCGTTTAGTACGGGCAGCCACCCGAGGGGATGGTTCTGTTGGGGAAGATATCACAGCCAATATTCGCAGTTTAAAATCGGTACCGCTGCGGGCTGATTTTAGTCAATACGGTATCTACAAGGCCGAGCTAAGGGGGGAAGCGCTCATTCAGAAAGCTTTTTTTGAAAAAATGAACGCTAAAAGGCAGGAAATGGGAGAGCCGTTATTTGCCAATCCAAGAAATGCCGCCACCGGAGCGCTTCGAATGAAAGACCCTTCCGAAACGGCCGCCAGGGGTT
The DNA here is from genome assembly GCA_046316495.1 of Chitinophagales bacterium. GTDB lineage: Bacteria > Bacteroidota > Bacteroidia > Chitinophagales > Saprospiraceae > M3007. Next base: position 32,378 of record JBKDAM010000049.1, read on the forward strand.
TGGAGGCGTTTTTGTACCAGTTGGGGTATGCTGTGAATGAACAGGAGGAGCCGGTTACTCATCCCTTTCAAACCCATGACGATAGCATTCATTTGTTGGAAAAAATTGGTTTTAAAACCCCTTTGACCAAAACGGCGGCGCATCAGCACCTGCCAGCCACCCGCACCTGCGCTGGAATTGAAGAGGTAATTCGCTTCTGCACTGAGTGGCAGGAATACAGGGATGAGTATGGTTACGAGCTGGATGGAATGGTGGTCAAATTAAACTCCATCGAACTCCAGTCCCGCTGCGGCTATACCAACCATCATCCCCGCTGGGCAATCGCGTTTAAATTCAAAGCAAGACAAGCTACCACCCGGCTTCGGGATGTAGAATTTCAGGTAGGTAAAACCGGTGCGATCACACCGGTTGCCAAATTAGAGCCTGTTCACTTGGCTGGAGTAACGGTATCGAATGTGAGCTTGCACAACGCCGATTTTATAGCGGCCAAAGATATTCGAATTGGGGATCATGTGCTGGTAGAGCGGGCAGGAGATGTTATTCCCTATATCGTCAAACCCTTGGAGGAGCTGCGAACAGGTGCCGAAATTCCAGTTGTTTTTCCTGAAATATGCCCTTTTGATGCCAGTGGACAAGTGCGTTTGCAGCGAGCAGAAGAGGAGGCCGCCTGGCGTTGTCCGAGCTGTACCTGTGGTCGGCAGGATTATCAGAAATACGTATTCCATGTGTCTAAATCTGCTATGGACATCGAGGGCTTGAGCAAGGCCACCCTCGAGCGATTTATTCAGTTGGGATGGATTCGATCGCTGGTAGATTTATATCGGCTCGATTACGACCGTATTGCGGAATTAGATGGGTTTGGGAAAAAATCAGCTGAAAACCTTCGTGCAGCCGTGGAAAAAGCCAAAAAGAATCCAATCCACCGGTTGTTACACAGCCTTAGTATCCACCATCTAGGCCAGAAAGCCTCTAAGTTGCTGGCCGCAGAAGTTCAGCATGTGCTTGAACTGAGAAATTGGGACTTGGAGCGGTACCAAGAGATCAAAGATGTGGGTCCTGTCCTAGCACAAAATGTATTTCAATTTTTTCAAGAGGAGCAGAATGTTCAACTGCTAAAAGACCTGGAGGCCGTGGGAGTCAACCTGCATCAGACAGAAGAGGATAAAAAGCCAGCCTCCAATACCGAGGGCCCTCTCGCCGGTAAAACCATTTTGTTTACAGGCACTTTGGAACAGATGTCGAGGGAGCAAGCTGAAAAGCGCGCCGCTGCTGCAGGGGCAACCATCGCCAGTGGGGTAAGTAAAAACCTGAATATCCTGGTGGTGGGAGCAAAGGCAGGGTCTAAATTGAAAAAAGCAGAGGCCCTGGGAACGGTTACCATCTGGACGGAAGCCGCCTTTATGGAACAAACACCAGTAGAAGAAGGAGCCCAATAGCTACCACCGGGTTGCGTGCAGGCAATGTTTATACAGAGTTATAGAGGTGCCGAATGGAAATTAGATTCAATTGGAACTATTTCTTTTCATTTATCGTTTGCTAGTTGTTTGGACGCAAAAAAGGCAGTCCGTGCCCCTGAATAACCGAAGAATTGCTTTTTTTTTCACTTAAAACAAAACGGTATGCGATTTCTTTATTTCTTCAGTGTCATTGGCTTCCTGCAGTTAGCTGCTTGTAATGGATGCCGGCAGATTCCCGCCAACCAAATCGTTTTAAATTCGGACAACTACGGGAAAACGTGGAGAGAGCTCAATAAAAATGAGACCGTTCCTGCTTGCAGGTTGCCGGGTTGCTACAACTTGTACCTGCCTGCCACCACCATGGGAGGTGAATTAGGTTCCACTCAGCGGGTGGGAAAAACAGGCGAAGCGGCAAAGGTAAAAATGCTATATACCTACATGTGGGAGATTGCAGACCCCCTAAAGTTTGTCACAGAGGCTAAAGAATTGCGTGGTGGGGGGGATTACACCTCCGATGCCAGTCTGGAAATTATTGAATCCCGGTTAATTGATCGACATTTCCACGATATTTCAGCTAAGTTGCTGGTGGATGAGGATGTAAAAAGCTTTGATCAGGCGAGATTTGAAGCCCGCCTGACCCCAGAGCTAAACAAAGACATGGAGCAATACGGTGTTCGCATTACGGCAGTATCAGTGGTGCCTGAGTTTGGGGAACAACTGGAAACGGCCTTGGATGCAGCCCAAGCCCTGGAGGTTTACAAGAGTATTGGAGAGGAAGCCTTGGGAAAAGACATTATTCGGGCAAAAGCGGGTGCCACCAACTTGAACTTCCATACCAGCAGCCAGCAGTAGGTTGGTCTTATTTTTTCTTTCGCCAATTCCAAGGCTCTATCGGCCAGGGATCTGCCCAAAGCCCCTTTTGTAATCTTCGGGCGATTTTTTCAGCCTGCCCGTACTGCTCGTCGTTAGAGTATTTTTTAAAATGCCAAGCCAGTCCAGCTTCTACCAATGCATAATTTAATTCCTGCTGCTGGCTGTTAAAAACAACTCCTATGACCCTGCCATACCGATCGGTAGGTTTGGCAGGGTCGTAGGCAACAACAACCCTTTGGCCGAAACAAAACTGAGCGGTGAATTGCTTGGCGTTTTTGCCAAAGGGTTGCCCTTTCTCGGGACAATCGACATGTGCAAGCCGAATTTTGAAGGTTTTTTTATCGTCGTCCAATAAAGTAAAGCTGTCTCCGTCAGCCACTCCTACACACTTTCCATGCAAATAGGCTTTTTGGGCGGTACTCAGATGTATAACCAGTAAAAGGGAAAGAAGGACCAACGTCCAACGATTAAACGGAATCATTATTCATTTGTTGGTGGTGACTCATTTTCCTCCCAAAGGTAGCGGAAAGAAGGAGTTTCGCTCAAAAGTTTTAAAAGGAAAAGGATATTTAACGGAAAAAGAAACCGAAAAAGTGGACAAATCCTCTGTTGAAGAGTGAAGTCGATTAATTTAAGCTTTTTTTAATAAGTCAATCCCTACCTTTGTCAGCAGCTTACATCCTTCTTCTTATTTTGACTTGGTTTGTTGTTCGCACTGGTTTCTGCTTGGGCCGCCCTTGGGTTTTTGCTTTTTCCATTTTTCGCAATCCACAACTAAGTATTTTGTTTCCTGACCCTATAGTGGCTCCCGGAGTGGACACCTAGTTTTCGAATACCTTATTTACTAACCTTTTTGCTTTGCCCGTATGAAAAAGTGGTTTGCCTTCTTGCTCGGCTTTTCTGTCGTATTAGTTATTGTTGCCTGTGAAAAAACAGCTGTTTCCGCCTTAGACGAGGAGTTGAAGGACGCGATGTCCAAAACCGTCTCGAGTGGGGATATTCGTGATTATCTCCTTCCTGATGGGAGCGATTATAGTAAAATACCGAATCAAGATGCTAAAAATCCGATCAACTCCTTTAAAGTTGCTCTTGGAAAGATGTTGTTTTATGAAACCGGTATTGGGCTAGTTGGTCACGATGGTGCGTTGAAACAAACGTATTCCTGTTCTTCATGCCATATTCCCTCCATGGGCTTTACGCCCGGGCGGTTCCAGGGTATAGCAGATGGTGCAGTTGGTTTTGGAGACCATGGGGAAGGCCGCCACAAAAGCGAGCTTTACCTAGGTGAAGAGGTGGATGCCCAAGGCGCCCGCCCTTTGACCATGCACAACCTCGCCTATGTGACCAATACCCTTTGGTCGGGCACCTTTGGCTCTTTTGGAACCAATGTGGGAACAGAACATGCTTGGAGCAGTGAGGATACGTTGGTACAAATTAACTTTTTAGGATTGGAGGGATTAGAGGCCAATAATTTCCGAGCCTTGCAGGTCCACCGGCAACTTGTAAATCGCCAAATTACAGACTCACTGGGTTACACCGCCCTTTTTGATGCAGCCTTTCCAGATATTCCCCATTCGGAGCGATATTCCCTCAAAACTACCGCCTTTGCGATAGCTGCTTATTTCCGGACGATTTTGACCAACAAGGCGCCCTTCCAGGAATGGATCAAAGGAGATGCCTCAGCGATGACAGAACAGCAAAAACGCGGTGCGATCGTTTTTTTTACAAAAGGGCATTGTACCAACTGCCATCAGGGCCCCGCGTTGAACGCCATGCGTTATGAAGCAGTAGGGGTAAATGACTTGTATGAGTCGGGCCATGAAGTATTTAGAACCGGTCCTAATGACAAACGAAACCTGGGAAGGGGAGGCTTTACAAAAGATCCGAGGGATTATTACAAGTTTAAGGTGCCTCAGCTATACAATCTGAAACATACCCAGTTCTATTTCCATGGATCTTCAAAAACCAGTCTGGAGGAAGTTGTGGATTATTTTGATGCGGCAGTGCCGGAGAATCCGAGGGTTCCAGTAGAACAACTTTCACCTGTGTTCCGGCCACTGTATTTAAGTGCACAAGAGAAGGCGGATCTGGTGGAATTCCTGCGCAACGGATTATACGATCCCTTTATCGAACGCTATGTTCCTTCTTCCGTTATGTCAGGGAATTGTTTCCCTAACAATGATCACGATTCCAAGCGGGACTTGGGCTGTAACTAAGTTGGGATTCAAATTTTTTGACATTTGAGTGCGCTGGCGCATGGGAATTCAGAAAGAAGTTTTACCTTAGCAGCGGAAATAAAAATAATCATGAAAAAGTGTGAAAAAGGCGCGTTCCGAAAGGTTCGCGCTTTTTTTGTTTGGCATCAAGTTGGTTCAGCTTCCGAAGTGTCGGAGTAAAAATCCAATCAGGCTCCATCGGCGGGTGATGTACACCACTTTCCGTTTGGCTTGAATCGCTGTGTAAATTTGCTGGGCTGCTTTCTCGACGGGCTGTGTCCAGAAGGGCTTTGTGTCACCTAAAATGGCGGTATCTACGTAACCCGGGCGAATATCCGTTACTGCAATCGGCATGCGTTTTGCTTTTGCCAACTTTCGAAGCCCTGATAAGTAATTAGATAAAAAAGCTTTGGAGGCGTTGTATGCTGGGTTGTAGCTATTTCCCAGCAATGCAGCAACGGAGGAGATTCCTACCAGATGCCCTGACCCCTGACGAAGAAACTGATGCATGGCCAAGACCGATAGGTGAGCAGCCCCCATGACGTTGGTTTGCAAGACCCCCTGTTCGATAGACCAGTCCAGTGATTTGTTGATGGTTCCCCAGCCTGCATTCACCACGACAATGTCGACGGTGCCTAAGTCGGCCACCATTTCCTGAAAGCAGCGTTCGCTGGTTGCGGGTTCGGTCACGTCAAAGACCTTCACTTTGTAGCGATCAGGGGATTCTGCCTGCAAGTTATTCAGCAGGTCTGCGCGCCTTCCTGTAATGTAAACGGTATGGTTGGCTTTCGCAAAACAACGAGCCAGTTCCAGTCCGATACCAGAGGAAGCTCCGAGGATAATGATGTTCATAAGGAGTATTGCTAATTAAAATACTGTATTAAAATAGTCCGTTCGTGTTCTACCTGGGGTAGTTCGCTCTCATCAGGCTTCATGGTTTCTTATCCCGGCCAAGATCCTGAAAATAAGGCATTGCTAGTAAGAATTCCTCCACTTATTTATAAAGGATGGATGGGATAAGGAAATTTTTCTAATTGTAACCCTTGAAAATATCCAGGTGGTCCCTCGACACCTTGTTTACCTCTTTCCGTTCCCTGAATGCTTGACGACAGAGTTTTCTAACTGAAGGATTCTTTTGACCTTATCGCGCTGCCAGACAGAATCAAAGTAGGTCAGTTGCACCGAAGAACCATCTTGTAGATGTAGTCGGATCCCCGGCATATTAAGGGCGCTTTTTTGCTGGTTATAGTCGGTCTCTGTCCAATATGCCACCTCCTCCATGTGGACGGTTTGGGTGACCTGCTCGTTTTGCAGCCACTCAATGGTTCGTTCGGTGTGGTGGATTCGGACAGTGTATTTCGGTAGAAAATACATGTAAAGCCGGTAGATCCCGAACAGGAAAAGCAGCAAAACGGCACCGATGATCCAGGCGCTTCGATCCTGAAATCCAATGGCTGCCAGCAAAATGGTAGGCATCAGAAATACAATCCAGAGCGGTAAAGGCTTTGGAGGGGCAATCTCGGTCCGATTGCCGTTGGTGGTGACTTGCAAAATAGAGGGCGGTGGTTGATAGAATAAAGACAAAAATACAGCTTCTTGCCGATTAAGTCTTCAAGTCCATTCGCTTGAGGATAACAGAGGGTTTGTTTTCCACAAAAAAACGCGACTACCTGCTAACAGATAATCGCGTTTAAGTTGGTCGGGATGATCGAAAGGCTTTAGATAGCGCTTCGCACCAAGCTGATATATCACCTTGTACACGAAGGTAACCTGTGGTGGTTTGAGCGCGCCGAATAGTTTAAGGATACTGGCACTCATTTCGACTGCCTTAAATCGATCAACAGGGAGTTGAAGCAATCAAAGGATACTTTCTTACTGAAACATTACTCCACGTATAACTCGGATAGAAAGCGACCACCCTGCTGGAAAACGTTGGAGATAGTAAGCTTTACTACACTTTCGAAGTTATATGCAAACCTGAAACCCAGAATAAAGATGAAAGATATAATTGCAAAGGAACTCAATACCGTTAACCATACCTATCTGCAAAGTTGACTCCAATCAATTGCTCATATCAGGAATATTTGTGTGTATCACGGAAGGCTGTGGAATAAAACCTGCCGGGCAAACCCAAATTATTACCCAACCCTCCAGCATCCTGGGTGAGCGATGTTCCTCCGGTTATGGAATATAATCAGATATACGTCCATCTCTGTTGTATGAAGAATTGGTTGGATGCAGTGAGCACTGGACAAAACGTTGGCAAAAAGCGAATTGCATTGCTTGCCAAATACAAAACTGAAGACGCACAAGCGCTTGGATTTAAGCGCGATTGGCAAGCTGAGCCGCTCTTTGGGCAAATTGAGCAGCGTGAATCGGTAGCTATTGTAGTAAAAATCCGGTATTTTTGTAGTTCAAAAAAAGTTGACTATGTTCGTTGAAGTTCCAAACGATATTATTGGCGTGTCCGATTACTCTGAGAAGGACTTGAAATTGGATGTCGCCGTATTGCTGTATTACCGTAAAGTGCTAACGCTTGCCCGCGCTGCAAATTGGGTGGGTATGTCTCGTCTGGAGTTTCAAAAAGCGCTCGCCGAGCGAGGCTTTACCATCAACTTCACGATTGAGGATTTTGATACTGACATGAAAACCCTCAAATCGATGGCAGGATAATGCTGGTTGTTAGCGATACCTCTCCCATTATCAACCTTGCCACGATTGGGCATCTCCATCTGCTTCCCGAGTTATTCACTGAAATTGTTATTCCTTCGGCGGTATTCGATGAAATAGCGGGGGAGGGCAATAACGAGCCTGGTTCCGTTGAAGTGAAGACCGCTTCTTGGGTAAGAGTTCTTCCTGTTCCGGTTCAGCCTCTTATATCCCAACTCCTTCAAGATTTGGATCAGGGAGAGGCGGAAGCCATCGTTCTGGCACTGGATATTAAGGCTGATTATGTATTGATGGATGAAACACTAGGCAGGCAAATTGCCGTGACCTACCATTTACAACCGCTTGGATTGCTCGGTATTTTGGTTTTGGCAAAGCATAAAGGGCTTATCGGCGCGGTTGCGCCATTGATGGACAGGCTTCAATTGGAAGCTAATTTTTTCATTGACCGGCACTTGTATTTGCACATAAAATCACTGGCAAAGGAATAACTCCATACAAGTTGCCATTAGCAATACTTTGTAGTGATGGATGCTCTTGCTCTCCACTAAGTAGTTGGGTGAGCATCCTAAACGAGATTATTTTCCCGAAAAATGCTGAGGGGCTTTACTAGAAACCAGAGATAAGCTACGTTTACCGCAACAGCACTCTCCACGCTTCCCGTCAGATCAGCGTCCAAGGCGAGTCTTTTTTTAGGCCATATCCGTCGCTCTTTTGATTAACCGGAAGTTGAACGGTATTTCAAGCTGAAGGAGGAGTTTTTTCCGTAAAATGAAAATGACCGCAAACAAAAAAACGCGACTACCTGCTAACAGATAATCGCGTTTAAGTTGGTCGGGATACCAGGATTCGAACCTGGGACCCCCTGCTCCCAAAGCAGGTGCGCTACCGGACTGCGCTACATCCCGAACGAGTGCTTTTTAAAAGCGGACGCAAAGGTAAGACACTTTTTTTCAAATGCAAATACTTTTCAGAAAAAATTTATTTTTTTAGTTTGACTTGAAGGGCTACCTGGAAAAAGTCGCGTCCAATCTCGTCGTTGATTCGGTAATCCAGCTGTTGAAGGTAGGCAGTATGTGCCGTCAGCTGATCGGAGAGTCGGTATCCTATTCCCAAAATCGCTCTGTTTCGTTCAAAAAAGGGGGGATGGTTGGTGAAATAGACTTCATTACTGGCCATAAAAAACCAGGTCTGGTTTTGTAGCTGCCGGTGGTTTAAGGGGAGAACACAACCAATTCGGTTTCGGAAGCGCATCCGGAATCCCTGGGAGGTGAACCGTTGTTCGGAGCGGTACCTGAATTCCATTCGAAGCCTTCCTAGCTGTTGTAAAAAGGTGAGTTGGGGCCAAAACCGAAACTCATCGTTGTTCTTGGGGCTGACAAAAGTACCCCCTTCCCGGTAGGTGTCATAATCTCCCAATCCAAAGGCGAATACAAGGTGCTGGTTGGGTTGATAGAGGATTCCTCCTCCCCATTCGTGGTAATGAAAGTCATCATAAAACCGCAAGGATCGCAGCTGGGTTTCTGCAAAAAGGGTCCATTCTGCTCGCAAGGGGTATTGGACATGCAGTATGTTCCAGCCCCCAAGCCCAATGGTTTGAGCTGCTACCGGTCCAGTCCAGCAGATTCCAAATAGCCCAAAAATCCAGGTAATCGCTTGTCTACTCAATGTTCGTTGCTGAGTCAAAAAGGTTTGATGTATGGTTTGGTTTTCAGATGGTTGCGAATAAAGCGCTTGCTGGGTTGCCGCTTGGCTAGCCGGGGGCTTTCGGGCTCAAAAATAAGGTTTTGCTGGGAGCCTTTCCCTATCCTGCGTTATTTTAAACACTTTTGGGACGGTTGAACCTGGTTTTGTTGATCTGCTTTTGGGCTTACGAGCAGGATGTGTACATTTACGCATTCAATTTTTTACAATCTTGCTTTCTATGCGAATCTCCTTTAGTGTAGGGCTCTTTTTGTGCCTGAATTCTTTAATTGCTCAAAAGTTGTTTCCACCGAGCCCATCTGCTGGGGAGGTACTTCCAGATTGGGCCATCGAAATGTACAGCGACACTCCCAATGTATGGAGGGTAGATGCCGGTTACCACGCCTGGCGTTCCACCCATGCGCAGGTAAAAACCACGTATTCTCAATATTACAAAAAATGGAGGAGGGCAATGATGCCTTGGGTGGATCCCTCCGGAAAAATTGAACGCCCAGCGCTTGCTTCCTCAACAGTACCAGTAGCACCCGCCCAGCGAATGGTGCAAGCAGCGCCCTGGACCAGTATGGGACCTTTAGAAACGTTTAATACCAATACAGGACCCAACCCATTGGCTAAATCTTCCCAATCCAATGTGTATTGTTTTGATCAATCCTTGTCGGACCCACAAGTCTTGTACTGTGGTACGGAGGGAGGGGAGGTGTTTAAAAGCCTGGACCGTGGACTCAATTGGTTCTGTGTATCAAAAACCTATGCATTTTCTGCACCAACAGCAATAGAAGTGCATCCTCAAAATCCGGATATTGTTCTGTTGGGGGAAGGACCTCGGCTTCGGAAAAGCACAGATGGAGGTGCAACCTGGACGACCGTTTTGTCGGTCAATGACTTATCGGCCAGCGAAATTGCTTTCCAACCAACCAATCCTTCTATCGCTTTGGCGGCCACCTTCAAGGGACTTTATAGATCACAGGATGGAGGGGAGACCTGGACCAAACTGCTCAACGAAGCCTGTTATGATGTGGAGTGGAAAACAGATGGTTCGAACACTGCTTTTGCGGTAAAAAATGACCCGGTAGCGAAGATTTGCCGTTTTTTTAAATCAACTGATGCGGGGCAGACCTGGGAGCTGAAGTCGGACGGCTGGTTTTTCTCGGATTTGCCGGGGGTAAACGATGGCGGTGCACGCCTGGCGGTGACCAACGCAGACCCCAATCGGATTTATGCGGTGTTGATCGGGGAGGCGAAAACAGATGACTCTGGATTCATTGGGATCTGGCGTTCTGATGATGGAGGGGAGAGCTGGACCCTGCCCAATCCTCCGGCAGGAGGGCCATGGGTCGCTGGTTCACACCCCAATTTAGCGACCATTGGGCAGACGGGCGGTTACCACCAAGGGTTTTACAATCTTGGTTTTGATGCCTCGGATAGCAACCCGAATGAGTTGCTGGCCGGTTTTTTGAATTTATGGAAATCGACCGATGGTGCTACGACCTTTCAGTGTATCGGAGGATATTGTGGCAACAGCTTTAATTATGTGCATCCCGATTGTCAGGAAATTGAAATCAACGGAGCCGATGTATGGATGACCAGTGACGGCGGAATTGAGTATTCAGATGATTTTTTTGAAACACATTATGCCTTAAATCGAGGCATTACCAGTGTAGATTTTTGGGGTTTTGCTACCGGATGGAACCAAGATGTATTTGTGGGTGGGCGGTATCACAACGGAAATACGGCCTGGTATGAGGATTGGGTTCCAGGAGAGTGCTTAAGCCTCGGCGGCGGGGAAGCGCCCACCGGGTATGTGAATCCAGGCCCCGGACTGGTTACTTACCATTCTGATTTGGGCGGTGTGATTATTCCTGAAATGCAAAATGGGTATGCGCAGTATTTTGGATTTGGTAAATTTCCAAATGAAAGCTATTATGAAGCAGAGAGTGGAGAAATGGAGTTTGATCCTCGTTGCTGGAATACTTTTTATGTAACCAATCAGAACAAACTTTGGAAGACGGAGGATGGAGGTGTGACCTGGTCGATTGTCTATTCTTTTGGCTCGGATGAGAATGCTCGGACAACTGGTTTTGAAATTAGCAGGAGCAATCCGGAGGTGATGTACTTGTTTCAGCGAGCGGCCAGTTCATGGGATCCTGGATTTTTGTGGAAGACCACCAATGGAGGGCAGAGTTGGACTTCGCTTCCGCTCCCGCCCGGGTACGCGCGCCGGGTGGTGTTGACACTGAGTGCAGAAGAGGAGGAGGTGCTTTGGTTGGCTTACACCGACGGGGCGAATGGGCAGAAAGTGTACAAAAGTGTAAATGGAGGGCAGAATTGGCAAAATTTAACGACGGCTGCGCTCCAGGGTCAGCGTGTGGGGTATATTTTGCACCAGGCAGGAACAGATGGAGGTGTTTATTTGGGCACTAATACGACCGTTTGGTACCGGGACGATTCGTTAGGCGATTGGGCTCAGCTGGAGGACGGTTTACCGGCCAGTATTTCTACATGTATTTTGAGGCCCTTTTACCGGGATCGCAAATTGCGGCTGGGTGCGTACGGTAAAGGTGTTTGGGAGACGGGATTAGTCGTTCCCTCCAGGCCAGTAGCCCAGCCAATGGTTAATAAACGAGAAACCGCTTGTCCGGGAGACAGCCTTCAATTTGATGATTATTCAATTTTGGAGCATACCGGAGCCACCTGGGAATGGTCATTTCCAGGCGGGCAGCCTTCCAGCTCCAACTTGCGCAATCCGAAGGTAGTGTATCAAACGCCGGGAGAATACGATGTAACCTTAACGGTGAGCAACCCGAATGGCAGCTCCACTAAAACGATATCAAAAATGATACGAGTGCTGGATGCGGTGGTTAATACCCTGCCGGTGGCGAACGACTTTTCTGCGGGGCTGGGCAATTTCACCTTGATTAACCCCGATAATGGAATCACTTGGCAGCCCATTGTGTTGACTAGCTGTGATCCCGCGGGAGATACCGCCTATTTTGTGGAGAATTATGTGTACAGCGATTATGGTCAGGATGCGTTAGAGTTACCCATCCATCTTGATTTAACTCAAATTACGGCACCGATGTTGGATTTTAAGGTAGCGTATGCGCCTTACTACGATGGGAACTTCTTTATTGATAGCTTGAAAGTATTGGTATCGGACGATTGTGGTGCCAGCTTTGATATCCTTTACCGAAGTGGGGGAGCGGAGCTTAGTACGACTACCAGTGGAATCGGTCCTGGTAATTTGTACGAGTACAATGCCTTTACGCCGGAAAGTTGTGAAGAATGGCGAGAGGTATCACTGGATTTATCAGCCTATGCAGGGAAATTTATCACGGTTCGGATTTTGAATCAATCCGGCTACGGAAATAATATGTATGTGGATGATATTTCATTGGTAGGCACACCTGTTTCGGGCACCAATCAGGCGCCCACTGCAATGGTCATTCGACTACAACCTAATCCGGCATCGAATACGAGTTGGGCGGGTGGTCAACTCCCTGGATCAACAGAGTTGCAATTTACATTGTTGAATTCGGCCGGGATTGCGGTGTGGCAAACCAATCAGTCATTTCCTGCTGGTAACTGGCAGCAACGGATTCCGTTAGAGCAGTTACCTGTGGGTTTATATTGGTTGAAAGTGCAGGATAGCGAGGGGCATTATCGTTTGGAGAAACTCGTAGTGGGGCGGTAATTTGGTTTGGTCTTTCGTAAAAAGGCGTGTATCTGGCAATCAAACGGATACACGCCTTTTTTTGTGGTTTAGGAAACGGGGTTGGATGCGTTTTGACGCAAGACATACCATACACTCATACTGATAAGGGCGGCAAAATAGCACCAGACGGAGATGATGTATCCTGGAAAAAAGTAGGCGGCAACGAAGAAGGATAAGGCATTCGGGATTCCCATGACCCAAGCTCTGGGATAGGTGCTAACGAAAAAAGGAACCACTGCGGCAAGGCCGTAAGCGATGCTTCGCCAAAGCAGCCAATCTCCCGGGAATTGAGGAGCATAATTGATATGGTGGTCGGAAACGGAGGCAAGAATGGGGAAATGAAGCATGTAATAGACCGTAGGGAATAGGATCAATATACCAATTCCCTGAAAGGTCCAGAGCAGTCGCAATCGGCTATGGTGGCGCTCAAGCATTATAAAGACGAAAGGAATCCAGAGGGGCCAAACCATCTCAGCAAATACCATATACGTTGTAACTACGGTGTTTTTTAGGTGGGCAAACTGCTCGTTTGTGAGCGATAACCACACCAAGCCCTCGATAAATTGTTGGACGGCAAAAATGGCAGGCACTGCCAAGAGTGGACGTTGTTTTTTTTCGGTGACATACCTGGATGCGGCTAGGGTAGTACCGGTGAGTAGAGCGGAGGCGCCGAAGCTGGCAGTTGCAGAGAAGCACATAGGCAAGTTATAAAAAGGATTGAGGTGCGTTTTGTGAGATCGCTCGAAACTAGAGTATTCTTCAAGGGCGATCGTTAAAAGGAAGCAATATGCAGCAGGACTGCCCTAAAATAGGTATCAGCTTATTGATGGTAAATCTAAGGGGAAAAATTGGAATATAGGAACCTTTGCCCCAAAAACTGGGAACACTGGCTTTTTGTGCCAAATTTTTATTTATTGAGGCTTAAATGGGCTTATGCTATTTTTGGCAAATTGATGTTTGCTAATTTGGCTACTTTTGACTCTATTTACCACAAATCCACCGCATCACATAGAATTATTTCATAATTTATGAGGGTATTTTTACTTGCTGTTTCAATTTGTATTTCTTCCGTAGGGTCGTATTTGGGTGCCCAAAATCCTTGTCCACCGCCCGGGTTTCCACAACCTGGAAACACTTGTGCGCAAGCACCTATTTTATGCGAAAACCTAGACGGGTATTGTGCCACGATCAACAATAGTAATGCCACTCAGAATTTTCCCGGATGTCCTGGTTTTGTATTGAACAATGATGAGTGGTTTGCCTTTTTTGCCGGATCTACTACCATCACGATGATCGTAACGCCCTCCAATTGTTCACAAGGAAACAATATGGGGCTTCAGGCAGGTATATACGCCAACTGTGTTTCTCAACCCATGGATTTGCAGTGTCAATGCACACAGAACCCATTTACGCTCACTGCCAATAATTTTGTCGTGGGTCAAATTTATTACATGGTGCTTGATGGATGTGGCGGAAACGTTTGTGACTATTCTATTGATGTTACCGTAGGATCTACTGTAGGGGTCCCTCCGGGTAATCCAGGTCCTATTACCGGACCCACAACAGTTTGTGCAGGCACTGGAACCGGATATTCTATTTCAACGGTACCCTTAGCTACCAACTATACTTGGTCATTAAATCCCACTTCAGCGGGGACGATTGCTTTTAACGGTCTTAGCACTACAGCTGTCAACTGGCCGGCTAATAGCCCTGGAGGTACTGCAGAGCTCTGTGTAAGGCCCTCCAATGGATGCTATTCAAGTGCAGATACTACTTGTGTTGAGATTACCATTGTGCCAAAACCTACCGCTACTTTGTCTGGAAGCGCTCAGGTCTGTGCGGGGGCTGCGACACCGGTTAGTTTGTCGGTTGCTTTTACAGGTACGGGTCCTTGGAATTTTGTTTATGCTGTCAACGGTACGGCTCAGCCTCCTATTACCACCAGCGATAACCCTTACCAACTAAATGTCACGCAGCCTGGAAGTTACTCGCTAGTTAGCGTCAATACCGTAGCGGGTACCTGTACTGGTACAATAAGCGGATCTGCCAATATTACTCAGGTAACCGTTACTCCCACTGTTCAGTTGACAAATGCTAGTTGTGGTTTGAGTAATGGAGGAATCAACCTATCCGTTTCTGGAGGAACTGCTCCTTACACTTTCTTATGGTCAACCGGGGAAACCACTGAAGATTTATCCATGATACCCGGTGGATCTTATTCTGTGACCGTAACGGACGCTACGGGTTGTACCGGAACGATTAATGCTACCGTTTTAGATAACATCGTCTCCTTCACATTAAGTAGTACCATCACAGCCAACACCACTTGCAATGGAGGTAATGGGGCTATCACAGTGACTGTTAATCCGACGGGGACCTATACCTATGAATGGAGTACAACGGCCACCACCAATGCGATCACTGGTCTTCTGCCAGGTAGCTACGAAATTACAGTAAGTGCAGGGGGGACTTGTACGCAAACAGCAACATATGTGGTTCCCGACCAGCCAAATACGCCAACCCTCAGTTTTATCACGACGCCCTCCACTTGTGAGTTAAACAATGGAGCGATTAGTATGACGATTAGTGGAGGAGTGACGCCTTACACCATTCTTTGGGACAACAACGCCACTTCCCAGAACCTGAGCTCCCTGTTGGCCGGGACCTATCAAGTAACCGTAACGGGTGCCAATGGTTGTAGTGTGACGGGGGAGGCCACCGTAGGCAACAACAATCCCCCATTTTCCGTGAATCCCAATATTGTTGCGAATACCAACTGCAATGGAATTGGAAATGGGGCGGTAAGCTTATCGGTGAGCCCATCCGGAATTTATACCTATAGTTGGAGTCCTGTAAGTGGCACAGCTAGCGGTTTGGTCGGCCTTTTACCGGGGACTTATTCTGTTACTGTTAGTGCTGGCGGGGCTTGTACGACTACTTTGGATATTGAAATTCCCAATGAACCTAATATACCTGAAACCTATTTTGAGCTCCTTGGCGGCCCTACTTGTGGGCAATCAAACGGAAATATCAACTTTGCCCCATCCAACGGTGTGGAACCCTATACTTATATTTGGTCCAATGGCGTCACTACTCAAGATAACTACGGTATACCAGCAGGTGATTATTTTGTAACGGTTACGGGTGCCAATGGCTGTTCAGAGGTGGGATTCTATTCGGTGCCAGATGAGACCATTGATATAAATGTGAGTGCTAATGTATTTGATAATACCTCATGTACTAATAGTGGGAATGGTTTGATCAACCTGACCGTCACACCTACCACTGTTACTTATCTCTGGTCGAATAATGCGACCACGCAAGATATTTCTGGTTTATTGCCGGGTACTTACACGGTAACTATTAATGCTGGTGGTACTTGTTTTTCAATTGAGTCATTTACGGTGGAGGATAACACGGAGTTTCCAGATTTAAGCCTGGAAACCACCAATCCGGTTTGTGGAGCATCCAATGGTAGTATTAATTTGGATGTATTTGGAGGGCAAAGTCCACTTTCATATTCGTGGTCCAACAGTGCCAATACCCAGGATATCAACGGGTTGGCTCCTGGTGATTACTATGTAACGGTCACCTCCTCTCTGGGCTGTAGCACGGTGGCTTCTGCGAATTTATTTAATGAGGCTACGAGCTTGACAGTATCCGGAGCGATATTTGAAAATACCTCCTGCTCCAATCCTAACGGAAGTATTTTCGTGGATGTGTTCCCGGAAGGGTACACGTACTTCTACAACTGGTCGAATGGTGCTTCTACCCAAAACTTAAGTAATATTGGGACTGGAAGTTATACCGTTACGGTTACCCTAGGCAATTGTCTGGCAGTAGAGACTATTGATATGGTTACCAATGCGGTTGCTCCAACGGTGAGCGTGAGTACTAGTACGGCCACCTGTGGCCAAAATACGGGTACAGCAACGGCTACAGCCGCTGGAGGAGTAGCACCCTATTCCTATACCTGGTCAAGCACCGGAACCAATGCGACCGTCTCTAACTTGGCACCTGGCAACTATCAGGTTACTGTGACAGGAGCCAATGGCTGTACTGTAGTGGGTACTGGTACGGTTGATAATACCAATGTTCCATTAGTCCCAACGGCGGTGGTTACTGCCAATAATTCTTGTGTGAGTGGGAATGGCAGTATTGACCTAAGTGTGGCTCCTGCTGGAAACTATTCTTATACCTGGTCAAACGCCTCCACCTCAGAAGATTTATCGAATTTGAATTCAGGAATTTATACCGTTACGGTGAGCGCTGGCCCAACTTGCTCAGCAACCGCCAGTTTCACGGTCGCCAGCAGTACCTCAGAACCCATGATTTCTTCGGTCATTACCGCTGCAATTTGTGGCCAAAGTGATGGTGCCATCAATATCACCGTGACGGGAGGGACTACCCCATATACTTACATGTGGTCCAATATGGCGACGACAGAAGACCTTTCTGCTATCCCCTCTGGGCTTTACTCCGTTACAGTGAGTGCTTCCAATGGTTGTACGGCTTCAGCTAATTTTACCGTGGCGAACAATAGTTCTACCTTTAGTTTGGCAGGAACCGCCACCCCACTCACCAATTGTCAAAACAACAATGGTGCTGTGGATTTGCAAATCACCCCAGCAGGCCCTTACGGTATTGAATGGTCCAATATGGCCACCTCTGAGGATTTGAGTGGATTGGCTGCAGGAACGTACACGGTTACGGTTACTCAAACAGGTAGTTGCACCGCCTCGATCACGTTTACAGTGGAGGATCAACGGGTGTTGCCAAGTCTGCTATCTGTAGTTACTCCAGAAATTTGTGGCTTGTCAAACGGCGCCATCAACCTGATTGTGAACGGTGGGACAGCCCCCATCTCGATCAACTGGTCTAATTCGGTTTCCTCCGAAGACCTGACTAACTTGCCAGGGGGAATTTACTCCGTGACAGTCTCGGACGTAAATGGATGTTCGGATGTGCTGACAGATACCGTTCCAAACAACCCAATTAATTTCAGTACCACCGTTAATGTGGTTCCTAATACCTCTTGTTTAGCAAGCAACGGCAGTATTTCCTTACAAGTAAACCCTGCAGGGGTGTATACCTATTCTTGGAATACGGGTCAAACTACCTCTGCAATTTCTGGTTTAAGTCCAGGAATGTATATTTCCACGGTCAGTGCTGGCGGAACCTGTGTGGTAATTGATACAGTTGTAGTAGACAATAATACCCCGGCTCCAGTTTTATCGACAGTGGTCACAAATGCACTCTGTTCTCAGCCAACAGGTAGCATTGATTTGACGGTATCGGGAGGTCAGTCTCCCTATTCTTATGCCTGGAGTAACCAAACGAGTCCACAAGATCCTTTTGGTCTCCTACCGGGAACTTACACCGTTACGGTCACTGCAGCCTCCGGCTGTTCCTCCACCGCAAGCGCAGTGGTTGGGAACGACAGCAATAATTTTAGCATTAACGGGCAGGTTACGGACAACAGTTCCTGTACCGCTGGAAATGGCTCGATTAACGTGACCATGACTCCGAGCGGAACCTATAC
>JBKDAM010000050.1:0-7612 GCA_046316495.1 Chitinophagales bacterium
GAAACCCCTGGATCAACTTTGGGAAGGGAATAATCTCAAAGAGGCGGATTTTAATGGACAATACAAGCTACTTTGGGACGAAAATAACCTATATATTCTTGCCGAAATCCAAGACGACACCCTCGTCGATATGCACCCAGATGGCCTGGAGCGCTACTGGGACGATGATTGTTTGGTAGTTATGGTGGATGAGGATGGTTCCGGTGGATCCCATGCCTATAATTACAACGCATTCGCTTACCATATTGGTTTGGATGCCAGGGTAGTTGATGTTGCCGCGGACAGTTCTTTCCAGTACTACGATGAGCATTGCTTGTGCCGCCGTACCACTACAGGCAATAGCAGTGTTTGGGAAGTGGCTGTGCGCTTGTACGATGGTAATCAATACCGGGATAACCAAGAAAATATCCCTAAATCCATTCAAGCTGGCAAAAAATTGCGTTTTGCCTTGGCATACTGTGACAATGACCGCTCGGATGTAAGGGAACACCTAATCGGTAGTCTGCCTCTACCTTCAGGAGGATCTACCACACCCTTGACGGAAGCGAGTTTAATGGGGCTCCTAGAATTGAATTAGTATCGTCATTATTAATAGATTATCCCCTGTATTTTTTACTTTTTTTTGTTGGCCAAATACAACAAAATTCTTCTTATTTCGTTAAGGTATGGGTGTGAAAAGGGAGGTTTCTGAAATAACATTTGGTTCAATTATTTTTCCAAGTCGTTTTCCAAATAAAAATCTAACTTTGCACTGAAAGAGGCCCTTAGCTGTTTGAGGCCGTATGAAGCAACCAACATTCTACAGGAAGAATGTACGGCTAACCTGTGTGAGCGTATGAAATGGAATAAGCGACTTTTCCCTCCTTATCTGAGGTTTTTGTTATCAGTCCACCTGATATTGTTGCTTGTTTTCTCTGTTTTCAGGTTGATTATGTTGTTGAGCAACAAACCGGCCTATTTCTTTGATATGGAGCGATCCATATCCCTGACTAAAGCTTTCCGTATTGGTTTTTGGTTTGACGTTACTATTGCAAGCTATGCGATGCTAGTCCCGTATTTGCTACTAACCTACCTGCATTTGTTCAAGAGTGTTTACGCAGAGCGGGTCTACAAATACGTACGGTTTTATTGTGGTCTTATCATCTTGGTTTCACTGGTTATATGCGCTGCAGATGTGCCTTATTTTAAGTACTTCAATGCCCGTTTAAACATTGCCACCGTCCACCTAAAAAACCTGGCTCAATCGGGATCGTTTGTCTTGAAAGAGGTCGCTTATTATCCCATTATTGCTTTATTTGTTGTAGGACTTTGGGGTATTCGGCGTTTGGTACTCATACTTTGGAATAGAGCAATGAATGAGCCGGATGAAGTAGGGAATCGTCAGCAAAAAATGGCGGTTGCGGCAGCTTTTACATTGTTGTTATGTGGCCTTTGGGGGGGCGCAACTCCAAAACGCCCGGACATGAAACGGGCTACCTTTAGTAACGATGGATTTATTAACCAGCTCACCTTGAACCCAGTTCATACCTGGTTTGACTCCTATTTTGCTTTTGATATCAATGTAGTGTCTACTAAGGAAGCGATTCAGCAGGTTCGCAAGGCTTTTGGATTGTTGAAACCACCGGCAGACAGTCTTCAGTCCCCCATTTTACATGAGCATCAGTACAGTGGATCCCCTCTCAAAAAAAACGTCGTGTTGATTCTCATGGAAAGCATGAGCGCGAACCGGATGGGCACTTATGGTGCAAAAGAGGGCCTTACCCCCGGTTTAGATCGGTGGGCCAAAAACAGTGTACTTTTTGATCGCTGTTATAGTACCGGCATTCATACCAATTGTGGTATTTACAGCACGCTTTACGGAATGCCGGTCATGATGATGGAGCATCCAATGTTAAATGGGGTTTCTGAATTGAAGGAGTTTTCTGGCCTGCCCGTTGAACTTAAAAAAGCGGGCTACCATACCCGTTTTTATTGCTCACACCCCAAGACGTTTGACAACCTAGATATTTTTGTCGAAAAAAATGGTTTTGATGTGATTGTAGACCAAAGTGCTTACCCAGAAGATAAAATTGCTAATTCTTGGGGAGTCGGAGATGAAGACCTATTGGGCCTTGCCTTCCGTCAATTAGATAGCCTTTCTTCTGCCTCGCCCAAACAACCCTTTTTTGCCACACTGCTGACCATTACCACCCACCCACCTTATATATTACCTGCACATACTGCCTTTAAACCAAAGAGTAAAGACCCCGTTTTAGCAACCTATGAGTATGCAGACTGGGCAATTTCATCCTTTATGGATAGCTGTGCCACCAAACCCTGGTACAATGAAACCATTTTTGTATTGGTCGGAGATCATGGAGTTAACCTGACCAATTATGTGAGCGATGTGCCACTGTCCTACAACCATGTTCCATTGATTATCCATGCCCCCAAGTTGTTGAAAAAACCGGAGGTGCGTTCCGGGATTGCCTCCCAAATGGATATCTTTCCAACCGTTATGGGACTTTTAAGGCTGGATTATAAGCAAAATACGATGGGCTATGACCTCTTCCGAGAAAAACGACCATTTGCATTTTTCTCCCAAGACTATCGGATGTGTGTGTTGGACGACAAATACTTATACGTTGCACGCAAATCAGGAAGAGAATCTTTGTACGATTATCGTTCTGCTAAAATTGAGGATGTGATTGAGCGTTACCCTGGAATTGCCGATTCCATGAAGGTATATTCCTGCTCTCACCTGATAACCGCAAGGTGGATGATCGAGCGAGGGTTGGTCAGTAACTGATCAAAAGACAGGGTTTCCATTTTTTCTTATTATTTAGTTCGATTGGCTTTTTTTGAAATAAAAAGAAGGAATACTACCTTTGCCCTGTCAGCAAGGGAGTGAGGAGGTTTGAGTAGACGTTGTGCTGTAGAAAAACCAAGAGTCGTATTCATATCAACCTTTCTTTTTCTTACCGTAAAATTCAATCTAATTATGGATCAAGCACTTCAGGCGCTCAAGAAGTATTTTGGTTACGACGCCTTTCGGCCAATGCAATCAGAAATTATTGAGGCCGTTTACGCAGGCAAGGATGTACTCGTCCTAATGCCAACCGGAGGAGGTAAAAGTATTTGTTACCAAATTCCAGCGCTCACCCTACCGGGAATTACCTTAGTTGTTAGCCCGCTTATTGCCCTCATGAAAGATCAGGTCGAAGGATTGGTGGCGAATGGAGTTCCAGCAGCCTTTATCAACTCTTCTTCTGATGCTGCGTCTATCCGAAAAACGGAGAACCTTGCGATGGACGGTGGTCTAAAACTACTGTATGTCAGTCCAGAAAAAATGGTGTCTCAGCAGTTTCAGCCATTTCTTAAAAGTTTGAAAATAAGCTTGATTGCTGTTGATGAAGCACATTGTATTTCCGCATGGGGACATGATTTTCGCCCGGAGTACACCCAACTTCAATTTTTAAAACAACAATTTTCAACAGTGCCCATGATGGCGCTGACGGCTACTGCCGATAAAATCACTCGAAAAGATATTCAAACCCAGCTTCAACTCCAGGATCCTCTGGTATTTCTCTCCTCTTTCGATCGTCCCAATATTTCTCTGACAGTAAAGCCTGGACAAAGGAGAATGGAACAAATTGTGGAGTTTCTAAAACAACGTCCCAATCAAAGCGGAATTATCTATTGTTTGAGCCGTAAATCCTGTGAACAGCTCTCCAACAACCTCAATGCAAAAGGCTTCCACTCTGATTATTACCATGCGGAGTTACCCGCACGGATCCGGAGCAAGGTTCAGGATGATTTTATTAATGACCGAGTTCCCATCATTTGCGCAACCATTGCATTTGGAATGGGGATCGATAAAAGCAACGTTCGGTTTGTTATTCATTACAACCTGCCGAAAAACCTGGAAGGATACTATCAGGAAATAGGCCGAGCGGGACGGGATGGACTGCCATCCGACGCCTTGCTTTTCTTTTCGTTTGCCGATGTGATGACCTACCGAGAGATGATTCAGCAGTCAGAAGGCGAAACAACCCAAAAGGAACTGAAGTTGGCGAAGCTAAACCGGATGTATGAATTTGCAGAGGCCCCCGTTTGCCGAAGAAAAACCGTGCTGGCCTATTTCGATGAAGAGTACCCTCAACGATGTGGAAACTGTGATGTTTGCCAAAATCCGCCAAGGTATTTTGACGGCACGATTGCTGCCCAAAAAGCCCTTTCCGCACTCAAACGGGCCAATGAAAAGATTGGTATGAATATGCTGGTCAATATCCTAAGGGGGAGTCGAAATCGGGAAATTATAGAAGGAGGATACGATCAAATCAAAACCTATGGTCAAGGGAAAGACCTTTCCTTTGACAGTTGGATGTACCTGATTATGCAATTGTTGCACTTGGGGTACATCGAAATTGCCTATGATGAGAACCATTGGTTGAAAGTCACTGCAGCGGGGATGAGCGTTCTTTTTGAAAACAATAAAGTTCAATTGGCAATTCCTCCTGACCGGATACAGAGCTCTCAAGAGCGCAAAGCTCCGGAGGTTCGGCCTGCTTCCCGAACTCAATTGCTAGCGAATGAATTGTTTGAGCGCTTGCGGTTGTTGAGAAGAAACCTCGCTCAACAAATTGGAATTCCTCCCTACCAAATTTTTAGTGACGCAACCCTTAAAGAGATGGCTGATAAACGCCCTATCAAGGAATCGGATTTGCTGATTATCAGTGGGGTAGGAGAGCGGAAACTGCAAGAATACGGCTCCCCATTCGTACGGGAAATTCAAGCCTTTCTCCGAGACAAAAACGACGAAGGGGTAAAATTAACTGGTTCCTCTCAATTCATCACCTATGACTTAGTCAAAAAAGGAATGACCCTTGAAGAAGTGGCACAACAACGTAATATGTCGCTCGGAACCGTTCAAAACCACCTTTGTGTAATGTACGAGCGAGGATTTGAGATCGATTATACCACTTGGATATCAGAGGAGGAAGTTGATATTAGTTGTGGTGCGCTTCCATTGTTTGAAAAGCCCTATGTACTTCGAGATATTTTTGAAAACTTCCAGCAAAAATATTCTTTTGAAAAAATCCGCTGGGCGCTCGCGATTGAAAATAAGAAACGCTTCGGTCCTCTTAGTTAGTTGTTACTCTATAATTTACTGTCTATGGCACCTTTATCTGTTGTAATTATTACGTTTAATGAGGAAAAAAACATTGAACGCTGCCTCGAATCGGTTGTTCCAATTGCAGAGGAGGTGGTGGTCCTAGATTCCTTCTCAACGGATCGCACCCTTGAAATTTGCCAAAAATGGGGGGTAAAAGTGGAACAACATCCATTTGATGGGCATATACAACAAAAAAACAGGGCCTTAGAGCTGGCTACACACGATTGGGTGTTGTCTTTGGATGCAGATGAAGCGCTGAGTGGCGCCTTGCAGACGTCTATCCAACATTGGAAAGAACAACAGCACCCAATTCCTGCCTGGATGAATCGAAAAACGAATTATTGCGGACAATGGATTCACCACTCTGGTTGGTATCCCGACCGCAAACTGCGACTTTTTAATCGGAAGCAAGCCCGTTGGGGTGGTCAAAACCCCCATGATAAAATTGTCTTGGATCCGGGAGTTTCAGCTACCTGGATCCAGGGTGATTTGTTGCATTACAGCTATTACACCGTGGAGGAGCACCTTGAGCGTGCCCAAAAATACGCTCAAATCAGTGCGAAAGCGATGAAATCCAACGGAAAACGATTGTTCTGGTTCCAAAAGTACTGGAATCCAGTCATGAAATGGTTAAAGTGCTACTTGCTGCGTGGTGGTTTCCGAGATGGCAAAGCTGGCTGGACTATTTGCAAGATTGCTGCTTTGGAGACGTACTGGAAATATAAATTAGCACTTAAAAGTTAATTTTTTTATTTACTTTCCCAATATTTTCTTATCAGTTTTTAATTATTAAAAAATGGGATTTCAACGAAAATGGAGGTCAGCCACTGATAAACCCCTTACTCCTGATGAGGCGATGGTCAAACTGGAGCGGTTTTGCCTTTTCCGAGAACGATGTCCGCAGGAGGTAAGGGATAAAATAAAAGAGCTGCGGCTTTCTGATGAATTGGGAGATACCCTGTTCCATACCTTGATGGAAGACCGTTATTTTGAGGAGCAGCGTTTTACCTCCTTGTACGTCAGAAGTAAAATCAAAAGCTGGGGAAAGATCAGGGTGCGCCTGGAGCTACAACTCCGAAAGATACACCCGGACTGCATCGAACAGGCCTTTCAGGAAATTGATGAAGAGGCCTACCGCAATACAGTTGTTCGGCAACTAACCAAAAAGCTACAGCAATGGGTAGGTGATCCACAGGCGCGCCAAAAAGCGGCAGCTGCTGTGATTAGGATGGGATTTGAGTCGGACCTCGTCTTTAGTCTTCTGAAAGGGCTACCCAGCTCACCAGAAGATTTGTCCCTGTAATTGTGCCACTGGATGAAATCCTGGTAGAGCACTGGCACTTACCGAGCGATCCAGATAACTAGCTTCCAATCGACCTTCCAATCTCCAATTCTTTCCTGCTTTCCAACGAATATTGGCGTAAAAACGACTTCCTCTACCAGCCAATGCAGGTATAGAAATCGCTGAAAAAAGAGCATTCTCGAAGGCATAAACCCTGGAATCATAAGAATCTGTATCAAAGAGGGTGTACCGAAGGGTTCCTGAAATGGGGCTGTTCCTTGGCTTAACCACCAGCTCCTGATAACCCAAAAAACCAGTCCCCGTGCGGGTGTTTTCAGTATAAAGTTGCATCCATTCCAGTCGGCAGCGGTATTCCAGTCCTGGCCGGATTTTATATTGCAGATGAAATCGCAATCGCTGCCGCTCATTCGTGAGGAGCCCTTCCAATGGGTACGTAGCATTTTGCATTTTACTCCTGGACTGGAAGAGTAAGTAAAGGTTTAACTGCCGATTGGGTTGCCAACTGCAGCGAAGTAAGTATTCACTGCCTTGGGAGGGAGCTGAGACACGGTACCGGAGCCAAGGGTGCCGCCACAAATCCAGAAAGCCATTGATGCGCAGTGATCGAGTAGGCCGTAGTTCTAATCCCACGTAAGCACCATGTTCGTTGGCGGCGGCCGTTCCCTCCGCAAAGGCGGCTCCATAAAGGGTCTGAAAGGAAGGTGCTAAGGCTCGTAAATGGACTGCCAAACTGACACGCCGGTCTAAACCAAGTACCATTCCATTGCTGAAAGCCCAGCCACCGTTCTGACTTACCGCATTTTCCCCAAACAACAACAGGTTTTTTTGGCGAAAGGTGTAATCCAAGCTGCTGTTTAAAAGTCGGTCTCCTTTAAATTGGTAGAGCCGGTAGGGTTGTGGGACCGGATTGCGACGGGTATCTAGCCAAGTGTAGACTGTGTTTAGGCTGATTTTTCCATTCTGAAAAGGTTTGCTTAGGCTCCAACCGGAGCTTGATTCTCGTACGCTGCGCTCCGCGGCAATTTCAGTTGGGCTGCGGTGCAAGCCGGAGGTGGAGAGGCTTGTAAAAATCAAATCTTCCGTTGTGCTGTTGTCCAGCGTATCAACCACGGCGTCTTTTTTCCGGGTAGAAATAAAAATCAGCAGTTCCATTT
>JBKDAM010000051.1:0-44842 GCA_046316495.1 Chitinophagales bacterium
CCCCATCAATAGCTTTATCTTTTATGGTATTATCTTGTGATTGAGCAAGCAGCTCTGATGTATTCAGCCAAAAAAAATTAACCAAAAAAGTCATTTTAAAGAACATCTGATGGATCTTGTCTTTTTTTATCAGTTTCATAATTTCAAGTTTTAGTTAGTAGATATCCAAATGTGGAATAAAAAATGTAGCTATAGGGACTGTTCCTTAAGCAAGTCTTTTCTCAATCTACTTAGGTGCTGAGGGGTTACCCCCAAGAAAGAAGCTGTGTACTGAAGGGGAACGCTTAGGATTATATCCGGATGTTCCTTGAGCATTTTTTCATACCGCTCAAATGCTGACTTTGACTGTAGCATTGCGATTCTTTTTTCCATCAAAATGAAGAGATTTTCTGCAATCACTCTCCTGAAAACCTGCATTTTAGGGACTAACGCAGACAAATCTTCCAGACCCTTTTTTGAAATCACCCTCAATACGGTATCTTCTAGTGCAGTAATGTTTTCGTGTGTTGGCGTATTTGTCAGGAAACTAGAAAAAGCGGATACAAATAGCTCAGGTGTTACAAAAAAACAGGTTATTTCGTTTCCTGCTTCGTCCAGGTAATAATTCCGAAGTTTTCCAGAAACCACGAAGGCTACCTGGTCACAGATCGTACCCTGTTTTATCCAAGACTCCCCTTTTAAAATTTCAATTTGAAAAAAGGCTTTTTCGACTGTGGCCTTTTCCTCAATAGTTAACCCAACAATTTGACTAATGCTTTCTGATAAAGTTGTCATGTTATTTGCTGTAGAGTTCTTGTAGTGTCCATTTGGGGACAGTATCCTTCACATCACAAACCTAAATTTTCGAAACCAAATATACGGGTCTACACTCATAATAGTAATACTCCACATTAATTCAACAGCTTTTTATTTTAGAAAATTGAAAAACTTGGGCTATGCAACAAATTCAGATATCAACTTCGAGATTTCCTTAGGTGTTTCAAGCGGACTTACGTGTCCTCCCTCCACCATTATGGTTTGCAGTACTGGTGGTGCCGGCACATAATCTTCCCTTCCCTTTACTGCAATTGCAACAACACTCATCTGTTGAATCAAGTGGCTCGAATCCTTTGCTTCTAAGATAACCTCTTTATCTACCTTTTTAATTTCCTGGTTACTAAGAAGCCGCATCGTTCGTTGCAAGTGATGGATCAAGGTAGGATTTGTCCTTCGTGATGTTTGGCCAAATAAGGCTTTAGACGCTTGTGTGGTATAAAAATCTCTGAAAACCAGCAGGGTATGTTGGAGACGGATCAACCTTTTTTTCCACTTGGATACTGCACGGAAAGGCATATTACACAAAATTACGGACTCAAAACGCTCGGGTTGTTGATTGGCAGCCCGAAGAATAGTCATACTTCCCCAGGAGTGTCCAACCGCTACCACTTTTCCAAGCTGCAATTGATCCATTACTTCGAGGAGCATATCGGCGCAATCCTCAATTGTCCAATCATCTTTAGATATTCTCTTACTGTCACCATGGAGAGGCATATCCAGCGTAATGATCGTTCTATCTTGAATAGTTTGGATCACCTGATCCCAAAGATGGTGATCCAAATATACTCCATGCAAAAAAAGGAGGGCTGTTTTCTTTGACTCTGAAGGTCGATGAAAGGTAGCGATTCTCCCAATTTTTGTATTTAACATTTTACTCTCCTTGTACATAATCGATTGTGTGTTTAAGTGAGACCCTGTCTTATTAGGTTCAACATTTTACTCATTACCCTCGAAATTTATTCTAATAAAAAGCATGTGAGAAGATTATCCGAGAATGGGGTCTGAAGTGGACTTATTCAATTAAATTTTGAAAGAAGTTGAAGAATAGTTTCAACATTCTGGGCTGTTCTTAACTGCTCATAAGGAATCTTAATATCGGGGATTACACCATGGTGATCAAAGAAACCAGAGGGTCTATATGCCCTTGAAGTAGAAACCGTAAAGGTAAATTTCGAATGTGGTAACGTGATACGAACATTGGATCCATGGGGATTCGCCAAGCCCCCCGTTTCTTCTCCTACTAGCACTCCTCTGTTATAATCTTTAAGGATGGCAGCAAACATCCCAGACATGGAATATGAATTTCGATCGATAAGCAAAAAGACCTTTCCTTTAAAGCGGTGTTTTTCAGAGAAATGCTGCTTTGGCCTGGTATAAATCTCGTAGGAAGGTTCTTTTGTTGTAGGATCAAATACTTTCACAACCCGGCTGATTTTGGTGTTATTGGTCATTATGGCAGCAGCTAGCTTAATAGAAGGTTTTTTGGGTAAAATTTTTGCGAGCCAGCGGACTGTTTTGGGGAAGACACTATAAAATTCGTCACTCATTTTGATTTTTGCTTTTGAAACCAATACCCAGGCTGTATCCAACAAAAAATAATTGATGGTTTCTGTTATAAAATGTTCTCCTCCCCCATTGCCTCGAATATCGATTATCAGGGTATCAATTGAATATTGTTGAATGGTTTTGAAAGTGTGTTCAATTGAATCTCGATAACCTTTGTAAGTATTAAAATCATTGAGCTTCAGCAATGCAACCGGCCTGTTATTTGCATAGGTCAAGCACATATGATGGGCCTTGCGCTGCTCCATTTTTGGAAAATCGATTTTTACAAACTCGTCATATTGTGCCACTGTCAAGCAATTGTGCGTAACCGAAGCCAGTTTCCCATTGCGTTGTTCAACACTCAAGGTCACAGAATCGGAATGTCCATATAGAAGCCAGTACATTCTGCCAAAGGAATTGGTAATCTGGGCATTTCTAAATACCTCCAACTCTCCAAAAGTTAGTTGATGCATATTTTGTAGGACTTCCCCAATCAAATTTCCATTAACACTTAGGAGCTCGGCAGCAGAAAGGGTTGAATCGTTGGTAAAATGATGCTGGAGGACTGCACGCTTATTGTCCTTCACTTGAACTAGAAAGGGCAAGATTTTACCCCCTTGATCAAAATATCGCCTCCTGTCCTCCTGGTTAAATAATAAAACGGTGTGTCCATCCTGCAGCGATGAGATCAGGGAAGCTAAATGCACGTACCACTGTTCAACTGGCATTGGCTCTAATCTGTTTTTTAGATTACTTATCTTTTCTTCAAAATCCTCAAAAGAGAGAAAGTGGAATGGCTCCGGATGAATTCGAATTAGTTTGGACCGGACTAAAGAGAGCTCCTCCTTCATTAAATCAACCTCCATAACACGGGGTGAGAAAGATTGTGCAAAGACAAATACCAGAGGGTTCAGGAGCAATATTAGCAGTATTGATAAAGTTTTTTTCATGCAAAATCTTATTTTTCGTGCGATAAATACGATTTAATTGCTCCTTTAATTGCTGATAGACGGTGCCTGTCTCGAAAAAGAAGAAGAACGAATCTGGTTAACTATAAAGGCTGCCATATCTGTCAGTGTTACGGACAACTTAAGATCTTTCCCATCTAATGTAGCCGTAACAGTTCCTTTTGCGGATTTATCTACGATGTTTGGGCATCGAACAATCGTCCAGTTTAGTTCACTGTTCATGATGATTGCTTCCATTCTATTTTTATCCTCAATGATTACCTTCAACCATTTCATAAAATATGGGAGAATTAGGTTGGTAAAAAACCATGGCTGAAAGGCTACACTGTTGCCTGCTCCAACATTACTTATAGCGATCAGACGATGAACTTGTTGCTTTTTCATTTCATCAATCATAATTTTAGTAGCGTCAGAAATAAACGTTGAAGGTTTTCCGTCGCCTTTTCCGCCGATACCGAGGCACTGGATAACCACTTCTTGATGTTTTAAAACGGAGGCCACAACACTTTCATCCAACACATCGCCCTCAACGATGGTCAGGTTTGGGTGTTGACTTTGAATTTTAGATGCATTGCGCACCAAAACAGTTACTTCATAACCCTGCTGAAGGGCTTCTGCTAAAATGGCCCGTCCTGAATATCCGGTAGCGCCAAAAAGGATAATTTTCATAGTTAATCGTGCAAATAGTTTATGGATAAAGCTGTTCTCAGGCAATCTGTCTGCCAGCCAAGAGGGACCTACTTATTTGGAGGCCATGATGGTTGCTGCTATGTGGAGTCGCCATTTGCTGGAAGGCATGATTCCCGATAGAAAACCAAGAATTTTATTTTTAAAACCAGGTATTACATGAAGTTTTCCTTTCATCATTCCGATGTACCCTTCCAGGGCAACCTCCTCCGATGACATCACTCCCTTTGCGTATAATTTGGCATTACCCATATCTGCACGTTCCATAAAATTCGACTCCGTCGCGCCGGGCGAAAGCACGGTAACGGTCACTCCTGTCCGCTCAAATTCTTTATGGATTGCCTCCGTTAAGCTGATTACATAAGCCTTCGTGGCGCCATACACAGCAAAATTTGGGTCGGGTTGTAGCCCCGCCATAGAAGCCACGTTCATTATCTTTCCTTTGCCATTTTTCACCATCTCTTTTCCATAGTGGTAGGTCAACTCCGTCAAACTCCAGATATTCAATTGGATCATCTCCCGATATTTGTCCAGGTCCCTTTCAATAAAGGCACCATAATCTCCAAATCCAGCATTGTTGACTAGGTATTGGACTACCAATTCATTTAAGTAAACGGCTTCCCGGATAGCTGTAATTGCTCCTGCCGAGGTCAGGTCAGCAGCAACCGTATAAACAGTAATTCGATACTGCTCCTCAAAGTTAGATTTGATTCGGAGCAATTTTTGTTGATCTCTTGCTACAAGTAGTAGGTCGATTTGATCCTTCGCAAACAATTTAGCTATTTCTAATCCAATACCAGAGGTGGCTCCGGTGATAATTGCTACTTCTTTCATACCCATTTACGTTTATTAATAGTTAGGATTGCCGGTAATTACCCAGCAAAATTGAGGGTATTCAAAAAGTGCCACCTGACACAAAAGTGTCAAAATCAATCTCGAGCCAATTTCTGCCGGATTCGGGTCAGGGTTTGCCGTTCAATTCCAAGATAGGAAGATAAATGAGACAGGGAAACCCGATTGAACAAATCCGGATTTTCTGCCACGAAGCCAAGGTAGCGTGCTTCAGAAGTTTCAAACAAAAAACGTTCAATCCGTGTCTGCTGTACCTTCAACACAGCTTCCGCTACTAAACGCCCATACCGTTCGAGGTTAGGGTATTGATCGTACCCAGCCTGAATATGGTCATAAGATAAATTCACCATGAGGGTAGGTTCAATGCACTGAAAGTAATATTTGCTTGGCGTCTTGGCAATAAATGCAGTGTAGTCCGTGGCGTAGTAGCCTTCCCGGACAAAATTAACCGTTATCTCACTTCCTTTTTGGTCGATGTAAAAGGAACGCAGCAACCCTTGGTGTACAAAACCAATCTCCCGTTGAATGGTGTTTGCGTGCATGTAAAAGTGCTTTGATCTGAACTCCGAGAGGTTCAAGCCACTTTCCAAATAGCTCAGCTCAGCTACAGTCACCTTTGGGCAAAGGGTTTTTACGGATTCTAAGAATTGAAAAATGGGTTCATTCATTCCTTTCATTTTTTGTCCAATTTACACTAAATGACAACACTAATTTAAGGATAAACAAGATGAACATCCCTTTAAGTATTGGATTTTTATATGGCAGAAGGAATACCAGAAGGATACCTAAGGAAGTAAGACTAATTGCTGCAACGCGCTGACCACTCGTTATACTTATCTTTATTACCAAGAGAGAACCAAGTAAAGTATACATGGAGGTAACTAAAATGAGTGGTAAATCCATTGGAAAGACCCAAGCTAGAAGGAGTGGTTGTAGAAAGTGGATGAGAAGAAAGTAGTATTTTTTTTTAAGTGAGGACTCATAAAACTGGTTGGTTCCGATCGTCATATTAGCCACTATTCCCCCACTTAAGTCAAGCGCTAAAAGCATGAATATACTTTTTTTAAGACTTGATAGGTCCTGTTGTCCGTCAAGGAACAGGGAGGATGCTGCAAACAAGAAGGCAATAAGTAGGATAGCCAGTACATCAAATTTCGTTGTATCCCGACCAAACAGAGGATGCAGGAATGGATGAACTTTAATTCTTTGTTTTTCCCCAAAGGACATATAAACGCTTTTTTTGATAGGCTTCCAAGTAAACCCTTTATCGAAGAATTGGGTGGAAAAGCTTATTTTTCAGCGCAGACAAATCGTTTATAGTTTAAGAACCGGGAAACAATAAACGCTTTCTTCTGTCTGCGCTAATATCCAGTACTTTCCATTTGGATAGTTTGACAAAGTAAACTGGCTTTTGGTTGCCTCTTTGATTAATCTTCCTTGGGAATCATAGACCTTTATCGCTTGAATAGGTTGATCGGGTATATCAATATGGACGATTCCGTAGGTAGGGTTTGGATAAACGGAATGAATAGGTACTTCAGGATCGGTCTTGTTAGCACTGACTGTGTGGTTGATTATTGTTGAAAGCAGTTGAATGGAGACTTGATACGCTTGAGCAGGCAACTGGTTAATTAAAACACAAATCACGATTCCAGAAGAAGGTTCATACATCATCGAAGAATTGTATCCTCCCCAAATCGTTCCCCCGTGCGTCCAAACTGTTCGGCCATTTACAATTGCTCGACTAATTCCAATCCCATAATTACCCGACCCCACAAAAGTGGTCATTTCAGTCAAGGAGCTTGTATTTAGAAATTGTCCATTCAGTAGGGCATTGTACCATTGAGCCATTTCTCCTGCTGTGGAGTACATTGCCCCTGCAGTCCAAGCAGCACTGTTTAATGCCACCCTTGGGATGGTATTACTATTTACTCCTCCCTGCCAAGGATGAGCTACTGTGAAGGGAATTGTTTCGTAAACATCCAAAAAGGTGCTATCGAGCTGAAGCGGCGTCAGGATACTATCCCGTAAGAGTTGGTAGAAGGGTTTGCCTGTTGCTTGCTCCGCAATCATTCCAGCAAGCAAATAATTGGTATTACAATAACCCCAGTTACTGCCAGCAGGAAATAAGGGTGGCCCGATCCAAGTCATAAGCTCGGGTGCTGTGAAGATTCGGTTAGGGTTTGATAAAATCGAATCAGGATAACCGGTAACACTCGTCACATCATCTAATCCACTCGTATGGTTCAAAAGCTGTCGAATCGTGATGGTTGAATCAATCTGATCGAAAGTGGGTAGGTATTCATGCAATTCATCCTCCAAGCTGATAATTGAATTCTCTGCCAATTTTAACAAGAGTACACCAGTAAACAACTTCGTGTTACTTGCGATACCAAACAACAAATCAGAAGAAATAGGCGTTCCAGGATGAGAAATACCGGTAACTCCTTTCCAGGTTCCTAATCCTGGGTGTATAACGCAGGCAGAAATCCCTTTTAAATTGTTGGCTGCTCGAAAGCTATCTAGTTTGAACTGCAGTTTAGTTGCCAATTCCGGATCAAGATTCTGTGCGCTGACACTGAATAAAATCCAATGAATGGCAATAAATAGACTTCCTAACTTTCTCATGGTTAAAAAAAATGCTTTTTACGAACACTGCTTGGACTGTAAATTAGGAAATGCGTTTAATCAATTGAACTGGCCACTTGAAAATATAGAAAAAAGTAAAAAACCGACTTGACGACTTGATGTATCGGCAAAAACTCAAACTTTCAAAAACTCCTTACCCCTTTTAAGGACTAGAACGGTATAAATGGGGGCTATAGATAGTAAAAAGTTTATTCTTATTTTTAAAGTACGCATTCTAGTGTGATCCTTCTGGAAGTTTGTCCTATGAGGCTCTTTGATTTTTAATGATGTTTACTTAATCAATGTCAATGCATAAACAAAGAAACCAATGGCCTACCTATAAACCGTCAGCCTAGCACGCTTAAGAAGCCACATTGGGCCCAACTGGTCTGGGCAGCCGAGTGAAATACACCACTACTACCAAAGTAACACAACTAGTTAGGAAAAATGCCGTAGGCGCGCCCAAGCTAAACCAAATAAACCCTGTTAGGGAACTCGCCAACAGGGCACAAATACTTTGAAATCCTGAAAAGGTCCCTATAGCTGTTGCCATCTCCTCCTTATTTGAAAGGGTGGCTATCCAGGCTTTTGACACTCCCTCCGTTGCAGCCGCGTACAAGCCGTACAAAAAAAACAGGCCAATAATGTGGCTGGGGTCGGTCACAAAAGCCATACCAGCATATACCGCAGCGAACAAGAACAGCCCAACTATGAAAACCGTCTTTAACCCGATCCGATCGGCAAGCATACCAAGTGGGTAGGCAGACAAGGCGTATGTCAAATTATAAAAAACATAGATACCCATAACCATTGTATCCTCCAATCCCGCCTCCTTTGCCTTTATTAATAGAAAAACATCAGAACTGTTGAACAGCGTAAACACCAAAAGACCAATTACCACTTTTCTGTACGCTCTTGAGCTTGCTCTCCAGTAGGAAAAAAACGATAAAAATCCGACCGACGTTGGAAGAGATTCTCGCGTTTTTTTCGGCTCCTTCAAAAGCAAAGTTGTAAAAACCGCCAGTAATCCAGGCAAAAATGCGAGGTAAAAAAGAGTGGGGTAATCGTTCGGATAGAAATGCAAATAGAGCAGTGCTATTGAAGGGCCCATGACTGCCCCAAGGGTGTCCATAGACCGGTGAAAACCAAACACTTTGCCTTTTGTTTGTGGTGTTGCCTCTTCCGACAACATTGCATCACGTGCACCTGTTCGAATGCCCTTCCCCAATCGGTCGATAGTGCGTGCCAAAAAAATCCAGCCTGGATATACAAAAACCGCCATCATTGGCTTAGAAATAGCACTCAAGAAATAACCCAACTGCACAAAAGGAACCCGCTTACCAGATACGTCTGATTGTTTTCCAAAGTATCCCTTACTGAGGCCAGCAGTTGCTTCAGCTATTCCTTCCAATACACCAATTAATAAAACAGAGAATCCGATGGACCGTAAATACATCGGAAGTATAGGATAAAGCATCTCACTGGCCGTATCGGTCAGCATGCTAACAAGGGATACTAACCAGACGGTGCGTGAAATGGATTTAAACATGACTCCACTGCGTTATTTACTTTTGAAAAGTCAACGAAACCAGCCAACTACCGCGAAATCAGAATACAATTTCTTACACCACAAAAAAACCAACTATGGCCTCTTCCATTTGACTAGGTTTGTATTGGGCCATCACCCATTTCATCTAGCCATGATTTCAGCCGCTTTATCGCACCACTTCCTCCACCGATAGTGCTTTTAGTTCTTGTTTTTGCGCTGCATTCAATTCCCAGTATTCATCAAAATACGTATTGACCAAAACACGCTCTTTCGAAAACACCACCAGGTCTTTAAAAAGTTTTGATTTTAGTAAAAAAGGTGGCGTGGTGTACCTGGAAAGTCCAGAGAGAAATACGCCAGCTGGCTCTGGAGCCTCCATCAGCGACAGCCCAGCATTCACCAAAATATAGTGTTCTTTATTTGGAAATACATAAGCGAGTCCCAGGTCTGTTCGGGTGGGTGCCAGTGCAAAGGGGGCAATTTTTGCAATAACCTGGTTGGTTTGAGCATCCCCCAGTAAGATCAGGTTGGAGGAGGTATAATCACTTTCGCGAAGATCCTGGTCTCGTATAACGCGAGGAAACACCATAATTCTACCAAGAAATTCGCCTCGGTAAAACGACCAGTCTGCCGCTTTTTGTGCCGCCAGTTTGCGCTGCTCCAAGGTAGCCTCATCTGGGTTGTCGGCAGTTCCATACACGTAAATGTGACGCGAGGAAAGTGCGTCTGAAATAGGACCTTCCAGGTATGCTTTTTTTCGAAGAGGGCTTGTTGGCGCTGCGTTTACGACGACCGACCAGCTGTTTTTTTCTTTTTCCAGGACAATTTCAGCAGTTCCACTACTGATGAGTGCTTGACCATCCACGGTCAACTGAACTGGTTTTTTTCCATTAAAAAGAGGGTGATTTTTCAAGTCTAAACGCAGTCGGTTGACCGAATTGGAACTGATGGAGAGCTTGTTTTTTTCTTGAAAGTGGGCGGTCACCTTTGCAAGGACTCCTGCCTCCTTGGACAGGACTTCAAGCCAAAAGGATTTTCCGTGTCGGAGGGTGGCTGTTGAAAATATGACTTTTTCGGGAAATGGGTTGCGTCGGTGCTGTGCAAACCAGTCGAACATCCGACCTTGATCGTAGGCTTGTACCCAACTATCATGCAGCACTCCTGGGTATTCTTCGTATTCTAGTTTTGCGCCAGAGTCTTGTAGCCGTTTCACCCAGGCCCTGACCGAATCTGCTTTGACCACTGGGTCGGCTTCCCCGTGACAAATTCGGATTGGTAGCTGGTAGCTGTTGCCTGCCAAAGCCGAAGCTCCCTCCGGAGCGGCAGGGCAAACAGGTGCAATCGCGGCCCATAGGTCTGGTTTACTTAGTCCTAACCAAAGAGTACCTCCACCGCCCATACTCAGTCCGGTGAGGTACATTCGATTGGTATCTATTTTAAAGCGCTTTTTGACATCCTCCAGAACCTCCAAAACATCCTTCTCAGCGACCCCTTGGTATCCCATTGTCCCCCGAGCATAAGGGCTTACTACGATAAATGGAACGTCCTTCCAATTTGGGAAATACTGACTCGCCTCTACGTCCGTTTCTCCGTTTTGATTGCTTTTTCCAAATACACGCCGCATCGCCAAACGGTGGTTGGAGCCTGCCCCGTGCAACATCACAACCAAAGGATAGGCCTTCTTTTCCTGAAATCCAGAAGGCAAATACAAACCGTAGGGCTGCTCTGTGTCGTCCACACTAGAGTGAAAACTAACTACTTGTGGACCAGAGGGGTACGTTTGTCCCCATAGGCTGAACGATAGCTGAACAAGTACGGCTGTCAGCCATGATTTTGGAAAAAACATCGTTGAGAAGCGTTTAAAGTTAACCGATTTCGGGTAAATGGGGCGCCTACTTCGGTTGGACGGCGGTATATTACTCTTGTCCTTCTCCGATGGAATCGTACACCACTACCCGCTGCCAGAGGTGCTTGCAGGTATCTACAAATTCCAGGTGGATGGGGTGTGTTTGGTACACGTCCTGATCGGGCCCGTTTTTAAAAAAACAGAGCAAAGAGAAGTCGTACGAAGAGTCGATGACCTCTCGACGGGTTGGAGCGGCTGTTCCGATGTGGGAAAACGTAATCACCGGAATCGCCCGGAGTTTTTCCAATCCTGCCCGGAGTGCGGCCCGGTCGGCAGCACTATTTGGATCTTTTAACCAAAAATAAACCTGGTGGACAAAAACCTCTTTTTTAGTACTCATAGCAAAAGGGAGTGGTAAACTGGCGCTGGCAACGACCAAGGCGCTCTGTTGAACAAATTTTCGGCGTGAAACGGGCTTCATATTAAACAATTGAGAAGGTTTTATATGGAACGCCGGCAGCGGCCACTGCGGCCTCTACCCTATCCTGGTGGGTATCCGTGATGAACACTTGCCCTACCTGTCGTTCCAGCAACAAACCTACTAATTGTTGCACACGTTGTGCATCTAATTTATCAAAAATATCATCTAAAAGTAAAAGGGGCGATTTTCCGCTGCTCGCCCGTAGGTATTCATATTGGGCCAATCGCATCGCCAATAGAAAGGACTTCATTTGTCCCTGAGAAGCATACTTTTTTAAAGGCAGGCCATCTAATAACAAGGTCAAGTCATCTCGGTGGGGCCCAAACGTACTACGTTCCATTGCCCGATCGCGTTCATGGTGCTGAAACAGGCATTCCGCATACTGCCCGCCCTCGGGCCAATCAGAATCCAATCTTAAAGAAGCCTGTTCACGGTGACCTGAAATGGCGGCATAAAAATCAGCCAAGAGGGGGCTGATGGCGTTCACCATTTTTTCCCGCTCCTCGTGGAGGGGCTTCGCATGCTCTGGCAATTGTTGATCAATAGCCTCTAGCAAAAGTGGTTCAAAACGTCTTTTTTCGGAAAATGCCTTTAGAAGGGCGTTGCGCTGCTTAATCAGGTGGTTATATTGAACAAGATGTTGTAGGTAAGGCAAATGAACCTGAGACAGGGTAGCATCTAAATACCTCCGCCGCTCTTCGCTTCCTTCTTGAACCAGGGCGACGTCGTCGGGAGCAATCATAACCGCTGGGAAACGACCTACATGATCCAACATGCGTTCTACGGGCGATCCATCCAATTCTAATTCTTTGCGTTTATCGGCGGGTAGCTTCACGACCAATTTGTGTACCCGTTCTTCTTGCTGGAAAAGAGCCTCCAGCCTTAAAAAATCTGCTCCGTGTTGAATCAGGTTTTTGTCAGGCAAACTGCGATGGCTTTTGGTCAGGCACAAAAAATGAATGGCATCCAACAAGTTGGTTTTCCCAACACCATTCAACCCAACAATGCAATTGAAACCTGGCAAAAAGTCAAATTGCCCGGAAGTATAGCTTTTGAAATGGGTTAGACGTACCGATTGTAGGTGCAATTCTGAAGCCATGGTTTGGACCAAAAACAAAAAAGCCCCGCAATCTGCGAGGCTTTTGAGCGGAAAACGAGACTCGAACTCGCGACCCCGACCTTGGCAAGGTCGTGCTCTACCAACTGAGCTACTTCCGCTTATTTTATAAAATTAACGTCGTTTCGTTAATTGCGCTGCAAAGATAGCATTACCCAAATTACCTGTGCAAGTATTTTGTGAAAAAAATAATAAAAAAAATTTCAATACCTTCTAACTCATTGATTTTTAATATTTTTTTCTATAATTCTCTTGTACCAGAAGTAGGTTTCGATCTGAGAACGAATCGGAATGTCGGAAGCCACCCGTTTGTACTCGTTTAGGTTTTCCTGATCAATAATCCTTGCTTTTACATTATCGGCCAACTGCATTCGCAGGCATTCCATAATTTCGGATTTTAGATCAGGGTCGTAAATGGGAAAGGTAGTTTCAATTCGATAGCTTAAATTTCGTTCCATCCAGTCGGCGCTGGAGAGGAACACTTCTTCTTCTCCCCCGTTGTAAAACACCAATACCCTTGCATGTTCCAGGAAACGGTCAACAATGCTGATAATTTCTATGTTTTCGCTCATGCCTATTACTCCCGGTACCGCGCAGCAAATACCTCGAACGATCAATTGAATTTTGACACCTGCCCGAGACGCATCATACAGTTTTCGAATCATCTCTTTATCTTCCAGGCTGTTCAATTTGGCGATCATAGACGCGGGCTCTCCTCGTTTCGCCGCCTCGATCTCTCGGTCGATTAATGCGTAAAGACTCGGTCGAAGGTTGTTTTTACCTACAAAGAGGTGCTTGAACGCAACTTCACTGGTTTGGATGTTTTCAAGTACTCTAAATACCAGGCTAACTTCTTCTACCAAGCGGGGGTCTACGGTAAACAAGCCAAAATCGGCGTACACTTTGGCGGTATCCTCGTGGAAATTACCGGTTGCAAGATAGCCATACAACCTCGCTTTGCCCTGCTCGAGTCTGCGCACCAGGGCTAATTTGGAGTGTACTTTTAAGCCTGGGAAGGAATAGTAAACGCGAGCACCTGCCTTTTGCAATTTCTCGCCCCATTCAAGGTTATTGGCTTCATCGAAGCGCGCCTTAATCTCGACGAACACCGAAACCTGTTTGCCAAGTTTAATGGCATTCAACAGGGCATTAATGATTCGGCTATTTTTTGCCACCCGGTACTGAATCACCTTGATGTGGGTGACATCTGGGTCTTCGGCCGCTTTTTCAAAAAAATGAACAACCGGATCATAGGATTGATAAGGAACATGTACCAGCTGATCTTTGGTACGGATTACCTCGAACAAGTCTTCCGCCGCGCTCAAATTAGGATGAGGCAGGGGTGGCATGGGTTTATACCGGAGATGGGACATACCAAAGTCCGGGAATTTAAAAAAGTCGAAGTTATTGTG
The DNA here is from genome assembly GCA_046316495.1 of Chitinophagales bacterium. Taxonomy (GTDB): domain Bacteria; phylum Bacteroidota; class Bacteroidia; order Chitinophagales; family Saprospiraceae; genus M3007. Next base: position 13,902 of record JBKDAM010000051.1, read on the forward strand.
GTAGCGGCCTTCGGGAAGCACTTCGTTTTTGCCTAGATCAAAGGTACTCGCCAAGTATTCGAGCATTTCGGTAGGCATCTCCCGGTCGTATACGAAGCGACTAGGAGGTCCCACCTGTCTTTTTTGGAGGCTGGTTTTAATTTTTTGAAGCAGGTTGCCGGAGTACTCGTCGTCAATGTACAGTTCGGCATCTCGGGTCAACTTAATAGAGTACGTATCGAGGATCTGATAACCTGGGAAGAGGAAAGCAAGGTTATGCCGAACCACATCATCCAGCAGAATCATATCGTGCCTACCCTCCTCTGATGGGAGTTTAAGGAATCGTGGAAGCTGGTCGGAAGGAATTTTAACGATGGCGTACTCACTGTCGGCGAGTGGTTTTTTGCGGTCTTGCAAATGCACGGCCAGGTAGAGGTGCGCATTGGCCAAAAAAGGACGGATACGTTTTTTGACCAGAAGCACCGGCATCGCAAATGGTAGAAGATTTTCGAGAAAATAATTTTCCACCCACTGTTGTTGCAATTCGTTTAATTCCAACCGCCGCAATATATGAATATGGTGCCGCTTGAGTTCCGGTACAATTTGCTCCTCAAAAATAGCAGAGAATTCTGCTTGCTGACGATTGACCACCCTTAGAATTTCACGAAGGAGTTCTCCGGGGTTAAAATCTAAGGCAGCCTTGGTTTTTTTACCGACTTTTTTAAGATTGCGCACATTAGCCACCCGCACCCGGAAGAATTCGTCCAGGTTGGAAGAATAAATTGCGAGGAACTTTAAACGTTCCAACAAGGGGACCGCAGGATCTTTTGCTTCTTGAAGCACGCGGTAATTAAAGGACAACCAGGAAAAATCCCGGTGCACAAAAGGAAACTCTTTTAACTCTGGCAACATAACACTGATTCAACAAAGAAGCGCAATGACAAGGCGCAAAACGCTGGTGCAGCCCACGATTTTGCGCAAATAACCTGAAATCGACCAAGGAATGAAATTTTGTCGTGGAAATACATCAAGGCCACGCAAAAGTGCGCTAATATCAACGAATTCCCAAACTTACAGGTAATGGATGCACAATAATTAATATTGTGTCCCACTCCGTGTTCCGTTTAACTAGAGGCAGCCCATTGATCAGCACGGTTGAGAGGAAGAGATATAGAATCCAGTAGAACAGTAGTGGTATGCCCCCTTTAGATTTTTGCTCGGCCTGGGTTTTCTAAATAAAAGTTGCATTTAAGACGGCTGCACTTCGCCCTATTGCCGTTAAGTTAAGGTAATCAACAGTCCAAGGAGGCTCCTCGACTTATCGGTAATAGCCTATTGATCTGCCCTGTCCTTTTTCTGCTGACGGCAACGATCGGAACAATATTTTACCTCTTCCCATACTTTTTCCCATTTTTTTCGCCAAGTAAATGGACGTTGGCACACTGGACAAACCTTTTGTGGCAAATCCGACTTTTTTTTCATAAAAAACAAAAAGTTGTATAATTTAAAACAATGTGTTTATATTTGCAGCATGATTCTTTGTCCAAAATGTTCTGTTCAGGTGATTCCGGGTGCTAAGTATTGCCACTCCTGTGGTGATAAGGTAGTGGAAAGGAGCAAACCTTGTCCGGTCTGTACTGGGACAAACCCGATCGCCTCTGTATTTTGTCATCATTGTGGTTTCCATTTTTCGGGGAGACCAACTGCTGCGTATCAACCTCGGTACCGTCTTGATTTGGCGGCAGGGGAATTGACAGAGCAGATCAAGGCTCTTTTTTTTGCACAATTGCGGGCAAGGGTTGCCGAGGAGCATGATTTACAATATTACAGCGACTTTGTGGAGCGGTTCTACACCTCTAGTTTTCGATCCATTTATGAAATCCGTTCCGAACAAATAGCCAAGGATTTGAGAACCCATTTTCGTCGTTTTGGACAGGAAGGGCTTCCGGAAATTGACTTAAAACTGGAAGCCAGCTTTGAAGGATTAATGGACTATTTCATCATCCAATTTTGCCCTGACTTGCATGGGTTTTCACTTCCGGCCTCCATTCTAAAACACGAACAATCCGAACCTGGAAAGACAAGCTTGACCAACTTGGTGTTTGACTACCTCGATCTGGAGCGGGAACCCCAGGAAGTATACACCAACTTTTTAACTATGCCTTCCGACTACTTGGCGAATGCCTGCCAGCGGTTCTTATTCGCTAACAGGAAAGAGAAAGTTCTGTTCATTTTAGATCTCTCTGTAAAAGGAAACTGCAAGGAAGGTATTGCAATGACCGATCAGGCTATTTATTGGAAAATGCCCTTCCAGAGAGCACGAAAAGTGGAATATACCGCCCTTCAACACTTTCGGAAAGAGCAAGACTGGGTTCTGATCAACGACTACTTTTTTGCAGCCAACCCCGGGTTCAATTTAAAACTGTTTAAACTTCTCAAAAAATTAAAAGGCTGGAAAGAACCCGTACTAGTGGTCTAAGCTTGTGGCAGTCAAAAATAAATTACTTGATGTGTTTGGCACTTTGAAAGTTATGCCATTATATTTGCGTCGCTTTTTAAAAGCACACATGGAGGATATAGCTCAGCTGGTTAGAGCGCTAGTTTGTGGCACTAGAGGTCGTGGGTTCGAAACCCATTATTCTCCCTGAAATCAAGCCGTTTCGAAAGAGACGGCTTTTTTTGTTTGTCTTCTATCTTGAGCAGGCTTGATTTGATCTACCTGGCCATAGAAGGTTTTCATTTGAATCTCAGGTAGCTTCTGTTTTTTTGGTTCTTCATTTGTTTGAAACCATCTTTTTTTTACCTTTACAAGTCCTAAATTATTGACTGCCTACCCGGAAGGAGCGGGGCGGTTGAACTGTTTCATCACCTGTTTGCCGGGTAGCCGGCCGACGCAATGTTTCTGTTTTATGCCTATTAGCAGAAGATCCCTTCTAAAATCATTTGGTGTAGCCTCCGGTGCCGCTTTGCTTGCTGATTTTCCATTGGATGTTTTGGCGACTGCAAGGCCAATTTTGGAAGAGGCCTATCCATTTTCCCCTTATGAGCCCCAAAAAACCATCACTGCCATCACATTGGGAGCGGGATCACGGGGAAATGTTTACGGAGGATATGCCCTTCAATTCCCAAATGCCCTGGATATCGTAGGCGTAGCAGAACCGAATCCGGTCCGGAATGAGCGCTACAGCAAAAAGCATCAAATTGAGAATAAAAACAGGTTCAACACCTGGGAGGATGTCTTCAAAGTGCCAAAATTTGCGGACGCGGTGATTATCACCACCCCTGACAGATTGCACTACGGTCCCTGCATGGCTGCCTTAAAAGCAGGGTATGATGTTTTGTTAGAAAAACCAATATCCCCTAGCCAGAAAGAATGCGAAGATATCTTGGCGCTATCCAAAAAAACAGGGAGAATTGTGGCAGTCTGCCATGTACTTCGCTATGCGCCCTATTTCGTCAAACTCCGAAAAGTTATCCAGTCCGGTGCTATCGGTGAATTAGTTAGTATTCAACACTTGGAGCCAATTGGGCACGTGCACATGTCCCATTCCTATGTGAGGGGCAATTGGCACAACCGGCATGAGACGACCCCAATCATTTTGGCAAAAAGTTGCCATGATCTGGACATTCTACGTTGGATGGTAGACAAACCCTGCACCAAAGTGGTTGCGATGGGTGGAATCAAATGGTTTAAAAAGGAAAATGCACCTGCCGGAAGCACCGCCCGGTGCAGCGATGGTTGTGCTGTAGAAGGAAGTTGCCCCTATTCTGCTTTAAAGATTTACCATCGAAATCGAAGCTGGACTCATGTATTTGACCTTCCCGAAGATCGGGAAAAACAAGGAGAGGCCATCCTGGAATACTTAAAAACCACCAATTACGGACGCTGCGTTTACCGAATGGAAAATAATCAGGAGGACCACTACATCTGCAACCTGGAATTTGAGGGAGGGGTTACTGCCAATTTTTCCATGGAAGCCTTTACCTCGTACGAAGGAAGAAGAACACGTGTGATGGGTAGTATGGGGGATATAGTGGGAGATATGAACACCTTCACCGTTACCGATTTTCGGACTGGAAAGTCGGAAGTATTTGACCACAGCAAAATTGAAGATGTAGAGAACTACAAAAACTCTGGGCATGGAGGAGGAGATTGGCTTTTGGTGAACGACTGGATTGCAGCGATCAGCGAGCGTAATCCCGCCCTCTTGACTTCCACGATTGACGCCTCCATCGAAAGCCATATTATGGGCTTTAAAGCCGAAAAAAGTAGAGCATCAGGTAAGGTGGAGCGCTTGTAATGCCAAAAAGAAGTTTTGCCATTACGGATATTCATGGATGCGCCAACACCTTGGACGCCTTACTAGACCAAATCGGGTTATCCCAATCCGACCACCTGTATTTGTTGGGTGACTACATTGACCGAGGACCGCGCAGTAAAGAAGTGCTGGACATACTACTGGCGCTACAACGAAAGCAATATCCCATGACTGTATTGCGGGGCAACCATGAACAGCTTTTCTTGGATGCCCTGCAATCAGGGGAAAAGGCAGTTGCCTGGGAAAAAGGGGTAGGCGCTACGGCACTCCCCTCTTTTGGAGTGAGCAAATTAGAAGATATCCCGGAGGAATACCGACACTTTATCGCTCAAACGGAGCTTTATTGTAAAATTCCGGGGTACATCCTGGTACATGCAGGATTAAATTTTGAGAAAACAGATCCTTTGAGTGACCCATGGGCCCTTCTTTGGTCTCGGCAATGGCAGGATAAAATTCGGCCAGACTGGCTTGAAGGGAGGATCGTAGTACACGGACATACTCCAATTACCCTGTACGATTTTGAAGCGCAGTTTTCGGAGAAAAAGCCAGTTTACTCCATTAACCTGGACATTGGATGTGCTCTTAAACAGCAGAAAGAAGGGTACGGATACTTGTGCGCCTATGACCTTTATGAGCAGAAATGCTATTTAGAGCGCAACAAAGAGTAAAAAGAGTTGGTTTTCAAAAAGTACTGATTTAAAGTATTCCCATTTGTGTTCCTATCCCAGAAGCGTATTTGTGGGAAACCGTTTTACTTCATCCTTTACCCAAAAAAGAGTTTATGTTTATTCCACTAACTGGCTTTAGTATTGCTGCCGTCATTATTTTTTTTGCGGGAAAACGACTTTCGTATTATGGAGACTTACTGGCGGATCAAACCGGTATGGGGAAGGCATGGACAGGTTTGATCCTGATGTCAGCCGTAACTTCCCTCCCCGAATTGATGGTTGGGGTAAGTTAAAGTGTCATCGTTCAATCACCCGATTTAGCGGTTGGAGACATTTTAGGAAGTTGCGCCTTTAATCTATGCATTTTAGCCTTAATGGACTTTTTTACACCGAAAAATAATCCGCTTTTTAATGCCGCTTCAAAAACACAGGTGTTGGCAGGCTTATTTGCCATCATTCTGCTTAATTTGGTGGGTTTGGGTCTATTTTTAGAAGACGAGATGGTTTTGATTCCTTATGTTGGGTTGACAACGGTCTCCTTTGGGGTTATCTATTTTGTCTCCCTTAAGACCATTTATGAGTACCAGCGGCAGCAAGTAAGTATCCCACAGCTTGAGCATGCGCATCCAGAGCAACTCACAATAAAAACCATTGTGCTTAGGTACAGCCTATATGCGTTGATCATTGTACAGGCTGCGCTTTCCTTGCCTTATTTCGCGGAGCAATTAGCCCACGCTAGCGGGCTAAGCCAATCCTTTGTGGGCACCCTATTTTTGGCCATTTCCACCTCACTACCTGAGATAGCGGTGTCTCTGGCAGCGGTTCGGATGGGATCAATTGATCTAGCTATTGGCAACTTAATGGGCAGCAACTTACTTAATGTGTTTATTTTATTTTTAGATGACCTCCTTTACACCAAGGGCCATCTCTTGAAGGATGCGAGTGACAGCAATCTAATATCTGTGTTTTTTGTAGTCCTAATGTCGGCAGTTGCCTGTGTAGGCTTTGTTTTTCCAAGCCAACAAAAGCGGAGCCTAGTATCAATCACCAGTTTTTTGATTTTGATTTTATGGCTGATAAATATGGGTCTTTTTATGGCTGCCCCACCCTATTAGCGAAAACTCCTAGTGTAGGGTAAGGGGGAGCACTTTTCTGAGTTCCAAGGCGTATTTTACCCTAAGAATTTTGCTTGGTTTTTACTGAAGGATGGCGATTTGTTTTTGGGAAAAAAACAGACTGCCATCCTTTTTTTATTTTCGAAAAAAAAATTTTAAAGAACCCTTTTTTGCGAAATAATTATTTTGAACTAGTTGTTAATCAAATAATAACAATAGAAACAAGGCAATTTCAATTTAAAATAAAACTCTTTTTTTGATTTTGTTCATGAACTTTTATTTTTTTTATTTTAATTTCCGTAAACAATTATTGCAGTTGATCGTTTTAGAATAATGTTCGCATTTATGAATAACAATTAAACTAATTCACTTTTACTATGGGTACATTTTTTACGAGTCCTTTTTTGTTGTTCGCAGGATTGTCTGCGAATGACTACGTAGGTTTCACCTTCTTCATCGGTTACATGGCTATGTTTGCCGCTTCTGTCTTCTTCTTTTTTGAGCGTCAACAAGTAGAAGGCAAATGGAAAACCTCCCTCCTGATTGCTGGCCTGATTACCATGATTGCATCTGTGCACTACTACTACATGCGCGATGTATGGATGACAACCGGACAATCGCCCACTCAATTCCGCTACATTGACTGGATCTTGACTGTTCCGCTCATGTGCGTGGAATTTTATTTAATCCTGAAGGCATTCGGTGCAAAAATCGAATTGCTTTGGAAAATGATTGGTTATTCTTTGTTGATGCTAGTTGCAGGTTACCTTGGAGAGACTGCCTACCGCGATAACAGCGTGTTGTGGGGTATTATTTCTACAGTTGGTTACGTAGGTATTCTATACGAAGTATGGATGGGCTCTGCGAGCAAGCTGGCGAACAACTCCAATGACCCACACCTGAAGTCTGCATTCCGCGCATTAGGATGGTTTGTATTGGTGGGTTGGGCGATCTACCCAATTGGCTACATGGCAATCGAGACTGATGGCTGGTTGCGCAACGTTATTGCTGTCAACAATATGGATTTAATCTACAACATTGGTGATGCGGTGAACAAGATTGGCTTCGGATTGGTGATTTATAGCTTGGCTGTTAAGTCAAAAGAAACTCACTAATTCAAACACTCTAACCATCTGATCAAAATAGGCATTCCCAAAGCGGGTTTAGCTGAAGATCCAGATGGATTTTGAATCGTTTTCAATGCGAACTTTAGTGATCAGGTCATCGGAATTTCCGGTGGCCTGTTCTTTTTTAAGATCTCAGGATGATTCATCGGTTAAAGCCCTTGCAAACGCCTGGCCTTCCGTACCTTCGCCCTTATGATAGCAGAACAACCACTCGCCCTAATTTTTGATATGGACGGCACCATGATTGACAACATGGGAGTCCACAACGAATGTTGGCAGGAAGTCCTTAGCAAATACGGGCTACCGCTTAGCCTTGAAGAGGTAAAAGCCCGCTGTCACGGCAAAAACAAAGACATAATTGATCGTCTTTTTGAGGGCAAATACAGTCCGGAGGAAGCTAGACATATCGCAGAGGAGAAAGAAGCACTTTACAGAGAGCGTTTTGCGCATCGGCTTCACTTGGTGGAAGGTCTGAAGGAACTCTTGATAACGGTGCAAAAAGCAGGTGTTCCAATGGGAATTGGCACAGCTGCCCCTCCAGAAAATGTAGCATTTGCCTTGGACCATCTAAAAATTCGCCCCTACTTCCAATCGGTAGTGGACGCTGAGCAAGTGCAAAATGGAAAACCTGCTCCGGATGTTTTCTGGAAAGTAGCGGACGAATTGGGGGTACCCTACGAGCGCTGCCTGGTGTTTGAAGATTCACCAACAGGCGCTCGTGCAGCTTTTAATGCCCGCATGAAAGCAATTATAGTAACGACCACCCATCAACCCAACGAATTTGAAGGAATAGAGAGCGTGTTAGGATTCATTCCCAACTACCAATCATTGACCTTTTAAACACTAACTGGTGAACTCTTCCCAGCAGCCACAGGGCTGTAGTTAGCTCTTAAAGGCCTAGTTGATGGCGTTCTTGTACTCTTTTGGCCTTTCGGAGGCGCACAGCGACTACTTTAAATTCAGGGCAATTGGCCTCACTATCATGGGTATCGGAGGTGACAATATTTACCATTAATTCAGGAAAATGAAAAGTAGTACTGACTACTCCTTTTTTCACCTCGTCTGCGATGCGGGCCTTAATATCCACTTTTCCTCGGGCGGATTCCACACAAACCCAATCTCCCTCGTTTATGTGGAGTTGAGCAGCATCTTCGGGATGGATAATTAGTACATCTTCCGTCACGATTTGTACATTGGGCGTTCTCCTCGTCATCGTACCGGCATTGTAATGCTCAAGCACCCGGTTGGTAGTGAGGATGTATGGAAAGTCCTTTTGGTAGGTCAATATCTCGGGACTTTCGATGTATTCACGGAAGGTAAACTTACCTAATCCGCGCTTAAACTGATCGGTGTGCAAGATTTTGGTATCCGTACCGTCGGGCGCTACTGGCCACTGCTTACCGGTCGTTCCGAGCTCCTCCCATTTTACCCCGGCGAAGAATGGCACGATTTGAGAGATCTCTTCCAGCATCGTTTTTGCTGAATACGGTTTTTGAGCATAGCCCATCCGGTTCATTATTTCTACCAGGATTTGGCCATCCGGACGAGCATCTCCGATCGGCTCAACCACCTTATTAACCCGCTGGATCCTTCGTTCTCCATTTGTAAAGGTTCCTTCCTTTTCCAGGAAAGAGGCGCCTGGCAAAATAACATCCGCTAATTTAGCGGTTTCTGTCATAAAGATCTCCTGCACAATGAGCAAGTCAAGGGATTGCAGCGCTGCTACCACTTTATGGGTATTGGGATCGGACTGCACCAAGTCTTCCCCCAAAATCCAGAGCGCTTTTAGTTTTCCCGCTAAGGCTGCCTCATACATTTGGGGGATCATCAGCCCTACCTGATCGGGCATGGGTACTCCATAGAAATCGCTGTATTTTTGAACTATTTCAGGGTTGGTTACATCGAGATACCCCGCACCTTGATAGGGCTGAACGCCCATATCAGCCATTCCTTGAACATTGTTTTGGCCTCGAAGCGGGTTGACCCCACAACCTGGTTTGCCGACATTTCCGGTAATCATCGCCAGGTTAGCGATTTGCATGACGGTGTAGGTACCCTGGTAATGTTCGGTGACGCCAAGACCGTGAAAAGACATGGCGCTAGCGGCCCCGGCATAAGCCAAGGCAGCTGCCCGGACTTGTTTGCGTGGAACCCCGGATACCTCTTCTAGCTCGTCCAGGTTGAGGTTCAAAATATTGCGCTTAAATTCTTCATACCCTTCCGTTCTAGCCTCTATAAAATCAGATTTGGCCAAGCCTTCCGAAATGATATAGTACAACATCATATCCAGCACGGCTATGTTCGTGCCGGGTCGAAGTTGTAGGTGGTGGGTTGCATACTTGGCTAGCTCCGTTCGACGAGGATCAATCACAATAGTAGGCTTCCCTTTCATGGCAAATTGCCTCAGCTTGGCTCCGGTCACAGGGTGTCCCTCCGTAGGGTTGGCACCAATAACCAGGATACATTCGGTATGTTGGAGATCCTGGATGGAATTGGTGGCAGCGCCTGTTCCGAAAGCGCGCTGCATTCCGATGGCGGTGGGAGAGTGACAAACCCTGGCACATCCATCTATATTATTGGTACCCACTACTGCCCGAATGAATTTTTGCATTAAAAAATTCTCTTCATTCGTGCAACGGGAAGAAGAGATACCTGCAATGGCATCGGGCCCAAATTCTGATCGAAGAGAACTCAGTCGTTCAGCCAGATAGTCGTACACCTCCGTCCAAGTAGCCCGTTCCAGCTGCCCATTTCTTCGAATCATAGGGAATTTTAGCCGTTCAGGATGGTTGTAAAACGAGAAAGCATACCGTCCCTTAAGGCAGGTATGTCCTTTATTGACCTCAGCATCCCAAGGGGCTTGGATACTCAATATCTCTCCATTTTTGACACTTACTTCCAGGTTACAGCCCACCCCACAATACGTGCAAATGGTGCGCACCTTATCTTGTCCAACCAATGATTTAGACTGGTAGATATCGGAGATAGCGGAAGTTGGGCAGGCCTGAGCACAAGCGCCGCAGGATACACAATCGGAATCAAAAAACGATTGGTCTGCACCCTTGATAATTTTGTTATCGAAGCCCCTGCCCGCAACGCTCAGCACCAATTGACCTTGCACCTCATCGCAAGCTCGAACGCAACGGTAGCAGAGGATACACTTCGACAAGTCGGAGGTCATGTACGGATGGCTGAGATCTTTCTCCCGGTCTAAATGGTTTTTCCCTTCAGGGTACCGCACTTTTCGGATCCCTACCCTGGCAGCAACATCTTGCAACTCACAGTTTCCATTTACTTCACAAGTTAGACAGTCGAGCGGATGATCCGTAAGTACCAGTTCGACAATGTTTTTCCGTAATTTTTGAATGCTTTCCGACTCAGTGTAGATATACATTCCAGGCTCCACTAAGGTATGACAGGATGCCTTTGTACGACGGGGGCCATTGGCTTCCAGGGCTACCTCCACAGAACACACCCTACAGGCACCAAAAGCCTCTAGGTTGGGAGCATCGCAGAGCGTTGGAATACTATCTTTTCCAAAACATCGTTTGGAAAATTGCAAAATGGTTTCTCCCTGTTCGAATGAAAAGGGTTTATCATTTAGAAAAGCAATTGCAGAGGCCGGAATAGACATAACTTATAATGGATGAAGTAAAATTCAGCTGGTGGACAATGGATTATTTGAAGTACGCATTTAATTCCTCAGGGAAATACGATAAGGCGTTTTTAACCGGAAGTGGGAGTCCTCCCCCCAAGGCACATAAGGAACCTTTTTCAAGGGTTTCCAGTAAATCCGTCCACAATTCCCGGTCAATTTTCAGTTGGTTATCTTGTGCTTTTTGTAACAATTCTTTACCCCTGGTAGAGCCAATCCGACAGGGGAAGCATTTCCCACAACTTTCGTGGGCAGTAAAGGCAAATAAATGTTCCAAATAACGAATGAGGGGATAAGAGGCTGGAATACTCAGGATGGAGGCATGGCCAAGTAAAAAACTATTGGAAGCAAAACTTTCAAAATCAATGGTTAATTCTGTGGTCTTAAATGCAGGTACTAATCCGCCAAGTGGCCCTCCAATGTGGTAGGCTTTGACAGGCTGCTTCATACCACCTCCCAACTCCTCAATGACGGTTTGAAGAGGAGTTCCCATATCTACCTCGTAAAGACCAGGTCGATTAAAATGGCTATCGAGGGAAAGTAATTTGGTTCCGGAGGAGCGTTCTGTTCCGACCCCTTTGAAGGCAGCGCCTCCTCTCTTGAAAATCGGATACAAATTAGCAAGTGTTTCCACATTGTTTACCGCAGTTGGTTTCCCAAAAAGTCCATACTGAACAGGAAAAGGCGGCCTGGTACGCACCTCCGGACGGAGCCCTTCTAGCGAAGACAACAAGGCGGTTTCCTCCCCACAGATGTAGGCCCCCTGTGCTTTCACCACGTAAATTTTGAAATCGACCTGCTCACCGGTTGAGGATGGAAGCGGAAAAAGAGCGTTCACCACCAAGGCGGCCTTTTTACAAATTTCGATGGCCTCCGGATATTCAGCCCGGATATACAAGACCCCTTCTGTGGCACCCGTTAGGATACCGGCATAGGCCATCCCGAACAACACCAGGTACGGCTTTTCTTCTAGCAAGTACCGATCTGAAAAGGCACCGGGATCACCTTCATCGGCATTACAAACGATGTATTTTCGATCCGCTTTTTCCTTTAACACAGCGGCCAACTTGATTCCCAACGGAAAACCGGCTCCTCCCCGCCCCCGAATTCCCGAGCGATGCACCTCTTCCAGCAGTTGATTGCGGTCTGACTGCACGGCTACTTTTAAGGCGTCCAGATAGTGTTCAGGGCCCTCCTCGGCAGACGTTAGCCAGCCGGCCCCGAGGGCAATGGCTGGATACGTATCGGGAAGAACGGACTTTTCACCACTCAAAAGTTGTTCAAGGTGGTCAATCGCCACCCCAGAGTAGTTATGGCCATTCAGATGAAAAGCAGCTGTTTCGTGGCAGCGACCCAAACAATATACCTCGCCAATTTCACTTTTTTCAAAATGCTTTCCAAGCTTGTTATCCACCTCCGCTTGCTTACCGGATAGTTGACAAGCAGAACCGGAACAGGAGAACACCTTTTTCCCACTTTTAGCTGGATTCAAAAAATCGTAGAAGCTTGCTGCCCCATGGACCGTAGAAGTGCCGACCAGGTATTTATCAGCCAAAGACTGCACCTCCGTAGGATCAAACGCTCCCTCCTTGGCCTCCAAAGCAGACAGATGTTCAAACAGGTTCTCCTCCATTCCCTTGCGGCCAGATAAGCTTCTCAGATTTTTTGACATAGTCGAAACGAGTGTGCAGTTTAAAATATATTGTTCAAAAGTAAGGCAAAAATAGAATTCAAGCAGTGTTAGCAAAATTTTAAGAAAATAAAATTGCATTTTGATAGATCGAATCCAACCTCAATGCGCCCGTGTAGTTCCTTTTAAACGGCTACAATCTAAGTGCACAGCGCATGGATAGCGCGGATAAAAATGGTGCAAAACCAATAAAAAATGGTCTTCTTCAAACAGCAAAAGTGGTAATTGATGCATCTTTGATCAAATATCGAGTTACGCTTATGCGACTACAAAAGGCACTCCTCCCCATTTTATTCCAATTGATCGGTGGTTTTTTACCGGCACAATCCTTGCCCCCTTGTACGAACCTGACAGAATTTGCTTCAGAGACCTGCTCGGAAGCCTGCGCAGGGTGTCCACTGAATGGCTACCAAGGGACCACCGCTGGATTTAATGGAGAAGGCGGAAGTTTTTGCGGAGGCCAATTAAATGAGACCAACAGTGTGTGGCATGGTTTTATAGCAGGATCGAGTACCATTCATTTTTCAATTACCAGTTCAGGGTGCACACAAGGCAATGGGCTTCAAGCGGCGGTGTTTTCAAGTTGCGGAGAGGTTCTCAGCTGCCAACCAGGCCAATCGGGAGGCGGTAATCTACCAATTCAGATCAGCTACAACGGCTTTACCCCTGGTGAATCGTACCTGCTGCTAATTAATGGATACGAAGGTGATGTCTGTGGCTACAGTGTTGCAACTCTCCTTGGAACCTGCGATTTGCCTGGCCTGAGTCCAGTGGGTCAGCTAAATGGACCTACTCAGGTATGCCCTGGAGGGGTTTATTCTTTCACCCTACCGTCCAACCCCGGTGCTACTGGTTATGAATGGGTGGCGCCTCCTGGTAGCTCAATCAACGCTACCGGTCAGAACACCTTAATTACTACTGAAAACACCGTTGAGGTCGTATTTAGCGGTCAAGGGAGTCTTCAGATGAAAGCTAGAGCCTTGGGATATTGCGGCTCCAGCACCCCATTTTCTACTAAAAACTTCGTTTCGCAGCCCATTCCTCCGACCGTTCTTCCAACCTTAATGGTAGATCCCTCCGAACTACCATTTACCTGGTCGGTCAACACCAACACTACTCTCTCCACGACCGGCTCCTTTCAATTGGCACATCCCTTATCCTCTTGGACTGGCTGCGATAGCATTGTCCGACAGTTGGTGATCGTGGCACCCAAGCCCTCCGGAATTGTATTTTGGGATATCAATGGTAACAACCAGTACAATGAAGGAATTGACCTGCCGGCGGAGGGGGAGATCATCAACACCTCGATTGGAATCAGTACCCTGACTGACGCAGACGGCCGATTTGAGCTCCCCTTTTTACAACAGGGCACGGTGATTTCCATAGCCAGCCTTCCAGCCTTTGCGCTGCAAGTGGTTCCTCAACAGTACCAATACCAACCCTTGTCAAGCGGATATTATCCTTTCAGCCTCCTCCCTCAGAAAGGCCCTGCATCTGGGCGGGTGTACACAGATGTAGATCAAAATATGCAATTCAACGCAGGCGACCTCCCGATTGCGCAATTACTGATTCGAACCAGCTCTGGTAAAACCGCCCTCACCAACACGGATGGAACGTACCAATTTGCTGAAGTAGCCTTCCCGGAAGAAATCACCCCCATCTTGACGGCAGGTATGCAAGTGACCGGATCCAGCAGCCTATTTTATCAGCCCAACCTTCCGAGTGGGTATGATTTTACAGTGACCCAAGCAGCGGTATTTGGTGCAGTGTATTGGGATCTGAACCAAGACGGAGGGCTCAGCCCCGGCGATTTGCCAGCTCCCATGGTTCCTCTTGTGAGTACCACTGGAGCACAGCGTACGACTAATCAACAAGGAATTTATTCTTTTTCTAACCTCTCTCCGAATGATACGATAAAGGTTGACTTACCAGGAATAACCTCGATGCCAGCAGTACAAGTCGTCCAAACCTTCACTCCAGCGGGAGGATATTCTTTTTTACTGCCCATCGGAACCCTTCCAGTGGACATGAACGTAGATGCGACCCATCTAACTGCATTTAGACCAGGGTTTACGACGAAAGTAACCCTCACCGTCACCAACGAAAGTCCCTATCCCATCCCCTATTCCAGCTTGGGCATTCGGTTTCCGGGCGGCTTGCAGTTTAGTCAGGCACAGCCCTTTACGCCCTTAATTGGAACTGATAGTCTACATTGGGAGCTCCCTGTGATGGCACCTTTTGCTAGTAGACAGTATCATTTTTGGTTACATACGCCGGTACAGACTCCTTTGGGGACCCCAGTACAGATCAAAGCAAGCCTACAAAACGCGTGGCCCGATACAAACCCTACGAACGATTCTGATATTATCCTTGCTATGGTGGTGGGCGCTTATGATCCAAACGACAAACAAGTTGATCCCGCATTTATAACTCCAGCAGAGCTAGCAGCAGACCCTGGATTAGAGTACACCATTCGATTTCAGAATACTGGAAATTTCCCAGCGGAATGGGTTGAGTTATTAGATACCTTAAGTCCGCTACTTGATTGGTCCCACTTTCGGTTTATTTCGAGCAGCCACCCTTGTACTTGGGAGGTCGGCGAAACGGGCCTGCTACGTTTTTTCTTTGCCGATATTCAACTACCTGATTCACTTAGTGATCCGGAGGGCAGTCAAGGATTTGTGAAATTCTGGATACCCGTCTTGGGAGCTCCGGAGATCGGAACGGTGGTTTCAAATTTTTGCGATATTTATTTCGATTTTAACCCACCGATCCGGACGAACACCGCTGAGCTGAAAGTAGTGCTTTTTGCACCAGGGGGTAATCCACCAGAAGAGAGTATTGGCTGGTCGGTCCGACCCAACCCAGCCTCCTTTGCGGTTTATTTTAGTTGGTCTGATCCACTACCCATGGAAGGCAGCCTGCGATTGTTCAATCCAATGGGACTTTTGGAGCAAAGCATCCCGGTAGGTCAAGGGGCCACTTCCGCCCGGATGGACCTAGGTTTTATTCCGAATGGATGGTACTTTGCTCGTTTAGAGGCAGGAATTATTCAGTTAAACAAAGTAATGGTAGTCCAAAAGACAGGAACGATTCGTAGGGGGTAAAGGCCAATTCTTGATATATGCGCTCGATGATCTGACAACTCATTGCTCTTTTTCTTAAATATAATAGGAACAAAGTAGCTTAATAAGATTGGATTCGACACTTATGCCTAGTCAGGTTGAAGGCTTTTTTGCTCATTAACAAAAATGCCTTCAAACTTTTTTTCAAACCATCCTAAATGAATCAATCCATCAACAATAAAATGACCAAAATCCCCCCTAAAAACGAATTAAAAAGTCCGTCAAGTTGGTATCGGTATCCAAGCCTAAGCGTTTTCGGAGCCTGTACCGACTGGCCTCTACCCCTCTAACTGAAATATTCAGAAGCGCGGCAATTTCTTTGCTACTCAAATTCATCCGTAAATACGCGCATAATTTGTACTCATTCGGACTTAAATGACCATATCGCTCCCCAAGTCGCTTTAAAAAATCACTGTGCACATGGTCAAAATTGCGGGAAAAATGCTCCCAATCCGCATCAAAATTAGCATCAACTTCCACCATTTTTAGGATGCGCCCCACTTCTTTCTCTAATTCAGGTTGCTGTTGAATGCGGGACTTTAACTTTCCAAGCGCCGTGGAGATGGTATTCAGAATTTCATTTTTTTGAACCAAATGCATGGTGGCAGAAGCGAGTTCCAGGCTTTTATGAGTCACCTCCGCCTCCAGTTTTTCTTGTTGCAAGCGGTTGATTGCTTCCTCTGATTGACGAACCTTCAATTGATGCTCTGCTTCGCGAAGCTCATGCCGGTTGTGTAGCTGCGCCTTCTCCTGTTCAAATCGTTTTTTCTGCCGAGTCAAATACGCCAACAGCAATCCAACAAACAACAACAGGTACAACCCATACGCCCAAACCGTACTATACCAGGGAGGCAACACCGTAAACTGAAAGGTTAACACATTGCTTTCTTGACCTGACAAGGTTCTAGCTTTTACATATAAACTGTAATCACCAGATCTCAAACTATTAAAGGTCAGGACAGCATTTGGCTCCCATTTAGACCAATTTTTATCTTTCCCTTCTAAAAAATAAGAAAATTGAACTTGCTTCGAGCCTGCATTAGCTGGGACCCCAAAAGAAAACGTCAATGTACTATAAAGATTGGCCACGGAGAATTGAAGTGCCTCCTGGGATAAATTTCCGCAAAAAAGCAAACTATCGGCTTCACCGGAGGCGCGTATTTCATTTAACACCAGCTCGATTGTTTTCTTTTGATTAAAAAAGGCAATCGGGTTAAAGTGAATAAATCCCTGAGCCGCCGCAATAAAAACATTTTCAGCATCAACCGTGTACACAAAAGGGAAACCATCCGTTAATCGACCGGTCAGTTGAGGAAGGCTAATGCGCTCTACTTGTTTTTCCAAGCCTCTGTCCTGAACGCGGAGCAATCCAAACGAATCTTGAGTCATGTACCAAATAGAACCAACCGGATCTTGGTAGAGGTATCGATAAGAGGCACCTTGATCAAGGTACCGATCCAACAAGGGAGAGGAAACCATCTTATCCTCTGCAGCATCATAGGAGTAAAGTCCTTTCCTGCTCGTAATTAAAAGATCACCCTGCACTGAATATAAATGGTTACCCAAATCGGAGGGCAATCCTTGAGCTTTTCCAAAAAATCGGCTTCTAACTTGCTTTTGATCTAAGTCGGGCTGTACCAGGTACACCCCTCGGTAGGGATGGGCCATCCACAATCTCCCTACCTGATCGGTAGCCAAAAGCCGGCTACTCTCCTTAAAACCGTCTAAGACGGACTCAAACTGCCATTTTCCTTGTATTCGATGAAATGCAGCAAATCCGTTGTAATGCCCTGCTATGGCTTTCCCAGGTCCGATAGATTGAAATTGCCAGACCCCGGGTAAGCTGGTTAACTTTCTAGCCTCCCAGCCTCTTACCTCAAACGCTCCATCATGATGCCCCATCAACAAAGAACCTTCCAATTCCGTCAAGCTCCAAACCTGTCCGGAAGTATGTTCAATAGACCGAAAACGGGTGCGCTCTTCTGGACGGTAGTAAGACTTCCATTCTAAGCCATACAAACCTGTATTCATTCCAAAATAGAGTTTGCCGTCCTGTTTACGGGCAGTGTATCCGGCTCCCTGCAACTCACCATCCGGAAATAAGTAAGTAAAGGGCGAGGGCACATCCACCAAAGCCGTTCCGTTATCCAGCCCCAACCAAATTTGGCCTTCTGCATTCACCGTTAAGCAAAGCACCGTGTTGTTTCGAAGACCATTTTTTTTGTTAAAATGGTAAAAAAAGCGCCGCTTTCGATCCATGATGACCAATCCATTTAAAGCGGTTCCAATGGCCAGTTGTCCATTGGGCAAAAGGCTCGCGCAAAAAATGGTGTGGCGCTTTAAAAACGCATCATCAGAAGTTGACCAAGGATGGAAACTACCTTTGGAATAAGAAAAAATACCATCTCGAATAGTGGTTACCAATAAGGTGTCATGGGTCCAGGGTAGAATTCCAGAAATACGCCCGGAAGAGAAAGAGCCAGGCTGCTGCATGGGCTGAAATTGGCCCTCCACCAATCTCCACAATGAAAAATCACTTAACTGTACCAAAAGCTCTTCCCCCCAGAACCCCATAAAAAAAAGCCCAGTTCCAGCTGGGAACATCGGAGTAACTTTTTCTTCCCAATATCGAAATACTTGGTTGTCTGTTCGGAAAAATACCCCTTGAGGAGTGACTTCGATGTCCCATACATCGGCAAATTGACGCTCCGATGCTGGTAGTTGATCAGAAAGGTTCGTAAATTGAAGTTGCCCATTGGGAGCGGGAGAGAAGTACCCAAAAATACCTTGTCCACCAACATAAATGTCCTGACGCCCCCCAATTCCAACCGACCGAACAATGGTCTGGTTTTCCAGCGGATGCAATTTCCAGTGGATTCCGTCGAATCGCAACAAGCCGCTGCTGTTTCCCATCCAGGCGATCCCTTTAGCATCCAGCCTAAGATCCCAAAACTGAGCACCCGCGTGGTATTGTTCTTTTGAAAAATTATAGACAGGGGGGAGACCCAAGTTCATCCCTTGGGATATTAGGGCAGTTGGGATGGCCCAAGTTAATGCCAACACAAAAACTAAGCTTGATTTACCTGACATACTACCTTATGTTGATCCGTAAATGTACAATTTTCTGGGCTTGCGTAGTGCTTCCAAGCAAATGCAGTAGAAATGCAGTAGTAAAAAAGGAGACAGCGCGTAGTTTAGCTGTATAACAATATTCCGAAAGAAGCCATTTAAGCCGCACTTTTGCCCAAGTTATTTCACTAAAACTCTCTAATTATTTTATTTCCCTCTCTTGTAGGGGCAAATGCGTTCACTATGAAAAATTTTAAACACGTACAGCTGGTGCTGGTTGCTCTTTTTGCCTCCGCGCTGGTATGGTCTTGTAAAGACAAGAATGAGGTGGAAGTTCTATCGGGCTTCTCCTATGCTGTTGACCAAGCTGATTTCCGCAAGGTAACTTTCACCAACACCTCTTCTGGCTACACGTCAGTAAGCTGGGACTTTGGGGACGGCTCTGCCACTTCTACTGAAGAAAACCCAGTGCATGTTTACCAAACAATTGGAACCTACACCGTGACACTTACTGCTACGGGATCTGACAATTCTACCAATGTTTCTAGCCAAGAAATTACGATCTCAGATCCAGATGCTGAGTTGACTAAACTCGCGGGTGTAGATTCAAAAACGTGGAAGCTAATCCGTACGGTATCTCCTGGAGTATGGCCCCTGGAAGTCGGCCCGATCAGCCGTGACCAAGTTTGGTGGGCAATGGGTCGTGACAACGATGAAATCGCTAAACGTCCTTGTATCATGAACGATGAGTATACGTTCACTCGCTCTGGACAGTACATTTACAACTCTAATGGCGATTTTTGGGCAGAAGGGGGCGTATTTAGTCCGGCGAATCTTTGCCAGGAAACCAATGCCACTAATTTGAAGGGGGAAAACGGAGAAGATCTTTCCGCTTTTGGAGATGGTACACATAGCTTTGTGATGACCAGCACTCCAACACCTAAGTTGGAGGTAAAAGGCTTGGGCGCCTTCATTGGTCTACCCAAAATTGGAACTGACTCGGAGGTGAAAGTCCCTCAAACCTCTGTTGTGTACGACATTTTGAAGTTGACCGACGGCGTGGTGGATACCCTGATCTTGGAAGTGAGCTGGAAATTTGGTGGAAATACCTCCGGTGCAGATGACGCATACTGGAAAATGGTTTTGGTGCACTATGACAATCCTGCGGATGAGCCAGGCATACCCGCTCCAAAGCCAGTTGCTGGATATACAGGAGCCGTAGATGGCTTGCGCATCGATTTCACCAATACCTCTACCAACGCACTTAGCTACAACTGGGACTTTGGAGATGGCAGCTCTTCAACGCAAGCCAATCCTTCCCACACCTACGCAGCAGCAGGAGCCTACACAGTGGTATTAACGGCTACGAACGATGCTGGTTCCAGCACTTACTCCCAGGAATTTACCGTTACCTCTGGATCTATTACGGAGGCAGACCTGATTGGAGGTGCTTGGAAAGTGCGTAATGCAGCTAACTCCATCTTCGTGGGACCCGCCTTGGGTAGCAATGCCTGGTGGGGAGTACCTGCCAACTTCCTGGATGGTTCCTCTGCAGGAGCGGAAGATTGGTCTTGCATGACCAATGATGAGTTTATTTTTAGTTCGGGAGGTGTGTACGAATACAAAACCAATGGAGACGCCCGGAATGACGGGTATATGGGCAGTCCAAACGGATGCTGGTCAGATGCTCAAGTAGCAGCCAGCGGCAACGGTGCAGCATTTGGCTCAGCCGTTCACTCCTTCACCTTTACACCAGCGGATGGAACCAACCGCCCCATTATTACCTTGACAAATGGTTCCTTTGGTGCCGCGTTTGTAGGTTTTTATAAAGGTTACTATGGAGGCGAGAACTCCAATAGCGCAAACCCGCCAAATGGCGGTGCTACCACTAACCGCTATGAAGTAATGAGTTACCTGAAGGCCGGAGGAGTTGAAACCCTTACCCTTTCTGTGGATATTTCTGCGGATAAAAACGGTTCAGCTGCCTGGACGGTGGTGTTAACTAGATAGTTTTAGTGATAACAGTAGATGATTGACTGTGGGAGCGCTCAGTCCAATGGGCGCTCCCTTTTTGTACCCTTTTTATTCGAAACACCTTTTCAACCCTATCCTTAAAGCCGTTGATTTAAGAGCTATCCATCCTTTTTATGATGCCCATTTTTATACGCCTGCTCGTTTTTTCCTCCTTGCTTACAGCCCCTACCTTCTTATTGGCTCAAGTAGCCGGCAAGGTGATCGATACCCAAGGTAACCCCTTGGTGGGAGTTACCATTCAACACTCCCCCAGCAACACAGGAACTACCACCGACTTAGAGGGGTTCTATCAACTTCCAGCTTCAACAGGCCTGCTTCGTTTCCGTTACGTGGGCTATGAGGAACAAGAAGTAACCCTTAATGGTCCAGGTATTCTGAACATCACCCTGTTAGAAAGTGCACAAGAACTCAATACTGTCGTCGTAATAGGCTACGGAACACAAAAGAAAAAAGACCTAACGACCTCCGTTGTGGTGGTCGATGAACAGGCGATAAAAGACCGCCCAATGGTCTCCGCCGCAGAGGCCTTGCAAGGAAAAGCAGCAGGGGTTCAAGTTGTCCAACCCTCCGGCAAACCAGGTGGCGATATCGCCGTACGTGTGCGCGGGGCAACCTCCGTACTAGCAGGGAATGAACCACTTTATGTAGTAGATGGAGTGCCGACCACCGATATCCGTGGACTGAATCCAACCGATATTGCGACCATGACCGTACTCAAAGATGCCGCTTCAGCAGCCATTTATGGCGCACGCGCTTCCAATGGGGTCGTTTTAATCACCACCAAACGCGGAACAGCCAATGCACCTTCCGTCCGATTCAACTCCTACTATGGTATCTCCACCCTCCGAAAAAACATTGAGGTCCTTACGACCAAAAAATACCGCGACCTGATTCAGGAAATTATCCCGGGCGGACTAGACCCTTCTGCCACCAGCTATACCGACTGGACGGATGAGGTATTTGGCGTAGGGAAAAACCAAAGCTACCAACTCGCCTTTTCAGGTGGAGACGACCAATCGAGGTATATGGTGTCCGCTAACTACCTTCTCAATAAAGGGATTGTCCGCCCAGCCAGCTTTGATCGCTACTCCATGCGCGTTAACTTGGACAATCAGTTAAAACCCTGGTTAAAAGTTAGCACCAGCCTGAACGCACTCAGCGCCAAAACAAAAGACACGCCCGACAATGCTAGTTCTGGCCGAGGTGGGGTAATCATGAGTGCCCTCAACACGCCACCCTTCCTAACCATCTATAACCGTGCTAACCCAAGTATCTACGACCCTAATCCCTTCCAGCCCTCTTGGGAGAACCCCGTAGCCTACATGGAAGGACCCGACCAAGAACGATTAGATCGACGCCTGTTCGGTAATTTTACCGCAGAGGCGAAAGTAATACGGGGGCTTTCCCTAAAGTCCAACCTCGGAATTGATGCGAACAGCGCCCAATGGGATTATTACCTGGATCCGTTCAAAACCAATTATGGAAGAGATCAAAACGGCCTTGGGCGTTCGCTGAAATCCAATACCAATTCCTGGCTCTGGGAAAACACCGCCAATTACCTTCGGGCTTTTAAAAACAGCAACCTGAGCATAATGGCCGGTAGCAGCCTCCAGCACTTGGAGTACAACGAATCTTATATTCAAGGAAACGACTTCCCTTCCGACCCAACGGTCACCACCCTCAATGCAGCAAACAATGTATTTGGGGATACCAGACGGGAAGCATGGTCCATCGCCTCCTTCTTTAGTCGCGCCACCTACGATTTTAAGGGTAAATACTTACTGACCGCCAGCCTTCGGCGGGATGGATCTTCCAAACTAGCTCAACATTGGGGAACCATGCCCTCCTTCTCAGCAGGATGGCGTATTTCCTCCGAACCCTTCATGGAACAGCTTGAGCAAATCAATGACCTGAAAATTAGAGCAGGTTGGGGAAAAAATGGCAACCAGGAGGGGATTCCAAACTACGCTCGATACGGGCTAATCTCCTACTACCGACGCCAACTAACCAATCCACTTTCCGGGCCAGCAGCCGTCCAAGTAACCTATGGAAATCCCGACCTTCGTTGGGAAACTACTGCCCAAACGAATATTGGATTTGACCTGACTGCGTTCCAATCAAGGGTTTCATTGACCGTAGATGCCTATCTGAAAAAAACGGAGGATGTTATCCTCAACGTCCAACTTTCCAGTTCACTGCCCATCACAAGTATCCAAACCAATGCTGGAAGTATCGAAAATAAAGGATTGGATATCTCTTTATCGACGCTCAACATAGACAAAGCGGTTAAATGGTCCACCGACCTGAATATCTCCTTTAACCGAAACAAAATCACCTCGCTTGAGTACACTGATGTGTATTATTTCGGACGAATTTACTCCAACAACCAGGACGTGGTGATCCTTAAAGAAGGTCTTCCACTAGGAAGCTTTTTTGGTTATGTATCAGAAGGCGTGGATCCGGAAACAGGTGATTTGAAGTATAAAGACCTGAATAACAATGGTATTTTTGATACCGGCGATCGAACCGTCATAGGAAATGCACAACCCAAATTCACCTATGGTTTTACCAACAACCTAAGCTGGAAACGCTTTGATCTGTCAGTTTTCTTTCAAGGAAGCTACGGCAATGATGTTTATAACGCCACCCGTATTGACCTGGAAGGAATGTTTGATAGCAAAAACCAAAGCACTGCTGTATTACGCCGTTGGACACCCGAGAACCGCTATACGGACATCCCTAGAGCAGTTGGAGGAGGAAACGTTGACAATGTACGCAACTCTAGTCGTTTTGTAGAAGACGGCTCCTATTTGCGCCTAAAAGCAATTACGCTGTCTTACCAAGCCATTCGTGCAGGCGCAAACCGCTTGGGTGTGCAGCGATTGACCGTGTATTGCACCGCGCAAAACCTGCTTACCTTTACCAAATATAGTGGGTTCGACCCTGAGGTGAATGCTTTTGGTACCAGTGCAACCGAACTGGGAATTGACTACGGAACCTACCCACAGGCAAGAACTGCCACCGTGGGCATCAACGTTGAATTTTAACTACTACAAACATGAAACGCAGTTATATCTTTATTGCAGGACTGGCCCTTGCCTTAAGCAACCAATCTTGCCAAAAATTCCTCGACCTGGCACCCGAATCTCAAAGTATTGCGGTCTCCAACACCAATGCGGATTCTTTGGTCTATCACTCTGCAGCCGAAGTAGAAGCTGCCTTGGCGGGGGTTTATGCCGATTTCAAAAATGAATATTTCCAACTGGACTACTTCGTTAACGGGGATGCCCAATCAGATGACGCGTATGCAGGTGGGGATAATCCCGCCAATTTCCAGATCGATGACTATAGAATAGATGCAACCAATACCAATGTAAGCCGGGATTGGGCGTATCTCTTCGCCACCATCGGTAAAGCTAATAGTGTGATTAACAATGTAAATGCTGTTCAGGATCCTGGCCTTATTGAGTTAAGAAAAAAGGAAATTCTTGGGGAGGCGGCTTTTATCCGGGCCTTCATGTACTTTCAACTAGTACAACTCTGGGGCGATGTCCCCCTCCAATTGACCGATGTCAAAACCATTAGCATTGACCTTCTGGAAGAAATTTACCCGATCCTCTTCCCGGCTCGAAGCCCGAAGGAGGCTGTTTACCAGCAAATAATTGCTGACCTCGAACTCGCAGAAGGTTCTGTTCGAACTACCGCCCCCCATAAGGGATATGTCACCAAAGGCGCCGTTCAAGCCCTATTAGCAAAGGTATATGCTACTCAGGAGCCCCACAACTGGGAAAAAGTAAACTCCTACTGCGACGCCGTACTGACAGGGGGCTATAGCTTATTGCCCAATTACGACGACTTGTGGAATAACAACAACGAGAACTCTTCAGAAGCGATCTTTGAAATCAACTACAACGGAGGCATATCAGATGGCAACTGGGGAACCAAAATATTCAGAGGACTGGATTGGAAAAAATTCAACACCCCTTCCAATGACTTGCTGAGGGCTTTTGAAGCTGAAAACGACCAAATCCGCAAAAATGCCTCTGTGGTCTTTCTGGATGTTTCGGGAAAATGGTCGGACCAGCACTGGCCTCAAACGCAATTCCCTTTCATCAATAAATACCGCATTTTCACAGAGGGAAGCTCACAGAACTATATTTTCCTTCGCTTGGCCGATATCCTGCTCCTGAAAGCGGAGGCACTTAATGAACTAGGTGACCTAGCTGGAGCGGCTACTCTGTTAAATCAAGTCCGAAACAGAGTAAACTTGCCCAATTCCACAGCAAACAACCAGTCTTCCATGCGCCTTGCGATTGCAAAGGAGCGAAGGCTTGAGCTCGCCTTCGAAGGCCATCGTTGGTATGATTTGAAGCGTACCGGACGGGCAATGGAGGTAATGAATGCTGCTACGGGTGCCAACAACACATCACTCGGCTACAACCTGAGTGAAAATCGACTGGTTTGGCCAATTCCACAAGCAGAATTGGATAAGAATACCAAGCTCACCCAAAATCCAGGATACTAAAATGCTCACTGATTTTCTTCCAAAAATCGGATTCCTCGCGCTCGCCCTGACTAGTTCGGCCCTCAGTTGCTCCGACTTGCAACATCCAGTGGAACCGTCCGGACCCATCGGAACCCAAGTCTGGATTACGAACCCTGGCAAAACAGCCTTACTCTGGAAAACCAACGCCGAAACTGTCAGCGACCTTAGTGGACTACCCATTATTACAGTTGACCCTGCAACGCGGTTCCAATCCGTGACAGGCTTTGGCTACACCCTCACGGGGGGGAGCGCTCAGCTACTGTACCAAATGGACCCCGAACCGAGGCGGAAAATGCTTGAGGAATTATTTGGTACTGGCGACCCATCCATTCGGGTGAGCTACCTGCGTATTAGCCTGGGAGCCTCTGATTTAAGTGAGTCCGTTTTTACCTACAACGACTTACCCAATGGCCAAACCGATGAATCCCTCCAGCAATTCAGTCTTTCCAAGGATACCTTGGCGTTAATTCCCTTGCTGAAAGAAATACGGGCGATTAATCCTTCGATCCCCATAATGGCCTCTCCTTGGACTGCTCCAGTTTGGATGAAATCCAATCAACAGTCTGTAGGAGGGTACCTACTGCCACAGTATTACCCCGTATATGCTCAGTATTTTGTGAAATACCTTCAGGCCATGCAAGCAGCTGGTATTCCCGTCCAAGCAGTTACACCACAAAACGAGCCGAACCATGGTGGAAACAATCCAAGTATGGTCATGACGGCAACGCAGCAGGCTGATTTTATCAAAAACCACCTTGGACCAGCCTTTCAAGCAGCTGGACTCCCCGTAAAAATTGTTATTTGGGACCATAACTGTGATCAACCAGAATTCCCACTACAGATTCTTGCGGACCCACAAGCGAAATCCTTCGTGGAAGGCAGTGCATTTCACTTGTACGCCGGCGACATAAGTGCCCTTTCCCAAGTGCATCAAGCGCATCCTGATAAAAAGGTGTATTTCACCGAACAATGGACGTCCAGTACCGGTGATTTTGGACAAGATCTTCAGTGGCACGTCAAAAATGTCATGATCGGCTCCATGCGAAATTGGAGCACCGTTGCCCTTGAGTGGAACCTGGCCAATGATCCCCAGTTCAAACCTCATACGCCGGGTGGTTGCTCTCAATGCAAAGGAGCCCTGACGATTCAAGGAAACGAAGTGGAACGCAATGTCAGCTATTACATCATTGCACAATTCTCCAAATTCATTCCACCAGGATCTACCCGCATCGCAAGTAACCTGATTACTCAACTACCCAATGTCGCTTTCGAGACACCTGAGGGAAAAATCGTCTTGGTGGTTCTTAACGAAAGCAGCAAAACAGAAAAGTTTTCTGTACAACTTCCGGATAAAACCATTGGAACCGCTCTCTCTCCCGGGTCTGTAGGGGCATTTGTTTTTTAGCCAATACCCACTGCTGATTTTTTTTGACAAACACCTAATGCTCTTGAGTCCTGCCTTAGAAAGAAATTTTCCTAAGTAGGGCTCTTTTTTTTAAAAAAAATAACAGAATGAATAAGCACGCCATTCTTATCGGGCTCTCCGCCCTCTCTGCCTGCTCGACCGCCCAAAAGTCCGCCTCGAGCTCGTCTGCACCCAAAAACGTCCAGGTCATCACCACTGCCAAGGATACCGAATTGCGGCTCAGCCCCAGCCAAACCACCTCGTTTGTAGCCCTACCGCAACCCACCGAAAACCAAATCTGCGTCTTCGTGGATCCAGCTAAGACCTTCCAAACCTTTGAAGGTATCGGAGCAGCCCTTACCGATGCATCCGCTGAAACATTTGCCAAAATGCCCATAAAACAGCAGGAAGCTTTTTTACAAGCGCATTATGATCCTAAGCAAGGGATCGGATACACACTTGGGCGGACCAATATCAATAGTTGTGATTTTTCAAGCGCCAGTTATACCTACGTTCAAGACAACGATGCCCAACTAAATTCCTTCAATATCGCTCCCGACCTGAGGTATAAAATCCCCTTCATCAAAGCAGCCCAAAACGCCGCAGGAGGAAAACTTCAACTCCTCGCCAGTCCCTGGAGCCCACCCGCCTGGATGAAAACCAATCAAAATATGCTCCAAGGAGGGCATCTCCTCCCTGAATTTTACCCCAGCTGGGCCCGGTATTATACCAAGTTCATCCAGGCCTACGAGCAAGCGGGAATTCCTATTTGGGCGATCTCCATCCAAAATGAACCTATGGCCACTCAACGCTGGGAAAGCTGCCTTTACACTGCAGAAGAAGAGCGGGATTTTTTGAAAAACCATCTTGGCCCCACCCTTCATAAAGCTGGTTTGAAAAACACCAAAATCGTAGTTTGGGACCACAACCGCGATCTAATCTACCAGCGCGCGCAGACCTACTTCAAGGATCCGGTAGCCAGCCAGTACATTTGGGGAATCGGTTTTCACTGGTATGAAGACTGGAGTGGTGGCAGTCCTATGTTTGACAACCTCCGTCGGGTACAAGAAGCTTTTCCCGATAAGAAAATACTCTTTACAGAAGGCTGTGCTGAGAGTTTTGATGCTTCCCGTTACCAAGCCTGGGCCTTGGGAGAAGAATATGCCCGCTCCATGATCCATGATTTCAACAACGGAATGGTTGGCTTCATCGATTGGAATATCCTACTGGATGAAACAGGGGGCCCCAACCATGTCCAAAACTTTTGTTTCGCGCCTGTCCATTACGACACTCAAACGAAAGAATTGATCTATACCAACGCTTACTACTACATCGGCCATTTTTCAAAATACATCCAACCTGGAGCTAAAAGGATTATCAGTTCCGCCAGTAGAAGCCAGTTATTGACCACTGCCTTCCTTAACCCGGACGGAACTACAACCGTAATTGTAATGAATCAAAGCAACACCCCAACTCCTTATTTCTTGTGGGTAAACGGAAATGCCGCTGAACTGAACATTCCGGCCAATAGCATTCAGACGTTGATTTATTAACTGGGACCGGTCGAGGCATCTCTGCTTTTTCATAAGTGCAGTTCGAGACTTCTTTTCTCCGAAATCAGCGCTTAAAAAGCCACCAGCTTTCCTTAACTTTGCTTGAATGAATAAAAGTTGGGATGCCTCCTCCTTCTGGCAATACCAACCGGAAGAGATCATCCGGTTCACAGGCACTTCGGCAACAGAGGGCTTAACACAAGCGATTGCCCGTAAAAGGGCTCTTCAACTCAAAAAAAGGCACACTGCCCACCTAGAAATATGGACCTATATGCTTCTTTTTTGGAGGCAATTTAACTCTCCCTTGGTCCTTTTATTGGTATTTGCTGTTTCCCTATCGTTCTATTTTGGAGAATACAAGGATGCAACCATTCTCCTCACCATCTTATTACTGACCAGCTTCGTGGGCTTCGCACAGGAGTTTAGAGCTAGTAGAGCAGTAAAAAAACTACAATCATCCCTCCATCTAAAGGCTCGAGTCATCCGATCCTCTGTGGTTCATCTACTCCCCTTTGACCAGTTGGTTCCTGGTGACCTCCTCGAACTAAAGGCGGGTGATATTTTACCAGCCGACAGTTATTTACTGGAGGAAAAAGACTTGCATGTCAACGAGTCAGCCCTCACCGGCGAGTCCTTTGCCAGTGAAAAATCAGTCGGAGCCCTACCCCTTTCTACCGCACTAGCTGAACGAAAAAATGTATTGTACGCTGGAACCAGCGTCCTAAGTGGCCGTGGGAAAGCAGTGGTAATTCTTCCGCACGACCAATCCATTCTAGGTCAACTCAGTACCCGCCTAAGGCAAGAAGATCCAGAATCAGCCTTTCAAAAGGGAGTCAGGACCTTTGGTTATTTATTAATGAAAATGACCTTTGTCCTATCAACCGCCATTCTGATATTTAGCTTGGTAAGCGGGAAGCCCATGCTTTCCAGTGTCTTATTTGCCATTGCACTGGCTGTTGGGCTTACTCCAGAGCTGCTTCCTGCCATTTTGATCACTAATTTGTCCATTGGGGCCCTTCGAATGGCAAAAAAGAAGGTATTGGTCAAAAAACTAGCAGCCATCCAAGACTTAGGCGCCATCTCTATCCTTTGTTCAGACAAAACTGGCACCTTGACAACCGGAGATGTCATCCTAGCGTCTACCGTTGACTATAAAGGAGCTCCCTCACAGAAGGTAAAACAACTCGCTTGCTGGAATGCCTATTTTGAAAGTGGTTTTACTAACCCAATCGATGAAACACTTCGAAAAGAGACGAAAGAGTTAGCTATAGGGGTACAGAAACTAGATGAAGTGCCTTATGACTTTAGCCGAAAGCGACTCAGTGTGCTGATAGAAGATCCCGAAAAACGAGTTCGTATGGTAACCAAAGGCTCTTTTGATGCCCTCTTATCGGTTTGTTCTACCGTCGAACTACAGCCAATTCAGCAGAATCTGGATTCACTAAAAGAGCGATATGCCCAATATTGCTCCCAAGGCTATCGAGTGCTTGCTGTTGCAACTAAGTGGCTGGAAAACAGCAGGAGTATCCAACAGAGGGAGGAGCGAGATATGAATTTTGAGGGTTTCCTCTTGTTTGAAGATCCACCCAAACCTGCGGTTGCCTCTAATATTCAGAAACTAAGGGAGCTGGGGGTCCAGCTAAAAATAATAACAGGCGATCATCGGCTAGCCGCACGACACTTAGCAGAACAAGTCGGTACCGTTTCCTCTGCTTTCCTGACAGGTGCCGAAGTAAATCAACTAGAGGATGCCGCGCTCCAAGCGAAAGTCAACGAAATAGACCTCTTCGTCGAAATAGAACCATTTCAAAAAGAGCGAATTATCAAAGCACTCAAGAAAAACGAAACAGTCGTTGGGTACCTTGGAGATGGGATAAACGACGCCAGCGCTCTAAAGGCTGCTGATGTTGGAATATCGGTTGAATCCGCCGTGGATATCGCAAAAGAATCAGCTGATATTGTTCTATTGGAAAAAGACCTTCAAGTACTTTGCTCCGGAATCCTAGACGGTCGAAGAATTCATTCCAACACCCTGAAATACCTATTTATCACCACCAGCGCGAATTTTGGAAACATGTTTAGCCTTGCTGGAATCTCTACCTTTCTGCCTTGGTTACCCTTACTTCCGAAACAAATTCTTGCCCTCAATTTTTTATCCGACCTACCCGCTCTCACCATATCAACGGATCGGGTAGACCAATCGCAACTACAAAAGCCCCAGAAATGGGATATCCAGTTGATAAAACGGTTCATGATTATATTCGGGATTCAAAGCTCCCTCTTCGATTTTTTCACCTTCGGCCTACTTCTTTGGGTCTTTAAAACTGGAGCAGGCCAGTTTCAAACTAGTTGGTTCCTAGAGTCCGTACTCACCGAGATCGGGGTGCTTTTCCTTCTCCGTACCCGTGGTAGCGTATTTCAAAGTAAACCTTCTAGGGCATTAATGCTGGCAGGCTTGCTTACCTTGTGCCTAGCGCTTGCACTACCCTATTGTTGGTTGGGCAGTCTTGTTGGACTCCAACCTTTACCCTTACCTTTGTTGCTTTCTATGATTGGAATTGCTTTTTTGTATGGACTTATTGTCGAAACAACAAAAAAAGGTTTTTTTCTCGCATACGAACGACTCTAGATCATAACAGCCTTCACGCGCTTCATC